>CAKREH010000001.1 GCA_934317215.1 uncultured Roseburia sp.
TAAATCTATAGAAAGAATAAGTGCATAACCATCATTTCTATTGGTCATACACTTATTATACGAGGAGTAAAAATATGGAAAATGATTTCTGGAACAATCCCGGACTGAAAAATATGTCCCCGGAAAAACTGCAGTTTCTAATGAACTTTGCATCAAAAGAAAAACCGACAAACATTAAAGACATGATGCCGTTTCTTCTTGGCACCATGAATGCTGCAAAGACAAATAATATCCAGTTCACAGATCCTGAAACAGAGCTGCTTGTCACTCTGTTAAAACAAAACATGTCAAAAGAGGAATCTGAGAAGGCCGATAAGATCATCCGGCTCATGAAAGACCGGAAGCAAAATTAACTCTTAACTGAAAAAAGGGATGGAACACTCCACCCCTTTTGTACCTGCATATTTATTTATAATTTCTTAACATTTTCTCAAGTCTACCAGATGGAAGCTACACTTACCTCTAATAATTTATCGATCGGCGCCGGACTTTTTCCCATACCATCTGTACCCTCAAAATATTTTGCACTTGCTGACTCAAATAAAACAAATACCATATTATCCGCAATGGCAACTTCCTCTGAACAAGGCGGCATCTCAACTTTCACCTTTGGCTCATTCGGTTTTTTATCCAATGCCAGCAGGGAGGCATAAACTTTTAAATAAGAAGAATTATTTCTTCCATAAGAAGTACTTAAATAGATTGATCCGTTATCATCGAACGCTACTCCCTGTACTTTGCTTGGAAGATTATAGCTACTGACTGCAGTCAGTTTATCAGCCTCTTTATCATAGCTGTAAGAATACATTTCAGAGTCAAAAAATCTGGTATGTGTTGCCACCCAGAGTCTGCCACCGTAACAGGTAATGCAGGACGGTGTGTTTTTCAGATGGTATTCATCTGACAATGCAGATGCATCGATACAATATCCCGGTGCATCCTGTGCAATTTTCGTGATATATTCATAAGAAATACGCTCTAATGTATTGGAATTTGAATGACAGATCCAGACATTTTCACCATCAAAAGCAATACCGCCAAGATGACTCTCTTTTTTCATTCCAAGCGTCACCAGATATTCGCCACTCTCACGGTCAAACACCATCAGTGAACCAAGATTTTTCCTGTCTTCTGAATATGCGGTAATAAGGATGTAATCCGGTGTAAAACAAAGCCCCTGCATACACTGGCTGGAACTGCTGATCAGATTATCCTTATAATCTTTTTCTCTGGTAGAAGGCATTCCCGGAATAGAAAGATCATCTAAAAAAGTGTAGGAACATTCCTTCAATTCTTTCTGACTGCTGTCGCGGATCGTACCTGTCTGGTAGGAATACATCTCTACATTATAATGATTGTCAATATTTTTCGTCCATTTTGCAAAAAGTACCATGTTTTCCGGACATTCTTCATTAATCTGTGTGATCTTTCTGGAATAATTACAGTCTGCATACCAGCCGGCAAAATTGTACCCGACCTTAACCGGCACATCCGGCGTAAAAGGCAGTTCTTCCTTTTTGAGTGTTTTTGGATTATCGCAGCTGTTAATACCACCATTTACTTCATATACAATGTGATACTCCGATGGATCCTGTCCATCAAAAAGATCTAATGTAACGTCATCGCTTATAATTGTCTCCTGAGAGGTATTCGGGAGAATGATAATACTGCAGGCACGAACCAGTTTCGGATCGCTTACAAGAAAAATAAATACATATAAAATTACAAATAATTCTTTGCAAATTTTTCTGCCAAACCGCATATCAATTCCTCCCTGCCTCTTTTTTAGTCACACAGACTGGCTGATATTATAACCAGTCCGTGTTTTTTAATGCGTTCCGGGAAGACCTGCTTTTTAAAGCTGTTTTAAGAATTATCCGTATTATCAAGTTTGCCTGCCCGCTCTGCAATCTCCTGTTCCTGGATATCAGAAGGTGCCTGCTCATATCTTGCAAACTCATAGGAAAATGTTCCGCTTCCACCGGTCATGGATCGTAAATCTGTGTTGTATCCATATAATTCCACGTAAGGAATATCAGCTACGATCTCCTGATAACCGTGTTCTGTCGGATTCATTCCAAGTACACGTCCGCGGCGCTTGTTTAAGTCTCCCATGATGTCACCTGTGTATTTATCAGGTACAACAACTTTTAAGGATGCGATCGGCTCTAACAGGATCGGTGATGCCTCCATAAAGCCTTTTTTGAATGCCTGAAGAGCTGCAACCTTAAATGCCATCTCAGAGGAGTCTACCGGATGATAGGATCCGTCATATAATACTGCCTTTACTCCTACCACAGGGTAAGCTGCCATCGGTCCTTTCATAACTCCTTCCTGGATTCCTTTTTCCACCGCCGGGAAGAAGTTTTTGGGAACTGCTCCGCCGACAACGCATTGTTCAAATACATATGGTGTTTCAAGATCCCCGGAAGGTTCAAAGGTCATCTTAACGTGACCGTACTGTCCATGACCGCCGGACTGCTTTTTATACTTATATTCCACATCCGCTTTCTTACGGATGGTCTCCCGGAATGCTACTTTTGGTTTTTTCAGTTCAATCTGAACTTTATATCTCTCTAACAGCTTGCTTGCCACAACATCAAGGTGCTGGTCACCCATACCGTAAAGTAATGTCTGGCCATTTTCACTGTCATTGACTGCTTTTAATGTAAGATCTTCGAGCATCAGTTTTTGCAATGCCTGCGAGATCTTATCTTCATCTCCTTTGTTGACCGCCTTATATCGTTTATAGGTATATGGTGTGGAGATCTGTGTTCTTATATACAGGATCGGGTTCGCTTTGGTAGAGAGGGAATCTGTGGTAGCTGCTTTCGTCAGCTTCGCTAATGCTCCGATATCTCCCGCATGCAGCTCCTTTACTTCCTCGGGCTTATTGCCACAGAGTACATAGATCTTTCCGATTTTTTCCTCTGTATCTTTATGCTGGTTGTAAAGAAGATCATCTGTTTTTATGACTCCCGAATTAACTTTGATCAATGAATATTTCCCAATAAACGGGTCTGCAATCGTTTTAAAAATATAAGCTGATTTTGGTTTTGCAAAATCATAGTCTGCATTGTATACCTCGTTGGACTTTGCATTGATTCCGGTGCAGGGACGTTTTTCCGGACTCGGAAGATATTTTACAATGTCAACCATCAGTGTATACATGCCGCGTGCAAGAACATTAGAACCCATCAGTACTGGAACGATACTGCCTTCGGATACATTGACACGGAGTGCCTGGCGGATCTCATCCTCAGAAAACTCTTCTCCTCCAAAATAGCGATCCATAAATTCTTCGCTCGTCTCCGCAACGGCCTCCATCAATGCTTCCCTGCAGATACCGAGATTCTCTTTGGAATACTCCGGTACTTCTGCCTTTTCTACTTCGCCGTTGTCTTTCCAGCGTTTTGCACGCTGCTGCAATACATTGACATATCCGACAAACTGTCCATTTTCACGGATTGGAAGATGGAAAGGTGCGATTCTCTTGCCATAAAGCTGCTGTAAATCTTCTACGACCTGCCGGTAACTTGCCTCGTCGATATCCATATCTGTAACAAATACCATACGCGGCAGTTTGTATGTCTCACATAACTCCCATGCCTTCTTTGTGCCGACTTCAATGCCTGCCTTACCGGATACTACGATAATTGCTGCATCCGCAGCACTGACTGCCTCTTCTACCTCCCCTGCAAAATCAAAATAACCAGGTGTATCAAGGATATTGATCTTGGTATCACCCCAAATGATCGGTATCACGGATGTGTTGATGGAAAAATGACGTTTGATCTCTTCTTTGTCATAATCGCTGATCGTGTTACCATCGGCAACTTTTCCCATGCGTGTTGTCATCCCCGCAAGATAAGCCATCGCCTCGGCGAGACTTGTTTTGCCACATCCACCATGTCCAAGCAGAACCACATTACGAATCTTATCAGTTGTGTAAACGTTCATAGCAAATCCTCCAATACATATTTTTTAGTCGATACCTCTAAACGGCATTCGCTGTATGGTTATATTTTACTAAATTCAGACGTTTATTACAACTTATTTATTCATATTTACTAACTATTTTTATATTAACCGAAATTTGTTTATATATTATGTATGCATTTTAAATAATTTATAACCATTTGCATGGAATGTTTACATAGTGTTCACATTTCATCCATACTTTGATTATTTTTTCATGCAATATGCACTTTTATACTTTAACGTGTTGACTTTCTTGTGATTTATGTCTATGATAGGTAAAGAATTATGAGAACAGAACTTTAATATCTAACAGGGGGATTTCCATACATGTCACTTCAGAAAATCGGCTTTATCGGACTCGGGCTCATCGGTGGTTCCATTGCCAAAAAACTGCATGCACTTCATCCGGAACTCACAATGATTGCAACCGCACATCATGCTGAGACGGTTGCCGAAGCATATAAAGAACATTTGATCGTAAACAATACACCATGTGAACTGAAGGATTTCGCAGACTGCGATTACATTTTTCTGTGCACGCCGACTAAAAAAAATATTGAATATCTGCAGCAGTTGAAAGATGTGATCTCACCGGACTGCATCATCACGGATGTCGGCAGTGTTAAGACGGAGATCCACAGAGAAGTCATAAAATTGGGACTTGAAGCAAACTTTATTGGCGGACATCCGATGGCAGGCTCTGAAAAGACCGGTCTTTCCAACGCTTCGGAGACTCTTTTAGAGAATGCTTACTATATTATCACACCGACTAAGAAGAGCCCTTCCACTGCTGTGAAAGAGCTGACAGAACTGGTTCGTTCCCTCGGCGCGATTCCGCTTGTTTTAGGATATGAACAGCACGATTACGCGACAGCAGCGATCAGTCATCTTCCGCATGTGATCGCATACAGCCTCGTGAACCTAGTGCGGGAGTCAGATGACGAAAATGAAATTATGAAAACCATCGCGGCCGGAGGTTTTAAAGATATCACGCGTATCGCATCCTCATCCCCTGTCATGTGGGAAAATATCTGTTTATCCAATCAGGAACAGATTTTAAAGTTATTGGACAGCTATATCCATACTTTAGAAACTATGCGCACAAATATCGCAGATGCAGATTCACCTGCGCTGTTAGATGCCTTTACCGCCGCCAAAGATTACCGTGATTCCATTACGATCACAGCAAAAGGGGCTCTCAAGAATGTCTACGAACTGTACTTAGACCTGATCGATGAAACCGGTGGAATCGCAACCGTCGCTACGATCCTTGCAAGTAATAATTTAAGTATCAAAAATATCGGGATCATTCACAACCGTGAGTTTGAGGGCGGTGTTTTGAGACTGGAAATGTATGACGGGGAATCATTAGCGCTGGCGGTTGCGCTGCTTAAGAAACATCATTATACGATTTATGAGAGATAAAAAATGCCGTATGGTCAGATTCAGAATGACCGTACGGCGTTTTTCAGCTTATGAAAATAGGATATCAAAACATCTTGCACTCTATATTATTTTCCATCATACAGCACTTCGCAGTCTTTCCGGTAAAAAGCAATTCCATAACAATCGATTCTCTTATAACCTTCCTTTAAAAGTGTTTCTTTATATCCTTTTTTGTAGATCTGATGTACAGCTTTCTTTGCATCATTTTCCAGCTCATCGATTCCAGATGACACTTTTATTTCTATGATAAATGCCCTGCCCCTGAGCGACGGAGTCTTTACCATCAGATCATATCTTCCCTTTCCCGACTCACGGTTCGACTCCACAAGATAACTGCCGCTCTGGCTTAAAATTCCTGCAAGAAAACCATGATAAAAACTCTCTGCACTGTCATAATAACTGATCGTTGCCAATAACTGTTCATTCAGAATCTCCTGCATGCGCGCCGCATTTCCTGTTTCCATCGCCTGATACAGATCGTGAAAATCTGTTTTTTTCACTGTCTCCCGAAACCAGTTTTGGATCGTAGTTTTATAAATCATTTTTACTTCCTGATTCGGGATGCGGACCTTTAGAAAAATCATACCATCATCCATATATTCATCCGCTTTTGTCAGATACCCTGTAAAAAACAGAAAATTCCACAAATTCACTTCGTTTTCATAAATATCCGCATAAGTAATTTCCTCATGAACCGGAATATCCAGCGTATTTCCTGCCAGAAGCATCTCAATCTGCCCTTTTGTTTCCCTGTCCGCACGCAATACAAGGTTTTTTACAATATCGTTAGAACTGGTATTCAACCAGTACGGACGTGTGAATGCATTTTGATCCGCCACAAGATCATATAAAAACTTGATGACACTCCATGGGTTATACACTTCCCGGTTCCCGAAAGAATATCCATCATACCACTCTTTCATATCCTCAAAACGGTTTTCCACGCCATAGGAAATCATTGCCTGTCTCACTTCCTGCTCCGTAAACCCAAAATGCTCGCTGTACTGCTTATCCAGAATTGAAATACTGTTTAAATGATTTAAGCCTGTAAAAATACTTTCTTTCGATATTCTAAGACAACCGGTAATGACTGCAAACTGGAGATATGCATTGGTTTTTAATGCAGATTCAAATAACGACCGGATGAAATCGATCATTTCATTATAAAAGCCGGAAAAATATGCATTTTCCAACGGAACATCATATTCGTCGATCAGAATTACCGCCTTTTTTCCTGTCACCTGATACAACAGTCTGCTCAGTATCTTTAAAGATCCGGAATACACCTCCCTATCCACTTTTCCTGACGCAATCTCATAAAACAATGCTTTGTCATCTTCCGGGATATCACCGCTCATCAACTGTTTCTCATGACGCTTAAATTCCCCGGAAATTTCTTCTCTCAGTTTAAAATATGCCGCCTCAAAGTTTCTCTGTTTTGCAGACTTAAGCGTCAGAAAAATAACCGGATACTGCCCCATCTGGGAAGTATATGTCTCTTCCGCCCGCATAATATTTAAGCCGTCAAATAATGTACGGTTTTTCTTATTCTGTTCCGTATCACCCGTATCTTCAAAGAAGTACTGTAACATACTCAGGTTCAGTGTCTTGCCAAAACGACGGGGACGGGTAAAAAGATTTACCTCACCTTTCAGATCTAATAATTCTTTGATCAACAGTGTTTTGTCAATATAATAATATTTTTCTAAAATCAATTTTTCAAAACTGTCAATTCCAACTGGTAATGGTCTCATATCCGCTTCCCTTTCCAAAAAAATCCTCCGCCTTATGGCGAAGGACTTTTTAATACAACAGTTCATTCCGTTATCATAGTATCAATTCCGGGTAATAATGTCAACTCTTCTTCGTGGTGACCACCTTTGCTTTCGACCAGCCAGAATAAATCTTTGTCGATTTTTTCCCGACCTTGACAGTCTGATATGTACGGATGCGTACATAGTATTTCTTCTTTGCTTTCAGCTTCGTAATCTTTTTGGAAGTTGTACTGTTTTTCGCGATTTTTACAGTCTTTGTGGTCTGCTTCGTAAATTTGCTACTGGTCGAATACTGGATCTCATAAATCGTTAATGTATAAGTACCTGCAATTATAAGATTTTATTTGTGATTTTTTCTTATATAAATATAACACTTGTATTTCAAATTTGGGGTAAATGGCGAAATGCCGGATTATAGAACATCCCAAAAAGAACTCCAGACAGTCAAAAAGCCATATTCTGACGTGAATCAGAATACAGCCTCTTGAGTTGAACTGTTTACATTATAAACTAGTTCATGGATACAAATATAGTTTAGCACACTTTTCAAAAATCTACAATAGTAAATTTCATAAATTTTAAAAAAATTTTTTAAATCACATTTTTCGTCCAATTTTTCTATTCCACACAGACTTCTCTTTAAATTCACCCAGCTTCCAGCATGGCTTCATCTAATCGTCACATTGCACCGATACAATACAGCTATCAACAAAAAAGGAGTGACAAACATTATGAAATATCAAAAAGCATTATTATGTATCGCATTGGCAGGAACACTACTCTTTTCCGGATGTGGCAGTACAAACAATAGTACAGGCGACAATACAAACACATCTTCTTCCGTGGAAAACACAGTGGGAACATCTACAGAAGACACTGATGCCAAATCAGACGAAAATACAGTAACCGGAATGATTTCCGAAATTACTGACAGCACGATCACCGTTGCAGCCATGCCGGGCGGCGGTCAGGGCGAAGCACCGGGTAACCCACCGAGTGATAACAATGGCGGTGCCCCGGCAGACAACGGAAACTCTGACAGCAATGATTCAACGGAGACACCTGGCAATCCACCGAGTGGCACCAACGGCAGTGGCAATGGTTCTGCTCCGGCTGACAAACCTGACTCTGATAACAATGATCAGGGCAACGCACCTGGCAATCCGCCGAGTGATGGCAACGGCAGTGCTCCAGATATGAGCAATATGACAACCGAGACAATCAATCTGACCGACTCTACCATCTATTATGACAAAGATGGAAAAGAAACAACACTTTCCGCTTTATCCGAAGGTACTATGGTAACGATCACCTTAGATGATGATGGAAACGCTGCAACTGTAACGATCTCTGACAATGTCAGCGGTCAGCATGGAGGTGACACTCCAGGCGGAGGCGCTCCGGGAGGCAGCGCTTCCGCCCAGCCGGAATCTTACGATGCCGTAACAGAATATACGGAAGACACCGAAGTTTCCGATGAGACTTTCTCTTCCACCGGATCCGATGAAAATGCGGTTCTTGTTTCAAATGGCGCAAACGTTACTTTAAAAGATATCACATTAGACCGCACTTCCTCCGACAGTATCGGTGGCGATTCGTCCAGTTTTTACGGAGTAGGTGCGGGTCTTTTGGTAACTGACGGAACAGTAACCATAGACAATGCGACGATCACGACAGACTCTGCCGGTGGTGCAGGTATCTTTTCTTATGGAAACGGAAATGTCACAGTTTCTGACAGCACAATCACAACCAAACAGGATACCTCCGGCGGTATTCATGTTGCAGGCGGTGGTACCCTGACTGCAAAAAATCTGACCGTGACAACGAACGGCGAATCTTCTGCTGCAATCCGGAGTGACCGTGGCGGCGGAACCATGACCGTAGACGGCGGCAGCTACACTTCAAACGGAACCGGATCCCCGGCTGTTTACTGTACTGCAGATATCTCTATCTCAAATGCAGCTTTAACTGCCAACGGATCCGAAGCAGTCTGTATCGAGGGCTTAAACTCCTTAAAATTAACAGACTGTGATCTGACCGGCAACATTCCGGAAAACGAGCAGAATGACTGTAACTGGACCGTCATCCTCTATCAGAGCATGTCCGGTGATTCCGAAGTCGGAAACAGTGACTTTTCCATGACAGGAGGCAGTCTGACTTCCAAAAACGGAGGCATGTTCTACACCACCAACACAGAAAGTACATTTTATTTATCCGATGTGGACTTAAATTATTCTGATTCCAATGATTTCCTGTTAAAATGTACCGGAAACAGCAATGCCCGAGGCTGGGGTTCTTCCGGTGACAATGGCGCTGACTGTGAATTTACCACTGATGCCCAGACCATGGCAGGAAAGATCATCTGGGACAGCATCAGCCAGCTTGACGTTACCCTTGAAAATAAAAGTATCTGGACCGGAAGTTTTGTTCAGGATGAGAGCAATGCCAGAAATGGCGGTGACGGTTATGCAGATCTGACTATTGACAGCAGTTCTACCTGGATCATTGATGGAGACAGCACTCTCTCCTCTATAACCTGTAAGGGAACTATTACAGATAAAGACGGCAATGCTGTTACCATCAAAGGTACTGATGGAACCACTTATGTGGAAGGTACAGGCGATTATACGATTACAGTAAGTTCTTATGAAGCATAACTTCAAAAAGAGTCTGACAGATCATTTTTTAATAATCTGACAGACTCTCTTCGATTGTATTTCTTTATGCTTCACGAAATACCTGATAAATATCAATTTTTATTGCATCTGTATCAGACATCCCAATAAAAGTTGCCCCATATTTGTCAGTTCCGTCTTCCATTTTCTGTCTACGCACGATCTCAATGACCGCGTCGATCACCTCTTTCGTCCATATCTGGATCCTGGTATTATAATATGCCCCCACTTTCAAAGGTTCATCAGACTGGAAACCGATTCCACCGCGTGAAATATCCGTAACTGCGACCCGCGTGTAATCATATGTCGTCGTTCCATCTTCTGTCAGACGTTCTAACTGAATGGAAACGTCAAGTTTTAAACGATTATGGTGTCTTTTTTCTTCCATTCCGCAATACACCTTCTCTTTCGTAACTTTTTCACTCATTGCATTTCATCTGTGCCTGCTGCCATTTTTCACAATTTACCTAAATCGTAGTATCTGTGATCAACATAGCATCCCCAAAGCTAAAGAAACGATATTTCTCCTGCACAGCAATTTCATATGCGTTTAACACATGTTCCCGTCCTGCCAGTGCTGAAACTAACATTACCAGTGTGGATTCCGGCAGATGGAAATTAGTAATCAGGGAATCAATGACTTTAAACCTGTAACCCGGATAAATAAAGATCTCTGTCCATCCGCTCGTCTCACGCAGAAAACCGTTCTCGTCCGATGCTGCCTCTAAAGTACGTGTACTGGTCGTTCCCACCGCAATGACACGATGTCCTGTCTCTTTTGCATGGTTGATCTTATCTGCCTCGGACTGTTCGATCCGGTAAAATTCCGAATGCATATGGTGTTTTAATACATCTGTCTCCTTGACCGGACGGAATGTACCGAGTCCTACATGAAGTGTCACCTCTGCGATCTCCACACCCATTTCCTTTACTTTTTTTAATAATTCCGGTGTAAAATGGAGTCCCGCTGTCGGTGCAGCGGCAGAACCATCATACTTTGCATATACCGTCTGGTAACGGTTTTTATCCTGAAGCTGATGTGTGATATAAGGCGGCAGCGGCATCTGTCCAAGCTGGTCTAAAATCTCCTCAAAAATCCCCTCATAGTGGAACTGGATCAGACGGTTTCCCTCTTCCACGATATCAATGACCTCACCGGTCAGAAGTCCATCGCCAAAGCTGATCTTTGTTCCGACTTTACATTTTTTGCCCGGTTTTACAAGGGTTTCCCAGATATCATTTTCCTTACGTTTCAACAGAAGGATCTCGATCTTTGCCTCTGTGCCCTCTTTCACTCCGT
Organism: uncultured Roseburia sp.; assembly: GCA_934317215.1. Taxonomy (GTDB): domain Bacteria; phylum Bacillota; class Clostridia; order Lachnospirales; family Lachnospiraceae; genus Roseburia. The sequence continues at coordinate 11,178 of CAKREH010000001.1, forward strand.
ACAGTCTTGCAGGAATTACCTTCGTATTGTTAATAACAAGACAGTCTCCCGGTCTTATATACTCTGTAATGTCCTTAAAAACACGGTGTGTCACTTCACCGGTATTTTTATCTAATACCATCAGGCGTGAACTCGAACGGTCCTCTAACGGGTCCTGCGCGATCAGTTCCTGTGGCAGGTCATAATAAAAATCTTTTACGTCCATGATTCTCAATCCTATTTTCTTAACTCTGCACCAACATGTTCAAGTGCTTTCACGATTCGATCCATTGCACCGGTGATATCGGCATCCTCTAAGTTTCTATCCTTTGCACGGAAGGATAAGGAATATGCGATTGATTTATATCCCGGTTTGATCTGTGCTCCCTCATAGATATCAAACAGATCGTATTTCTCTAAGAACTGACCGCCCTTTTCATCGAAGATCTTCTCGATATCGCCTGCAAGCACTTTCTTCGGAACAACCATGGAGATATCTCTGGCTGCGGCCGGGAATTTAGCGATTCCCTCATATTTATGGTCAAAAGATGCGCGGGATACGATCTCAGGCATATCAAGTACTGCAACATAAACGCGCTCTTTGATTGCATAATTTGCAGCAACCGTCGGATGAACCTCACCAAGATAACCGATCACAGTGCCATCGTAGACAACATTTGCCTGACGTCCCGGATGTAAGAATGGTTTTCCGGCTTCCGGATCATATTCCGGTTTCAGCTTCATTCCTGCTTTGTAAAGGAACTCCTCGATCACACCCTTCATGGTAAAGAAGTCACCCTCTCCATACATACCAAGTGTAAACTGCATGCGTTCTTCCGGCAGCTCTGTTACCGGTACCTGTTTTGGCAGGTAAATATTTCCAAGTTCATACAGACGCACGTTTTTATTTCTGCGGTTAAAGTTTGTGGAAAGTGATGTCAGCATACCATTTAAGGAAACCGTTCTCATGATAGAGAAATCCTCTCCGAGCGGATTGCTGATCACAACCGCTTTGCGGAGCGGTGAATCCTGTGGCAGTAATAATTTATCGTATACTTTCGGGCTCTCAAAGGAATACGTCATGCCCTGTGAAAATCCGCAGAACTCTGCGATCTCTCTTGCTACTGCCTCGATGCGGAGTTTGAAGGTAAGTTTTCCTGTGGTAGCCTCACCGCTTGGCAGTGTGGTCGGAATCTTATCATAACCGAAGAATCTTGCCACTTCCTCTGCAAGGTCGGCGTCACACTCTAAGTCCTGTCTCCAGGATGGAACGATCACTTCGTTCGAAGCCGGATCATAACCGAGGTCGATCTTTGAGAAATAAGCCAGCATTGTCTCTTTTGCAATGTCCGTTCCAAGGAGTTTGTTGTATTTCTCCGGCTCGAATGGAATACGTTTATCCCCTTTGACATTCGGGTAAACATCCACAACGCCGCCGACAACTTCTCCGGCACCAAGCTCCTCTATAAGCTGGCATGCACGGTTCATTGCCTCAATCGCTGTGTTTGGATCTAAGCCTTTTTCAAATTTTGCGGAAGCATCTGTACGCAGACCGATCTTTCTTCCTGACAGACGGATATTTGTTCCATCGAAGCATGCAGCTTCAAACAGCATTGTTTTTACATTGTCCGTGATCATGGAGTTTTCTCCACCCATGATACCTGCAATACCGATGGCTTTTTTTCCATCACAGATCATCAATACAGAGTCATCTAAGGTGCGTTCCTGACCGTCTAAAGTCACAAACTGCTCACCCTTTGCAGCGCGTCTCACAACGATCTCTCTATCCTCGATCGTGTCAAGGTCATAGGCATGCATCGGCTGTCCATACTCTTCCATCACATAGTTTGTGATATCTACAATGTTATTGATCGGGCGGATTCCCTGTGCGCGCAGTCTGCGCTGCATCCATTCCGGTGACGGTGCGATCCTGATATTTTTTACCACTCTTGCGGTGTAACGGGAACAGAGCTTATCATCTTTTACAGATACTTTGATGTAATCGTTAACATCTTCATTATTACCTGTTTCTGTCACAACCGGAGGAACAAACTCTTTTCCAAACGTAGTTGCCGCCTCTCTCGCAATACCTAAAATAGAGAAACAGTCTACTCGGTTTGAAGTGATCTCATATTCCACAACCGTGTCATCTAATCCAAGATAACTGATAGCGCTCTCTCCGACCGGAGCATCTTCCGGCAGGATATATAAACCGTTTTCCGGTGCAAGTGGGAACATATCTCTGTTTGAACCAAGTTCCTCGATGGAGCACATCATACCGTTTGACTCCACACCGCGCAGTTTTCCTTTTTTGATCTTAATACCGCCCTCGGTCTTGCTGCCGTCATGACCTCCTGCAACTTTTCCACCGTCTAATACAACCGGTACTTTGCACCCCTCAGTCACATTCGGAGCACCTGTCACGATCTGTATTGTCTCCGTTCCGATATCTACCTGGCAGATGACAAGCTTGTCCGCATCCGGATGTTTCTCAATGCTTTTTACCTGTCCGATCACAATTTTGTCAAGATCCTCATCCATGTTCTCATATCCTTCTACCTTAGAACCGGATAATGTCATGGCATCCATATATTCCTGTGGTGTACAGTCAAGGCCTGGAACTAAGTCTTTGATCCACTTTAATGAAGTATTCATAATGCTATATTCTCCTATCTTTTTCCTAGAACTGATTTAAAAATCTCTGATCATTTTCATAGAGCAGACGCATATCATCGATCTCATATTTGAGCAGTGCAATACGCTCTAATCCGATACCAAAAGCAAAGCCTGAGTATTCTTCCGGATCAATGCCGCTCATGCGCAGTACACGCGGATGTACCATACCACAGCCTAAAATCTCAATCCATCCTTCACCCTTACAGAAACGGCATCCTTTCCCGCCGCATTTAAAACAGGTCACGTCCATCTCGGCAGATGGCTCTGTAAATGGGAAATGATGCGGACGGAATTTTACTTTGGTATCCTGTCCGAACAACTGTCTTGCGAACTCTGCAAGTGTTCCCTTTAAATCAGAAAATGTAATTTTTTTATCAACGACAAGTCCCTCAATCTGATGGAATGACGGAGAATGTGTCGCATCTACCTCATCGGCACGGAATACACGGCCCGGTGCGATCATACGGATCGGAAGATGTCCTTTTTCCATCTCACGGACCTGTACCGGAGATGTCTGTGTACGAAGCACGATCTTATCATTAATATAAAAAGTATCCTGCTCATCCTTTGCCGGATGGTTTGCCGGGATATTAAGAGCCTCAAAGTTGTAATAATCATACTCTACTTCCGGTCCCTCTACCACTTCGTAACCCATTCCGGTAAAGATGCGCTCTACCTCTTCTAAGGCAATCGTGTTTGGATGACGGTGTCCGACATTATTCTTCTTTGCCGGAAGTGTCACATCAATAACTTCTCTGCGCAGTTTTGCATCTAACTCCGCTGCCTCTAATTTTTTCTTTGTTTCATCTAAAATCTTCTCGATGCTCTCTCTCGTCTCATTGACAAGCTGTCCGACTAACGGGCGCTCCTCCGGGCTGACATCCTTCATGCTCTTTAATACAGCGGTCAGTTCTCCTTTTTTTCCAAGAACTGCAACACGCACATCATTCAATTTTGACAGATCGCCGGATGCTTCGATCTGGCGGATCGCATCTTCTCTGATTTTCTGCAATTTTTCTTTCATGATAATCTCCATTCTGCATTATTTCTTTCAGATATTTGTTTCACAGATTATTTTTGTGACACAATTTCCTGTAGTGGATTTGTTACAATAACAAAAAACGCGGAGTCATTCGTCCAGGGACGAATGATTCCGCGATACCACCCTGATTCTTTCTGCCATGAATACTGGCAAAAAGCTCTTAACATGCGTAACGTGCATGGACGTCATCTGCTACTGTCATTTCGCAAATGCAGCTCCCGTGCGAACTTCGATTCCTACCTTGTCTTAAATGGGTTTTCAGCCGGTGACCCACTCTCTCTGAAAGAATTATAGTGCACTACTAATCACGTTCAATGCCTTTTTATTTTCACTCTGTATTGGATTGTAACACAGGCAATTTATTAGTTCAAGAGTTTTTTCTCTTTTTCTTCTCTTTCTCTTTGAGCAGCCACTTGCGGATACTGTCATTAAAAATAACATTTACCTCCGCTGACATCATCATGATATACATACAGAAATAGAGCCACAGCATGATGAGGGCGATTGTCGTCAGGCTTCCATACATGGAAAAACCGTTAAAATAATCCACATAGATGGAAACACCGATAGAAAAAATATACCACGCCACACCGCAGATTGCCGCGCCCGGAAGCTGGCTTTTAAAGGTTAGTTTTTTATTTGGCAGTGCTGTAAATATCACATCAAAGAAAACGATTAACATTACCAGCATGATAAGTCCCCGAAAATGGGACAACAGATCTACCGCATGCCGCAGCAGTGGGATATACTGTGACGCTAATTTTTGAAGGGAATTGCCAAAAACAATGACTAACAGCGTAAACACAATTGCAACCAGAAAAATCACTGTATACACAACTGCCCACATCCGCAGTACAAGCCAATTTCTTGTTTCCTCCAGATCATTGACCGAATTGAGTCCATCCGTCATGTACTGCACACCTTTTGCTGCTGACCAGATTGCAACGATCGCCGTAATGGAAATAATGCCTGCTGATCTGTTGTATACCTCATCAATCAGCGAAATAAGAAATGGTGCTATGTATTCCGGCATAACTCTCTCAATGATTTTTAAAAGCGTCCCCTCTGTCACGGAAGTATACTGTAACAGGGATGAGAAAACCATAAGAAACGGAATCAGTGATAATATAATAAAAAACGCAGACTGCGCAGAATATGCATTGATCTTATCCCGTTTACATTTTCCCATAAACGACATCACATTTCCTATAATCTTCCAGATCATAATGTCTCTTTTCCTTCCATCTCTCCGATTGTTTCCACGGTAATATCCTGATAAAAATAATTTAAGATATCCTGATAGCCCATACCGGCTTTTGCCATTCCGTCTGCCCCATTCTGGCTCATTCCGAGTCCGTGCCCATAACCACCGCCGGACAGCAGATATGTCCCGTTTTCCTGTTTCTCGACGGTTGAAAATGCACTTGGCAGCATCGTAATATTCTCTGATTCCGTTGCATCTGCGTAGACGATTTTTTTCACCATACAACCTAAAATCTTGCGGATGTTGTACTCTGTTTTTATTTTCACAATGCCATTCTCATAGTTAAGAACTAATGTAAGAATCGAACCGGAACTGCTTCTTGCTTCCACTGACATTCCGGTAATATCTCCCATTTTCTCCCCGGCAGCGGCGATATCCATCTCCGTCGTACCGTCAGATTCATAATATAACACATTTTTTGGCGAAATGGAATGTCTTGCCGCTAAGATCTCATTTACCGTTTCTGTCTTATCTGAAAAATCTGCCACTGCAAACCATCTGTAATAGCGGATATCACTGTCATAACCGTCTGCGCTGTTTTTGATATACTTGGAAAATACAGCTTCATCCGATAAATCTATGTCAGAATCTGCCTGGTTTAAGCATGCTTTTTTCAGATAACCATAGGACGACGGATCATCCACATTCCAGATCTCCGCAGTGTCTGTGTAACCCATGGAAGTCGAAAAATAATATGCCTCCACAACCTTTCCGTTCCAGGTCAGCACCTGCCCGCATGTCGCATCCACAGCGGTGACAGACTCCTTTGTCTTCTCTACTTTGTTATAGACCTGGTAAGAGGTACTGTCATTGATATGTGCACCGTAAGCCGCCAGATCCGCCCGCATCAGCTGCATATAGGCATAACTGCGCGCACACACCGCCTGTGCCTTAAGTGCTTCCGGAGAAAAGCCTGACGGCATCTCACTCGGCACGACCGCATACAGATATTCCTCTAAGGGCAGTTCATTGACAACTGTATATCCATTCTCTGTACCGCGCACCTCAATCGTCCCCGCATAACCATTTGATACAGCCGTTCCATCTCCATTGCACAGATAGATCTTACCGTCTTCCGACTCCGGTTTTACGATATAGGTTTTTCCCGGTGCCATCGTCAGTGCATCTGATGGATGAAGTAATTCCTCAGATTCAGCGCTTTTCGTTTCACCGCCACAGGTTATATTCGTCTTTGTCGAACACTTCAGATAAACATCACTCCGGGTATTTGTTCCTCCATCCGATAGCAGAAGAACACGGATATTTTTGATATCAGCCGGCTGTAAAATAAGGATTGCACAGACTTCTTTCCCCGCTGTCACATAAGAAACTTTCATGTTGCCTAAAACGACATCCGATATGGATTTTTCAGACACATCCCCATAGGTCTGGTAAACCGGAAGTTTTCCATTGTGACGGATTCTCCCATAATTTTCGATCTCGATCTCTGAATCATCATAGGATAACATTTGTCCCTGTATGGTATCCTGTTTCGTTTTGATCGCACTAATCACTCCACCCTGAAATACCAGATCACAGACTCCAGGTTCACAGGATATCCCACTTTCCTGCAATTCTTTTTCATAGACGGCACCTGCAAATAAAAAAATGATTTTTTCATCCTGACAGGATTTCAGATATGCATTTTCAATCGTTTGTTCCTGCTCTGACACCTGTGCAATTCCAATGCACTGATCCTCTTTTATATAAACATCATAGGACATCCAGTCCGTAAAATATGTATTCTGCAGTTTCGTATAAAAATCTCCCTGATTCGTGACCAGAACCGTCTGATCTTCCATTTCCATACGGTTTAACACGAGCAGCGTTTCTTTTTTTACGCTTTGTTCCATATCAAGAAACCCAAGAATCTGCGTATATACCTGGTTCCATTCTGTACGCGAAACGGCGGCATTTTTTCTTTTTACCGAAAAATCAATCTGTTCCGAAACTCCAAGTCTTTTTAACAGTTCATCCAGCACCGACTGTGTCAGATAATCCTGTTTCCCGTCCAAAAACCATTCGTCCCACTCTTCCTGTGAATATACAGTAAAAGTCAGCTCCTGTTTTACTTCCTCAATGCCGATATAATTTTCAGAGAAAATCTCCGGATCATAATTTTCCTTCAGTTTTCCTATCAGTATGCCCGCAAACACACAAATTAAAAACGCCAATACTACTGCCGAAATTTTTGGCATATTTCTTTTTTTCACACTAATCTCCGTTTCTGTATCAAATACTTTTGATTTCCGTCATTTTATTACATAAAAGAAGCTGCTTATATTTCAAAGCAGCTTCTCTTCGTATTTTTAAATATTCCTTTGTATATCAATGATTTTTCATCTGTATACCGAATATTCTTCTGTACAGTAAACTTTCTTTTGTACTCTTTACTTCTTCTGTACTTTAAAAATCTTCTGTACCATATGATCTTTTGTATAAACCCAAAATGCCGTTTCCTACGTTTTTGACTCCTAGCGACCGCTAGGTGGGTAACCGCACGCTGGTTTCTGTCTTCCACTGCTCACGTACCGAAGTACTGATGGCTTGACATCTGCCTTCGAATATAAGAATCCCATAAAAGTAAATGTAGGTTCAAAAATGTAGGGTGTCGCACATCCCAGGCCGTTTTTGATAGTCTTATTATACTTTAATATGCCCTATTTCGCAACTATAAATTAGTGCCAAATTTTGTTTTACTTTCTATCTATTTTCTCTATTGACAAAAGCTGCTTTACCTGTTCAACAGCTTCCTCCATATCATCTGTCCGTATGGAAAAGTCACAGAGTTCCTCATTGTCAATTTCATTTTCCAACGATAATAAGCGGTACATCTTTTCCTGATTACTGATATCTTTTTCTAAAATACTTGAAATCATCTTTTCGCGGCTGCTTCTGCAAAATAAGATCGAGGTCGCAAACAGCCGTTTCATGGATATCGCACCTCCAATATCAAGCGGTACGATCGGACTTATCCCAGCCTTTATCATTCTGGCAATATCTGACGCTGATATTCCATATTTATTGCCTGCATACACAGTTACTGTCACAAAATCATTTTTTTTATTTTTAAATTCTTCTGTGGAAAGTCTCTGATGGATTCCATCTGCCGTTCCCGTCGTATATGAATGAACAATCCTGCCTGTTCCTTCTCTCTCAAGTCTTTTTGCAAGTTCATTTTTCCCGGAACCGGATGGACCGACTAAAGCTATCACAGACGGTAAAGAAACCGGTTTTTTATCTAACAGCATCGATTCTTTGATCTGATCGATCAGCTGTAAAAACTCTTCATAATGGTTTACGGAAAGGATCCCACTGAGTGATTCGTTCCAGGGGCGCCGCATTAAAACCGGATATTTTGCACAACTCTTTAAAATATTATGCGGACCATCATCCAGGGTAACATCAAAATGAACCAATGACTTCTGAAACCCCATAATAATATTCTGTTCCGGGAAATCCGGAAATGCCGTCAATATCTGTTTTGCCCGCAGACTCATAAACTGTGGGGCGATTGCTGTGATAATATATACTTTCCCTTTTTTCTGCAATTCATGTATGAAATTTCTGGCTTCATCGGTCACAGTCTGCATTTGATAAATGCGTTCGTCCTGATAATACTGCTTGATGACCGATGCCCTACCAACATTTTCCCAGGAATTGATATCTTCCAGTTTCAGATCTAAACCATGTTCCTCGTTGGCAAGCTGTATCGCATGGGTGTTCAGATCCGAGATCACGTCATCCCAGTCAATTCCATATGTCAGCATAACAATCCTTCCCCCCTTTTCCATAAAATTCCTGTCATTTATTTTAACACATACCCCATCCTTAGAACAAAAAGTAACAAAGAGTCGCTTGCGACTCTTTCGCGCCCTGGCGGTGCTGTTTACAGCTAACTTCTACTCCGCGAGATGCGCATCGCGCCCGGAGGGCTTTTTAATTCATAGGACGTAATTTCCTATGAATTAAAAAATCGGGTGTGAACCAGTCACACCCGATCAAAATCCGCATCAATATGATTTATTTCTGAGGACCTGCAGAAACTAATGCTTTACCAGCGTCATTTCCTTCATATTTTGCAAAGTTCTTGATGAATCTGTCAGCAAGATCTTTTGCTTTTGTCTCCCACTCAGATGCATCTGCGTATGTGTCACGTGGGTCAAGAATACCTGCATCTACACCTGGAAGTTCTGTAGGAACCTCGAAGTTGAACATTGGGATTTTCTTTGTTGGAGCTTTAAGAATATCACCAGAAAGGATAGCGTCGATGATTCCTCTTGTATCCTTGATTGTGATTCTCTTTCCTGTTCCATTCCATCCTGTATTTACAAGGTATGCTTTAGCGCCGCTCTTCTCCATCTTCTTAACAAGCTCTTCTGCATATTTTGTAGGATGCAGCTCTAAGAATGCCTGTCCGAAGCAAGCTGAAAATGTAGGTGTCGGCTCTGTGATTCCACGCTCTGTACCAGCAAGTTTTGCTGTAAATCCAGACAGGAAGTAGTACTGTGTCTGCTCTGGTGTCAGGATAGATACTGGAGGAAGTACTCCAAATGCATCTGCTGATAAGAAGATTACGTTCTTTGCAGCTGGTGCAGAAGATACAGGTTTTACAATATTTGTAATGTGGTTGATTGGGTAAGATACACGAGTGTTCTCTGTAACGCTCTTGTCATCAAAATCAATCTTTCCGTTTGCATCAACGGTAACGTTCTCTAACAGTGCGTTACGTTTGATTGCATTGTAGATATCCGGCTCAGACTCTTTATCAAGACCGATAACCTTTGCATAGCATCCACCCTCGAAGTTGAATACACCGTTGTCATCCCAGCCGTGCTCATCATCACCGATCAAGAGACGTTTCGGATCTGTAGAAAGTGTTGTCTTTCCTGTTCCGGAAAGTCCGAAGAAAATTGCTGTATTCTCGCCGTTCATATCAGCGTTTGCTGAACAGTGCATGGAAGCGATGCCTTTAAGCGGGAGATAGTAGTTCATCATAGAGAACATACCTTTCTTCATCTCTCCACCGTACCATGTATTGACGATAACCTGCTCTTTGGATGTAATGTTGAATGCAACACATGTCTCTGAGTTAAGACCTAACTCTTTGTAGTTCTCAACTTTTGCTTTTGAAGCATTGTATACGATAAAGTCCGGCTCAAAGTTCTCAAATTCTTCTGCTGTTGGCTGGATGAACATGTTTGTTACGAAATGAGCCTGCCATGCAACCTCAACGATGAAACGAACTGCCATACGTGTATCTTTATTTGCTCCACAGAAAGCATCTACTACGAACAGTCTCTTGTTTGAAAGTTCTTTCTTTGCAAGATCTTTCACTGCTGCCCATGTTTCCTCTGACATAGGATGGTTATCGTTTGGATATTCCTGTGAATTCCACCATACAGTGTCTTTTGAATTCTCGTCCATAACGATATATTTATCTTTCGGGGAACGTCCTGTATAGATACCAGTCATAACGTTAACTGTACCAAGTTCTGTTTCCTGACCAACCTCATAACCCTCAAGACCTGCTTTGGTCTCTTCCTCGAATAACATCTCGTAAGAAGGATTGTGAACGATCTCTGTTACTCCGGTAATGCCATACTTGCTTAAATCAATATTTGCCATTGCTCTTTAACCTCTTTCCTTTAAAATAATCAGGGTATTTTTTAAAAAATTCCGCTAATATAAATATACACAATGTTATTTTTTTGTCAATCAGTTTTTGTAAAATAATGTCATCAATTCTTCTGTTCCAACTCTTTTGCAATCGGAGCGATCTGCACCAGTAAATTCTCCATATTTTCAAACAGGGTACTCTTTTGGGTTCCAAGATCATTTGCACGTTCTATGTGTAAGCATACCGTATCATACTCTGCTTTTTCACGCTCTAGTGAACCATTTACATCGGCTAATTTTTCTCTTGAATCATCAAGCACCTTTGCGATTTCCTGCTGCACCTGATCTGCTCCGCCGGCTGCTGTTGTGATGCGGTCAAACACTTCATAGGTTTCATCTGCACTCTCTAAACTCTTTCCGAGCGATTCTTTCGATGTTGTGATACTGTGATTCAAATTTTCCGTATCCTGTTCCACTTCGACAATACTTCCATCTACGGTACTGACAAGACTTTTGATCTCACTTGCCAGATTTTTTACTTCCTCTGCGACAACAGCAAAACCTTTTCCCTGCTCTCCTGCACGCGCCGCCTCAATTGACGCATTCAGTGCGAGCATATTGGTCTGATTGGCAATTGAAATGATCTGTCCCATACATTCCTTGATTTTCTGTACAGAAGCCTGAAAATCTTCAAATGTGCGCTGGATCTCGTCAAAATGTTCCTGCACTTCCCCGGAACTCTCCTTTAAGCTGCCAACTTTCTGTTGTGCCTCTTCCACCGCTTTTGTGATATCTTCCCTTACACCGGCAAACTGTCCGGATGTCTCACCAACTGTCTCAAACGTCTCATGAAAAGAACCAAGCTTCTCTTTCAGCTGTTTGTTTTCCTCTAAAACAGTCTGAAATGTATTCTGAATCTCCTGTAATTCATCCAGCGAATTTACTTCCGTCAATGATAACTTTTTATGATAGTCAAGCAGGCTGTCCGATACATGTATCACCGGATGCAGATCTATTTTTTCTTCCGTATGCAGCACCTGTTCTTTGTTCTCTTTTACCTGTTTTTTGAATTGAAACATCTGCACTTCCCCCCTACTCAAATACCACACAGGACATGGTCTGGTTTACAAACTGGCTGTTGTAGTGTTCTCCAAAGCCAATCAGACCTGCATGCATGCCAAGTGATCCCATTGTTTTTAAATACTGATCCATATAACGTTCCTGGGAGAAGAACAGATAGCGGAAAATACAGTTTATGGAAAATATACCGGAAATTCTTCCGAAATCTCCTTTGATCTGTCGCACTGTTTCTTCGACAATAGAAGGATAATCATTCGTCTCAAGCAGATAAAGTACATCGGAATCATTGACCTGACGGTAACAGCACAGACCATTTCCTGCCACTTCCCTGATAGAGATAATACAAATATCCTTTCCGTTCTTTTTTCCCAGCGGATTTTTAAATGTCTGGCTGACAATATCCTGTTCCCTGATTCCCAGCGTATCCAGATATACCTGTCTTGCCGGCTTTCCGTTCAGTTCGCCGACTGTGTATTTACTGCGGTCTGTCTTTGATGCAATAAAACGGTACTGTGGGTTCGGATAATAAATATTTTCCTTGTAAACCCTGACTTTACCGCCATTATTTTTTACAAACGCAAACACATCCGCATCTGTATATACTGTGCCATTTACAGAAACCTTTCCACCATCCCCGGTTCCGCCGGTCAGTGATATTTTCTTTTTTTCAAGAATACTGTACATAGTCGTAAGAACTGCTGCATCGTTTCCTGTACAAAAATCGATACATACAGTATTTTCAGATGATGCATTTATCTTCTGCAGCGCCTTTTCTACCCTGCTTATATATTTCACCGGCATGATGGATGCCTGCTCTAGTACATCCGTCACAGCCTCTACACCCTCAAATGCTGTCACACTGACACCTTTTTCCATCACACTGGTCTGATAACTCATTCCAATGCATCCGATGCTTGGTACGCCCGGATATAATTCTTCAAGTTCAGCTGCGTGTGTTTCAAACTGTTCTGCGTTCGACATCAGAATCAAAAATGCCGGATTACTGATGCCCCGTACAGCTTCTTTTAAATTTCCACTGGGACTTGCTCCATAACTCTCCTTCATCCGTCTATTTCTCCTTTACCTCTTTTGTTTCAGGTTTCAAACATATCTGCGAAAATTATCCTATTTTCCGTAGCATCTGTCAAGTTTTCCTGGTATGTTTTACAATTCTTTCCCGGTGGCTTTTGTAATATCCTGCTTTGTGAATGCCCCCGGCAATAATTCTTCTAATGTGAATATTTTAAAATCATCCGGCGTATTTACCAGGATTACCTGAAATGTTTCCGGATCGCAGAATTCTGCCATAACCTGACGGCATACCCCACACGGATAAAGATAGTCATTGGCATCCCCATTGATCGCAATCGCAGCAAATTCTTTTTTCCCTTCTGATACAGCCTTAAAAAAAGCGGTCCTCTCCGCACAGTTTGTCGGTGTATATGCGGCATTTTCGATATTGCATCCCCGGTATATCCCGCCATCCTTTGTAAGAAGTGCAGCACCTACCCTGAAATGTGAATACGGCGTATAGGCAAATTCTTTTGCAGCAATCGATTCCTGTGCCAGTTTCTTTATATCCATCTGTTTTTCCTCCTGATTTATGTATAACATTCAATGATCTGTTCTCATTTTACCCGAAAACGGCTTTCATGAAAAGTTTTTTCAGAAAACTCTTGTGCCATAAGAAATACTTATGATATGATAATTAAAAATGCTTTATCGCTATAAAGTAATAAATTAAAAAACATGGAGGGTTATTTATGACTACCAATCGTTTCTGCGAAATCACCCCCGAATTACAGCATCTGTCAAAGCTCAGTGAGCAGTGTGCCAGAATTGATCCTGCTCTCTATGCAAAATATGATGTCAAACGCGGTCTCCGCGATATTAACGGTAAAGGTGTTTTAGTCGGTCTTACAGAAATTTCTGATGTATGTTCTACAAAGATGATTGACGGCAAGCTGCGTCCGGCAGACGGTGAGCTTTATTACCGCGGTTATAATGTCAAAGATATTATCGACGGCACATCGGAAAACAGTCACTTTGGCTTTGAGGAATGCACTTATCTGCTTCTTTTCGGGAAACTTCCTGCCCGGACGGAATTAACGGAATTTACGAAAATGCTCAGTGAATATCGTACCCTTCCTACCAGTTTTGTCCGCGATATTATTATGAAAGCCCCAAGCAAAGATATGATGAACACACTCGCAAGGAGTGTTCTCACACTTTATTCCTATGATGACCTTGCGGATGACATTTCGCTTCCGAATGTACTCAGACAGTGTTTACAGCTTATAAGTCTGTTCCCGCTTCTTTCGGTATACGGTTATCAGGCTTACAAACATTACCATGACGGTGCAAGCCTTTTTATCCATCCGCCAAAAGCTGAGTATTCCACCGCAGAAAACATTCTGCATATTCTGCGTCCGGACAGCCAGTTTACTCCTTTAGAAGCAAAGCTTTTAGATACCGCACTGATCCTTCACATGGAACATGGTGGTGGAAATAACTCCACATTTACCACGCATCTGGTATCATCATCCGGAACGGACACCTATTCTGTGATCGCTGCTTCCTTAGGTTCCCTAAAAGGTCCGAAACACGGCGGTGCCAACATCAAGGTTGTCCGTATGTTTGAGGATATGAAAGAGAATCTCTCCGACTGGAGCGATGAGGAAGAAATCAGTCGTTATTTAAGAGCCTTATTACATAAAGAAGCCTTTGATCACGCCGGTCTGATCTATGGCATGGGGCATGCCGTATATTCCCTTTCAGATCCCCGTGCCCGCATTTTCCGTTCTTTTGTAGAAAAATTGTCTGCCGAAAAAGGTTATGAAAAAGAGTTTGCTCTGTATGATGCCGTATCACGCTTAGCACCAAAAATCATCGCAGATGAGCGTCAGATTTATAAAGGTGTCAGCCCAAACGTCGATTTTTACAGCGGCTTTGCTTACAGCATGTTAAGACTTCCGGTGGAACTTTACACACCGATCTTTGCAATCGCCAGAATCGCCGGATGGAGTGCCCACCGTCTTGAAGAGGTTGCCATCAACGGCAAGATTATGCGGCCTGCTTACAAAAACATCGGAGAACACAAAGAATATATTCCAATGGAAAAACGCTGACCCGCCGGTCAGCGTTCTTTATCCGCTATCGTTCTATCTTAAGTTCAAACCAGAACGTCGAACCGCATCCCTGTTCGCTTACCACACCGTATCCGGCATGATGAAGTTCCAGTATATTTTTTACAATGGAAAGTCCCAGACCGGTTCCCATCACAGCACGTTTATGTGTCTTGTCCACCTTATAATAGCGGTCCCACACATAAGGAAGTGCCTCTTTTGCAATACCATCCCCACTGTCTGTCACTTCGATCCGCACCCTATCCCCTGAAATTTTCTGACGTACCCACACCGTTTTATCTTTCCCGGTATAATTGACCGCATTGTTGATCAGGTTGTAGATTACCTGATAAATCTTGTATTCATCTGCTTTTACCTGTACTTTTCCGTCATATTCGAAATGAATACAGTAGCCATCCTGCTCTTTTAATTTATTGTAGCGCTCTAAAACAGATTCGATGCTCTCTGTCAGATTGTATACTGTGTCATTTTTTTCCATAACACCAGCCTGAAGTTTTGACATATCCAGCATATCATTCACGAGATTTGTCAGGCGCCCGGCCTCATCGATCACTACCTGGACATTTTCCGGTGTATTTTCTCCCGGAAGATCCCGCATGACCTCTGCATAGGCAATGATCATCGTAAGCGGTGTCCGCAGATCGTGCGATACATTTGCGATCAGTTCCCGCCGCAGGGACTCATTTTTGCCAAGTTCTTTCGCCGTTGCATTGAGCGTGTCGGACAGTTCAGCCACCTCACGGTAATCTTTCCCCTCAAAACGCACATCAAAATCTCCCTTGGCAAGTGCTTTCGCCGACTCATTGATCCGGATCAGCGACTTGGAAATCTGTCTGGATATTAAAAGAGCAATCCCCAGTGAAAGCAGGATCATGATCACAGTGATCCATATCAGTTCGATCCGCAGTGTATTAACAGTTGCATCCACCGGTGTAAGCTGCGTATTGACCATCAGAATCTCTTCCTGACCGTCACACTCTACAATTTTTACATAGATCACACTTTTAATGTGTTCCTGTCCGCGTTTCTGCAAAAAACCGTGGAATCCGGGTGCAGCTGCTTCATTACCGTTTTCTGTTCCCTCCTCTGTGGCAGGTTTCATTGGTTCTTTATCTTCCCACTTTAAATCTCCCTCTGCCACATCTTCTGGTTCCGGCATATCTTCACTCCAGAATTCCGGATTAATCCCGCCCTCATATTCGATTTTAAAAATCCCGCCGTGTTCTTTTGCCTGTTCATAATAATACTGTACCTGTTCCGACGGCATATCCACAAGTCTGGAATTTACAATATACTCTGCGCTGCAAATCGCATCTCCATCCGTATTTGTCACATAGACTGCCATATTATTTTTCGCTGCAATGTCATGGATCAGAGTGTCTTTATCATCCTCATCCGAGGTCAGTATATTTGCAACCGCCGATGTGACCTGCTCTGCTTCTCTGCTTTTGATCATGGTGTAGAACGAATCCAGATAACAGATCTGGATCAGCCATAGCACGACAAGAAGTATTCCGGTAAAGACAAGCAGATAGGTAAATACTCTCCATTTAATACTGATTTTTTCATGTTTCAAACCGGTATCCCACCCCTCTTAATGTCACTAAAAATTTGCGGTATTCACCCAGACTGCTCCGTAAAAGTTTGATATGGGTATCTAAGGTCCTGTCATCCCCATAATAATCATACCCCCATACCTCTGTGATCAGTTTTTCACGGTCAAGTGCAATATTGCGGTTTCTTACGAAATAAAACAGAAGTTCGTATTCTTTTGGCGACATTTCCACACGCCTGCCATCCACAGTCACAGTTCGTCCGGTAAAATCAACAACCAGACCTTCTGCCTGAAAGATCTCATGTCCGTCCCGCACATCTTTTTTATTGTTTCTGCTGATTACAACTTTTACGCGCATCATAAGCTCACGTGGCGAAAACGGTTTTACCACATAATCGTCGATTCCGAGTTCAAATCCATGGATCTTGTCATACTCCTCGCCGCGTGCCGAGAGCATAATGACAGGGATCTCTTTGAACTTGCGGATTTCCCGGCAGGTGGAAAAGCCATCCAGTTCCGGCATCATCACATCTAGTATGATCAGATCAAAATCTTCTTTCCGGCAGATTTCGACTGCTTCCATTCCGTCATGTGCCTCCGCAATCTCATATCCTTCAAATTCCCCATATTTTCGAATGATCGCACGGATCTTATCCTCATCGTCTACAACTAAAATACGTTCCATAACGTCCCATTTTCTCCCACAAATTGACATTTTTTTCTATTCATTACTATAACCGGCTTATGTGATGGCTGTGTGACTGCCATCTGATCAGCATCTTAAATATGCAGGAATTTTTCCCTGGCAGTCTTTAAACTGTTCTGAAACCATAAAAAAGATCCAAGGAAAATCACAAGTTCCAGCAGTGTCAGTTTTCCCAGGAAATTTGTGAGTTCATTGATGATACCAATCAGTCCCACCAGTGCCACGATTCCTCCAAACACCGCCTCTCTCCAGTAAATAAATGCAATAAATCCCGCCGTATCCTTACATTTTTTCATCTCTTCCTCAGCGATCACCATAGCATTGATCCTGCCGCTTTTTTTCATCTGAAGTGACGATATCACCATATAAATCCCAAAAAGCAGAATCACTGCGTCAAATACAAGCATTACTTTCATTTTAAACCTCCAGCATAAAATTTCTTATTTTGACATTCTTTTTGTCCCATATTTTTATTATAAACGCAATATAAAATTGGTGCAACTGAACGTTTGGTTTTGTTTTTTACATAAAATCCCATATTTTCGGTCAAGAAACATTGAACTCTTGCGCCGATTAGTGTAAAATAAAAATAACATACTTATAGATGGGGGTAAAAAACCATGAAATTTGATGACGCAAAAATTCTCATCAGTGACGATTCTATTTTAGCAAGAAAACAGTTAAAGGATATCCTCTCCCAGTTTGGCACACCAACATTTTTAGAGGCTGCAAACGGACAGGATGCTATTGATATTTACAAAAAAGAATCCCCTTCGCTTGTATTTCTTGACATCGTTATGCCGATCAAAGATGGCAATGCTGTTATACATGAGATTACTGATTTTGATCCAGATGCTACTATCATTATTGTCTCTTCTGTCGGTACGCAGTCCCAGCTCCGCGAAGCCATTGAGGCTGGTGCCAGTGATTTTATTCAGAAACCGATCAATGCGGATCAGATCGAACATATTATTACTTCAAGATTTGAAGGGAGATAGACATGTACGCTCAATTTTTCGGAAACTATTTATTATCACACGGGATCGCAAAAGAACAGCTGATGCATGCCATGCAGGAAGCAAATAACGAACATCCAAAATTAGGAACACTTGCCATGCATGCAGGCTATATGTCAGCCAGTGAAGTGGACCGCATAATCATCATGCAGACACACGAAGACAAACGTTTTGGTGAACTTGCCATCCGGGAAGGTTATCTGACGGAAGCTCAGGTTACGGAACTGCTGCAGACACAGAATCCTAATTTCTTACTTCTTGGTCAGGCATTATTAAATGATGGAGTTATTAATAATGAGCAGCTCCAGTCTCTCATCATCGGTTATCAGTCTGAGAATGAACTTTACGATGCAGATATGTCTGCTGAAACGAAGGATATTGTAGATCACCTTGTAGAAAATTTCTTTGTTATTGCTGAGCGTCCGCTTTCACCTGGAGAGCTTTCTTTCCTGCATCTCTTATTTAACGATCTCGTTCGTTTTATCGGGGATGATTTTTCACCGGTTCGCCCTGAACTTTGTAAAGAATATCCGACAAACTATTGTATCAGCCAGCAGATCAATGGTGAATTTTCCATTCGTACCTATATCGACATGCCGGAAAGCACCTGCATTGCATTTGCATCCCGCTATGTCGATGAAGAGTTTCACAGTTTTGACGAATATGTACAGTCTTCTCTCGAAGACTTCTTAAATCTCCATAATGGCCTGTTCAACGTTAATATGTCAAACGAACAGGGACTTGAACTGCAGCTTGATGTTCCAAATGTCGTGACAGATGAATTAATTACATTCGAAGATGAGGCGTATCTGTTACCGGTTGTTTATTCATTTGGCACGATCCACTTTATATTCGAGTTAATACATAATGAACTGTAAACAGGTACATCATAAACAATAAAGTGCCTGTTATCATGAACAGTAAAAACGGCTGTGCCCAAAGGCACAGCCGTTTCTATTCTTTTTACATTCCGAGGAACTGTTTTACAACCTCTGGCATCTCTTCTACTTCGCATACCGTCTTATGACGTACCTCAGCACTGCGGATCTCCTCAATTGCCTGCGGAATTTTTACGTTACCGATCTTGCTTAATTCATCCACCAGTTCAAACTCTGATAAGGAATCATATTTTGGATCAATGGCATCCATAACACTTCTGCTGAATTTAAACGGACTTGCTGTGGAAGCGATCACAGTCTTTGTCTCCGCATCATTTGTGTCTTTTTTATATTTGTGATATACGGATGCAGCAACCGCTGTGTGTGTGTCAATGATATAACCGGTTTTCTCATAGAGATCACGAATAGTATCTGCGGTCTCTTTCTCGCTTGCATAATTACCATAGAAATCGGCAAGTTTCTCTTTCATTTCTGGTGTGATCTCATATTTACCAGTCGTGTTAAGTTCTTTCATCAATGCAGCATTTTTAACCGCATCCTCTCCTGCAATACGATAGATCAGACGTTCCAGGTTACTGGAGATCAGAATATCCATAGAAGGAGAACTTGTCAGCATAAACTCACGGTTCTTATCATAGGTACCTGTGGAGAAGAAATCATAAAGGACTTTGTTCTCATTTGAAGCACAGATCAGTTTTGCAACCGGGATTCCCATATTTTTTGCATAAAATGCAGCCAGGATATTTCCAAAGTTACCGGTAGGAACCACAATATTGATCTTCTCATCTTTTGCGATCACACCGTTTGCATATAATTTTGCATATGCATAGACATAATATGCGATCTGCGGAACCAGACGTCCAATATTGATCGAGTTTGCAGAAGAAAACTGATATCCTGCAGCATCCATCTCCTTTGCAAGCTCTGTATCTGAAAACATTTTCTTAACGCCGGTCTGTGCCTGATCAAAGTTACCGTGGATACCGACAACAAAAGTATTGTCACCTTTCTGTGTTACCATCTGCTTTTCCTGTACCGGACTTACACCATTCTTTGGATAAAACACAATGATCTTTGTTCCTTTTACATCTGCAAATCCAGCCAGTGCTGCTTTTCCGGTATCACCAGATGTAGCGGTCAGAATTACAATATCATTTTTGACATTGTTCTTTCTTGCAGCAGTGATCAGAAGATGTGGCAGAATGGATAATGCCATATCTTTAAAAGCTATCGTCGGACCATGGAACAATTCAAGATAATACGCACCATCTGCATCCACCAACGGTGCAATCTCTTCTGTATCAAACTTACTATCATAGGCAGCATTAATACAGTTTTTCAGTTCCTCCTCTGTATAATCTGTCAGAAACAGTTTGAGCACTTCATAGGCAGTCTCCTGATAAGTCATCTTAGAAAGTTCTTCCATGCTTACATCCAAAGACGGAATCTCAGTCGGTACATATAAACCGCCATCATTTGCCAGTCCTTTTAAAATTGCCTGTGATGCTGTCACTTTTTCATTTGCGTCTCTTGTGCTTGCATACATTAATTCCATTTTCTTCGTCCTCTTATCTTTTTATTCATCGTAATCAAATTTCGGGGTTCTAATACTGTTCGGTATTATATCAATACGTTTTCGTATGATTCCCAATACTTTCTAAACATTATATAGGAAACGATTGCTTCATGTCAATGCTTTAACGTATGAAAATATTATTTTACCAAAATCTCAATCGGTTGCATCCTTTTTGGAAACGTGTTATGCTGATTGCATCTCAACAATGCATCCTAATGATTTGCATATATATAAATTTATATGCAAATAAATTTGCTTACAAATAAATGGACAGAAATGAGGCTTTTTATGTTAAAAGGTGTTTTCCCTGCAACGAAAAAGGATGGAACACTCTATTATCGTTCCAGCATCAATTATTCCGGTAAACACATCAGTTTAGGAAGTTTTTCCTCAGAAAAAACTGCACATCTGGCTTATCAGGAAGCATTCAGGACACTTTCAGATGACACCATAACCATCGATAATGTTTACTCACGTAAGAACACGCTTCCTTATGAAAAAATTATTGTTTTACTTAATATTCGTGATAACGGACTCTATTTTAAAAATCCAATCTATCTACGCAAAGGATATTTCAGCTATTTTCTTTCCGAACATGAGGAATTAAAATTTGATATTGATGATCTTTTCTATTATTCCAGCCATAAGATCCAGAAACGGCAGGGACATCTTTTTGTCAGTGATTACGGAATGCAGTATTCCATTCTTTCACGTTATGGGATCCGTCCATACGCGGTTGCCGGAAGAGATTATCAGTTTGTAAATGGAGATCCTTACGACTATCGCTATGCTAATATTCTTGTGATCAATCGTTTTCACGGTGTCTTGCGTCATATCGTGAAAGGGATCCCAAAATATCGCACAATGATCCACATCAATGGCAATTATCTTGTCGGCACTTATTCCAGTGAGGAAAAGGCTGCCGTGGCATATAACAAAGCCGCAGATCTCGCAAAGGCTGCCGGAATCAAAAAGGATTTTCCCGAAAATTATGTTGATACACTCCCGCCAAAGGAATATGCAGAAGTTTATACGAAAGTAAAGCTGTCGGAACGTTATCTTTCCTATTTAGAAGAATTTTCAAATAGCCCAGCGTAAGTTTCTTGTATCTTCCACTTAAAAGTAGTACAATAGAACCAAAGTTTTTTCACTATTCCTACTGAATAACTATATATAAGAGGAGACTTTATTTATGAAGCAAACCACTTTCAGCGATCTTGAACGAAATAACAAAACCTGTATGTATGCACATCTGATTGATTCAAGTATCATGACACTTTTCTGTATCCTGCAGGCGCTTTCCGGACTTCAAACCTGGGGATATATCATTATCTTCGCAGTTTTGGGTTTTGGACCGGTTATTGCAGAGTTTTTCTTTTGGAATAAGTCACATGAAACACCAGCGATCCGGCATCTTGTTGCCATCGGTTTCGCTGTTTTTTACAGTTTTGCAATCTTCACTGCAACCAACGGTCTCGTATTTTTATTTGTTATCCCGATGATCTTAATCATCTCAGTTTATAATGATGCCAAATACACTCTCATAATCAATACCGGAACAGTCATCGAAAGTCTCATCATTACAATCGTGGGGGCTCAGACCGGAAAGTTTGGCTACTCCGGACAGGACAATGCCGTGATCCAGGTTGTCATCATGATCATGGTCGGTATTTATTCTTATTTTACATCACAGACATTAAATATCAATATGGCACAGAAAATACAGCATGCAGAGGAATCACAGTCACAGTCCGAAAAACTGCTGGCAAACCTCTCTGAATTATCAGACCACGTCAATCAGAAGATCAACAGCATCCATCAGGAGCTTGATAAATTGAGCACTGCAGCTCAGACTACACAGCATGCAATGCAGGAAGTATCAAGCGGTGCCGCCGAAGCAACGAATGCCGTAATGGAACAGGGTTCCCAGACACAGGCAATTCAGGATAAGATTGTGATCGTCAATGATGTAACACAGCAGATCGATGCAAACATGAAACACACTTTAGATATCGTGACAGAAGGCAGTAGTTCCATGCAGCTTCTCGCCAGCCAGGTAGATACCTCTGTCCAAAACAGCGTGGATGCCGCATCAAAGTTAGAAACTCTGAACCATTACATGGAAGAAATGCATTCTATCGTGGAACTGATCGGCGGTATCACTTCCCAGACCAGTCTGCTTGCATTAAACGCAAGTATTGAAGCTGCAAGAGCTGGAGATGCCGGGAAGGGATTTGCAGTGGTTGCATCAGAGATTACCGGAATGGCTTCCCAGACAAAAGAAGCCACTGTAAAGATCACGGAACTGATCCAGAATGTAACCTCTGCTATCAATGAAGTTGTCACAGTCATCCAGCAAATGATCGATGGAATCAATCAGGAAAAAGAAAGTGCTAAAAACACGGCAAACAGTTTCTCCTCGATTCAGGAAAACACGCTCTCCATTCAGAGTGGTATCCAGAACCTGACCGTAAGTACCTCAGAGTTAAAAGATGCCAACCAGGTCATTTCTGATTCCGTCCAGACACTCTCCGCCATCTCAGAAGAGCTTACTGCTCATGCACACGAAACATTAGAAGCCGAAAACAAAAATACAGATATCCTTGATACTATTGCCTCAAAGATGCAGGAACTTGTAATATTTACACAAAATCAGTTTTAAATCTATTTGATCAAAAAACATCCGGCAGACCTTTTTTAGCTGCCGGATGTTTTTTATGTCATATCATATTGGCAGGAAACGTAATGTTACCTTTTTACTGCTTTTTATGCAAACCAATTCTATTTGCTTAAATATTTTCTACCGCATCACGCAGTTCATCTGCCATACTCTGTACACAGGATGTCTGTGACGAAATTTCCTCCGATGTTGCTGCAATCGTTGCCACCTTCTCATTCATTTCATTGATATTTTCAATCAGATCTTTGATAGAATCAATGCTTGCATTAATCTTAGGAATGATTTCTTCTGCTTTTGCATTGTTCTCTACAATCAGTTTTTTCGTCGAATCGGACAATTCACGTATCTCACTTGCAACTACTGCAAATCCACGTCCAGCCTCTCCAGCCCTTGCCGCCTCTATGGAAGCATTCAGGGAAAGAAGATTTGTCTGCCCTGCTATGGAAGAAATATCCTCATTGCTTGCTTTATAAATATTGATAAAATCAGAGATCGTTGCCAATGAACTGTTTAACTCTTGACAGAAATTGGAGATCTCCTGAATATGCTGTGCAAGCGTGGTCGCCTCATTTGCCGAAGTTTCATTCGCGTCACCCAGCTGATCAATATTTTCACTCAAAGATACAAACTGTTCTGTAATATCGGCAAGTTTCTGATTATGAATTTCTTGTTTCTGCTGTTCCTCTTCCATCAGATTCTGGATCTTTTCTTTTTCATTCTCCGCAACACTCTTGACATAATGTACACAGTTTTCCTTGACATTTACACCATTATAAATTGCCCTTGCCATATTGCGGCAGGAAGAATAACCACAGGACTCACAATTCATTTTCTGGCTGGCAGCATCCGTCTTATTCATGGAAGCAAAAATCTCCTGAATTTCATGCTCCGCAGGCTCTTTAATCTCAACACTTTTGTCTGTATATTTGCGTACAAAATCATTGATATCTAAATCTTCAAATGCTTTCATCAGATTTACCAAACGATCCTTCTCCGGTACGGATTCGTCCCATGGTGAACCATTCTTTGTCTTCTTGCCAAACAATCCTCTTTTTATGTCTATTCCTGCATTTGCCGTTTTGTTTCTCATATCGCTGAGTGTGAGCATCACATCATCCGTATTGCGCTCTAACTCAGTAGCTGTTCCATAGATACATCCCTTAGAGCAGTTTAAAATATCGACCATAAACGGCTGTCTCTTATTCTTTTTGATACGTTCTAAATACTCATGCAGATAGCGATAGGCTTCCTTTTCGCCTTCTACCTGTCTTACCACCTGTTCTTTTCCAAGGAAATGTTCTACGTTTTCCCTTAAACCCCCCGGCATTGGATAAAGAGCACCCATGCCATATTCCAGTTCATCATTGTATTCCTTACTGCCCTGGTATTTATTTCCAATCGTTTCAAATAACTGCCTAAAAGTCACATTATAATTCACATAGCCATTGCAATTAGGATCCGTGATCTCCATTTTCTTTGCAATACATGGGCTGATAAAAGCCAGTTCATCATTACATTTTAAATATTTTCTGATATAGATTGCCATGCACATCATCGGACTGTGAATCGGCATCATCTTCGGTAATAACTCCGGGATATACTTCTCTACATAATTAACAACTGCCGGACATGGCTGGGAAATACCACCAAAGAACTGATGTTCCGTAATATATTTTAAATACCCCCATGTCGTAATATCTGCACCAAAAGAGACACTGTAAATATGGTTTACACCTTTCTCCTTCAGATATCCGAGTACCTTTTTGTACTCACGCGGATAATTTGCCAAAAACGCTGGCGCTAAAATGACAGAAATCTTTTTTCCTGTTTCTAATGCTGTGAAAAATGCTTTTGTATCATCCCGATATTCTCTGGCATTGTGTTCACAGGCGTCAAAACATGCCCCACATGCAATACATTTTTCAGAATCGACCGTAACCTTTCCTGCATCTGTTGCCACATTTGCAATCAGCACTGGACAATCTCGTACACATTTGTTGCATCCGGTACAATTATCGTTTGTGTAAATAAGTTCCATTTCGTTCACCTACTTTGTATAATTTTAACAAAAACATATTATGATTTGATAATATTTTATCATATAATACTATTATCTGCAATTTTTTATCATTATTTTATAAAAAGACTCGGGTGTCAAAAGGTGGCTCACAACTTAGTGGCTGTCAAATTGCACAAAGCTTGGACTCGTTTTGTGACTTGGGGAGAAAATTAGAAAATCCTAGTATGCCTGCCTATTCACAGTGATGTTCTGCCACGGATGGCAGAACAAGGCTTCACAAGCCATGGAAGGCTTGTTGAACGCCGTTCACGTCACTTCGAGAAATTCTAACTCAGGCATACTTAGTTTTTCTTATTTTCGGACAACGGAACAAAACAGACACAGCTTTGTGCAATTTGACAGTCAAAAAATTGAAAAGCACCTTTTGACACTCGAATCATAAAAATAAAAAAAGAACAGACTGCTCATCAAAACAGTCTGCTCTTTTTCTATTTTTTTTATATCTGAATCAGATTACAGAATAATCTTCTTCGGACATTTCTGTGCACAGATACCGCATCCAACACATTTTTCCTGATCGATGTAAGCTACATTATCAATGACATGTACAGCATCCTTCGGACAGTTCTTCTCACAGAGGTGACATCCGATACATCCAACGGAACATGCTTTCATCACATTCTTACCAACATCTTTCGAACTACACCGGATAATGTGTTTTGCAGAATAAGGAACCAGTTCGATTAAATGCTTCGGGCAGGCAGCAACACATTTACCGCAAGCCTTACATGCTTCTTTGTCAACCAGAGCGATACCATCTACAATATGAATCGCATCAAATGGACATGCTTTCACACAGGAACCATATCCCAGGCATCCATAGTTACATGCTTTTGGTCCGCCGTTTGGAACAAATGCCATGGATGCACAGTCCTCATTACCGGTGTACTCATAATCTTTCTGTGTCTTGTCACAGGTTCCTGCACATTTTACGAAAGCAACCTTCTTCTCGCCCTCGCCAGCATCTACACCCATGATCGCACCGATCTTTGCTGCAACCGGAGCACCGCCGACCGGACACTGATTAACTGGTGCTTCGCCTTTTGCGATTGCTGCTGCAAGTCCGGAACATCCGGCATAACCACAGCCACCGCAGTTATTTCCAGGAAGCTCACCTAAGATGGCAACTTCCTTCTCATCAACTTCTACCTTGAATTTTTCTCCGGAAATACCAAGGAAAAATCCAATTAAGATACCTACGCCGCCCACAACGAGGGCTGCAACTAATATTGCTGTAACGTTCATCTTATTTTTCCTCCTAAATCATTCCTGAGAATCCCATAAACGCAATAGACATCAGAGCTGCTGTGATCAGAACGATCGCAGTACCCTGAAATGGCTTTGGAATATCATTGTACTCAATTTTTTCACGCAGACCTGCCATCAATACGATCGCGATCAGGAAACCAGCTGCTGTTGCAAAACCGTTTACAACGCTCTCTAAAATACCATATTCCTTTGTAACGTTTGTTAAAGCAACACCTAATACGGCACAGTTTGTTGTGATAAGAGGAAGGTATACACCTAAACTCTGATACAATGCCGGCATTGATTTCTTTAAGAACATCTCAACAAACTGAACTAATGCTGCAATAACTAAAATGAATACGATCGTCTGTAAATAAGTAAGATCGATTCCCTTGTTCATCAGATAGCTGTTTGCAAGAATAAATTTATAGATCAGTGCTGTTACAAACGATGAGATCGTGATAACGAACACTACTGCGCCACCCATTCCGGCTGCTGTCTCTGTTTTCTTGGAAACTCCTAAGAACGGACAGATACCGAGAAACTGACTTAATACAACGTTATTTACAATCGCAGAACCGATTGCAATTAAAAGTAATTCTTTCATCTGTACCTATCCTCCTACTCTGTTTTTGCAGCTGCCTTGCCACTGCAGTGTGAAGCCTGGCTGCAGCCGGAGCAGTCTCCGCTTAAGCATCCTGCAGGCTCTGCTAACGGTTTGCCTTTGGCTTCCATCTTTGCTCTTACGATATTCATAACAGCAACCAGACAGGACAATACTAAGAAGGCACCCGGAGCCATAACAAAAATTGTGATCGGTGTAAACCAGCTTAAAGATAATACCTGAAATCCAAAGATCTGTCCAGCTCCTAAAAGCTCACGGATCAGACCGATGCAGGTAAGACCGAATGTAAATCCAAGTCCCATACCGATACCGTCAAACATGGACGGGATGACCGGGTTCTTAGAAGCATAGCTCTCTGCACGTCCAAGGATGATACAGTTTACTACAATCAGAGGAATATACACACCTAAAGACTCAGAAAGACCTGGTGTATATGCCTGCATGATAAACTGAACCATGGTAACAAGTGATGCAACGATAACGATGAATGCCGGCATACGGACACCATCCGGAATCACTTTACGGAATGCTGAAATCAGCATATTTGATAAAATAAGTACCACTGTTGTGGAAAGTCCCATACCAAGTCCATTGATCGCTGAGGAAGTAACCGCCAATGTCGGACACATACCAAGCATCAGAACAAAGGTAGGGTTTTCTTTGATAATACCGTTATATAAACGTTCTACATTCTTGTTCATTAATTTGTACCTCCCGCTAAAACATTCTGGAAGTATGTCAGGCAGGCATTTACACCGTTAGCCATCGCTTTTGATGTAATGGTAGAACCTGAAATTGCTTCGATCTCGTTGTCGGCTGACGGAGCTGACTTAACAACGGTAAAGGAATCTACTTTCTTGTTCTCAAACTGACCGTAAAACTCCTCTTCCTGCGCCTTCATACCAAGACCAGGTGTCTCGGAGATCGATGTGATGGAATAACCATTTACAGTTCCATCATTCTGGATACCTACGGAAAATGTGATAGATCCCTGGCTTCCGTCTTTTGCGGTTACTGTAAATACATAACCAAGCGTGTTCTCAGATGCATCCTGTGCTGCAACGACTGTCTCGATCGTATCGGAATATCCATTTTCATCCAGCAGCGCCTGTGCTGCATCTGCATCAAAGTCTGCATAATCATTGAAATGATCTGCATCTGTAAATACCTGTTTGTAGGCATTCTGTGTCTTTTCTTCATTTACCTTGTCAATCGAAGGTTTTGTAACACCGTACACAACTCCAAGTAAAAGTCCAAGTACGATTGTAAAAGCAAATAAAACTAATGCGTCATGAACGATCTTCTTATTCATCTTATTTGCCTCCTTCCTGCTTTTTGGCTTCTTTCACCATACCAAATGCTCTCGGAACCGTGTATTTCTCAATCATCGGAACTAAAATGTTGCTTAAGATGATTGCGAAGGAAACGCCCTCAGCGTTTGCACCAAAGCAGCGGAACAGTCCGGTAAAGATACCACAACAGATACCAAATATAATCTGTCCCATCGGTGTGATCGGTGAAGTGACATAATCAGTAGCCATAAAGAAAGCACCAAGCATCAGACCACCACCGCAAAGCTGTGCCGTAATATAAGTCCAGTCAGCACCATGTCCGCTGAAAAGAAGCATGAAAACAATAAATGTGATAATATAGCTTGCCGGGATTCTAAGATCGATAACACCCATTAAAATCAGGAAAATGGCTCCGATCAGAATCGCGATCGCGGAAGTCTCACCGATTGTTCCGGCTGTACGTCCGATCAGCATATCCATCGTATTGACCGGATCACCATTTCTCATTGCTGCAAGCGGCGTTGCTCCGGTATAGGAATCGATCGTAAAGTTCGTCATGTTAGCCGCAAATGCAATCAGAAGGAAACATCTTGCACCCAGCGCAGGGTTCATGAAGTTCTGTCCTAATCCGCCGAACATACATTTTACAACCACGACTGCAAATACACCGCCGAGTACTGCTTCCCACCATGGGAGTGCAGCCGGAAGGTTTAATGCTAAAAGCAGACCGGTTACAACAGCACTTAAATCATTGATCGTCTGTTTTTTATGTACGATCTTATTGAAGATCCACTCTGATGCAACACAGGATGCGATTGTTACTAAAATTAAAATCAGTGCTCTGTATCCAAAGTTATAAATACCAAATAAGGTTGTCGGAAGCAATGCAATAATTACATAAAGCATGATTCTTTCCGTCGTATCTTTAGAACGCACATGTGGTGATGATGAAACATGATATAAATCACTCACAGGAATCCACCTCTTTCTTCAGTTTTAAAAATTTATTTTTCATATTTCCATTATTTTTTGCGTTTTGCTGCAAGAACCTGTTTTTTCATGGTCTTGATAGACTGTGCAAGCTGTCGCTTAGCCGGGCATGCAAAACTGCAGCTTCCGCACTCGACACACTCTAAGCCATGCCATTTTTCAAATTCTTCGGAAAGTCCCTTATCTGAGAACTTCGCAAGTCTCGACGGGATCAACTGCTCCGGACATGCTTCTACACAGCGTCCACAGTTGATACATGCTGTCTGTAACTTTTCTGCAGCAGCAACCTCATCCTGTGACATACATAACAGGGAGGATGATGTCTTTGTGGTCGGAACGTCCAATCCGAACATTGCAAATCCCATCATCGGACCACCGGAAATAATCTTCTCAGGCTGAACTTTAAACCCGCCTGCCGCATCGACAAGTTCCTGATAACTCGTACCAATGTTGTATAAGAAGTTGCCTGGATGTTCTACCGCATCACCAGTAATCGTAGAAATACGGTTTGTTACCGGTTTGCCAAGTTTGACTGCATTGTAGATTGCAATGATCGTCTCAACGTTGTCAACGATACATCCTGCATCTGCCGGAAGCATTTTGGAATTAATGGAACGTCCTGTCACAGCATAAATCAGCTGACGCTCACCACCCTGCGGATACTTTGTCTCTAACGGACAAACCTCGATACGCGGTTCATCTTTTACAAGCTCCTGCAATTTTTCGATACAGTCCGGTTTGTTATTCTCAATACCGAATACACCCTTTGCCTTGTCAAAAATCTGAAGAATGATCTTCATACCACCGATCAGCTCTTCCGGATTTTCTAACATTCTCCGGTAATCTGCGGTCAGATATGGCTCACACTCTGCACAGTTTGCAATGATATACTCAATTTTTTCCGGTTCTTTCGGCGATAACTTCACATGAGTCGGGAAACCCGCACCTCCCATGCCGACAACACCGGCTTCTTTTACTTTACCAATGATCTCTTCTTTTGATAAAGCTGTCACATCTTCACATGGCGTATAAGAAACCTCTTCGAACGCTCCGTCGTTTTCAATCACGATGGAATTGACCATATCGCCAACTGCTACACGACGCGGTTCAATAGCTTTTACAGTACCGGAAGCAGATGCATAAATTGGAGATGATACAAAACCGCCCGCTTCTGCGATTTTCTGTCCCTTTAATACTCTGTCGCCTTTCGCCACTATCGGACTTGCAGGTGCTCCGATATGCTGTGATAACGGATACACCAGGTCGCCCTTGGGTAAAACTTCCACAATCGGCGCATCCTTTGCTAATTCCTTGCCTTCGTAAGGATGGACGCCACCTTTAAATGTCTTTAAACCCATTTTTCGTGCCCCACTTTCTCTTAATTGTATTCTATTCTACGATATTTTTCATAGAACATTTATCTTATTGATTATACCACAAAATGATACATATTCCATCCGTTCCTTGTATTTTTTTTAGAACCTTTTGACAAAATTTTCACAATAATTGAGATAATTCCATCAATTAATGGCATTTTCTTTTTCTTTTTATATGTGATAAAATAGTTTATTATGAAGGAAATCAGGGAGGATTTATATGAAACACTGGCACGAAGAAATGCCTTTTACAGCAGATGATTCAATGGCAGAACTGATATTTACAGAAAATTCTCTTTTTTTTGATATAGAAACGACCGGATTTTCAGCTGCACGCACATCACTCTATCTGATCGGATGCGCTGCGCGGAAAGAAAATCTGCTTATTGTCGATCAGTTTTTTGCAGAAACTCCGGCAGATGAATTGGATGTACTGCATGCTTTTTTAGATTATCTGAAAAATTTTGACACGATCATCACATTTAACGGAATCGGTTTTGATATTCCGTACCTGACAAACAAATGTCAGAAGTACAAAATACCAGAACCATTTTCCGTTTATGAATATGTTGACATTTATAAAATGATCTCAGGCTTTCGTTTTCTTTTTGCCCTTCCAAATTTAAAGCAGAAAACGGTAGAGCAATTTATTGGTTTAGAACGCGGGGACACATATAACGGTGGTGAACTGATAGATGTATACAAGGCATGTCAGAAAAATCCAGATAAAAAACTTATCTCTCTTTTAAAGCAGCACAATTATGAGGATGTTATCGACATGCCAAGGCTTCTCTCCGTACTGTCCTATGTAAAGCTGTTTGAGGGGGCATTTAATGTGACATCCATCTGTGCCAATGAATCTGTCTCCTATGACGGCAAACCATGCAGGGAGATTCTCTTTTCCATGCAAAATGTGTTTTCGATTCCTAAACGTGTTTCCTGTCATTATGAGGATTTCCACCTGGTTGTCGATACAGACCTGACAACACTCTGTGTCCGTTTATATACAGGGGAGCTCAAATATTTTCTTTCTGATTATAAAAATTACTGGTATCTGCCTGAGGAAGATCTCGCCATTCCCTCAAGCCTTGCTGTCTCGATTCCAAAAGAACGAAGGAAAAAAGCTACCGCAGGAACCTGCTATGAAAAAAAGAATGCAATTTTTGTTCCCCAGTATCAGGAAATACAAAAACCGGCATTCCGTCTCATGTTTAAAGATAAAAAAAGTTATTTTGAACTGTCCGAGGATTTTATTACTTCAAAAGAAATGCAGAAAGAATACTGCCTGCATGTACTGCAGTTTATCTGGAAGAAAAAACTGTAAGCCGTCCCATAGAATAACATCTATTACAAACAAATGAATCTTATTACAAAGATGGGAAACCGCATCAGCACGGTCTCCCATTTTTCAATTTTATTATGTATCTTTTATTTTTTCTCAAAGAAGAAGGATGTATGTCTGTCAAATCCAAGCTCTCTGTAGTTCATGATCTGCTCTGTACTTCCAATGAAAAGTACACCACCCGGCTGAAGCGCTTTATGGAACTTCTGGTAGATCACATCTTTTGCTTCTTCCGTAAAATAAATAACTACATTACGGCAGACGATCAGATTGCATCCACTTGGATATGGATCTTTTAACAGATCATGCTTTTTAAATTCCACCCTTTTTTTGATCTCATCTGAAATCTGATAGGAAGAACCAACTTTTGTAAAATACTTCTTTTTCAGATCATCCGGCACAGAGGCAATACTCTTCTCGTTGTACAGTCCCATTCTCGCCGTATCAAGCACCTGATTGTCGATATCCGTTGCAATGATCTTAATATTTGCAAGCGGCACCTGTCTTGAAAGCGCCATAACAAGGGAATACGGTTCATCGCCTGTTGAACATGCCGCACTCCAGATTTTCAGATTCTTGCCAAACTTTTTGATCAGTTCCGGGAATACCTGTCCCTCTAATATCTTCCACTGATCCGGGTTGCGATAAAACTCAGAAACATTGATCGTCAGGAAATTGATGAACTGATCAAATTTTTCCTTATCTTTCTTAATCAGTGCTACATAGTCATTGTACGTCTTAACGTTGTTCTTCGTGATCAGCGTATTGATCCGGCGGCGCATCTGTTTTTCCTTGTAAGAATTCAGATCAATTCCGGCAAGCTGCAAAATGTCCTTTTTAAACTTTTCATAATTATCGGTTTCAAGCATAATCTACTTTCCTCCTGTTTCCATACTTTATAGAAAAAATAGGCTTTGCACATTCCGTGAAAGCCTATTTTCATCCATATTACTGTATACGGAATTTAATTCTCTTCTGATGCAACTGCATCGATATCTACATCTGCAACATCTGCATCTTCTGACTCATTTGTCTCCGGAGCAAGTAATGCTTTGATGGAAAGACTGATCTTCTTCTCATCCTCGTTGAAATCAACGATCTTAGCTTCGATCTCCTGACCTACTTTTAATACGTCAGATGGTTTCTCAACATGCTCTTTTGCGATCTGGGAAACATGCAGTAATGCATCAACACCCGGAGCAAGCTCTACGAATGCACCAAAATCTGTCATTCTTGCTACTTTTCCTGTTACAACGTTTCCAACTGCATATTTCTCTGCAGCACCATTCCATGGATTTTCTGCCGGGAATTTCATGCTGAGTGCAATCTTTGTCTCGTTGATATCTTTGATGAATACACGTACATGATCACCAACGTTGAATACCTTTTTCGGGCTCTCTACTCTGCCCCATGACATCTCAGAGATGTGAAGCAGTCCGTCAGCTCCGCCAAGGTCAATGAATGCACCGAAGTCTGTTACATTTTTAACAGTTCCTTCCATAACATCACCAACTTTGATCTTTGCAAACAGCTCTTTCTGCTGTTCTAATTTTTTAGCAACTAAAAGCTGTTTTCTGTCGCCGATGATTCTTCTGCGTTTTGGATTGAACTCGCTGATCACGAACTCGATATCCTGATCTTTGTACTTGGATAAATCTTTCTCATAGCTATCAGATACAAGGCTTGCCGGGATAAATACTCTTGTTTCATCCACGATCACACAGAGACCTCCGTCTAATACCTGTGCTACTTTTGCTGTTAATACTTCTTTGTTTTCAAATGCCTCTTCTAATCTCTTGCTGCCTTTTTCTGCTGCGAGACGTTTGTATGTGAGTAATACCTGTCCCTCACCGTCATTTACCTTAAGAACCTTTGCTTCCATGGTGTCGCCGACAGATACCAGTGTTGTTAAATCAACGTTAGCTTCGTTCGTATATTCATTACGAGTAATGATTCCGTCTGATTTGTAGCCGATATTCAATACGATCTCATCAGGTTTTACATCGATAACGGTACCTTCAACTACCTCTCCATTTCTTATTGTTTTAAATGATTCCTCCAGCATTTGTTCAAAGCTCATTTCTGACATTCTTTTGAACCTCCTCAATAATTTTGTTTGGGGTAGAAGCCCCTGCGGTAATACCTACGCTATCGATGGACTCAAAACATGTGATATCCAAATCTTTTACAGTTTGTATATAGTAAGTATTGTTGCATTCGTTTTTACATATTTCAAACAACTTCTGCGTATTGGAACTATTTCTGCCCCCTATGACAATCATGGCGTCCACATCACGGGCAATCTTTGCTGCCTCAGTCTGTCTTTCCTCGGTGGCATTGCAGATTGTATTTAAAACAATTATATCATAACCTTTTTTATTTATAATTTCAACTAATTCTTGAAATTTATTGTAATTAAATGTCGTTTGTGCTACAATACATACCTTTTTCCCAGATTCTGCCTGATATTTTTCTGCTTCTTCCGGCGTTGCGATCACAGTCGTATGCGGATCAAGCGACCAGCTTTTAATTCCTTTTACTTCCGGATGTTTTTCATTTCCGATAATCACGATCTGTGCTCCTTCGGAACTGTGTTTCTCCACAAGGCGGTGTATCTTTAACACAAACGGGCAGGTTGCGTCCACTAATGTATAGCCAAGCTCTTTTATTTTTTCGGATATGCCCTTTTCCACTCCGTGTGCACGGATGATGACCGTTCCGCCATGCGCCGCCCTCTCTTCGAGTTCTTCTACGCTTTCTAAAACAGTCACTCCTTTTTCCTCCAGATCACGCACCACCTCTTCATTGTGGATGATCGGACCAAATGTATAGATCGGCTGTCTCTCTGTGGCACTCATTTTCAGCTGCTCATACACGGTATCGACCGCGCGTTTCACGCCAAAGCAGAAACCTGCACTTTTTGCCAATGTTATCTTCATATTTTTATAATTCCCTTATTTTATCTTTGCATAAACCTGATAAATGGCATCCACCACTTCATCAATATTCATTTCCGAACTGTCTACTAAAACAGCATCTTCTGCCTGACGAAGCGGTGATGTTTCACGGTGCATATCCCGGTAATCGCGGTCAATGATATCTTTTTCAATCTCCGCAAGATCACAGCTTACCCCTTTTTCAGACAGTTCATCAAAACGTCTCTTTGCACGTGTGGCAGAACTTGCTGTCAGATAGATTTTTACCTGAGCGTCCGGAAGAACGCATGTTCCAATATCTCTTCCATCCATAATGACATCGGCTGACTTTGCAAGCTGGCGCTGCAGTTCCACTAACTTTTTGCGGACCACCGGATAGACGCTTGTGGAAGATGCCATATTTCCAACTTCCTCATTACGGATCACACCATTTACATTCTCTCCATTTAAAAGTACCTGCTGTTCTCCATTTTCATAAGTGATCGTGACATCCACGTCCGGGCATGCTGCCGCGATTGCCTTCTCATCCTTTGCGTCAATGTCATGCTGCAGAAAATAATATGCCATCGCGCGGTACATTGCTCCCGTATCCACATAGATAAATCCAAGTTTTTTCGCCAGACGCTTTGCAATCGTGCTCTTTCCTGCTCCTGCCGGTCCGTCAATTGCGATATTCATACTCATGTTTTATTCTCCTTTTACATTTTGCTATGTTTTTTATTTCCTATTCTTTTGTCCTTAACAATCCATAGATTTATAACGCTTTATCATCTGTTATCTTTCATCCGGCTGCGCCGCTGAGATTCCCGCAAGATAACCGGTGGACCATGCAATCTGTAAATTATATCCACCTGTCATCGCATCCAGGTCTAACACCTCTCCGCAAAAATATAAATGCGGCACCAGTTTTGACTCCATCGTGGACGGATTGACCTCTTTTACTTTCACACCGCCCTTCGTGATGATCGCTTCGTTAAAATCACGCAGTCCACACAGTGTGACCGGGAATGCCTTGATCAGTCCGATAAAATGTCTGCGTTCTTCTTTTGTGATCTCATTGACCTTTTTCTCCGGGTCGATTCCGCTAAGATCCAGCATGACCGGAATCATTTTAGCCGGGAAAAGCCCACCAATGGAGTTTTTGAACTGCTTGTTCTTCGCCTCATCAAACTCTCTTACCAGACGGTGATCTAACTGTTCTTCCGTAAGTGCCGGCTTTAAATCTATAAACATGGAAAGTTCTCCAGCCGTAAGAGACGGTTTGATAGCTGCACTCGCCGATAAAAGCAGCGGCCCGCTGACACCAAAGTGTGTAAACAGCATCTCGCCAAACTCCTGATACAGCAGTTTCTTTCCATTTAAAATGCGTACTTCCACATTTTTTAATGAAAGTCCCTGCATCTGCCGGACATAGTCTTCTTTTGCAAGAAACGGCACCAGTGACGGCCGGATATCCGTGACGGTATGTCCCGCTTCTTTTGCAAAACGGTAACCATCCCCTGTAGAGCCTGTCGTCTGATAGGAAAATCCGCCTGTCGCAATGATCACTGCATCTGCCTGCATTGTGGTTCCATCTGTCAGCTTTACACCTGTTACAATGTTTTCCGGCGCATCTTCTCCGGAAGATTCCACAAGCAGACTTTGTACCTGTGTATGCAGCATTACTTTTACTTTTTTTTCTTTCAGCACTTTCTGCAGTGTGGCGATCACATCCGAGGAATGATCCGAAACAGGAAATACCCGGTTGCCACGCTCTGTTTTTGTCCTCAGTCCGTTTCTCTCAAAAAAATCAATGACTCTTTGATTGTCATACGAATAAAAGGCGCTATATAAGAACTTTGTATTGGTCATAACATTTGCAAAGAGATTATCCATATCTCCCGCATTGGTAATATTGCATCGTCCCTTTCCTGTAATGAAAAGTTTTTTTCCCAGTTTTTCATTTTTTTCAAGCAGAATAACCTGACTGCCGGTTTCCGCTGCGGTGATCGCAGCAAACATTCCAGCCGGTCCCCCGCCTATTACAATGACTTTATTCATGAAAATCGCTGTCTCCTATTTTTGCATAACGCATTTTTATGGAATCGTCAATCGCATTGATCTCATCATTTTCATAGACCTGATACTCATCCCAGATTCCTTCTAACATTTCTAATGTCTTCGCAACATCTCTCTGTTTTTTCATACATAGTGCCACGATCAGGGCATTGATCACGCTGAGTGGTGCAACCAGCGAATCCACAATAGACGCCATATCACTATCTGCGATCAAATTACAGGACGAATACAAATTCATCGGAGAATGCACACTGTCTGTTAATGTAATCACTTTTGCACTGCGGTTATTTGCAAATTCCATCGCCTTTAACGTCCGCATGGAATATCTCGGAAAACTGATCCCGATGATCACATCATCCCTTCCAATACGCACCATCTGTTCAAAAATCTCACTGGAGCTGCTTGTCTGTATCAGATGTACATTGTCAAACATCAAAGTAAAATAAAATGCCATAAATGACGCCAGCGGTGCACAGCTTCTGATTCCAATAATATAAATATGTTTCGCATGTAAAATGGTATCTACAGCCATCTCAAATGCTGTCTGATCTATCTTTTCCAATGTACTGTTAATTTTTTCCGCATCTGATTTCAAAACAGATTCCAGAATTTTGGACTGGCTGATTCTGCCATAAGTAACTTCCATGCGCTGGATAGAATTTAGCTTATTGCGTACCAGTTCTTCTAAGGCGTTCTGAAATTCAGGGTATCCCCGGTATCCAAGATGCATGGCAAAGCGAACGACCGTGGATTCACTGACTCCGACCACCTCACCTAATTTTGCCGCTGTCAAAAATACTGCCTTATCATAGTTATCTGTGATATAGGTGGCAAGCAGTTTCTGTCCCTTGCTCAATTTACTGTATGACTCATTGATCCGATTACTCAAATCATTCTTACTGCTCATAACCCCTCGTTCCTGTCATTTTTATGACACTGTCTGCAATTTATGATATGCCTCTGCACACCAACATTTCTATTATATCAAAGCTTTTCCTTTTTGTCAGCTTTGAATCATTTTCATTCTGTAAAATTCACCTTTTTGTGCCATCAATTCCTCAAACGTACCATATTCCACACAGTGTCCGTCCGCGAGAACGGCAATCTTATCTGCATCGCGGATCGTTGACAGTCGGTGTGCCACAATAAATGTGGTTCTCCCTTTCGTCAGATTTCCCAAAGCTTCCTGTATCAGTTTCTCAGAAATACTGTCTAAAGCAGACGTAGCCTCATCGAGCACGATCACCTCCGGATCACGAATCAAAGCTCTTGCGATCGCAATACGCTGCCTTTGTCCACCGGAAAGTTTTCCGCCATGTTCTCCTACCATGGTATCAACCCCATTTGGGAGACTCTCCATCAGATCCGTGAGATTTGCCGCCTTTATGACACGTTCTAATTCTTCATCCGAAACATGTTCGTTCCCATAAGTAATGTTTTCACGGATAGTCCCTGAAAATAGTATAGATGTCTGTGGTACAACCGCAAGATGTTTTCTGTATGTGCGCAGGTCTATTTCCCTCATATCATTACCATCTAAAAGGACTTTTCCCCCGTCCGCTAAATGAAAGCCGATCACAAGATTTAACACAGTTGATTTTCCTGCACCCGACTCCCCGACTAATGCGATCGTCTCCCCCTGTTTTACATGCAGGTTCAGGTGGTTTAACACCGGTTTGTCACTGTTCTTATAATGAAAGGAAACATCTTCAAAATCAAAGGTTCCCGTTACATTCTCCAGCTGCTTTTTCCCCTCATTCTGCTCCACATCCTCTGAGAGGAGCACCTCACCAATGGAATTGACAGATTCGATACCTTTCGCAATCGTCGGAAGCAGTGTTACAATTGCAGACACCTGATTGACCACCGTTGCAAAATAACTCTGGTAAAGTGTGATATCGCCCGCCATAATGCGTCCACGCAATGCCAGATAACCGGTAAATGCCAGACAGACGACCTGAAACACCTGAAATACTGCCCATCCGACTGAACCAAATAATGCCTGTACCAGATCCAGTTTATATCCCTTTTCCGCCACTGTAAAAAGCTGCCCGCTCATCTTATGTACTTCTTCATCCTCCAATGCGTGTGCCCTTGTCACCGGGACAAGTTCCACCATTTCCATCACACGCGCAGATGTTTCTTCCATTTCTTTTCGAAATTCCGTATTTCTTTTTTTCATGACCGAGCGGAACGAAACCATCGTGATTGCCGCAACCGGAGTTGTCAACAGAAAAAATACAAAAACGATCTTACTTTTTGATGCTGTGACCACCAGCGCAACCCCGATATTCAGTGCAATATTTAAAATGCTTAAGAACATCTGTGTGGAAAGTGTCTCCACCGCCTCCACATCACGCATAATCTTAGACTGCAGCCTTCCAGACTGTGTCTCCACATGGTAGGCGATCGACAACTGCTGAAGTTTCCGGATCAATGCCTTACGAAGTCCTGTTTCTGCGTAACGTGTTGCAAGGCTTTTATATGATGTATACAGATAATTCATTGGTATATTAAGTGCGATCAAACCAATCTCAAGGACTGCACTGATCCAGATATTTCTCACGGTATCAGGATTCTTCTGTGTCACATCATTGATGATATTTGCAGTTATGATTGGAAGTACCCACACACATGCATGCTTTATAAAAAAACAGATAACTGCCATAACAAATTTATGATAATTTCCTTTGTACAGTGCTATTAGAATCCGTATCGGATGACCTTTATATCTGCGATAACTTTCTATAAACCAGTTTTCTGTATCTATGCCATTTTTCGGCGACGTTTTCCGTTCAAAATTTTCCATTTTCTTATATCCTTTATCATTTATAGGATGATTCTAATTCTTTTCTTTGTAAAAAGCAATATTTCAGCAAACAAAAATGCCACAGCAGCATCCTAAAATACTGCCGTGGCATTTCATCAATCATATTCTAATTATACCGGATATGCACCATTCTTTGTATCTGCAATTGTTGCATCTACTTTTTTCTGCTGTGCTTCACGGTATTTGAAAAACTCAGTTGCAACCTGCGGGAACAATGCGTAG
The DNA here is from genome assembly GCA_934317215.1 of uncultured Roseburia sp. GTDB lineage: Bacteria > Bacillota > Clostridia > Lachnospirales > Lachnospiraceae > Roseburia. The sequence continues at coordinate 51,415 of CAKREH010000001.1, forward strand.
GATAATACATCTTCATCCTGCTGTTTCCACTGTTTCATCTCAGCTTCGATCTTATCAAGCTCTGGCTCTAACAGATCTGCCGGACGACAGGTAATTGCATTCTTCTTCTCATCGCCTAATACTTTGTCAACAACTTCCGGATTGAACGGTTTTACAGTCTGACCGTATTTTCCAAGGAGAACATCTTTCGTCTCTTTGGTCGCTACTTTGTAACGCTCACCCATTAATACGTTGAATACAGCCTGTGTACCAACGATCTGTGAGGAAGGTGTAACAAGCGGCGGCTCACCGAGATCTTTACGAACGCGCGGTACTTCTGCAAGCACTTCCTCGTATTTGTCCTCTTTGCCCTGCTCTTTTAACTGGGAGATCAGGTTGGATAACATACCACCCGGTACCTGGTATAATAAAGTTTTAATGTTTACACCTAATACTTTCGGGTTCATCAGACCGCTCTCTAATGCTTCCTCTCTCATCGGGCGGAAGTAATCAGCGATCTCAGCAAGTTTGTTCTGGTCTAAACCGGTATCAAACTCAGTTCCCTTGAATGCCTCTACCATAACCTCAGTAGCCGGCTGGGATGTTCCAAGTGCGAATGGAGACATTGCGGTATCGATGATATCACATCCTGCCTCTACTGCTTTCATGTATGTCATGGAAGCAACACCTGATGTATAGTGTGTATGTAACTCTAACGGGATGTCGATCACTTCTTTGATCGCACGTACCAGCTCGTCTGCTTTCTGTGGAACTAAAAGTCCTGCCATATCTTTGATACATACAGAGTCAGCTCCCATATCCTCTACTCTTTTTGCCATATCTGTCCAGTAATCTAAGGTATAAGCATCACCGAGTGTATAAGATAAAGCAACCTGTGCATGTCCTTTTTCTTTGTTACATGCGCTTACTGCTGTCTGAAGATTGCGAAGATCATTCAGACAGTCAAAAATACGGATGATATCAATTCCGTTTGCGATGGATTTCTGTACGAAATACTCTACTACATCATCAGCATATGGACGGTATCCTAAGATATTCTGTCCACGGAATAACATCTGTAATTTTGTATTTTTAAAACCGTCTCTTAATTTGCGGAGACGATCCCATGGATCCTCTTTTAAGAAACGAAGGGATGCATCGAAAGTTGCGCCTCCCCAGCACTCAACAGCATAGTATCCAACCTTGTCCATCTTGTCTACGATTGGAAGCATCTGCTCTGTTGTCATTCTTGTTGCGATCAGAGACTGATGCGCATCACGCAATACTGTCTCTGTTATTTTTAAAGGTTTTTTAACAACTTCAGCCATTTTTTCCTCCTTATACAGCGAACCTGTTTTTGTTCTGCCGTCTGATTAAATTCCAAAGATTGCCATGAATACACCGGCTGCTACTGCTGTACCGATAACACCGGCAACGTTTGGTCCCATTGCATGCATAAGTAAAAAGTTCGTAGGATCTTCCTCTGCACCAACTTTCTGTGATACACGCGCAGCCATAGGAACTGCGGATACACCGGCAGAACCGATGAGTGGGTTGATCTTGCCTTTTGTAATGAAGCAAAGTAATTTACCGAACAATACTCCGGCTGCTGTACCAAACATAAATGCGATCAGTCCAAGTGCAACGATCTTTAAAGTTGTAGCATTTAAGAATGCCTCTGCACTTGTTGATGCACCAACGGATGTACCAAGCAAAATAACAACAATGTACATTAAAGCGTTAGATGCTGTCTCAGATAACTGACGAACCACACCACACTCACGGAACAGGTTACCAAGCATTAACATACCAACGAGCGGGGCTGTTGTCGGAAGGATCAGACATACGACAACGGTTACCACGATTGGGAATAAGATTTTCTCAAGTTTGGATACCGGACGTAAGTTCTGCATCTTGATCGCACGTTCTTTTTTCGTTGTAAATAACTTCATAATTGGCGGCTGAATGATAGGCACCAGTGCCATGTAAGAATATGCTGCCACAGCGATCGGTCCCATCAGACCGGACTGTCCAAGTTTTCCAGCAAGGAAAATGGAAGTAGGACCATCTGCACCACCGATAATAGAAACGGCTGCTGCTGCTTTATCGTTGAATCCAAGCAGGATTGCCATAAAGTAAGCACCGAAAATACCGAACTGTGCTGCTGCTCCTAAAAGGAAACTGATCGGGTTTGCGATCAAAGGTCCAAAGTCGGTCATTGCACCAACACCGAGGAAAATCAGGGATGGCAGAATTGACCATTCATCTAAGGTATAAAAATAATGGAATAAACCACCGACACCGTTACTCATCTGCTCCGGAGTTGCAAAGATATCCGGATAAATGTTTACCAGAAGCATACCAAATGCGATCGGAACGAGTAACAACGGTTCAAACCCTTTTGCAATCGCCAGATACAGGAAAATACATGCAACTAAGATCATTACGAAATTTCCCCATGTCAGGTTAAAAAAGGCAGTCTGATGAAGGAGGTTGCCCATTGTCTCAGTAAAATAACTCATTGTTATCCTCCTAAAATTAGTTGTTTAAAGTTGCCAGTAATGCACCTGCTTCTACCATGTCACCAACACTTACGTTGATGCTTGCTACTGTACCATCTTCGGTAGCAACAACCGGTGTCTCCATTTTCATGATTTCAAGAACTAAGATTGTGTCACCTTTCTTTACAGATGCGCCGACAGAAGACTCGATCTTAAATACTTTTCCTGCTGCACCTGCTTCGATCTTTACGTTACCTGCGCCACCTGCCGGAGCTGCAGCCTTCGGAGCTGCTGCCGGAGCCGGAGCTGCTGCACGTCTCGGAGCTGCTGCCGGTGCGCTTACTGCACCATTTTCTTCTACAGTAACATCATAAACATTTCCATTTACGGTAATTGTATAGCTTTTCATTGAATCATCCTCCTGTGATCATTACTTTTTTACGACATATATTTATTATAACTTGTCTGCTTTGCCTATCTTCTATGGATAGAACGTACTACGAATCCATCTGCTGATGTTCCTTCTGCTGCTGCGATTGCTGCAGAAATAACTGCAACCAGTTCTAAATCATCAGTAAGCTGGGATGTCTCCTCACGCTGCTCGATCTGTTCCACAACCGGATCTGCCACATCTTTCTTCGCACCAGCATTTGCTTTTTTGTTCTGTAAATACGGAATCACTTTAAAGCAGCTGATGATCAGACTGATCAGGATAAGAACTACAAATACGGTTCCCATTCCCATCAATGTATTCATACCGGCTTTTTCCATTTTTTCGCCAAGTGAATACACAAGATCTGCACTTGCATCTGTAAGTTCCGGTGCTTCTGTCTCGTAATTGTATTCATATACATAAGAAACAACTACATCTCTGTCTGAGAAATGTAAAACCTGATCTGCAGTCACAGTCTTCTGTGCTTTTGTCACAGTAAGATCTCCAAGTCCCTGATAGGAACCCAGATCTGAAACTGTTTCACCCCAGGATGTCAGTAAGTGGGCAAATGCATCCATTCCGTTTGAGTCATAATATTCTGCACCACTCTGTATATCTTCATCTGAAAACGAAACAAGCGCAGATACTGTCTGCTCCATGTTATCCTGGATATCAGAATAACTCATACCAAAATAATCAACGCTCTCAGGATCCGTTCCACATGCTGTCATTGCCAGAACCATAAAGCAAAGACAAAGCATAAGAGATAATTTTTTCTTCATAACTTCACCTTTCTATTTTGTTCCATGTTTCTTGTCCGGTACACCTGCACATTTTGTGTATAATAACTCAAATGCATCTACAAGGTATTTTCTGGTGTCTGCAGGATCTAAAATAAGATCTACATAACCACGTCTTGCTGCAGTCATAACGCTTGACTGTAATGCATCATATTCTTTTGCTTTTGCTGCAAGCTCATCTGCAGATGCATCTGCGTACATGATCTTAGCTGCAAGCTCGCCATCCATCATACCAATCTTTGCATCTTCCCATGCATATGTAAAATCTGCTCCGATCGCTTTAGAGTTCATTGTAACATAAGCGCTTCCGATTGCATTTCCAGTAATCAGGTTTACTTTCGGGCATGTTGCATCAGCAAATGCCATTGTCATGCGTGCAAGTGCTTTTGCAAGTCCTTTTTCTGCACAGACAGTAGCTGCATAACCTTTTACGTTTGTTAAAGATAATACAGGAATCTCGAATGCATCACAGAAGTTAACAAACTCTGCTGCCTTGTTGCATCCTCTTGCTGTCAAAGCTCCTGAGAACTCCTCTGCTTTTTTGCCCTCTTCATCGTAAACTTCAGAGCAGTTTGCAACAGCGCCGACTGTCATTCCGTTTAACTGGATGAATCCGGTTACCATATCTTTTGCGTAGTTTTTCTTTGTCTCAAAGAATACATGTCCGTCTGAAATCTCGCTTAATAAATATCTCGGATCACCTTTCATGGCTGCCATGTTCTCACATGCACGGTTTAAGTCATCCTGGCACTCGGAAGTATAGACATCTCCCTCGTTGTTTAAAGGAAGGATGCTTACTAATTCGCGGATCTGCGCGATAATCTCATCCTCTGTTCCGACTGCATCAATACAGCCGTTTTTCTCACTCTGGAACTCTGCGGAAGAAGTATCACATTTTTCAATGCGATTGCCCTCAATCGCATTCGGGGAGTTGATGAACATTTTTCCTTTGCTCTCCATAAATGCAAAATCAGATAATGCAGGAACTACTGCAAGTCCACCGCCACAGCTTCCGAAAATAGCGGAAATCTGTGGAACAACACCGGATGCTGCGACCTCCTTTGCGTAGATCTCACCAAATCCATTTAATGCATCCACAGATTCCTGTAAACGCATTCCTGCACAATCGATAAATCCGATCACCGGTGCACCCATTTTCATAGCCATATCATATACAGCTGCGATCTTCTTTGCATGCATCTCTCCGATCGTACCATTTAATACGGCTGCATTCTGGCTGTATACAAATACCAGATTACCATCTACCAGACCGTGTCCGGTAATTACACCATCGGACGGTGTATCTGTGTCTGCAAGATTAAAGTCTGTATTTCTTGCGGTTACGAGAGAACCGATTTCCATGAAACTGTTCTCATCGACTAACTTGGTAATACGCTGCATTGCCAAGCTATCATTACTACTATTCATCCTTTTTGCCCTCCATCTATAAAGTTTGTTACCACATCTTTTGACATGGTACATAGTGAATAATGTAAAAATATAACAAATTCCGCTAGGATAAATTATAGATGGTCAGTAACAAATTTTCAAGAGAATTGTTAATTTTTTGACAGTTTTTTTTTGCATACAAGGAATCCGGGGCTTTTACATTGGAAATAATTCTGCTGTTTTTTTTACACACCAGAAAAAATCGATTCTTTTTACCGTATTCTTCACTGTGACCACACGTTTTGCCAGAACCTCATCTCCCAGAAGGTATGTTATCTCACCGATAAAATCTCCTTCCGTTACCGGCGCATAAAGTTTCCGGGATAATTGATACTCTATGTGTACTCCCTGGTCTTTTTCGATCAACAGTTCCACATTTTCTTTCACCGGCGCAACTTCAAGTTCTGTCGTTACCTCTTCGCCGATCTTTGTGCCCTGTCCGCCCACCACCTGTACCGGAGCATATTCCCCTGCGTCCAGTTCAATCTCATCCAGACTTATTTTCCGGAACCGGGAAATTCCGTACTGCATAAGTTTTTTTGTATCTGCCCACTTATATGTTTTATTATTCGGCCACCCGCAGGCAAGCAGTGCAACGATAAAAGTTCTGTCATCACGTTTTAATGCCCCGACATAACAATATCCCGCATTACCGGTAAAACCTGTCTTGCCTGACAATGCCCCGTCCATCATCTGCAAAAATGCGTTATGATTACAGCAGGTGTAAATGTTTTTACCATCTATATCAGAAAACTGATACTGTCCTTCCCTTGTGATCGCAAGAAACTGCTCTGCCTTTTCCGAGGTTTTAATGCAATAGCGCATGATCAGGGAAAGATCCGCCGCCGTCGTGTGATGAAACCCATTTTCATTTTTGGCATCCAGTCCGTTCGGTGTGATAAAATAACTGTCCTGACAGCCGATCTCCTCTGCTTTATCGTTCATAAGTTTTGCAAAATCACCCGTCGTGCCTGCAATGTGTTCTGCAATCGCCACAGCGCAGTCATTATAAGATTCCAGCATCAGTCCGTACAGCAGATCTTTCAGATAAAACTTCTGCCCCTCCCGCATACCCAGATGAACTTTCGGCTGTGACGCTGCAAGCGCACTCACGGTCACTTCGCTGTCCAGGTCGCAGTTTTCGAGTGCAACGATACAGGTCAGTATTTTGGTCGTACTGGCATTCGCCATCGCCTGATGCCCGTTTTTTTCATACAGGATACGCCCGGAATCCGCATCCATAAGCACAGCTGCTTTTGCATACAGGGAAGTTTGACCTGGCTTTTCTGTCACTTCCGCCATCCGCACATTTTCTTTTGGATCAAAAGCCTCCACGATCTGTATTCCATATCCTGTTAAGATCACAGTGACAAGAATCCATGCCAGCAGTTTTTTCCACATACACCAGACTCCAAAAAAGCATTTCATCAATCCTTATGTATATAATACGCAAAAAATGCTCATTTTTTGTGTAAAAAAAAGCATACGAAACCAGATCAGATATCCAGTTTCATATGCATTTCCGCTTCCGCTTCCTGTTTGAATTCTTCTACCTGAACCGGACTTAACACGGGAAGTTCATCGATTGACTGAACGCCAAAACTCCTTAAGAATTCCTCCGTTGTGCCAAAAAGCAGCGGGCGTCCCGGCGCATCCAGCCTTCCAAGTTCACATACCAGATTGTACTCCACCAGCTTGTTTACCGCGTGATCGCAGGAAACACCTCGGATCTTTTCAATTTCCGCCTTTGTAATCGGCTGCTTGTAGGCAATGATCGAAAGAGTTTCAAGCAGAACGTCGGTAAGCACATGCTTTTTCGGCTGCTTTGCGATTTTCACCAGATATTCATACATTTCGCCCTTTGTACACATCTGATAAGAACCGTCCAGTTCCATAATCTTAACGCCGACGTCATCATCCTCATAGCGCTGCATCAGATGTTCTATGATCTTTTTTGTCCGTTCCGTATCAAGTTCCAGTGTTTTTGCTATACGCTCTAATTCCACGGACTCTCCCATTGTAAACAGGATTGCCTCAACGATTGCCTCATATTTTTTTTCTTCCATACCAACCCTCTATTCCGGTGCGCAAAAATTCCATGCAGATCACATTTCATTTCTGCTGTTATACAACTAGGCTGCAATTTTTGATTCAATTTTTATATCATCAAATGTGTATTCCTGGGAAACAACGATCTTTCCCATCTTCATCAGCTCTAATATTGCCAGAAATGTCACAACCACTTCCATTTTCCCGGACTGTGCTTCTAAAAGACTCCGAAACAAAAATTGTCCGTGACGCAGACTGTACTCTTCCACATATGCCATCTTATCAGAAAGTGACACTTCCTCTTTCTCGATTCTTCCAAACTTCGAACGGACCGGATCAATCTTATCCGCTTGTTTCTTTATGATGGACTGAAAAATATCATTCAGCCTCGCAAGTGTTACCCCGGACATCAGTTCATTCACATCAACCGGTTCTTCATATGCAAGAACTTCGGGCGGGATTGTCGGTGCTTTAAACCATACTTTTTCCGCATCAATCTGACGATCCCTCAGTTCATATGCCATACATTTATACATTTTATATTCCAACAGCTGCTGCACAAGTTCCGCCCTCGGATCTTCCTCTTCCTCATCCTCGCTTTCTTTTGCAGGAAGCAGCATTTTTGATTTGATATCAAGCAGTGTCGCCGCCATCACGAGAAATTCGCTCATCACATTTAAGTCCTGTCTGCGCATTTCGGCAATATATTCCATATACTGGTTTGTGATCTCCACGATTGGAATATCATATATATTGACTTTATTTTTTTCTAAGAGATGTAAAAGCAGATCTAACGGTCCCTCAAACACCTGAAGTTTTACAGTTAATTCCATCTATGTCATACCCTCTCATTCCACAAATATTGATTTTACCGTGGTTTCCCGCAAAATTCAAGATTTTTATGCATAATGTACATCCTTCGCATCTAAAATAAATTATAACAGAACCCTACGGAGGGCATATTCTTGAAATTCATGTTTTCCATTCTGCTCGGTCTTAATCTCCTTGTGCAGGGCACGGTACTTCCTGTATCTTCCTGTCTCATTCCGGATGTAACCGTCCCCCTGTCTCCTGTTTCCCAGACAGAGACTGCACCCGCCGCAGACTTAAATATCTCCGCACCAAGTGCCATTTTGATGGAAGCATCCACCGGCGCCATCATCTATGAAAAAAATTCCCACGAGGCAAGGCATCCCGCAAGCGTTACAAAAATCATGACACTGCTTCTGATTTTTGACGCGCTATCATCGAAACAGATCTCCTTAGATGATACTGTGACTGTCTCCGAATATGCAGCCGGCATGGGCGGTTCCCAGGTGTTTTTAGAGCCGGGTGAGACACAGACAGTTGAGACGATGATCAAATGTATCAGTGTTGCAAGCGCCAACGACGCCTGTGTTGCCATGGCAGAACATGTTGCCGGTTCCGAATCAGAATTTGTCCGCATGATGAATGAACGCGCAAAAGGACTCGGTATGAATGACACCAATTTCATCAACTGCTGTGGTTTGGATGCCGACGGACATATGACCAGTGCCAATGATATCGCACTGATGTCGCGTGAACTGATCACAAAATACCCGAAAATCCACGATTACTGCACGATCTGGATGGAAAATATTACCCACACCACCGCAAAGGGTTCCTCGGAGTTCGGTCTGACCAACACCAATAAGCTGATCAAACATTATCAGTATGCCACCGGCTTAAAAACCGGATTTACCAACACTGCCATGTACTGTATTTCCGCAACTGCCAAAAAAGATGACATGGAACTGATCGCCGTCATCATGGGTGCTCCTGATATCAAGTCACGCTCTGCGGATGCCACGACTCTTTTGAATTATGGGTTTGGAAAATGCCGGATTTACTGTGACAATCACAAAGATAAGTTAGAAGATCTTCCTGTCGAAAAGGGCATTAAAGACTCTGTCGGTATCATCTATCAAAGACCTTTTCAGTACATGACAACAGACGGAAGTGATCTTGCCGGCATTACCCAAAACATCGAACTGCCGGAAACCGCGACAGCACCTGTAAAAAAAGGAGACACTGCCGGAAAGGCGGTCTATTCCTTAAACGGAACTCCCATCGGCAGTGTCAATATCGTATATGCAGATTCAGTCGAGGCAGCGGCCTACAAAGATTATTTTTACCGTGCCCTTTTGTATTTTGTTCCTTAAAAATGTCTGCTATAGTACTACAACATCGCACGTTTTATACCAGACTCTGCTGTTCTATAACAGCGGTGCAAACAGCCGCATCAGGCTCTGTACCATGCGCACCGGAAGTCTGCGTCCGCGGCAGAATAAAACATCCATCTCCTCCGACTCCTCAAATGTCTTAAGGCAGTCTTCCTTTACCTGCATGACTGCCTTGGACTGGTACATAAACACACCACATTCAAAATGTAAAAACAGGCTCCGGTAGTCAAGATTTACACTGCCTACCGTTGCGATCTCATCATCACAGACAAAACACTTTGCATGGATGAATCCCGGTGTGTACTGAAAAATCCTGACACCGTTTTTTAAAAGTGGTTCGTAGTAGGACTGTGTCAGAAGGTAGACCGCCTTTTTGTCCGGCACGCCAGGCGTCACGATCCTTACATCCACTCCGCTCTTTGCCGCATTCGAAAGACAGATCAGCATCTCATGATCAATGATCAGATACGGTGTGAAGATATATACATATTTTTTCGCACGGCTTATGATATTCAGATAAATATTTTCTCCAACGTTTTCATTGTCAAGCGGACTGTCCCCATAAGGCTGTACAAAACCATCGGAAGTAAATTCTTTTTCCTGATAAACAGACGGCAGAAACCTGCTGTAATCTTCTGTAGAGCGGTTAATATAGTTCCACATTTCAAGAAACATTGCCGTAAGACTCCAGACTGCCTCTCCTTCGATCCGCACTCCGGTATCTTTCCAGTATCCAAATCTTTTGACTTTATTGATATATTCATCTGCAAGATTGATGCCGCCTGTAAATCCGATATAACCATCCACCACAAAAATCTTGCGGTGATCGCGGTTGTTCATCACCACAGAAATCAGCGGTTTAAAAGGATTGAATGTCACACAGGGAATCCCTCTCTCCTGCAGCTTTTTATAATATCCAAAAGAAATAGAATTGATGCTGCCGACATCATCATAGATAAAACGAACATCCACTCCGGCCTTTGCCTTTTCCTCAAGAATATCAAGGATCGTATTGAACATATATCCTTCTTCAATGATAAAATACTCAAGGAATATAAAATGTTTTGCACCACGCAGTGCCTCTAACATATCCGGGAACATTTCTTCCCCACAGCTGTAATATTTTGTCTGCGTGTTCTGATATAATGGAAATCCCGCCCACTTGTCAATATAGGACGACTGGAGGTATGCTGACCTGTTTTCTTTTTCTAACGCCTCCTCTGCCGCAATATCTCTCTGAAACAATGCTTCCACATGACGGTTGACAGCATCCATTCTCCCCCTTGTATGTTTGGTCAGACCGGATCTTCCAAATAAGAAATATACCATAAGTCCAAAAACCGGCGACAATAAGATCAAAAACGTCCATGAGAGTTTATTCGCCGGATTTGTCCATTTATTGACGATTATAAGCACAACAATGATTGCTATCACACGCACAAGCAAATTGACATACGTGAACTTGTAACTGAGCTGCCACAATACGACACACAGCCATAACACCTGTAAAATGATTGCCATGGCAACCACAAAAAATCTTCCAAATATGAGATGCAATATTTTCTTCATACAAATCTCCATTCTTCCTGCACGCTTTTATGAAAGCAGCGTTCTCATCTGCATCACAAGTTTGTGCCACAGCATACATATGTGTTTATTGTAATAATTTTCCTCTCAAAAGTCAACGCACGAGATGATCCACATGTATCATCCCCCATCCGCTCCTGCCAAGTTGCGCACTTCTCGGATATGCTCTCTCATAAAGGCGCAGCTTCATTTCTGCCGGAGTAAATGATGGATACTTCTCAAATGCAAGTGCGAGTGACCCTGAGACAACCGGTGCTGCCATGGAAGTTCCACTTTTTACCTGATATCCGGTTTTATCCCTGCTGCAGCTTGTAATACCGGTTCCAGGTGCAAGGATTTCCGGCTTTACGATGCAGCACGCAGTCGGACCCCTGCTACTGTATCCGGTTTTTAAAACTTTTCTCCCACGGTCATAGGTGTCATCATCACTGCTTCCGACCGTCAGTACTTTTCTTGAAATACCCGGAATCGTCACCGTATTTTCTTTTGGTCCGTTGTTTCCTGCAGCAGCAACGACCATGATCCCTGCATCCCACAATTCATCGATCGCATATAAAAGCTTTCTCTGCTCCTCAACACCTGCGCCCGGTAACATTCCTACCGATATATTTAATATCTTAATATGATAACGTTCCCTGTTCTCTTTGATCCACATCACTGCATCAAGTACTTTTTTCGTATTTCCATTTCCATTTTCATCTAAAACCTTTAACATGATAATCCTGCATTTTGGTGCAACTCCACTGTATATACGAACCTTCTGAGCAGTATCTTTCAGATACTGCTCAGACATTTTTCCGTTTCCCGCAATGATCCCCGAAACATGGGTGCCGTGACCATTATCATCATACATTTCTTTTCTCCCATTACAAAAATCATGAAAATATATGATTCTGTCTTCAAAATCAGAATGTGCGACAATACCGGTATCCATCACCGCGACGGTAACATTCTGCCCACTAAGTCCTGATCTATATGCATAATCTGTGTGAATGATCTTTTTCACCCGATCCATAACATTCTCCATTCTGTCAAAGAACTTCCATAATTATTATATGAAAGAACTTCTTTTCTGCTAAAAATGATAAGAAAATGTTAAATTTTTCTGAATATTTAGAAGAACGTTTGACACCAGGCATGATTTTCCTTACAATAAATAATAGTTAATTAGTGAACTATTTTGGTTCGCTTTAAAAATCAAAAAGAAAGTAGTGTGATGCCATCTTGAACAAAAAACTCAAAGAAAAATTTGACGAATCCGTAAATGCAGTCCTGCCGATCACGGTGATCGTGCTTCTGCTTTCCATTTTTGTTGTCCCCATGGAAACCGGAACGATCGCTCTGTTCTTAGTCGGTGCATTTATGCTGATCATCGGTATGGCTTTTTTCCAGCTCGGCGCTGAAACTGCCATGACACCTCTTGGAAAAGGCGTTGGTTCTTCCATTATGAAGACAAGAAAACTTCCCGTTCTGATCGGTGTATGTTTTCTGATGGGTATTATCATAACCCTCGCAGAGCCCGATCTTCAGGTTCTTGCAAATCAGGTTCCTTCCATTCCGAACAATACACTGATCTTTACGGTCGCGATTGGCGTCGGTGTATTCTTAGTGATCGCCGTGCTCCGTATTCTCTTTCGTATCAGTCTTCCGGTTCTTTTGTGCATTTTTTATATTGCACTGTTTTTGCTCTCTTTTGCGGCACCTGCCGATTTTATTGCAGTCGCATTTGACTCCGGTGGAGTGACAACAGGTCCTATGACTGTTCCTTTCATCATGGCGATCGGTGTCGGTCTCTCTGCAACCAGAAATGATAAAAACGGTTCAAGTGACAGTTTCGGTCTGATCTCCTTTTGCAGTGTAGGTCCTGTTTTAATGGTTTTACTGCTCGGTATCTTTTATCATCCGACCGGCGCCGCTTACAATGAGACAACGATTCCGGACGTGATCACAATGCAGGATGTGATCCGTGAATTTGTACATATGATACCGGATTATGCCAAAGAAGTCCTGTCATCCATACTTCCGGTCATTTTTGTATTTCTGATCTTCCAGCTTATCTCCAGACGTTACCACAGACCGCAGATGATCAAAATGATCATTGGTTTTTTCTACACGATCATTGGTCTGATCCTTTTCTTAACCGGTGTAAACGTCGGATTCGCGCCTGTCGGAAGTCTTCTCGGAAGCAGTCTTGCCGCACAGCCATGGAAGTGGATCCTAATCCCAATCGGTGCCTTGATCGGTTACTATATCGTGAAAGCGGAGCCTGCGGTCCAGGTATTAAACCGTCAGGTTGAAGATGTCACAAATGGTTCGATTTCCAGAGATACCATGAATTTAAGCCTGTCGATCGGTGTATCTGCCTCTGTTGCCCTTGCACTGCTGCGTGTTCTTACCGGTTTAAATATTTACTGGCTGTTAATCCCGGGATACCTGATCGCACTGGTTCTGACAAGATTTGTACCAAAGGTATTTGTCGGCATTGCCTTTGACTCCGGCGGTGTTGCGAGTGGTCCTATGACTTCCACTTTCCTGCTCCCGCTTGCCATGGGTGCATGTACCGCGATTGGTGGAAATGTGGTAACTGACGCTTTCGGAGTTGTCGCAATGGTAGCTATGGCGCCACTCATTGCCATCCAGATCATGGGTGTCTCCTATAATATGAAATTAAAGAAATCAAGTACGCCTGCCGCTGCGATTATTGGAATTGGTGACAATGAAATTCTGGATTTTGAGGAGGATTTTTAATGATGCAGGAACAGAAAAAACGCGAATCTTACCGCTGTCTTGTGATTATAACAGACTTCCATATCAGAGATCGGTTATGTGAATTTTTAGCAGATTCCCACATACCTGTCTATTATCAGATGCATGGAATCGGCACAGCCAGCTCGGAATGGTTAGAATTATGCGGTCTTGGGAGTATTCAAAAAAGTATTACTCTTTGTTTTATTCCAAATGAGCAGAAGAAAATTCTGCTTGCCGAAATGAATCAGGCACTAAGTCTTCATAAAAAAGGAACCGGTATCGCCGTCAGTATTCCCATGAATGGCATGCAGGGTTTTCTGTACAAACTTTTAAACGTGCATTCCGCAGAATCATGCGGCGAAGAAGTTGAAAAGGAAGTGAAAAAAATGAGCGAAACAATTACACATGCTATGATTCTTGTAACGATCAATCAGGGATACAGCGACGCGGTCATGAACACCGCACGCGCCGCCGGTGCAACCGGAGGAACGATCTTAAAAGGTCTGCGCTGCAGTCCTGGAAAATCGGCTGTCATCTTCGGCATCACGATCCAGGAAGAACAGGAAATCGTCGCAATCGTTGTACCAAAAGATAAAAAGACGGAGATCATGCAGGCGGTCAGTTCTGCTCATGGCATGGACTCCCCTGCGCATGGCGTTGCCTTTTCCCTGCCGGTGGACGGAATTATGGGGTTATAATGCCGATGACACCATTCCACGTTATGGGTATCTATTATCTGCTGTCAAATCACTGGTTTTAAATTTAATAATAGAATGCACACTTCACAAACATTCTATTGTCATGAATTACAAAAAAGAACTGCGCGTTAATAACTATGATTAACATGCAGTTCTTTTTTCAGATCCGTATATTTTGTATACGAACCATTTACAATTTTCAAATTATCTTCTTTTCTTATGCCTCTGCCGGAACATCCTTCATAGAGAAACTGATACGTCCCATCTTGTCTTTTCCAAGACAGACAACTTTTACTTTATCTCCTAATGTCAGGACATCCTCCACACGATTGATACGCTCTTTGGAAATCTTGGAAATATGAACCATTCCCTCTTTACCAGGAGCAAACTCAACGAATGCACCAAACTCTTTAATGCTTACTACGGTACCTGTAAAGATCTGTCCTTCTGCAAAATCGGTAGTGATGATCTTGATCATTTCGATCGCCTTGTTCATCATCTCAGCATCTGTGCCACACACAGATACAGCACCATCATCGGTAATGTCGATCTTAACACCTGTGCGGTCGATGATCTCATTGATGGTCTTCCCTCTCTGTCCGACTACATCACCGATCTTGTCCGGATTGATCTGGATCTGAACGATCTTTGGTGCGTAAGCGCTGACTTCTTTTCTCGGTTCTTCGATTGCTTTTGACATAACCTCATCCATGATGTAGATTCTTGCCTCTCTCGCACGTCCGATTGCTTCCTCGACGATCGGTCTTGTAAGACCATGAATCTTGATATCCATCTGGATCGCTGTAATACCTTTGTGTGTACCGGTTACCTTAAAGTCCATATCTCCGAAGAAGTCCTCAAGACCCTGGATATCAGTAAGAACAAGGTAATCATCATCTGTCTCACCTGTAACAAGTCCACAGGAAATACCTGCAACCATTGCCTTTAACGGAACACCTGCTGCCATTAAGGACATACAGGATGCACATGTAGATGCCATGGAAGTAGATCCGTTTGACTCAAATGTCTCGGATACAGCACGGATCGCATATGGGAACTCCTCCTCAGAAGGAAGTACTGCCATAAGTGCTTTCTCTGCTAATGCACCATGACCGATCTCACGGCGTCCCGGTCCACGGGAAACTTTTGTCTCACCTACTGAATATGCAGGGAAGTTATACTGATGGATATATCTCTTTGTTGTAATGTTCTCATCTAATCCGTCAATCTTCTGTACCTCAGAAAGCGGAGCTAATGTGACAACGTCACAGATCTGTGTCTGTCCACGGGTAAACATTGCAGAACCATGAACTCTAGGGATTAAGTCAACCTCAGCTGCAAGTGGACGAATCTGATTGATTGCACGGCCATCCGGACGTTTGTGGTCTTTTAAGATCATCTTACGGACAGTCTTTTTCTGATACTGGTAAACAGCTTCCCCAAGCACTGCCAGCCACTCTTCGTTATCTGCAAATGCTTCAGCAAGTTTATCTGTGATCTCGCGGATATTCTCTTCACGTTTCTGTTTCTCGTCAGTAAATACAGCCTCTTCCATCTGCTCCGGTGTTACGATCTCTTTGATCGCAGCAAACATCTCTTCCGGAATCGCACAGCTTGTATATTCATGTTTTGGCTTACCAACCTCTTCTACGATATGGTTGATGAAAGCGATGATGGTCTGGTTCACATCATGACATTTATAAATTGCCTCGATCATCTTCTCTTCCGGAATCTCATTAGCTCCGGCTTCGATCATGATGACTTTCTCAGCAGTGGATGCAACGGTAAGCTGTAAATCACCGGTATCCCATACTTTCTGGGAAGGATTGATGATAAACTCGCCATCTGCCATCCCCATCTGTGTCATGGCACAAGGACCTGCAAACGGGATATCAGAAATGGTAACTGCAAGTGCAGAACCGATCATTGCAACAACTTCCGGACGGCATTCTGTATCAACAGACATAACCATGTTATTGATGGTAACATCATTGCGGTAATCCTTCGGGAATAACGGACGCATCGGGCGGTCAATCACACGGGAAGTAAGGATTGCATTCTCGGATGCCTTACCCTCTCTCTTGTTGAATCCGCCAGGGATTTTTCCGACTGCATACATTTTCTCTTCGTACTCAACGCTGAGTGGGAAGAAATCGACTCCGTCTCTCGGCTTGTCCGATGCGGTAGCGGTAGATAAGACTGTTGTCTCACCGTATTTTAATAATGCGGCTCCGTTTGCCTGGGCACATACTCTGCCGATATCTACGGTCAGTGTTCTGCCTGCAAGTTCCATTGAAAAACTTTTATACATGCGTTTTCTCCTTTTCTCTGTGGAGACAGAAGCACCGAAACTACTGAAAAATGCACGACATCTCATACATTTTTCAGTGGTCTCGGAAATATGCTTCTGCCTTTGGCGAAGAACCTGTTTTCACAGGATTCTTTCTTATTTTTAACTGAAAATCGAGTGGAGTAAATCCCCACTCGATAAAACCGTATGAAAACAGATTCCATACGGTATCCATACAAGCCAGCCTCCATGCGGAAGCGGCTCTGTATGGAAAAGATCTTATTTTCTAAGACCTAAGCGTTCAATTAAGGAACGATATCTCTCGATATCAACTTTCTTTAAGTATGCCAGTAAACCACGTCTCTGACCAACCATCTTTAAAAGACCACGTCTTGAATGATAGTCGTTTTTGTTCTCAGCAAGATGGGCATTTAACTCCTCAATACGTGCTGTTAAGATAGCGATCTGTACTTCCGGTGAACCTGTATCTCCCGGTGTTCTGCCATACTCTGCGATAATTGCCTGTTTCTTTTCCTTTGCGATCATGTTATGATCCTCCTTTTCTTATTAATCGCCCGTTCCGGCTCTGCCGGGATATGATACTCAGTAAAAGGTCGGAGTGTCCATCTACCGAATATGGGCTAAACTCATACTTTATTATTATAGCATGGGTTGTTTCTGTTGTAAATGCCTAAATTTAATTATTAATCACACGGACTACTTTGACCGGTGTTCTATAGTAAGCTCCGGAAATCTTGATACCGGACTTCGGAGAACTTGCATGTACCACGCGGCCACCTCCAATATAAATAGCCACATGATTGATACTGCTTCCATTCCCATAGAAGAAAAGATCACCCGGCTGTGCATCCGATGCGGAAATCTTTGTACCGCAGTTTGCCTGTGCTCTTGAAGAATGTGGCAGTGAAATACCATAATTGGCAAATACACTCATGACAAATCCTGAGCAGTCTGCGCCTCTTGTCAGGCTTGTTCCACCCCATACGTATGGATTTCCGACAAACTGCACAGCATAGGAAACCAGGGATACACGGACATCCGACACACCCTGTCCATAACGGATTTCTGTCATAGTCTGTGCCTTTGGAAGTTCAGTTGCGATGCTGACATAATCTGAAGAAACATATCCCTCATCACTGTCGACATTAATCTTTACCCAGCCGTCAAGAACTTCAAGTACCTCAAGCTCCTCACCCTCCGGCATCATGGTAATGACATGGCTGTCTGTGTTTGCCTCATCACGGACATAAAGCGTAGTTGTCGTTACCGTTGCAACTGTCTGCTTTACTTCCTGTGCCTTTGCGATCGCTGCTTCGCCGGTCAGAAGATATTCTGATTTTACATATCCTTTTACTTTTCCCGACTCGATCTGTGTCCAGTCACCATCTGTTCCGATGATCTCACATCCCGCATTGTTCGGCAGCTTTCCAACGATTTCTGCCTCAGTCCCCGGTACTTCACGGACATTGATATTGCCATCTGCCTGTGCGATACCAAGATTGGTATATCCAAATGCACTGGCTGCCTCTGCAAGCGCCTGTGCCTGTTTTTCTTCCTCTGTTTGTGTCTCATCTTCCTGACCGGATGCAGTCATATCACGGTCGGATTCTGAAACACTGACCATATCTGCTGCGGTAACAGAAAGATAATCTGACATCGCGCCGGTAACACCGGATGCAAGATCTGTATCCTGCTTTGCATAATTTTCCATCTGTCGTGCCAATGTGTAAGACACTCCTGCAGATATTTCATTTATCCCGGAGTCTGCGCTCTCTGACATTACTGCCTGTGTGTCCTTTGCACCTGACTGTCCATCAATATATGCTGCTGAAAATACAAGAGAACCGGCTGCAAGAAGTCCGGCTGCCTTAACCCATTTTGCTTTCATATCCGTACCTTTCCAAAGAATCCCAAATACTTCGTTTTTCAATACCGCTCAAGTATAGCAGTCATTTTTTACAATGTCAACATATTTATGTAATATTTCCGTAATATTTAGGATCCGTTTTTCTCAAACCAGGCTCTCGCATATGCAATATTGTTCTGCATTTCCTCTTTCAGAGCCTCAATGGATGGAAATTTCCGTTCTTCGCGCACTCTGGTCAAAAACTCTACCGTCACAACTTTCCCATAAAGATCCCCCGCAAAATCCAGAAGATGTGTCTCAACCCCAATCGGATTTTTTCCTTCGATCGTCGGTTTCACTCCAACATTTGTAACGCCGCGGCAGCTCCGGTCGCCAAGCCGCACTTCTGTCACATAGACACCGCTCTCCGGAAGCAGTTTTTCTTCCGGTGGAATCTGATTGATCGTCGGAATTCCAAGTTTCGTACTTCCCAGGTGTCTTCCGTGAAGAATCTCCCCTGTCACAAAATAGTGATACCCCAGCAGACGATTTGCTTTTTCAATATTTCCTTTCGTAATCTCTTCCCGGATAAATGTGCTGCTGATGTCTCTCTTATCTTCCTGTATTTTATCGATCACAAGCACCTCATAGCCATACCTGCCCGATAAATCTTTTAACATGTGATAATCGCCTCTGCGATTATGCCCAAAATGAAAATCAGAACCCACAACAAAGCATTTCACATGCAGCTGGCGGACGATCTTTGCGATAAAGTCTTCCGGCTCCATACACATGATCTCTTTTGTAAACGGACACTCAACCAGATAATCGATCCCGATCTGCTCAAAGATATGCATTTTTTCTTCATTGGTTGTTAAGACTTTCGCCTCAACCTGTTCCACACTTTTCCGTGGTGGAATATTAAATGTAAATATGACCGCCGCAAGCCCCGCTTCCTTTTTGGCTGCAAGATGCTCCATCAGAAGTTCATGACCTCTGTGTATCCCATCAAATTTTCCAAGCGAAAGTACTGTTGGCTCCTCAATATAAAACTCGGTTGTGTTTTTCAGATATTTCATGCTTCCATAAACAATTTTACCGGCTTATAATCCCCATGTATATCAGAGTACTCATAAATCCCGATAAAACGCCCTTCTTCATCATAAATACGTACCGGCTTCTGTTCCCACTCTTCCTGATAGGAGACAAACATATCTTTTTTCATCCGGTTGCCATTATATAACAGCTTGTTCCATTCTCTGCAGATCAACGCTTTTTTATACTGTAAAAATACGGAATCGACCGCATAGATAAAATCAAACATCTCTGCATTCCACTGTTCCGGCGGTGTCTGTCCTGCCGCTTTTTGTACACGCTCTTCAATCTCTGAAAGACGCAGCGCATCCTCTACATAAAAATCAGATACTTTTGTTCGCAGGAGAGATTCCATACATGCCCCACAGGAAAGTTTTTCCCCGATATCCTGGCAGAGCGTGCGGATATAAGTTCCCTTTGAGCAGCGCACACGCATACAAACCCGTGGCAGTTCCATTTTAATAATCTCAATAGAATAAATCTGAACCGGTCTTGCCTGGCGTTCCACCGTCACACCGCTTCTCGCTAAATCACACAATTTCTTTCCGTTCACTTTTAGTGCAGAATACATCGGCGGCACCTGCATATAGTCACCGATGAAAGAAAGAACTGCCTCTTTTACCTGTTCCTCCGTCACTTCAACCGGATGTTCCTCTAAAACGGTTCCCGTGGTATCCTGTGTGTCCGTTACCTTTCCAAGCAGCATCACCGCAACATATTCTTTATTTTTGTCCGTCAAAAGGTCGCAGACTTTTGTCGCTTTACCAAGACACACAGGCAGCACTCCCTCCGCATCCGGATCGAGTGTCCCTGTGTGTCCGATTTTCTTTGTTTTTAAAATACCTCTTAGTTTTGCGACCACATCAAAGGATGTATATCCTTTTTCTTTGTATACATTGATAATTCCGTTAATCATAAATTTTCCCGTCTCATGTACAGCCGTCATTTTCTGCAATCTGAAAATTTCAGTCTGCCTGTATCATTCATCTGTGATCTGTTCTCTGATATCTTCAATAATTTCATTCAGCCGTTTTTCCGGATCTCCCGCTACGGAAAAACCTGCTGCCCTGACATGTCCGCCACCGCCATATTTTGCTGCGATCTTTGCAACATCCACATAACTTGCAGAACGGGTGCTGACTTTATAATTTTCTTCATCTGTCTGGTATAAAAAGACTGCTGCTTCCACGTCCTTTGTCACGCGAAGCTGGCTGACGATCCCGTCTAAATGTTTCGGAAGAACATTGTATTCTCTCATTTCCTCTGCAGTTATGATACTCGAGATGCATTTTCCATCCAGATGCAGCTTACTTTTTACCAGCGCAAGTCCCATGATACGGTTCTGCTCATAGGTTTTTGTAAAAAATGTCTGATCCACGATCTTCGGGAAATCAATGCCCATTCCCATCAGAACACCCGCTGCCTCCATCGTTTTTTCCGATGTGCAGGAATACTGGAACACACCGGTATCATGAATGATTCCGGTATAAATGCATTCTGCGATCTCTTTGGTCAGACGTTCTCTCGGAATCAGTTCAAATACCAGTTCCGACGCAGAACTCGCCTGCGGGAAAATATAGTTTTCATCCGCAAAGCTCTGGTTACTGATATGATGATCGATACACGCTGTTTTTTTTGCATGCTCAAAATATTTTGCCGCGTCTCCAAGTCTGCCAAGATCCCCGCAGTCCTGTGCGATAAACAGATCAAACTCTTTATCTGCAGTGCAGTCGCTTATGATCTTATCCGCATTTTTCATAAATTTGAAAATATTGGGTATCGGCTGCAGATACAGGCTGACTTTGATCTGCGGGTAATATGTCGTAATATAGTTATAGGTTGCAAGGCAGGAGCCGACACAGTCCCCATCCGGTCTGATATGACCTGCGATGGCAGCTGTTTTTACTCCCGCGAAAAGTTCATCAAGACTTTTCATGTTCTCCTCCATCCCCAAACATACGCTTTTCGTCTGTTTTATTCTTCTGTATCCTCTTCGCTTTTGATATCTTTTGTGACCTCGTCGATCATCTTAGACATCTTTACACCATATTCAATCGACTGGTCTAACACGAAACGGATCTCCGGTGTATTGCGCAGATTGACTGTTTTCGCAAGTTTACTGCGGATAAATCCCTCCGCGCTCTTTAACCCTGCAAGTGTTTTTGCCTGGGATTCTTCATCTCCTAAAACACTGATATATGCTTTACATGTTTTTAAATCCGGTGCAACCTCCACTGCTACAACGCTTGTCAGTGGGTTGATCCGCGGGTCTTTGATCTCCCCGCGGATGATATTGGAAAGTTCGCGCTGCACCTCTCCATTGATCCTGGTATTTTTAATACTGTTTTTTCTCATTTTATAACCTCTTAGCGCGGTACCTCAACCATTGTATACGCTTCTACAATATCTAATTCCTGGAAATCACCGAAACCTTCAAATACAAGACCGCACTCAAATCCTGCTTTTACTTCTTTGACATCATCTTTAAATCTCTTTAAGGAAGCTAAATCACCCTCAAAAATCTGTTCGCCCTCGCGGGAAATACGAACTTTACATCCTCTCTGGAACATACCGTCAAGCACATAAGAACCTGCGATATTGCCGACGCCGGAAGCCTTGAAGATCTGACGGATTTCTGCGTGGCCTAATACTTTCTCTTCGTATACCGGGTCTAACATTCCCTTCATGGCTGCCTCTACATCCTCAATTGCATTGTAGATGACTTTGTACAGACGGATATCTACGTTTTCTTTATCTGCAGTAAGTTTTGCAGTCGGATCCGGACGGACGTTAAATCCGATGATGATTGCGTTTGATGCAGATGCAAGGCTGACATCAGACTCGTTGATCGCACCAACACCACCATGGATGACTTTTACAACAACTTCTTCATTCGACAGTTTCACAAGACTCTGTTTTACTGCCTCCACAGAACCCTGTACATCGGCTTTTACGATGATATCGAGTTCCTTGACATTTCCGGACTGGATCTGTGAAAACAGATCGTCTAAGGACATCTTTGCCTTTGTATCTTCGATCAGACGGTTCTTGCCCTCGGAAATATAGGTCTCGGCAAATGCTCTTGCTTCTTTCTCTGTATCCATGGCAACGAATGTCTCACCCGCTTCCGGCACAGAGGATAAACCTAAGATCTCTACCGGCATGGAAGGACCAGCTTCTTTGACACGTCTTCCCTGATCATCGATCATCGCACGGACTTTACCATAGCAGCTTCCGCATGCTACCGGCTGGCCAACTTTTAATGTACCCTTCTGTACTAAAACAGTGGCAACAGCACCGCGTCCTTTATCAAGCTGTGCCTCAATGACAAGACCTCTTGCGTTACGTTTCGGATTTGCCTTTAACTCAAGCACTTCCGCTGTTAAAAGGATCATCTCAAGCAGGTTGTCGATACCCTCTTTTGTATGTGCGGATACCGGACAGAAGATCGTGCTTCCACCCCAGTCTTCCGGGATAAGTTCGTACTCGGATAACTCCTGTTTTACACGCTCGATATTTGCACTCGGTTTATCAATCTTATTGATCGCAACGATGATTTCAACGCCTGCTGCTTTCGCATGGTTGATTGCCTCTACCGTCTGTGGCATTACACCGTCATCTGCTGCAACAACTAAAATTGCAATATCAGTAGAATTTGCACCACGCATACGCATTGCAGTAAATGCTTCGTGTCCCGGAGTATCTAAGAATGTAATATTCTGATCATTGATCGATACTACAGAAGCACCGATATGCTGTGTGATACCGCCTGCCTCTCTGTCTGTCACACGGGTAGAACGGATTGCATCCAGCAAGGATGTTTTACCATGGTCAACGTGACCCATAACACAGACAACTGGTGGACGCGATACTAATGTCTCTTCCGGATCATCTTCCTCTTTTAAGAGTTCAGCGATCACATCAACTTTTTCCTCCGGCTCGCAGATGCAGTTAAACTCTAATGCGATTTCTTCTGCCTGCTCGTAATCTACTTCCTGATTTACTGTAACCATCGTTCCTTTTAAGAACAGTTTCTTTACGATAACAGACGGCTGTACTTTCATCTTGTCAGCTAACTCTCTGATCGTGAGTTTCTCCGGCAGCACAATTGTACGGATCACATCCTCTTCCGGCTGCTGTTTTGGCTGCTGCTGAGGTTTCTTCTTTCCGCCGTTTTTCTCAAGATTGATAAAACGCTCCTGTTTCTTTCCGCCAAGTGCATCGTAATCGTTGCGCTGTCTTGCGTTTTTGTTTCTATCCTTATCGCGCTCTCTGGATTCTTTTCCTCTCAGCTCCTCCGGTGCTGCAGCAGCCGCCTCTTTATTGAAACGGTCGATCTCACGGTCAAGTCTGCCGCCACCATTGTTTCCACCACGGAAGCCATTGTTTCTGTTGTTATTTCTGTCGCCCTGACCCTGTCCCGGCCTGCCATTGTTCTGGTATGGACGCTGTCCGTCGTTTCTTCCGTTTCTGTCACCGTATGGGCGCTGTGGTCTGTCACCATTGTTTCTCTGGTTTCTTCCATCTCCCTGCGGGCGGCGCTGACCATTATTGTTACGGTCGCGTCTGTCATTATTATTCCCCTGACGGCGGTCATTATTCTGTGGACGGTACTCCGGGTTCTGTGCATAGACATTTTCTCTTGGTGTCTGTACTGTCTCAACCGGCTTTTTCGGTTCTTCCACAACCGGTTTTGCCTCTCTCTGTGCCTTTAACTCTGCTGCCTTTGCTGCTGCAAGACGCTCTGCTTCCTCGGCTGCTTTTGCTGCCTCCGGATTGATCGCACGCTCAAATGCCTTTCTGACATCATAACCGGATGTCGGTCTTGCCTGTGCATTGCCACGGTTTGGATTCTGTCCCTGTGGACGACGGTCTCCATTCCCCTGACGTCTATCGCCATTCTGGCGTCTGTTGTTATTGCCGCCGCGATTGTTGCCCTGTTTGCTGTACTGTGCATTGTATACAGCAGTAATGCTTGATTTTTTCTTCGGGCGCTGCTCTGTATTCTCATATTTTGCACCCTCAGCCGGTTTATTCTGCTCGTTTGCCTGTGGCTTCTGTGCAGGTTTATTTTCCGGTGCCGCCGTCTTGTTCTCTGCCGGTTTGCTTTCTGACACATTTTCTTTATTCTGTGCCTTTGCTGTATTCTCCGGTGCTGCAGACTTTCCAAACTTCTTTCTCACGATATTCTGTGCCGGATCATCGATATTGCTGGAAGCTGCTTTCACTGCGTATTCCGTCGTATTTAATGTTTCTATAATCTGTTTGCTCTCTATTCCTAATTCTTTTGCAAGGTCATAAACTCTCATTTTTGCCATTTATCTTAATTCCTCCCATTATTCAGTTGTGATTGTTGTTTCAGTCTCTCTTCGATCGAGTGCGACAGTCCCTCGTTTGTGACTGCAAGCGATGCACGAAATTCTTTTCCAATGAAATGACCGAGCATTTCTTTGTCCGAATATTCATACATTGGCACCTGATAGAACTCTGTCATATTTCGAAACATTTTCTTTGTATTGTCCGATGCATCCTGTGCAACGATGACAAGGTATGCCCTGCCTTCTTTTACCGCCTTTTCCGTAGAAAATTCTCCACTCGCGACACTGCCGGCTTTTGCGGCAATTCCTAACATAGATAACACTCTATCTGGTTTCAAGCTGTTCCATCTCCTTTGTCAGCGTTTCATATACATCTTTCGGGATCGGCATTTTAAATGATCGTTCTAACCCTTTGTTTTTCATCGCCATTGCAAGACATTCACGGTTCGGGCAGATATAAGCACCTCTTCCGTTCTTTCTTCCAGTTGCATCTAAAATGATCTCCGTTTCCCCGTCTTCCGCCGGCGCTGTTTTGATCACGCGGATCATATCTCTTTTGGCTTTCATCTCATGACAGCCTACACACTGCCTCATCGGAATCTTTTTATTTGACATTCTTCTTAATACCTCTTATTCTCTGTCCTCACCATCAGCTTCGGCATTGTTTTCTTCTGCTCCGTCAGCCTCATAGCTGTCTTCCTCATAACTTTCCTCTGACGGTGCGCTGCCATCCTCATAATCCTCATAGGACTCGCCGGACTCATCGTAATACTCATCTTCCTCATAATCATTCTCGTAATCTAAAAAGTCACCGGACTCTCTTGCCTGCGTCTCGCTCTTGATATCGATCTTGAATCCTGTCAGACGTGCTGCAAGTCTTGCATTCTGTCCTTCTTTTCCGATTGCAAGGGAAAGCTGGTAATCCGGGACAACCACTTTTGCAGATTTTTCTTCTGCATCTGCGATAACAGAAATAACTTTTGCCGGGCTTAATGCATTTTCGATCATCATTGCCGGATTCTCATTCCAGGTAATGATATCGATTTTCTCACCGCGCAGCTCTCCAACGATTGCGTTGACTCTGGCTCCGTTCATACCAACACATGCACCAACCGGATCGACATTCGGATCGTTGGACCACACTGCGATCTTTGTTCTGCTTCCCGCTTCACGCGCGATCGCTTTGATCTCCACGATACCCTCACGGACCTCAGCAACCTCAGACTCGAACAGACGTTTCACAAGTTCCGGATGTGTTCTGGAAACTAACACTTTCGGTCCCTTTGAAGTAGCCTTGACCTCTAAGATATATACTTTGATACGCTCTGTCGGCTGGAATACTTCGCCTTTTACCTGCTCGTTCTCGGTTAAGATCGCATCGACTCTTCCTAAATTAATGCTGACGTTTCTTCCAACATAGCGCTGTACCACACCGGTCACAACATCTTTTTCCATGCTGTAATACTGATCATATAAAACTTTGCGCTCCTCCTCACGGATCTTCTGCAGGATCACGTTCTTTGCATTCTGTGTTGCGATACGTCCAAACTCCTTAGACTGTACCTCGATATTTACAATATCTCCGATCTCGTATTTGGAATTGATCATCTTTGCATTGACCAGGCTGATCTCCTCCACCGGATCCATGACTTCCTCAACGACGGTCTTTTCCTGAAACACATGAAACTCACAGGTTTCCGGATCGATCGATACTTTTACGTTATCTGATGTACCGAAATGGTTTTTACAGGCTGTCACAAGAGAATTTTCAATCGCCTCAAGCAGTGTATCCTTGCTGATGTTTTTCTCCTGTTCTAATATATTTAACGCTTCTAACAACTCATTATTACTCATTATTAAATCCTCCTTGTTTTGCGGAGCAAAATGCCTGCTATGCTGTTTTTGCATAGCATGTGCCCTTGCAGGGAGCAATGCCCAGCACACTGGGCAGGATTTTCCTCCTTTAGTTCATCTTTAAAAGTCAAATGCCAGACGGATCAATGCGATATCGCTCTTTTCAAACGTCATTTCCGTTCCGTCCTCTGTTTTTATCGTCACGGTATTTTCATCATATGCAGACAAAACACCATAAAATTCCTTTTCACGGTTGATTGCACGGTATGTTCGTATCTCTACTTCTTTCCCCATGCTGCGGATATAATCTTTTTCTTTTTTCAGCGGTCTGCCAAGCCCCGGCGAGCTGACCTCAAAAACATAAGAATCCTCGACGAAATCTTCTCTGTCTAAAATCTCGTTCATCTCCCGCGCCACTGCCTCACAGTCATTTACGGTAATGCCGCCTTCCTTGTCGATATAGGCTCTTAAGTACCAGGTACCGCCTTCCTTTACATACTCCACATCGACCAGCTCAAAATTCATGCGGTCCAAGATCGGAGTAATCATTTCTTCGGTGCGCGTTTCGTATGTTTCACGTTTTGACATGTGTACACCTTCTTTCTTCCATATTCAGTTTTCCTTTTGCCAGATTCTTTCACTCACCAGAATACATGGCTTCTAAACGTGAATTGAGAGAGGGCTTTCGTCCTCTCTCAATCAAGTCATCGTGTTATCATTTAATAATGTAACACTTTCCTCTTTAAAATGCAAGCTATTTCTTAATAAATGACATTCTTTCTTTTTCAGAAAGTTCCATTACTTTCTTTCCTTTTTCTTTTGCATAATGCATAAGTCCTCTCAAATCCATTTTGGTCTGGATTTGACTTAACAAAACAGGTTCCGGTGTTTTTTCTAAAGAATCTCTATATTTCTTCATCTGTCCAGTCATAGTCATACACCTCCATTATTTTTTTAGCATTTACCTCATCAATAGCAAATTGATATGGATGCAGTACGCCAATCGCTTCTCCATTAAATGTTTCTACATAATGATCGAGTAATTCTTTATTAGCAGCAAAGCCATACATATATCCATCATACCCATAATCGACAGATTTTTGTGCTGCAATCGCAAATAGATGACCTCCAACGCCTAAATATCGAATATCATCGGTCAACAGTTTATTATTATCCGGACTTGTACACATCCAGGCAATATACATGGCACGCATATCTTTGTCCGGAGCAATTGCAACTATCCAATGCTCCTATATATATTATATGTCAAATCAAACATATTCTCAATCAAAAAAGCAAAGGAAAACATTACACCCAAAAATTTATATTTTACGCCACAAGAAACCAGAACAGAAAAACCGCACCAAAAACCCCGGCAACAACGCCGATGTTCCATGCAAGATACTGCTTCCTTTTCTTTTTCCGGAATGCAGCCAGCTCTTCCCTGTGCTCCTTCGCCCACGGCAGATACTGTTCTAAATATAATTCCGCGGCTTTTTGTGTGGCAAGTCCTGCATATCCGGCAGAACGCAGCCGGTATAAGATCCACTGGTGCTCGTCGATCTCCTCCGGCGCCGCTGTTATGGAAATGTCTTTCTGCGTTGTTGCTGCCGCCGCTTTTTGCAGTCTGCGCCATTCTTTCTGTTTTAAAATGCTGTCCGGATCATCATCCGCTAAGTAAGTCTCAAAAAAATCCAGCATATGCGAGCCGAAATTTTTGCATGTCAGGATCCTTTCCCCTAATTTCCGGCGCACCCCTGCATCCGAAAATAGCGATCTGTATTCCTCACGCGAAAACAAAACCCGAAAACAGTTGATCTGATTTGTCAGACAGGGATTTTCCATCAATAACTCAAACTCCAGAAAAAACTGCTCTTCGTTCTCCTTTGAAACATACGAAGCGACCTCTTCATAATTATAAGGATTCTCCCCCTCGGATGGCTTCTCTGTATCATCCTCCCACATCTGCGTCCTGTTTTCTTCTGCCTGCATGTCCGGCACAGTTTCTGCCTGGTTGCCGTTCCCTATCACAATTTCTGGCTGCCCATGGTTCTCCCCTACCGGCACGCCTGCATCAATTTCCATCGCTTTTTTGCTTTCTTCCGCCAGTTTCACTGCCATACGGTATGCACTGCGCAGTCTCTTATATTCCTCTGGATGTTCCTCCGGGTGATACAGCTTTGCCTTTCTCGCGTATGCCCTTTTTATCTCTGTTTTGTCAAAAGTCTCCTCTATCCCTAATATTTCCCAGATATCCATACTCTACTCATCCTCATGCTCTTCCCAGAAAGAAGGATCTTCCTTTAAAGAAACCCGGTTCTGTTCCACCGCTTCTAAATAGAGCGACAGCCGCACATATTGCTCCCGGATGTCACGCTCTGCCCCATAGTCCACCGCCTCCGCAAACTGCTTTAACAATACCCTGATATTTTCGCGGACAACTCCGCTGCTCTCCTCAAACAGACGCTTTGCTCGCTCCACAAGCAGCCGGTTTCTCTCCCTGCCCGCCGGATAAAGCGCTGTCTGATTCATTTTTTCAATGCACTTGTCTAATTCTTCCCCTGACATTCGGATATTCTTATTGAGTATGACCTTTCGGACCTCATTCGTGGCACTTTTAATATGGATATCCAAAATCCCGTTAATATCATATAAAAACGTTGCCCATACCCCCGCCTCTCCAGCCGAAGCTTCCGGCAGGTCCGTAATGTCAAGTTCCCCAAGCAAAAGATTCTCTTTTGCATTCAAATGTTCTCCCTGATAAATTTTAAAATGCATTGCCGTCTGGTTGTCCGCTGTCGTCACATAATAACGCGATCTGCTGCACGGGAGCGCATCATTCCGTTCAATGATCGTCGAAAAGGTTCCATCATAAATTTCCGTTCCCAAAGAAAACGGACAGATATCGGCAAGGATCATGTCTTTCCATTCCACAGACCGCTCCTTGATCGCCGCAGCCAGACCTACCCCGATGGCAACACAT
The DNA here is from genome assembly GCA_934317215.1 of uncultured Roseburia sp. Lineage (GTDB taxonomy): Bacteria > Bacillota > Clostridia > Lachnospirales > Lachnospiraceae > Roseburia. Next base: position 81,270 of record CAKREH010000001.1, read on the forward strand.
TCATCCGGTCTGTCATCCATCACAACTTCTGTTTCAGAAATACTTTCCACATAACGCCTGACGACCGGCATCTTAGATGATCCGCCCGCAAGAATGATGCGGTCAATATCTTCCCATTGCATACCGGCATCATCCATCACCCGCTTTAACGGGACAGACATCCTCTGAAACAGTCCTGCCGCTATCCTGATCAGCTTCTGATTGTCCAGCCGCATCATATATTCCTTTTCTCCGAGCAGAACCGTTCTTTCTGCCGTATCCTCTTTCGACAGCTGTTTCTTTAAAAGTTCTGCCTCCCGCAAAACGATCCCGTGTTCCTTTTCGCCCAGGGAATACGGATCAATCTCACAGTTTTTCAGAAAATCCTCTGCTATGACCTCATTAAAATCCTTGCCGCCCAGATGGTTATCACCCGCAACCGCCCGGATCTCGACCATATTGTCAAACGCTTCCACCAAAGACACGTCTAACGTCCCGCCTCCAAAATCAAAGATAATGAAAGTCTCCATCTCCTTTTCCCGCACCTGGTGGCGCAGGGCAACCGCGGACGGCTCATTGACGATCCGTTCCACATAAAGTCCTGCCAGTTTTCCGGCATTTTTCGTCGCGTAACGCCTGTCGTCATCAAAATATGCCGGGACACTGATGACCGCCTCGGTAACCGGCTCACCGAGAAACTTCTCCGCATCCTCTTTTAATTTTTTCAGCACAAACGCAGATAGTTCCTCCGCCCGGTGCTCCTTCCCGCATGCCCGAAAAATCCGGTCCGTCCCCATATCGCGCTTGAACTCCGCAAAAGTCTGCTTTGGTCTTGTGATCTGCATTTCCTTTGCGATCTTTCCGACATAGACCTCCCCCTGATCTCCAAAACTCACAACGGACGGCGTCAGATATTCACCGTTCGGGTTTGGCACCAGTTCGATCTTTCCGTCCCTGCACACCGCACAGAGACTGTTGGTCGTGCCAAGATCAATCCCTATCACCGCCATCTGCTATCTCCTTTCACCGCTTTTTACCGCTGTCTGATTCTGCCTTATCATCACATGGTCAAGATACATCTGTAAAAAAGTCTCATATCCGACATATTGCTTGCTCACCGTAAACAGTTTCTTTCCATTTTTCCCATAAAATGTGACTCTCTCAAAAAATTCTTTTTTCGACACGACCTCATCCCATGTAAAGCTCCTGCACCTGCCCAGTGTTCCTGTTTTTGCTCCAATTTTGTGCGCGCCTGCCGCCACTTCGGTCAGTGTACTTTTCCGCCCCCAGCACAAAAATAAAATAAGCGCCAGCGTCATAACAAGCACCGGAATATCTTTTATGATCTCCCGCATCCCTGCCTTATGATAATCTGTAACACACAGTACCATATCACAGACCAGCATGACACCGACGATTCCCCACAAAAACACCATCATTTGCGCCAGAAACGGGTTTGGTTCAACAATACAGAAAATATCTTCCTCAAGCCTTGCTTTCCATTTTTTTATTTTTTTGTAGATTTTGTTTTTCATCCCAATCCCCTCCTGCGTTCCATTGTAGCATAGCATATCTGTAAAAGATACCTGTTTTTGACAAGAACAAAGAGTCGCTTGCGACTCTTTCGCGCTCGAGCGGTGCTGTTTACAGCTAACTTCTGCTCCGCGAGATGCGCATCCCGCCCGGAGGGCTTTTTCATTCATAGGACGTAATTTCCTATGAATTAAAAAAATTGCCAATATACCATCTGGCATACTGACAACTTCCGGGTTGGGCTGTTTATCTCTTTCGAAATAACAGTGAGTAGCTCGTAGGGGAATCGAACCCCTGTTTCCGCCGTGAGAGGGCGGCGTCTTAACCGCTTGACCAACGGGCCACAAATATTTGATTTATCTCTGTTATAAAACAGAATAGCTCGTAGGGGAATCGAACCCCTGTTTCCGCCGTGAGAGGGCGGCGTCTTAACCGCTTGACCAACGGGCCATAAGTATTTGTTCATCTCTGTTATAAAAACAGAGTAGCTCGTAGGGGAATCGAACCCCTGTTTCCGCCGTGAGAGGGCGGCGTCTTAACCGCTTGACCAACGAGCCGAACTGATACTTATTATAGCATGCTTTTTTTTATTTGCAAGCCTTTTTTCGAAGTTTTTTTATTTTTTTAAAAATATGAACAATTTACACAATTTTATTCTGCCTTTCCAACCATTTTCATGGCATTTTTACCTCTTTTTCATACATCAGATCCTCTATTACTTCACGTACCGTCAGGATCCGGTCTATTTTTCCAACATTCGAGCCGCAAAAAACAAGTCCATTTTCCGTATCTCCATGTACGGCACGGATCAGTGCCTGCGTGATACAGTATGGGATCTGTGCCGGCTTACAGTTTTTGATACAGTGATAACAGCGCTCTACTCTCTCTGCTGCCTGTTCCGTCTTCTGGACAAAAGCATTATTTAATGCACGTCCCGGCATGCCAACCGGACTTTTGATGATTTTTATATCAGTTTCTTTTGCATCCACATATGCTTTTTTGTATTCTAAGGAAGCATCACACTCTTTTGTCGCAACAAATCTTGTTGCGGCCTGGACTCCATCTGCTCCAAGTGTCTCGATCCGTCTTGCATCAGACGCGTCCCAGATTCCACCCGCCGCAAAAACAGGGATCTGCCTGTTATATTTTTCCTCGTATTTTTTCTTTTCCTCAATGATCCCCGTCAGTTCTTCCTCAAAACGGATCTTTGAAATATCATCTAACTGCTCCCTCGAAAATCCAAGATGTCCACCTGCCTCCGGTCCCTCTGCGACGATAAAGTCTGCTGTCCTGCCGTATTTTTTATCCCAGGTTTTTAAAAGCAGAGCCGCAGCACGCCTTGATGATACGATCGGTGCGATTTTTGACTTTCCGGCTTCTACCAGCTCCGGCAGATCCACTGGAAGACCGGCTCCGCAGATTACCGCATCCGCCCCGGCACGCACCGCCTCTCTTACATGCTCCCTGTATTGCTGTAATGCCACCATGACGTTGACTGCCACCATTCCTTTTCCTGCAGCCAGCTCCTTTGCGCGTGCGATATGTTTTCGAATGCTGCGCAAATTACACTCCTCCTCATTTCCAGTAAAATCCGGTTCTTCAAATCCGATCTGCGCCGTGGAGATCACACCCATGCCTCCCTCCGATGCAACCGAGCCAGCCAGACTGCTCAAGCTCACACCGACTCCCATGCCTCCCTGGATCAGCGGCAGGCTTAGATTCCATCCCTCAAAACGATTCATCGAAAAAATTGCTTTCATAATATTCTCCTCTATTGCATATAGTTTTTATTACTATGTATAATAGTATCATTCGATATATAATATGTCAACAACAACTACATTATTATTGGCAAAGAAAAACAAATCATATCTTCCATTACTTTGCACATAGCAGCCACTCCTTTCTCTGTTCATTATAATATGTAAGAGAATTTCCGTGCATTTAACATCTGTTTTATCAAGAAAAATACCCTGCTCTGCCATATCAGGCATCACAGGGTATTTTCCATCTTCTATTATATGGTCTGTCTTACAGATTAATCGTCATATCCATTCGGATTGTTTTTCTGCCATCTCCAGGAATCCTCGCACATCTCTTTAATGCCATACTGTGCTTTCCAGCCAAGCTCACGCTCTGCCTTCGAAGGATCACAGTAACAGGTTGCTATATCTCCTGCACGTCTTGGTTTGATGGAATAAGGAATCTTTACGCCGGTTGCAGCTTCGAAGTTTTTCACAATGTCAAGTACACTGTAACCATGACCTGTTCCAAGATTGTAGATTGCAAGTCCGCATTTCTCATCAATCTTCTTTAATGCTTTTACATGACCAAGTGCAAGGTCAACTACATGGATGTAATCTCTGACACCTGTTCCATCCGGTGTATCATAATCGTCACCAAATACACCAAGCTCTTTTAATTTGCCGACTGCCACCTGTGTGATATACGGCATCAGGTTGTTCGGGATACCGTTCGGGTTCTCTCCCATGGTTCCACTCTTATGGGCACCAATCGGGTTAAAGTAACGGAGTAAGATCACGTTCCACTCCGGATCTGCTTTCTGGATATCCATCAGTATCTGCTCTAACATGGATTTTGTCCATCCGTAAGGATTGGTGCACTGACCTTTCGGACAGTTCTCTGTGATCGGGATCTCTGCCGGATCGCCGTATACGGTTGCTGAGGATGAGAAAATAATGTTCTTGCAGTCATGCTGGCGCATTACATCTACCAGAGTGAGTGTTCCTGAAATATTGTTGTTATAATATTCCCAAGGTTTCTGCACAGACTCACCAACAGCCTTTAATCCTGCGAAGTGAATACAGCTGTCAATTTTCTCTTTCTCAAAAATTTCATTTAAAATTGTGCGATCTAAGATATCCCCTTTATAAAAAGTCACATCTTTTCCTGTGATCGCTTTTACGCGCTCTAATGATTTTTCAGATGCATTTACCAGATTGTCAAGAACAACAACCTCATAACCTGCATTTAACAGTTCCACACATGTGTGACTTCCAATGAATCCGGCACCGCCGGTAACTAAAATTGCCATAGTTTTTTCCACCTTTCCATAACAAGTCTTTTTTGTTTTCCTTCAACGTTATGGGTACATCTTACCCCATTCTTATGCAAATGTATAGCCAAAAATGTGTAAATTATATGTAAAAATGTTGCATGTTGGCTGATGGGCCGATATAATTATTGAGTGCAGAGGCATAGAAGTATTAGCATGCCTTTGGGATTTCATGTGCTGCAGGCATGGATATACCGGTAATCAACTGGTTGAAAATGGGGACGTTGTATAAAAAGATTTACAATAATGGAGGACTACCATGTACGAAAAATATAAAAATTCTTACAAAGTAACGGAGAAGGAGCTGGTTTCGCTTTCGGTCTATAATGTGGGGTTTCAAAGATGTGACTCGCTTTATCAGTGGGGACCTGGGATCCGGGATCATTATCTGATCCACTATATTATTTCGGGAAAAGGTTTTTACAAGATTGGAAAAAGAACTTATGAATTGCAGACCGGGGATTCTTTTCTGGTATATCCAAATACAGAAGTGGTCTATTACGCCGCGGAGACTGACCCGTGGGAGTATGCATGGGTGGGTTTTACGGGCAGTGATGCTTCGATGATCTTAAAGGCAACGGATTTTTCGCCGGAAAAACCAATCATACGGGAGACACCGCACGGAAGTGATATCCACCGCCAGATACTCCATATTTACGATGCCAGAGGAAATGAATTTGAGCATGCCGTAGAGATGACCGGACGGCTCTATACGATGCTCGCTATGTTTTTACACGGTGCCTCACACACGACAGAGCAAAATTCTGCCAACAATTATGTGCAGAAAGGCATCGAGTACATCTCTTCTAACTATTCTTATGCGATCACTGTTGAAGATATCGCAGACTATGTCGGTGTCAGCCGCAGCCACCTGTTCCGTTCTTTTGAATCAGTGCTTGGTCAGTCGCCAAAGGAATATCTGACTGACTTTCGCATGAAACAGGCGTGTTATCTGTTAGAACATTCCAGCCTGTCCATCACCGCGATCGCAAATTCGCTTGGATTTGACAACAGCTTATATTTTTCCAAAACATTCCATAAGCAAAAACAAATGTCACCCAAAGAGTACCGGGCACATTCCCGCACTTCCCAGCAAAATCTGACATGACATGTCATTTTCCCTTTGCATGTTGTATTTTACGCATTGCTGTCTTTGGCGTAAAACTCGCTGCCGTTCCAGTATGCTTCTGCCTCCCTGGCAAGCACTGCCCTGCAAAAATCTTTTTCATCGGAGAGCTTCCGGTCAAACAGCATGCCGCCACCGATCATTCTGGTGGTATGCTGATCCGAGCCAGCCGTAATCGGAAGTCCATGTTCTTTCGCATAGGCGATCGCTTTTTCATTATACAGGATATTTTTATGCGACGTGCTCGCAGGGCTCTCATGCGTGGCATTGATCCCCTCCACTGCATCTACACAGTCCGGGAAAAGGCGGATTTCCGGAATATAATCCTCCTCACGGAACGGATGCGCGTGGCTGATGATACCACCACCGGCATGTACCAGTTCATACTGTTCTTTCACATCTGCATCTTTGATTTCGGGATGCTCTAACAGCCATTCTTTGTTTAAGCCATAAATTAAAAATTCTGTTCCGTTATATCCTGACTCCCATCCAAAAAATATCTGGAGTCCGATCTTATCGCCTTCTTCTTTTGCGTGTTCATATCCCTTACAGAACTGTTCTACCCAGTCTTTCCACGGAAGACTCCGGTCTGCTGCCGTATTTCCATAGAAGAAATGATCTGTTATGATGATACCGGCATATCCCGCTTTCTGATATGCCCGTGCCATCTCTGCTCCTGTGTTCTGTCCACATGCACTTCCCTCCGATGTGTGCACATGGGTGTCATATAAATATCCGTTTATTTGCATGATAAACCACCAATTTACCTTTCATAAGCGAAAAAAGAACTTACCCCGGGGTTGTCCCACCGGAATAAGTTCTCCCTCATCTTGTCCTATAATTAAGCAACTGCTTTCTTTGCGATCTCAGCTAATGCTGCAAATCCTGCTGCATCGTTTACAGCCATCTCTGCTAACATTTTACGATTGATGTCAACACCAGCTACTTTTAAGCCGTGCATCATCTGGCTGTAAGAGATTCCGTTCATTCTTGCTGCTGCATTGATACGAGCGATCCATAACTGACGGAACTGTCTCTTTCTCTCTTTTCTTCCTGCGTAAGAACTTGTTAAGGCTCTCATAACAGACTGTTTTGCAACACGGTACTGTTTAGAACGAGCTCCTCTGTAACCTTTTGCTAATTTTAATGTTCTATTATGTCTTTTTTTAGCGCCTAAACCGCCTTTAACTCTTGCCATGATCTATTCCTCCTTAACAACTTTCTTACATGTATGGTAAAATCTTCTTCATATTCTTAACGTTTGTAGCATCTACGATAGCCGGTTTTCTAAGATTTCTCTTATTCTTTGTTGTTTTCTTTGTTAAGATATGTCTCTTGTAAGCTTTATTTCTCTTTAATTTTCCTGTTCCTGTTACTTTGAAACGTTTTGCAGCTGCTCTGCTTGTTTTCATTTTTGGCATGATATATTCCTCCTTAAAATTATGATTTTTTTTCTGCCAACACCATGCTGATGCTTCTGCCTTCAACCTTTGGTGCTTTTTCCACTACTGCAACCTCTGCAAGACTCTCAGCAAAGTCATCCAGAATATGCTTGCTGGCATTCATATGTGCCATCTCACGTCCACGGAATCTTAAAGTAATTTTTACCTTATCACCTTTGCTTAAGAATTTTTTTGCAGCATTCATTTTGGTGTTCAAATCATTTGAATCAATATTCGGTGACAGACGAATCTCTTTTAACTCAACCACTTTCTGTTTTTTTCTGGCTTCTTTCTCTTTTCTCGCCAATTCATAACGATACTTACCGTAATCGATAATCTTACATACCGGCGGCTTTGCAGTCGGAGCAATCTTGACCAAATCAAGCTCTGCTTCCTCAGCCAGCTTCATTGCTTCTCTCGCTGACATAATGCCAAGCTGTTCTCCGTTTTCTCCGATCAGACGAACTTCTCTGTCTCTGATCTGTTCATTAATCATTAACTCGCTAATGGTATTGCACCTCCAAAATATTATTCTTTACTTGCATTAAAAAAAGTGGATAGGCAGACTATCCACTTTTAATACTCAATACTCGCAAGGTGCGGTACTTCAAACAACAGGAATATTCCCGATGCCTTGAATATAAAACCATGAGTCACACGAATGCTGGTGCTCCGGTGAGAGTGGATACTCTACTTTGTTTTCAACAACTATTATACTATACCACTTCAAAAAATCTCTGTCAAGCACTTTTTTAAGTTTAAGAATGTCCCCTGCTAAGATAGTTACTGTTCACTCATACCTCGTTCCAGTAACCTAAGATATTCTTAAACTTTCTATCCTGATATTAATTATTCCTGCGGAAGAACATATTTACTGATCAGTTCATCTAAGGATACTGCCTGAGCAGAAAGCTCCTCACTGGTAGCAGAGGACTCCTGTGCGGTAGCGGAGTTTGCCTGAACAACCTCCGAAATCTGGTTGACACCCTGCTCTGCCTGATCCATAGCAGTTGCCTGATCTCTGGATACCTGGCTGATATTTCTGGAAGACTCTGCAATCTTGCCGATTCCTTCTACAACCGTTTCAATGGATGCTGCAGCTTTGTCTGCCGCCTTGTTTCCTTCTGCGATCTCCTCTAAGGATCCTTCGATCAGTTCTCTGGTATCTACTGCAGATTTTGTACTCTGCTCTGCTAACTGACGGATCTGGTCAGCAACAACCGCGAATCCTCTTCCTGCCTCTCCTGCTCTTGCTGCCTCAATGGAAGCATTTAAGGAAAGCAGGTTTGTCTGGGATGCGATATCCTCAATCTCAGAAATGATGTTCTCGATATTTTTGGATGTCTCGTTGATGCGTGTCATTGCATCTACCATTGCTGTCATCTGCGCACGGCTGTTGTCAGCTTCGTCTGCATACTGTTTTGCCTGTACATAGGACTCATGTGCCTGATCTGCAGCTTTTTCAATGTTCTCTGTGATGCTTGTGATCGTAGCCTGTAGCTCTTCTACTGCACCTGCCTGCTCAGTAGCACCCTCTGCAAGACTCTGAGATGCCTCTGCAAGGTTTGTAGAACCTGCAGATACCTGACTGGATGCATCTTCGATTGCACGTAATGTTGTAATCATCTGATCCCGCATATCACGCATAGCAAGAAGTAATTTTTCAAATTCACCCTGATATACTTCCGCACAGTCTGATTTGATATCAAAGTTACCGCTTGCCATATCAGCAAGATTTTTGCCACAGTCAGCGATAACTATATTTAATGTTTCTTTCATCTCATTTGCTGTCTGGATTATGTCAGCCACCTCATCATGCGTATCTACTATCGGGAATGGATCTGTGAGGTTACCTTTTGCAAATGTTGTAAAACGGTCGCTTAACGCACCAAGAGGTACTGCGATTCCTTTTGCAATAGAACTTCCCATTCTCATTGCCTGTGCAAATGTAAATACAATAATTGCAGCAATCACAATAAGGGAAATAATACTAATGGCAGAAAGTCTTGCCGCAAGGGAGTCTCCTTCGTTTACGTTTGCATTCAGCAAGTCCGCTGTAAGGCTGTAAACCTGCTCATACAATGGTGAAACTTCATCCACCATCATCTGTTGTGCCTGAAGATCTGCATCCTCATCTGTTGATTTACCAAGATCAATTGCTTTCTGCTCTGCTTCCCAGTACTGGTTCACAAGTGCTGTAACCTCATCATAAAGTTCCTTTTCACCCTTTGTCACACATGTTTCTGCTACCGTTGCCCAGTAATCTTCAAATTTTTGTTTTTTCTCATCATGTGTTGCTAACAACTGGCTCGTCAGATTTTCATCATTATAACCAACCACACCGCGCGCTGCCGATCTCGCATCTGCAAAAACGATCATTGCCTTTCCGATATCACCCTGTGAAAAACCATAATTAGTAAGTGCATGTTTATACTGCGTAGCTATAATAAGCATCATAATTGCTCCAATAACACCTGCAATGGATGCAAGCAGTGTAACGACTGTGAAACATTTTTTCAGCCTTTCCTGAATTTTCAGATTCTTATACATAACCTTTTCCTCCTGTTTGTGCGCTTTATTTACTATGTCTGTCAGGTATTGTCATCGATAAGCTGCTTTATCCCCTGCTGCTCGGACTGTGGCATCAGTTTTGACACCTCAAACATCACGATCAGCTGCTTATCATAGGATGCCACATCATTAAAGCAGCTCTGATTGGCATTCATGATCGTCGGCATCGGAATCACCTGTTTTTCATTTACATCAATGATCTCACGGACACTCTCTACTTCAAGACCAATCTTCATGCCATTCATACTTGCCACAATAACATTTTTTATATCCTGTTTTGGATATCCGAAATAATCAGCAAGATTACATATCGGAACGATATCACCATGCAGATTCACGATTCCTTCGATATGCGCAGGTGCATTTGGAACACCTACCACACTCATTCTGGTTTCAATCGACTCGACATCATCCACTGGTATTCCAAACCGGACATTATTGAGCATAAACGTCAGTAATTGCATTCTCTCACCTTCTTTGCTGTATTTTTGCCTCTAAAAAAACCATCTTATGACTATTGTACCATTTTAGTAAAATATGTAAACTATTTTTTTATACTTTTTTAATTTTTTGACAAATATATTTCATTCATGCTACGATAGCACCATCTGCTGACTGTTTTTACAGTCACTTATTAACAATATGAAAGGACTTACAGACTATGGATAATAGAATTGTTGACCTGCATGTACATTCCACAGAATCAGATGGAACCTTTACCCCCACTGAGGTGATCGCAGAAGCCAAAAAAGCCGGTCTTTCTGCTATCGCCCTGACTGACCATGATACCGCCACAGGTATAAGAAAAGCTATGGGTGCCGCAAAGGAAGCCGGTATCGAGCTGATCCCGGGCATTGAACTTTCCACTGCTTACACGTTTCCGGGGAAAAAACAGGAAAAGGAAATCCACATCGTTGGTCTCTACATTAACCCGGATGACCCGGAACTCTTAAAAATGACTGCAGAATTCCGCGAATGCCGGGATGAACGCAATGAAAAAATGATCGCCGCTCTGCAGGAAGAAGGATTTCCAATTACGATGGAAGCCCTTCTGGCAGCGAATCCGGACAGTGTCATTACGCGTGCAAACATCGCGCGTTTCCTTTATGAACATGGATGGATCAAATCCGTTTCCGAAGCCTTCGACAAATATATCGGCGATGGCTGCCGCTGCTATGTCGGACGTTTTAAAGTATCTCCCATGGAAGCCGTGTCCCTTATCAAAAAAACCGGAGGGATTGCCATCCTTGCACACCCGCTGCTTTATCATCTGGGTGTAGAACAGTTGCAGCTGCTGATTGATGACTTAAAAACTGTGGGGCTTGATGGCATTGAAGCGATCTACTCTACCTATACCACTGGGGAAGAACAGCTTGTCAAACGCATTGCAAAAGAAAACGGCCTGCTTATCAGCGGCGGTTCCGATTTTCATGGTGAAAACAAACCCGCCATAAAGCTTGGAACCGGACGCGGACATCTTTATATTCCATATTCTGTCCTGGCCGATATCAAAGCACGCGCCGGGAAGTAATACCATTTCATGGATCATCAAAAACATCTGTTTTATAAAATAAATTTCTCGATCACCTCGGCAATGGCGTCATGATTATTGTCATTTACTGTAACATAATCCGCTGCCGCCTTTGCTTTTTCGGTGGCATTCTTCACTGCGACCCCGATACAGGCCGTCTTTATCATCGGCACATCATTATCCTCATCCCCGACTGCAATTGTTGCATCCATCGGCATATTAAGGATCTTTGTCAGTTCTAAGATGCCAGTCGCTTTGCTTGTATTCTTTGGACTGTACTCTAAATACTGGCTGCTGGAAAAAAAGCTGTTGCACTTTCCTTTTTCCCAGTTCAGATTTTTCTTTTGAAAACGCTCTAACTTGTCTCTCTGATCTAATGAGATCAGCATAACCTTCTGTGGTTCTTCCTCTAAAGCATCCAGGATATTTGGTGATATCTTATAAGAAATATGCGCCTGTTTTACATAGTAATCCAGTTCTTTCGTATGCTTTGTGGTAATAAGATCCGTGCTGTTATATGTCTGCACATACAGGCCTGCACGTTTTGCCTTATCAAAAAGTTCCTGCACAATCTCAATCGGCAGCGAACGCTTTAACAGTACGCGGTCTGCTGCACAGTCATAAAGTACTGCGCCATTAAATGCGATCATATAGCAGCCCGGTGTGTTTAATCCCAGTTCTCTTGCAACTTCTCTTGCTGTTTCAACCGGTCTTCCGGTTGCAAGTGCTATGTAATGTCCCGCCTCTAACATTCTGTGGATAGCCTCACGGTTTTTTTGCGTGATGCTTTTATCATCACACAATAATGTGGCATCCAGATCTACACATAAAATTTTGTGATTCATAAACCTCTCCCCTTCTTATCGATGAAATACTGCTATTCTGCAGGTTCTGCCGGAATAAATACCCGATCCCGGTACACATGATCCTGTTTCGGAACTGCTGCAACAGCTTCCTCACAGAACTGCATCTGTGAATTGACTAAAACTTTTCCTCTTTTATCAATTTTCTCATAATTTCCATCTGATTTCAAGAGATGAGCCTTTGTATTATCAGATAATTCAACTTCGAGAATGTGTTTTGCAGATTTTTTTGCCTCATCATCCAGAACAGGGAACAATATTTCAACACGGCGGTCCAGATTACGCGGCATCCAGTCTGCACTTCCCATGTACACCTCGTCTGCCCCGTTATTCTCAAACCAGAAAATTCTGCTGTGCTCTAAAAAATTTCCGACAATCGAGCGCACTTCTATATTTTCACTCACACCCTTGATGCCAACCTTTAAGCAGCAGATACCACGCACGATCAGCTGAATTTTTACCCCTGCTGCCGATGCCTCATAAAGTGCTGCAATGATCCCCGGGTCACAGAGCGAATTCATTTTCGCGACAATGCGTGCCGGCTGTCCACATTTCGCATGTGCTGTCTCTCTGCTGATCAGTTTCATAAATTTATTACGAAGCCAGATCGGTGCCAGGGAAAGTTCATTCCAGGAAAGCGGCTCGGAATAACCGGACAGCATGTTAAATACCGCTGTCGCATCTTCGCCGATCGCCTCGTTGCAGGTAAAAATTCCACAGTCGGTATATAATTTTGCCGTCGAATCGTTATAGTTTCCGGTTCCAAGATGGACATATCTGCGGATACCGTCCTCCTCCCTGCGCACAACAAGTGCGATCTTGCTGTGTGTTTTTAAGCCCACCAGTCCGTAGATGACATGGCAGCCTGCCTGTTCGAGTTTTTTTGCCCAGACGATGTTATTTTCCTCATCAAAGCGTGCTTTTAACTCCACTAAAACAGATACCTGCTTACCATTTTCCGCCGCCTGTGCCAAAGATGCAATGATCGGCGAGTTGCCGCTGACACGGTAAAGTGTCTGTTTGATTGCAAGGACATCCGGATCTGACGCCGCCTGACGGATAAAATCAACGACCGGATCAAAGGTCTGATACGGATGATGTAAGAAGATATCGCCCTTCCGGATCAATTCAAAGATATTTTCTCCCGGTTCGATCTTTGGATTTTTCTGCGGTGTATACGGTTTATAGCGCAGATGATCACAGCCGGGAAGTCCATACATTTTCATCAGGAATGTCAGATCGATCGGCCCCTGGATACAAAAGATATCCTCTTCTGCAACTTTCAGTTCATCCTTTAAGAAACGCAGCAGGCGTTTGTCAATTCCACTCTCCACCTCAAGACGGATCACTTCTCCCCACTGTCTCATTTTTAACTGTTTCTGGATCTCTTTTAACAGATCCTCCGCCTCGTCCTCATCGATCGTCAGATCGGCATTCCGCATGATACGGTACGGATAAGCACAGAGCACTTCATAATTTAAGAACAGTTTATCAATATTTTTCTCGATGATCTGCTCTAACAGGATAAAGCACTTTGCATTTTCTTCCTCTGACGGGATCTGTACCAGTCTCGGAAGAACCCCTGGAACCTGTACTGTCGCAAAATCCAGTTCCTGCTTTTCACTCTTTGTATTCTTTTTAGAAAGAAGTGCCGCAATATTTAACGTCTTATTGCGGATCAGCGGAAACGGACGCGATGCATCTACTGCCATCGGTGTCAGTACCGGATAGACATTTTCCTCAAAATAACGGTCCACAAACTTTTTTTGTTCCTCAGTCAGATCTTCAAACGCATCTATAATATGGATCTGTTCTTTCTTAAGTAACGGAAGCAGCGACCTGTTATAAGTGTTGTACTGCAGATCTACCATCTCCCTTGTTTTTTCGTTGATAGCAGTAAGCTGTTCTGAAGCCGTCATTCCGGCAATGTCTTTCTTCTTATAGTTAGCATGTACCATATCTTTTAAGGAAGCAACACGCACCATGTAAAATTCATCCAGATTTGAGGAAGTGATACTGACAAATTTCAGGCGTTCCAAAAGCGGGATGCTCTTATCGCGTGCTTCATTTAATACCCGGTTATCAAATTTTAACCAGCTTAATTCTCTGTTTTCGTAATACTGTGGATTTTTAAAATCTTTTTCTTTTTCCATAGTGTCCTCCATTTAATACACACGTTTCTCCTTTACCACCGGTTTTATGCTGAATATGTTTTCAAAGTAAGAAACCTTCGCATCAAACAGTGCTTTTTCCAGTGCAATATCATCATCTGTCTCGATTGTGATCACCAGTTCTTTTCCTTTTACTGCTGCACGTACATTTTTGAATTTCTGCTTGTGACTGCGGTCCATCGCATTGGATACGCGTAAAATTGCAGAAAGTTTTGCAATGACAACATAACTCTCACGGCTGATATCACTCTCAAAATCTTCATAGGCAGGCAGCGGATAGGTATTGTATAAAACCGTATATGCCACGATCTCACGTTCCATATGCGTAAGACCGATGATTTCCGACGCCATAATAATGTCATAGGAACACAGCGGTCCGTTTGCAAGACTGATATACTTTCCGCAGTCATGCAGGATTGCTGCCACCTGAAGCAAAAGCCGCTCTCTCTTTCCAAGTCCATGGATTTTTTTCATTGTGTCAAAAATCAGCGTCGCCATCTGTGTCAGCGCATCAATATGTGGTGAGTAGCTCATATAGCGGGCGGACAGATTCCTTGCAGCCGAGATGACATCAGCGTCAAAATCATGGACCGGTTTGCATAGCTTATGCTTCTGTGCATAATCATATGCAATACCATCGCTCACAATGACACCCGGTGCCCAGATTTTTTCGGCTTTCATTTTGCGCGCCATGCATTTAAAAATGATCATGTACGGAATGATCAGGGAATCATTTTCATTCGACAAATTCAATTCTTCCGAAATCTGTTCCACAGTCTTTTTGTCAAGATCATCCAGAAATGCCAGGAAATCATTGGTTTCCATCAGATTTTCATGTTTCTTCCCGGTGACTTTTCCGGCAACCTCCATGATATAATCTCCGATTATGATCAGATTCTTCACTTTCACCTGTTCCGTGAACATTGCCATAAACACATTTAACTCTTTTTCTACCAGTTCTTCAATCTGCAGTTCATACTGCTCTAAGCTGCAGCTTTTTTTTGCAAGCTGTTCCTGCATGCGTATGGTGCCAAGTCCAAGATGCTGTGTCGTAATGACTTTGCCCTTTGAAAAGATTGTGATCTGCATGCCGCCGCCACCGACATCCACGACTGCTGCCCCCGTTTTGATCAGTTCTTCAAACTCACTTCGCATCGCAACCGATTTGTAGCTGATAAAGCGGTGTTCCGAGTTGCTTAAAACATGTACCGTAAGTCCGGTACGAATGCGGATCTGGTCTAAGATGAACAATTCATTGCTCACATCACGGAGTGCTGCAGCCGCATATGCCTCGTAGCCATCCACCTGATACTCTTTCATGATCTTCGTGAACTGCTCTAACGTGTCACAGAGTGCTTCCACCAGCTCATATCCAATCACGCCGCGCGAATATGCATCCCGCCCAAGCTCGATCCGGCTTCTGATGTAATCAACTTTGTGGATGTTTTTTCTGGCAGAGATTTCAAAAATTTTCAGGCTCACCTCATAAGAGCCGATATAAATCGCTGCAAATGTATGAATTGCCATATTTTATCCTCCTGCTTCATGCGTACATGTTATTCCTGTTTTCCAAGCAGATAATTAATAAACTGCTGTGCTGTTCTTCCGGAGAGTCCGCCGTGGGCAAGCTCCCATTTATTTGCCTCTGCAAGAAGTGTTTCCTCGTCCATCGTAATACCATTCTTCTTTGCAAGTGATACCACGATATTCTGGAATTCTTTTTTGCCCGGCGCGCCAAAATAAATAGAAACTCCAAATCTTGCATACAAAGACAGCTTTTCCTGTACGGTATCGGAAGTATGCATGTCCTCCCTTACTTCCTCTTTGTCGGAGAATGTCTCACGGATCAGATGACGTCTGTTTGAGGTCGCATAGATCAAAACATTGTCCGGTTTCTTCTCAAGTCCTCCCTCGATCACTGCTTTTAAGTATTTATACTCGATCTCAAATTCCTCAAATGACAGATCATCCATATAAATGATAAATTTGTAATTGCGGTTTTTGATCTGTGCGATCACATCATTTAAGTCGCAGAACTGATGCTTGTACACCTCGATCAGACGCAGTCCCCTGTCATAATACTGATTAGCAATTGCCTTAATACTGGTGGACTTTCCGGTTCCCGCGTCTCCGTAAAGCAGGCAGTTATTTGCCTCCTTTCCGCGGACAAAGCTCTCTGTATTGTCGATCAGTTTCTGTTTTGCAATCTCATATCCGATCAGATCATCTAATTTTACATGTGCAATGTTTGTGATCGGTACGATCTGTGCTCCGTCCTCTTTATGTAACACACGGAATGCTTTATGTAAGCCTAATTTTCCAACACCAAATTCCCCGTAAAACTCTGTAACAGCATCCTTGAAATCATCTGCATCTGCCGCCTGCTCTAATTTTACTGTCAGTTCACAGATACGGTCACGGATTCTTTTATTAAAAAGCTTTCCGCTGTCGCCTGCACTCTCATAATGAAGCAGTGCATCCATGCAGTCGATCTCATAATCTTTTGCCAGCTCTGTAAAATCAAAATCAAATAAATCTTTCATGATCTTAAAATCATGCAGTGCGATCTGATTGACGGAGCCTTCCATACCACCCCGGATCTCACAGCCACGGCTGTATGCGTTCTCGTTATTGACCAGAATAAATGCAATAAAATTATGCCAGAGATTTCCTTTAAATCCATGACTTACTGCAAGTTCGGACAACTGGTTAAAACATTCGTAAAGCAGTGCCTCGATATCCTCTCTGTTATAATATTCATTCTCATAGTTTTCCATGATCCATGCCATGTTATAAAATAATTTTCCATTTTCAAAATTTTTATATAAGATCAGGTTTTTTGTACTTTTCATGTTTTGCTCCATTTCTTCGTGTGCAAATCTTATTTCCACACATTTCTTTCGTTCTAATAATTTCCAAGGATCTTAAGTCCGAGTGTTTCCTCTGCCAGTCCTCTTAGCGCATTCTGCACTGCTGCATCATTTAAATTACCCTCAAAGTCGACAAAGAAACGGTACTCCCAGTTTTTCCCCTGTACCGGTCTTGATTCGATGTGGTTCATGTTGATGCCGTTGTAAATAAAATGGGACAGCATATGGTAAAGGGAACCACTCTCATGCATACCCTCAAAACAGATACTGATCTTTTCTGCCTTTGAGGTAAAAACGCGTTTGCCGGATACGATGATAAACCGGGTTGCATTCATCTTATTGTCCTGAATACATTCATCTAATACTTTCAGTCCATAGATATCAGCAGTCAGGCTGCTTGCGATCGCCGCCTTATGTATTTTGCCGTCCTCTTTTACTTTTTTTGCCGCCATGGCAGTATTTTTCAGACTGTGTTTTTCCCATTCCCGGTGGCTCTCAAGATATCTGCCGCACTGCATCAGTGCCTGCGGGTGGGAATAGACGTCCGTGATATCGGAAAGCTCTGCATCCGGCAGTCCAAGCAGTGCATGGTTGATCTGGATGATCTGCTCCCCGACGATGCAGTTATCATATTCTACCATCAGATCATAATTTTCGGATACGATGCCCGCTGAAGAATTTTCGATCGGAAGCACCGCATAATCTGCCTCTCCGTTTTTAATCGCCTCCATGGCATCACGCCAGGTCTCCACATGATAACTGTCTGTCTGTTCTCCAAAGTACTCTCTCAATGCGAGCTGGCTGTAAGCTCCTTCTGTTCCCTGAAATACAATGCGCGCATTGTGGTAATCTAAACTTTCCACTTCTGTAAAATCCGGTTTCTCATACATTCCATGCGCTGTCAAAAGCTGATACTGGCGTTTTCTGCTCATCGACATGATCTGCTCAAACAATTCACGGATCCCGTGTTTATTAAAATCTGTCTTTCCAAGTGCCGTAAGCGTTGCAAGTTTTGAGTCTTCGCGCTCTTTGTCAAATACCTTTTTGCCGGTACTGATCTTATATTCTGCAACACCTGCAGCAATCTCCATTCTCTCCTGATATAAATCTACGATCTGTCTGTCAATGACATCGATCTGGTCTCTTAATTCTTTTAAGTCTTTCATGGATTCCACCTTTGTTCTTAGTATTACTTTTACTATATTACATTAACGTAGCAATATCAAGGGCAGAAAAAGTTATATTCCATATGAAAAATATAGTATTCGTGCTCTGAAAATGCTATAATAAACGCAGATGAGAAGCAAATCAAACACATTATCACATCAGCATAAAATGCTCTCAGAATGGAGGTCTTATGAAAAAAGTTATCACAATTCTCTTAATAATCCTCGTACTCGCCGCCGGCATCGGTTTTGGTGTCTGCCACCACAAATCAAACGAGACAAAATTCAATGACGATTACAGAAACGGCAACACGGCCGGCAATCTCTATAACGCCGGCATCTTCTGCACAGCAGCCGACGGCACGATTTATTTTGCAAACCCTTCCGACGGCAGCAAACTATACTCAATGAACAGCGACGGTTCAGACCTTACAAAGATTTCTGATGATGTTGCCACCTTTATCAATGCAGATGACAATTATATTTACTATGTGCGCAACAATCCGGTTTTTACAGAACCGTTTTCATTTTTGACGATCAATACAGACAGTCTCTGCCGGCTTGACCGCAGCAAACATAAAAAGAGCATTCTCCTTGATTCTTCCGCGAGTCTTTACGCCTCTTTAGTCGGAAATAAGGTTTATTACCTTCACTATGACGACAAAGACTTTACCACTTTCTATGAAGTCGGCATCGACGGGGCAGACAGTCATCAGGTAGACAAGACACCGTACCGTCCATGCTCCGTCGTCGGACAGTACATTTATTTCAATGGCGTATCAAACGATCACAATATCTGGCGTTTTGACACTGTTACTGACACCTCGGAACTCGTTCTGAAAGGCAATTATTACATGCCAGCCGTAATCGGTGATACGATCTTTTTCTTGGACAATGAAAACAATTATACACTTGCAAGCACAGATCTCTCCGGCAGTTCGGCCATCACAACACTCAGCGACGACCGCATTGACTGTTATAACATTACAGGGAACTATATTTATTTCCAGCGTAACAGTACAAGCACTCCGGCACTCTGCCGGATGAAAACCGACGGCAGTGATTACACCGTGATTGCAGAAGGCAATTATACCAACATCAATGCGACGGAAACAGATGTCTATTTCAGGGATTTTGCTTCCGGCGTTATGTATCAGACACCGATTGCTGATCCGTCTGATGTCGAGATTTTTAATCCGGGAACTGGTTCTTCTGACAAATGATCCTGCACCGGATCCACAGTTTCGTTTTATGTTCAAAAAAAACACAGGGGACTTCCGTTATCCCCTGTGTTTTTTCTATGCAAAATCAAATAGTGAGAGCTGATTAGACTCCGGCATATCACCAAGCAGTCCTAAATCTCCCATCAGGTCAATGACCGTCTTAGTTGCCTTTGTTCTCTGTCTGAAATCGTCTCTGGATAAGAATTTTCCATCTTTTGCCGCTTCCGCCACAGCGATTGCAGCATTATCTCCCATACCGTCGATCGTATTTAATGCCGGCATCAGTTTTCCGTCGATGATCTGGAAACGGTCCGGTTTTGCACGGTAAATATCGATCGGTGTGAAATCAAATCCCCGTGCATACATTTCCTGTACAATCTTCATGTCACGGTATACATCCTGTTCTTTCTTGGAAAGCGAATCTTTTCTGCGCTCATAATCTTTCTGGAAATAGGTAAGGCGCTCTCTTCCCTGACACATGATCTCATAGTTGAATCCGGTCGCACGGATAGAAAAATATGCCGCATAATAGGCAAGCGGATAATATACCTTACAGTATGCGATACGCCATGCCATCATAACGTAAGCCGCCGCATGCGCTTTCGGGAACATGTATTTGATCTTTAAACAGGAATCAATGTACCACTCCGGCACGTCATGTGCACGCATCTCTTCTTTCCACTCTTCCTTTAGTCCTTTTCCTTTCCGGACCGACTCCATGATTGTAAAGGACTGCTCACTGTCAAGTCCCATCTGGATCAGATAGATCATGATATCATCTCGCGTACAGATCGCAGTGGAAATCGTTGCCAGTCCCTGTTCGATCAAAGTCTGCGCGTTGCCAAGCCAAACGTCTGTACCGTGGGACAGACCAGAAATACGGATCAGATCCGAAAACTCCTGCGGTCTGGCATCGATAACCATCTGCATGGCGAACTCTGTACCAAACTCCGGAATACCGAGACATCCAAGCGGGATCCCGCCGATATCCTCCGGTGTAACACCAAGCGCTGACGTATTTTTAAACAACGACATAACTGCCTCATCATCCAGCGGGATCGTAACCGGGTCGATTCCCGTTAAGTCCTGCAGCATACGGATCATGGTCGGATCATCGTGCCCGAGAATATCGAGTTTCAACAGGTTGTGGTCGATCGAGTGGTAATCAAAATGTGTGGTGACTGTCGCAGTCGTCATATCGTTTGCCGGATGCTGTACCGGGGTAAAAGTATTGATCTCCTCTCCCACCGGAAGTACAACGATACCTCCCGGATGCTGTCCGGTCGTTCTGCGGACGCCGACACATCCCTGTACGATACGGTCGATCTCACAGTTTCTCTTATGGATACCGCGTTCCTCGTAATAATTCTTGATATAACCGAATGCCGTCTTATCGGCAAGCGTACCGATCGTACCGGCACGGAAGGTCTGTCCGTAACCGAAAATAACCTCACAGTACGCATGTGCCTTACTCTGGTATTCACCGGAGAAGTTCAAGTCGATATCAGGCTCCTTATTTCCCTTAAATCCAAGGAATGTCTCAAACGGGATATCAAATCCGTCTTTGACTAGTTTTTCACCACAGACCGGACAAATCTTATCCGGCATGTCACAGCCGCTTCTGCCGGAAAATGCCTTTACCTCCGGTGAATCAAAATCGCTGTATTTGCAGTTCGGGCAGCGATAATGTGCCTGAAGCGGATTGACCTCCGTGATACCGGACATTGTCGCTGCAAAGGACGAACCTACTGAACCACGCGATCCTACCAGATATCCATCCTCGTTTGACTTCCATACCAGTTTCTGTGCAATGATGTACATAACCGCATATCCGTTGGAAATAATAGAGTTCAACTCACGATCCAGACGCTCCTTTACGATTGCAGGAAGCTCTTCGCCATACATACTGTGTGCCTTGGTATAACAGATATCACGCAGCATCTGGTCAGAATTTTCGATGACCGGCGGACATTTATCCGGGCGCACAGGTGCAATCTTCTCACACATATCCGCGATCTTGTTCGGGTTAGTAATGACGACTTCCTCCGCTTTTGCCGAGCCGAGATATTCAAATTCCTTTAGCATCTCCTCTGTCGTCCGAAGGTAAAGCGGTGCCTGGTCATCCGCATCCTTAAATCCTTTTCCTGCCATGATGATACGGCGGTAAATCTCATCCTCCGGGTCAAGGAAATGCACGTCACAGGTCGCAACAACCAGTTTTCCAAACGTTTCTCCCAGTTTTACAATACGGCGGTTGATATCCTGCAGTTCCTCGATCGTACTGACGGATTCCTTGTCGCTTTTTAACATAAACTCATTATTGCCAAGCGGCTGGATCTCTAAATAATCATAAAATTTTACCAGTCTTATGATTTCCTCCTCCGGCCGTCCACCCAAGATTGCACGGTAGAGTTCTCCCGCCTCACATGCTGATCCAAGCAGCAATCCTTCACGGTATTTTACAAACTCACTCTTTGGTATACGCGGTCTCTTGTTGTAGTAGGTCAGATGTGACAGAGAGATCAGGCGGTACAGATTGATACGTCCGATATCGTTTGTTGCAAGGATGATCGCATGGTAGGTATTCATCTTCATGATGGTCTCCGGCGAAGCCTGTCCCATCTGGTTGACCTGATCTAAAGTCTCCATGCCGCGGTCGTGGAGCATCTTTACAAATTTCACAAAAATCTCTGCCGTACATCCCGCATCATCCACAGCACGATGATGATTTTCCAATGAAACTCCAAGCGCTTTTGCCACCGTATCAAGTTTAAAGCGTTTTAACTGCGGCATCAGGATACGCGCTAAAGCGACCGTATCAATGATCGTGAAGTCTTTCTCGATTCCCTGCCTCTCACAGTTTTTGATGATAAAACTCATATCAAAATCCGCATTGTGTGCGACCATGATCGCATCCCCGCAAAACTCCATAAACTGTGGCAGGATCGTCTCGATCTTAGGAGCATCGATCACCATATCGTCACGTATGGAAGTCAGTTCCTCAATCCGATATGGGATCGGTACTTCAGGGTTAACGAATGTGGAAAAACGGTCTGTGATCTCACCATGCTCCACTTTCACTGCGCCGATCTCTATGATCTTATTTTTGTCCGGTGAAAATCCGGTCGTCTCAAGGTCAAATACCACATATGTATCATCGAGATTCTGGTTTTTCGAATTGGTAATGATATCCTTTAAGTCGTCTACTAAATATGCCTCCACACCATAGATCACTTTAAAGTCATCATCTGGTGAGATCGCATGGTTTGCATCCGGGAACGCCTGTACATCCCCGTGGTCAGTGATTGCTATCGCTTTGTGCCCCCATTTCATCGCCCGCTTTACGATATCTTTTACCTCGGAAACACCATCCATATCGCTCATCTTGGTATGGCAGTGCAGCTCCACACGTTTCTCCGGACTTGTGTCCATACGTACCGACGTAAAATCCGGAATTTTTTTGATGCCGACGATCGAACCTATCGTAAGCTCACTGTCAAATTTGTCGATGGTCGTGACACCTTTGATCTTTAAAAAGGCGCCTTTTTTGACACCCTCAAGAAGTTCCGGAAGCTGATCATTTCTGGTAAAAATCTTTAAAACGATGGAGTCCGTGAAATCCGTGACTGACATGATCACGATCGTTTTTTCATTACGGATTTCTCTCGTCTCAAGTGTCATGACCTGACAGCGTATCGTAACCTCTCCCATCTCCCCGACAATCTTCTCGATTGGGATCGTCTCATCTTCAAAATCTTTTCCATAGAGCACATCCGGGTTATCTGATTTTTTATATCCACCGTAGGACCCGCCATCATATTTTTTACGGAATTCTTTTTTGCCAAACGAATTTTCTCCCTTTCCGTTCGCGTTTCCTGCATTATTTCCTGCAGCAGATTCTTTTGAATGATTTTGTTCCTTTGTGGCAGTTTTCATGGATGTATCGGCCGTCTGTACGTCATTCCCGGTCTGTACTTCTTCTGCCTTTGCCGGTGCACTCTCCTCATGAAGCTGTACACGTTTTAAAATATTTTTGATTTCAAACTGGATCTGCAGGTCACTGTTTTTCTTATGTTTGCTCTCCTTCGGCTCCTCAAAAGCAAGTTCTACAGAAAGGTCGAGTCCACAGCGTTCACAGACCACTTTTTCTAAAAACTCGACGATCTCATGTGATCTGGTCTGTGCAATAATCGTATTCTCAAGTGTCAGCAAAAGATGGGAATCACCCGTAAACTCCATTTTGGCAGAGCGAAGCAGATTGTACTCCATCAGGCTGTAATTTTTCAGTTCCTCTAAAATACTGTCCTTGTACAGATCCATCAGTTTTTCTGCCGTATACTGCTCCGACAACTGATATTTTTCGATGACTTTAACATCCATATGCCTGTTTTTAAAAATCTGATCATGGATGTTTTTTTCCAACTGATAGATATTCTTTTTATGGATGAGACGTGTTCCATTTAAATAGATACGGATATGATCTTTCTCATGATTCATTCCAACCTTGGTAACTTCCGTCTCCGATAACAGTTTTTTCATATCTCCGTTCACTTCCAGTGTCGGAAATACATCAAAAAACATTTTTGTCATGTTTTTCCCAACTCCAACTTACTTAATTGTGACTGTTCACACATCCCGTGTGACCAGTAACAATTAGTTCTCATTCCAATGCAGCAGTTCATAGCGGAGGCTTTCTAACAGTTCAGATTCCGGTACTTTCTTGTAGACCTCTCCGTGTTTGATAATAAGTCCTTCCCCGATACCTCCGGCAATTCCAATATCCGCTTCTTTTGCTTCGCCCGGTCCATTGACCACGCAGCCCATAACTGCAACTTTGATATCCAGCGGGATATCGGCAACCATATTTTCGACCTGATTTGCAAGTCCGATCAGATCGATTCTGGTTCTTCCGCAGGTTGGACAGGAAACGACCTCTATACCGCCCTTGCGCAGTCCTAATGTCTTTAAGATCAGCTTTGCAGATTTGATCTCCTCTAATGGATCTCCGGTCAGTGAGACGCGGATCGTATCACCGATGCCCTGATGTAAGATCAATCCAAGTCCGATTGCAGATTTGATATTTCCACTGATGATCGTTCCGGCTTCGGTAATACCGACATGCAGCGGGTGATCGGTTTTTTCTGCAATCAGTTCATGTGCTTTCACGCACATCATTACATCCGAGGATTTGATGCTGATGACAAGGTTATCATATCCCATATCCTCGATCATTTTTACTTTATCTAACGCACTCTCAACGATTCCCTCTGCCGTCACACCATGGTATTTCTCTACCAGATCTTTCTCTAAAGAACCGCTGTTAACACCGACACGGATCGGAATCTGACGCTCTTTTGCCACATCCACAACAGCCTGCACACGCTCCCTGTTTCCGATATTTCCAGGATTGATACGGATTTTATCTGCACCGTGCTCAATTGCTGCAATCGCAAGGCGGTAATCAAAATGAATATCTGCCACGACCGGAATCGCCACCTGTTTTTTGATCTCTGTCAATGCTTCGGCAGCTTCCATTGTCGGCACTGCACATCTTATGATATCACATCCTGCCGCCGCAAGTTTATTGATCTGAGTCACTGTTGCAGTGACATCTTCTGTCCTTGTATTTGTCATTGACTGGATCAGGATCGGACTACCGCCTCCGATCACTTTTGAACCGATTTTTACTGTTTTTGTTTTCACTGTACCCTCACCTCTACATGAAAATTTTTCGAATATCGTTAAACATTACAACTACCATCAAAAGCATTAAAAGCATTAGCCCTGCAAAATGCACCATGCCCTCTTTGTCCGGATCGACCTTTTTACCACGGATCGCCTCAACGATCAGAAACACCAGGCGTCCACCATCTAATGCCGGAAGAGGCAGCAGATTCATAACGCCAAGGTTTGCTGAGATCAGAATGCAGATGTAGAGCATCTGTAAAAATGCCGCATAATAACCATAGGAAACACTCTCCTCATAGCTGTCACCGATCGCATCGACCAGTCCGACCGGACCGCTCATATCGTTTAAGGTGACACCCCCTGTGACGAGCATTTTTAAACTTTCAAGTGTCGTATCAATCCAGTATTTCACCTCATAGCCACCGTATAAAAGATTCTTGAACACATTTCCCTTTTCCAATTCACCGCCGACAAAACCATAACGGTATCTGCCAAGTTCCCCGTCATACAGCGGTGTCAGCTCTGCCGTGTATCGTTTTCCGTCACGCTCATAAGTCACTTCCACGGTCTCCCCCGCATGGAACATGGAATAGGAGCTGACTTCCCGGTAAAAATGAATGTGTTTTCCGTTCATCTTTACAATGACATCCCCTGCCTGCATGCCTGCCTGTTCCGCTGCAAATCCTTCGCTGACCTGTGTGATCTTTGGCACATCATAACCATTGCAGGAAAGAAGGATAAAGGAAAATACAAATGCCATGATAAAATTAAAAACCGGTCCGGCAGCAACCACGCTGATCCTTGCCCAGACTGACTTTTTGCCAAAGGCACGGTCGTCCGTACTCTCACCGTCCTCGCCCTCCATCATACAGGCACCACCAAACGGGAGCAGTTTCAGGGAATATTTTGTTTCTCCTTTTGTCACGCCAAAGATTGTCGGTCCAAGTCCGAGACAAAATTCATTGACACGGATTCCATTTGCCTTTGCAAGTAAAAAATGTCCAAGTTCGTGAAATATAATAATGATACTGAAGATCAATAATGCGATAATAATTTTCATCCGTTTCTAATACCTTTCCATTCTGCCTCTATGCCCATTTCTGCCCGATATATTCATAGACTGCCTGTTCTGTGTCCAATACCTGATCTAATGTCGGATCACTGATATATGCCATATGATCCATGCAGTCCTCAATGATCTCCGTGATCTGCGGATAGCTGATCTTACGGTCTAAAAACATTGCCACTGCCCGCTCGTTTGCAGCATTAAACACAGTTGGCTGACTGCCGCCTTTTCTCATTGCATCGTATGCTAACTCCAGTCCTTTAAATGTCTTCGTATCCGGTCTCTCAAACGTCAGACTTCCCAGTTCGAAGAGGTCAAGTCTCTTTCCAGACATTTTTCTGCGTTCCGGGTAATACAGTGCATACTGGATCGGCAGACGCATATCCGGTGTTCCAAGCTGTGCGATCACTGCTCCATCCTCATACTGCACTGCGGAATGGATCACACTCTGCGGATGTATGACCACTTCGATCTGATCTAATTCCACATCAAAAAGCCATTTTGCCTCCATAACCTCGAGCCCCTTGTTGACCAGTGTCGAGGAGTCAATTGTTATTTTTCTGCCCATCGACCAGTTCGGATGCTTTAAGGCATCCTCCACTTTCATTTCTGCCAGATCTGCCGCACTTTTTCCGCGGAACGGACCGCCGGATGCCGTCAGAAGGATTTTTTCAATGTGGTTGCCCTCATTGCCCTGCAGCGACTGGAAAATTGCACTGTGCTCGCTATCGACCGGAAGAATCGGTACATGATATTCTTTTGCCAGTGGAATGATAATATGTCCTGCCGTCACAAGTGTCTCTTTATTTGCAAGCGCGATTTTTTTACCGGCTTTGATTGCTGCAACCGTCGGGCGGATTCCCATCATGCCAACGATCGCGGTAACTAAAATTTCACTCTCCGGATGAACTGCCACCTCGATCAGTCCTTCCATCTTTGAAATCACTTTCGTATCCGTATCTGCAATTTTAATCTTTAATGCTTCTGCGGCCTCCTCTTTGAAAACACATACCAGTTTGGGGGAAAACTCCCTGATCTGCTGTTCTAATAATGTTATATTGCTTCCTGCTGCAAGCGCAACAACCTTGATATCTTTCTGTTCTCTTACGATATCAAGTGTCTGTGTTCCGATTGAACCTGTCGAGCCTAAGATTGCTATTTTTTTCATACAAATCCTCTTTTCTAAGCAACTTGTTGCGAAGATGCGACGAGGATCTCAAATTCCCGTCTGCCATCAAAGCTATTTGTTTTGTCCAGAAACAAATAGCCGTGCAAAAAATAAACTGTCAAGCTTATTTTTCACACTAATATCCTCTGTTTACAATACAATAAAATTTGCCGCAAGGAAATAAATCATCGGTGCCGTAAAGATCACACTGTCAAAGCGGTCTAAAATACCACCATGTCCCGGGATCAGTCTTCCATAATCCTTAATCTCATAGTTTCTCTTGATTGCAGACGCAGTCAGATCACCCACCATGGAGATTAACGCCCCAACTGCACTAATTGCAGCCATGATCCATACATGCTGCGTGGTAACACCCATTGCATTTTTAAAGATCATGCCATAGATCACAGTTAAAAGTGCAGCACCGGCCACTCCGCCGATTGCTCCTTCCACGGATTTTTTCGGGCTTAACTTCGGAGACATTTTATGTTTTCCAATCAGCATGCCAACACAGTACGCACAGGTATCACATCCCCAGGAGCATAAAAAGACCAGCCATACGATATAGGCACCCGCGGTGAGCATTCTCGTCTGGTATACATAAGAAAGCATCACAGCCACATAAAACACACCAAAAAATACAGCTAACATCTGCTCTGTCTTATATTTCGGATAAGTAAACACATAGACGAACATCAATGCCATCAGAAAACCTAAAACGACTACCATAAGATCCGGAAGTAAATCCCATTTCAGATTACAATAAAATACGGTCGCAGCAAGATAACCCACGATTCCCGGCAGTTCTTTCTCCACATGAAAAATGCGGTATAACTCAAACATTCCTATATAAGAAATGAGTAATGTTGAGAAGAGTAACACATCTCCTCCCGTAATAATAAGTACCAGTGCGGCTGCAACCAACACGATGCCGCTCAACAGTCTTGTCTTAAACATATATGAAAACCTGCCCTTTCTTCTTTCGGTCTATTTCGATTCCTCTGCCAGCCCGCCAAATCGTCTGTCTCTCTTATTATACGCTTCCACAGCTTTTTCTAATTCCTCTTTTCCAAAATCCGGCCATGGCACATCGGTAAAATAAAATTCACTGTACGCAAGCTGCCATAACAGATAGTTCGAAAGGCGCTGTTCCCCGCTCGTACGGATCAAAAGATCCGGATCCGGGATTCCTGCCGTATCCAGATACGAGGCAAACATATCCTCATTTAATTCTGATACCTGCCTTGAGCCATTCTCCATATCATGATACATTTTTTTCATTGCACGAATCATCTCATCCCTGCTTCCATAATTGATTGCAATCTGAAGATTCAATCCATCATTTTTTGCAGAAGCCGCTTCGAGCTCTGTAATCTGTTTCTGGAACCGTTCACTTAACCGTGTGGTATCTCCGATCACGCGAACCCGCATATTATTTTTATCTGCTGTTTTAATACAGTTCTTCAGATAACTTTCCAGCAGCTTCATAAGTGCTGCCACTTCTCCCTCCGGTCTGTTCCAGTTTTCTGTCGAAAAAGCATACATAGTCAGATATTTAATTCCCATATCATGTGCTGCTTTGCAGACTGTTTCCACATTTTTTGCCCCAACCGTATGACCATAGTTTCTGGGCATTCCCTTACTTTTTGCCCATCTTCCGTTCCCGTCAAGGATAATTGCTACATGCTGCGGAATTTTCATTGTAATCACCACGCCTTTCCATAACCTGCATACTTTGTGTCTGCATTCATTCATAAAGTGAAAATGAGGACACGCCATTGTCATGTCCTCACCTTTTATGTTCTATACAAAAATCCCTAAACTGTCAGGATCTCTTTTGTTTTTGCCTCAACAGCCTTGTCGATCTCAGTGATATATTTATCTGTCATTTTCTGTGCGCCGTCCTCTAACTCTTTCACTTCGTCCTCGGACACATCGGCAGACTTGCTTAATTTCTTGAAAGAATCATTGGCATCACGACGGATATTACGGATTGCTACTTTTGCATTCTCACCTTTTTTCTTAACATCCTTTGCCAGTTCTTTACGTCTTTCCTCAGTGAGTTCCGGGAAAAGAAGACGAATCACTTTTCCATCATTTGTCGGATTGATTCCAAGATCTGACGTTAAGATTGCTTTCTCGATTTCTTTTACCATAGAAGCTTCCCATGGCTGGATCTGAATCATTCTCGGTTCCGGAACATTGACGTTTGCCACCTGCTGGATTGCAGTCGGTGTTCCATAATAATCAACTTTTAACTTGTCAAGGACATGCGGATTGGCACGTCCTGCACGGATGCTTCCGAACTCCTCTGACAGGTTAT
Organism: uncultured Roseburia sp.; assembly: GCA_934317215.1. Lineage (GTDB taxonomy): Bacteria > Bacillota > Clostridia > Lachnospirales > Lachnospiraceae > Roseburia. Next base: position 111,066 of record CAKREH010000001.1, read on the forward strand.
TCATTGTTTTCTGCATTTTTTCATCAAACTGAACTAATCTCTCATCCATATTTTTACTCCATACCTTTCACGGTTCTTTGTTACACGGTTACTTTTGTACCGTTAAAATCGCCAGTCATGGCTTTTACAATGCTGTTTTCCTCGTTCAGCCCAAAAACGAACATCGGCATTTTGTTTTCCATACACATGATCGACGCAGTCAGGTCAACCACTGCAAGTTTTCGATCGATCACTTCCTGTATGGATACTTCGCTGTATTTTACAGCAGAAGGATTGATCTTTGGATCACTGTCGTAGACACCATCGATTGCTTTTGCAAGGTAGATGCCCTCTGCCTCCATCTCGATCGCACGGAGTACAATGCCTGTATCTGTGGAAAAATACGGATGTCCGGTTCCTCCCGCAAAGAATACGACCATTCCTTTTTCAAAATACTTATTTGCACGATCCTTTGAAAACAGTTTTGTCATGCTTCCACACTCAAATGGTGTCAGAATCTGTGTTTTCATTCCAACGGAACGGAAAATTTCAGAAACATAGATACAGTTCATAACTGTCGCAAGCATTCCTATCTGGTCCGCCTTTGTACGATCAATGGTTTCACTGGTTCTTCCTCTCCAGAAATTACCTCCGCCGATCACGATGCCGACCTGGATGCCCTGATCTGTGATTTGTTTTACCTGTCGCGCCACTTCTGTAACAGTCGGCTCGTCAAAACCGGTATGTTTTTCACCGGCTAAAGCTTCACCGCTTAATTTTAAGAATACTCTCTTCATTTTCGATTATTCGTTTCCTTTCTGAGCATTACCATTGAACAGGCTCTGTACATCCACGTCAGAGTAGCACTGTGAGCAGAATCCTTCGATTACCGCACCATTATTGATCTGTACAGAACGTGATTTGATGTTGCCCATAACAACTGCGGATGTATCCACAACAACCGGTCCCTGTACATCGATATCACCTTTGATTGCTCCGGCAATCACTGCAGAAGTAGATGTCACATTACCAATGATCACAGAACCAAGACCGATTTTAATAGTTCCTGTGCTGACAACCTCTCCCTCAATCTTTGCAGCATCTGCAAAAAATTCAGATGCACTGCTGTTTCCATTTACAACGCCGGTTACAACTAATTTGCCGTTGCATCCCACATTTCCATCTACCTGTCCTCTTACATCTAAGGAACCGTTTGATACAATATCACCTTTGATGATCGTTCCCTCTGTGATTACGGATACCTCATCAGATACCGGTGCGCTCTGGTTATTAGTTACAGGTGCTGTTGTATTGTCAGCCATTTTTCTTTCCTCCTGGGTTGCTTTTGTAATATTTGAAACTGTTTCATTTCTTTCTGGTTCAGGTACCGGTACTGCTGCTCTTTCTATTGGGGCACTTGCATTCCTTGCTGCCATCTCTGCGGCGCTTCTTGCTGCAGCAGCCTTCTCAGCTTCCTGCTTTGTCACCTGTTCTAACAGACCATCTAACTTGGACAGTTCTGTCTCAACATCCACTTCGCCTTCTAACGTATTAACCTCAACGTCATCTTCGTTCGTGCTGTTTTCCAGGTTGTCATCTGCAGGCATCAGTTCATTGACTGCCTGTGAGAAGTCATCTTTAAAATCCTTGAAAAATCCCATGTTCATTCCTCCATTTATTCTCAGTTATTCCACTGTGTCTGCTTTCACATACTGAATAACCTGTGTATCTTCATCAATCGGTAATATTTGTGCGCCCATTCCCTCTAAAGCTTCAATCAAAGGTCCTAAAGCTTCTACCGTTGCTGACTTATCCGTTCCGTCATGCAGTAAAACCACCGACGTTTTATATTTTACTACATCATCTGTCACATTTTCAACTATTTCCTCAGAAGTATATGCGGTCGAAGCTCCATCTCCTGCCGATACATTCCAGTCATAATAAATAATTCCCTGTGTATTAAGATAATGAATAAAGTAATCCATCGGTACGTTACTGATGAGATTGCTGCTTCCTCCCGGAAAACGATAGTAAAGACTATCCACTCCTGTGGTCTGTTTCAAAAAATTCTTCAATGTCATATAATCCTGTTCGAACGCATCTTCCGACTGGTAGATCACACTGTACTGGTTGGAATAAGAATTCATGCCAAGTGTATGTCCCTCATCTACAATACGTTGATAGACAGGGATCATTTCTTCATCCTGGCTCCCATTCACAAAAAAAGTAGCTTTTACGCCATATGCCTGCAGCACATCCAGAATCTCAGATGTGTGTTCCGACGGCACATTATCAAACGTTAAGTATACTTTATGTAAATCTCCTTCCGATGCCAGATTGTCCTCATCGGAAATCCCGGATGCAGGAGGTGTTACTTTATCCCATGTCATCTCCGTCTGCATCTCTTCTGTTGTCTCTGTCTCCTCTGCTATCACACCACCATTCAGATCTGCGGCCGCTCCGGCATTAATCTGATCCGTGTTCTGCTCACTGCTGCTTGTCACCAGCTGATCCAGCTTATGTTCCAGCGACGTCATCTTCACAAATAGCACCACAACCAATATCATGGACAGAACGATCCATCCTGCCACGATCAGTATGATACCATTTCGGATTTTCGTGATCCGCTTTCTCCGCTTCCTCTGGTAATTCAGTACTTCTGAATCTTTATCCTGCATACAATACCCCCAAGGTAATCGTTAGTACTCATCTATTGTAACACATTTTTTTATTTTTCAAATAAAAAAGCGCAAAAAAATTGATTAATTTTTCCGCACTTTTTTTATAATTATCTGATTATTTTTATTTCTATTGTACTATTTTATTTTCCAAGTATGTTTGCAATAAAAAAACCGCCAATAAAGAGTAATATTCCAAGCAGCAGCTGGCCAAGACCGATAGAAACGATATTCATCCCGGATAGCACTGCAATCGGCGATGAAATAACCAGCCCCATAATTGCAAAATACGTTTTCCTCTCCTGTTTCTCCAATAAATATTCCACAAGTTTTGATACAAGAAATATTCCAAGCACCACACCGATACCAAATGGGATGAGCACTGCTGCACAGGCGAACAGCTCCTCCCACTTAAGAGCCGGTAATGCTGCCAAAAAACCGCTGATTCTGTTTATGATCGGTGTATAATATCCCAGAGACATCAACAGCATTGAACCACTGACCCCGGGAATCACCATCGTTGCCGCAGCTACCGTTCCGACCGTAAACAGCGAGATACTGTTTTTTATTCCCGGCTCTAAGACAACATCTGTTCCCTGTTTCCAGAACTGCATCCAGACGACCAGACCAAAAAACAAAACAAACAGCAGGGCCTCTGAAAATGTGATCCGCTTTCCCATGATTTTTGGCAGCAATAGCGGTACCCCACCAAAAATCAGTCCAATAAACAGCATTGCCGTCTCAAATGGAAATTCCAAAAAGAAATATCCGATTGCAAATGACAGTCCGCCGATTCCAATCAGCATGCCAATCGCATAGGGAAGCAAAAACTTTACGCTCTTCCAGAAATGTTTTGGCATTCCCGTTACCGCCCCGATCACATCCCCATAAATCCCCATAGAAACCATCATGGTTCCTCCGCTGACACCCGGAATGATATTGGCAACACCAATTGCAATTCCGCGCAGCACCTCTTTTAAAAATGACATATCCATCCTCCAAATCCTGTTATTCTGCCAATCTTACTTCTGTCATCTCTTGTGCAATGTTTAATGCATGATCTCCGATTCTTTCAAAATCCGTGAGCATTTCCGTGTAGAGAACACTCCCTTCACCCGATGCCGTTCCTTCCTGTATCCGGTGCATCATACGATTTCTATAATCCTCTGTCATGTCATCCATCTTTTGTTCAAGTGCCGAGATGCGGCTTAATTCATCCAGTGCCTCCATATTTTCATTTAAAAGCAAAGTCAGAAGTTCTTCGCAGGTCTGCTGCATCTGCAGGATTTCTTCCCGTACTTCCTGTGAAAACCTGACATCTTTTTCTTTCAGCCACTCTGAATATCCACAGATATTCATTGCGTGGTCGCTGATTCTTTCTATGTTACTGGTCACTTTAAAATAGGCACTTAAAATCCTGCTCCCCTGTGTATTGGACTCATGCGCCATATTTGTGGATATGTACTTGGAGATCTCCCGGTTTAAAAAGTCCACATATTCTTCTTTTTCTTCCACTTTTGGAATAAACCCGTCATCACAGTTTAAAAATGCCGTAAAGCTGTCTGCGACATTTTTCTTTGCAATCTCAAGCATTCTTGCAATCTCTTTATGTGTCAGTTCAAAATTGATCGCTGATACACCGATTTTTCCCTCTGTCACCGGTTTTGTATTTTTTAAATATTTTAAATACATCCCTTCCTCAGGCTCGTCCACGTCCGGCAGAATTTTTTCTGCCAGTTTTGCCAATAGATTTCCTGCCGGTAACAGCAATATCGTTGTTACGATATTAAACAGCGTATGCATGTTGGCGATCTGTGCAGCCGGATTTGCCGGTGTAAATCCCCCAACCCAGGATGTCAGCGGTGTCAGCATACAGAGTATGGTAAAAACTGCAGTTCCTATGATATTAAACGAAAGATGGATGATTGTCGTCCGCTTTGCGTTCCGCCCTGTACCAATGGACGCTAACACTGCAGTGATACAGGTACCGATATTTTGTCCAAACAGCACATACACCGCCCCGGAAAAGGAAATTGCCCCACTTGCTGCAAGTGCCTGAAGGATTCCGACCGATGCCGATGAAGACTGGATCAGTGCTGTGAAAATGGCACCTGCCAAAATTCCAAGCAGTGGATTTGAAAACTTCGTCATCATATCAATAAATGCTTTGGAATCCCGCAGCGGCATCATTGCGGTGCTCATCATTTCCATTCCGATAAAAAGAACACCAAGACCAGCTAAAATACCTCCTATGTTTCTTACCTTCGGCTGTTTTAGAAAAACAACCAGCACAACACCCAAAAATGCTATAAACGGTGCGATTGCTCCGGCATCAAGTGCGATCAGCTGTCCCGTGATCGTCGTGCCGATATTGGCACCCATGATCACTCCCACCGCCTGACGCAGTGTCATCATTCCGGAATTAACAAAACCTACAACCATGACTGTTGTCGCGGAGGATGACTGTATGATCGCAGTGATCACTGCTCCGACTAAAACACCCAGATACCGGTTTGTAGTCAGGCGTTCTAAGATCTGTTTCATTTTGTTCCCGGCAGCAGCCTCCATCCCCTGGCTCATCATATTCATTCCATACAGAAAAAGCGCCAAGCCTCCTAATAATGATGCAAATTCTTTTGCTCCCATTTTATCCCTCTTTTTTTCGTTATTACGGCATGTTTCTGCTGTCCCTGCGGACGCTTTACTGCCGCTTTGCCACATACTCATTCAACATATCAGACGTATATTTTACCGTCAACCGGGATATCGGATTCTTAACGCTTCCTGTATTGTTTTTATGAAGTTTTTGTCAATTACGAATTACTTGTTATATTTCCATCAGAACGACTGCTGTTTCAAGGCTCTCTAATGTAATATGATCTGTATCTGCCAGTTTTCTCCTTCCGGCATTTGACAGCAAAAGTTTTTTGGCAGTTCCAGGCAGTGGCAGACTTACTGCCTCTTTTCCGTAATTTGCCGCCACGAGTATTTTCTGTCCGTTTTCTTTACCAATACGCATAAACCCAAACACTGTATCCGTATCTTCGTAAACCGGCTCCACATTTCCATAGACAAATGTTTCTTTGTATTCCGGTGATTTGCGCAGTGTAATCAATTCTTTATAATAGGAAAGTACAGAGTCCGCCCTTCCCTCCTGCTCACTGACATTGATCTCTTTATAATTCAGATTCATTGCAAGCCACGGAGCATGTGCGCTAAAACCTCCATTTTCATCTGCACTCCACTGCATCGGTGTGCGCGCATTATCCCTGCTGTTTTCATAACAACATGCTAACGCTTCTTCTTTTGTGCAGCCCGCGTCGATTGCAACCTGATACTGATCTTTTGTACTGATATCATCATATTCTGAAATATCATTTCTATGACAGTTTGTCATGCCGATTTCCTGTCCCTGATAGATAAACGGAATTCCACGCAGCAGAATCGAAGTCGTAGCAAGCATTTTTTTGCCCATTTCATTCTGCGCATATTCCGGAAGATAACGGCTTGCACCTCTCGGCTCATCATGATTTTCAATGATATTTGCCTTGAATCCAATCCCCTCCATCTCCTTCTGGGATGCAAACAGAATCTCTCTCCACCGCTTAAAATCCACCGGTTTGCTGTCATACCAGCCATGTTCCCCATAAGTCAGCTCATGCGCGGAGAAATCAAACATGCTTGAAAAATGTCCATCATCTCCGACAAACTCCCGCAGTTCGTCCTCTTTCATATTAAAGACTTCGCCGACGGTAAAAGCATCATATTTCTCGAAGGTCTCATGTTTCATCTCCTCTAAAAATTCTCCGACGCCGTCCGTCTCCTCAACCATTTTTACACAGGATACCAGACCATCATCCCCATCGGGTTCATAGGACGGGAAACGCGTATCTTTCTTGATATTAATGATTGCATCGATGCGGAATCCGCCAAGCCCCTTATCTAACCACCAGTTGATCATTTTATAGATCTTGCTGCGGACTTCTTTATTCTCCCAGTTCCAGTCCGGCTGTTCTTTTGCAAACATGTGCAGATAATATTTATCTGATCCTGGCACCGGCTCCCACGCTTTTCCGCCAAAATAAGAACGGTAGTTGCTCGGCTCTTTTCCGTCTTTTCCTTTTACAAAATAAAAATAATCGGCATATGGCCCGTCCGGGTCGGCCAGTGCTGCCTTAAAGTATTCATGTTCACTGGAACAGTGATTTACCACGAGATCCATCACAATATACATATCGCGCTTTTTCGCCTCGGCAAGCAGCTCATCAAACTCTTCCATGGTTCCGAACTCTTCGGCGATTTTATAGTAATCAGATATGTCATACCCCTGATCAACAAACGGCGATTTGTAGATTGGAGAGAGCCAGATGATATCAATTCCAAGTTCCTTTAAATAATCCAGTTTGGAAATAATTCCCCGCAAATCTCCAATACCGTCTCCGTTTGTGTCAAGAAAACTCTTTGGATAGATCTGATATGCTACTTTGTCATGCCACCATTTTCTTTTCATTCTGTTTGTCCCTCCTGTTTCCTTTTAAGGATGATTTTGCATATGGTTTTGTATGATACTGTTTTTTCTTTATCTGATAATGTGATTATATTCAATTTTTACAGTATTTTCTTGCACTATATTTCGATAATATTGTACAATATTGCTATATTGTATTATTTTAGTCAGCTTTATTACGCCACCCCCATCGGCTACGAGCTAAGGATCAAATCACTCCTTTTAGAACTGATTGCCCTCCTGCTTCCTTTCTGCCATGGAATGTCCGTTTGGCGAAAGATCAATGTTTAGATGTTTTCCTGTCATAAACAGATGTTTTTACATCGAAGCATAAAATAACCCTTATAAACGATGTCGCCACCATTTATAAGGGTTATCAATCTTTTCAGAACCTTAATGCAAAACCAAATTAAGCGTTCATCTGAGCTGCAACTTCTGCTGCAAAGTCTTCCTGTTTCTTCTCAAGACCTTCACCTGTCTCGAAACGAACAAATCTCTTAACTTTTACAGTACATCCAACTGCTTTAGAAACCTCATCAAGGTATTTAGCAACTGTCTGTTTTCCATCCTCAGCTTTTACGTATACCTGATCTACTAAGCATACTTCTTTTAACTCTTTGCTGATACGTCCTTCGATCATACCGTTGATCACTTTCTCCGGTTTCTGGGACTCTTTCGGATCGTTCATGATCTGAGCTAAAAGGATCTCTTTCTCATGTGCGATGTAATCAGCACTTACTTCGTCTCTGGAAACGTATTTTGGATTTAAAGCTGCGATCTGCATTGCGATATTAACCATAGCTTCTTTTACAGCGTCATTGACAACATCTGTATCAGCATCTACGATAACGCCGATTCTTCCGCCACCATGTACATAAGAAACGACGCAGCCATGCTCTGCAACAACTTTTTCAAATCTACGGATCTTTAAGTTCTCTCCGATTACAGCTACTTTCTCTACTAATGCATCGTTAACGGTCTTAGAAGCATCCTCGTTCCATGCCTCAGCCATGAATGTATCCATATCTTTTGCATCAGAGTTTACAGCCTGTGCTGCTACTGCTTTTACGAAGCTCTGGAAAGTCTCATTCTTAGCAACGAAGTCAGTCTCAGAGTTAACCTCAACAACTGCTGCTGTTGTATCATCTTTTACAACAACGGTGCAAAGACCTTCTGCTGCGATTCTGCTTGCTTTCTTCTCAGCTTTTGCCTGTCCGTTCTTTCTTAAGAACTCAACAGCCTCGTCCATGTTTCCATTGGTCTCGTTTAATGCTTTTTTACAATCCATCATACCTGCGCCGGTCATCTCACGCAGTTCTTTTACCATAGCTGCTGTAATAGCCATTTTTCAATCCTCCAAAATTATATTTTATGATATAAAAGGGACGTTAACCTGCGTCCCTTTTGTTTTGTCACGAATGACAAATCTTATGCTTCCTCAACTGCCTCATCAGCTGCTGCAGACTCTGCTTCTTCTGCAGTCATCTCTGCACCCTGATTTGCCTCAATAACAGCATCTGCCATCTTAGATACGATTAATTTAACGGCTCTGATAGCATCATCGTTACCTGGGATCACATAATCTAACTCTTCCGGATCACAGTTTGTGTCAGCGATACCGATTAATTTGATTCCTAAAGTATGAGCTTCCTGGATACAGATTCTTTCTTTCTTAGGATCTACTACGAAGATTGCATCCGGAATCTTCTTCATCTCTTTGATACCACCAAGGTTTTTCTCTAATTTTTCCCACTCTTTTTTCAGTGCGATAACTTCTTTTTTCGGTAATACTTCGAAAGTACCATCTGTTGCCATTGTCTCGATCTCTTTTAATCTTGCGATACGGCTCTGGATAGTTCTGAAGTTGGTCAGCATACCGCCTAACCATCTCTCATTTACATAGAACATTCCACAACGCTCTGCCTCAGTTTTGATTGCATCCTGAGCCTGCTTCTTTGTTCCTACGAAAAGGATTGTGCCACCTGCTGCTGCGATATCAGATACTGCTTTGTAAGCCTCATCTACTTTACCAACGGATTTCTGTAAGTCGATGATATAGATTCCGTTTCTCTCTGTGTAGATGTATGGAGCCATTTTAGGATTCCATCTTCTTGTCTGATGTCCAAAGTGAACACCTGCCTCTAATAACTGTTTCATTGAAATAACGCTCATGTTTCTACCTCCTGGTTTTTGTTGTTATAAAAAGCTGTGCGTCCGGCTTTTTATAAGTTGCTTCCATGTGTTTCATTCTTTCAGGCGACCATCTGGCACCAGCCTGTCGGTCCACACATGTGTTTACTCGGAATATTCTTTTTATTCCGTCATAACCTTGTAAATTATAACACACGCCCCAACCAGAATCAAGTACTTTTTTCTGATCAGGGCGTATTTTTCTCATTTACTCTGTTTTATTGCTTCTGTTGTTCCATTGGACCGGCTTTTAAAATATTTGTAATTTCTTCATAAGATGCATGATATGGAATCTGGTAGGTTCCTGCACTGATAAAGGAAGCATAACCAACCTCACTTAAATATTTTCGCAGTCCTTCCGAATCATCGATCACACCATTGGCTGCAAGATTTTCGCACATTGTTCTGCACACATCCCCACGGTTTACAACCAGTGTGAACGGCTCCTGCTGTGTCTGTTCCGCATTTTCTGCATTTTCTGACGCTGTAGAGTTCTCCGCTGCTTCTGTTTCCTGTTCTTTCTGCACTTCTGTCTGGGATTCCGTATCCTGTTCCTTCGATACTTCCGTCTGTGTTTCTGTCTCCTGCTGTAATTCTCCGGCAGCTATCTGCTGTTCGTTTTTTTTCTCCTTCTCTTCCGGTTCCGTAGTTTCTGTTTCTGCAATTACCGCACTATTCTGTTCCGGCATAATCATACCAAGCTGTGCAGCCTTTTCCATAATCTGTGCATCCGTCATTTTAGGCTTCTGCATCGAAAAACAACTTACCAAAATGATCGTCGTGACAATAATACCTATGCCAAGTCCTCTTAAATAATATTTTAATTTCACGAATCTGTATCCCCTTTATAAAGTCCAAGTACAAGATTTACCTCTCCGAGTCCTACCCCAAGTGCCTTTGCAATCTCAACACTCTGCATTCCCTTTTTACGCATTTCGAGAATCCTGCCTGTATGGTTTTCCTCCTTTTCAGGTTCTTCTTCCTTTTTTAAGACCGGGACTTCCTGCTCTTTTGTTTCCACTTTTTTTGCTGCAGGCTCCGGCTTTGGCACAGGTGCTGGCTCCACTGCTTTTTTCTTTGCCATCCCTTCCTGTATGCTCTTGACATTTGATGCAATCTTCTGCAGTTCAGTAGCCAGACCTGTCAGCTCCGCATGCTTGTCATTCAGCATATTATAGAGAAACATGATCTCATTATGTGTCTTATTCATGTTTTCCATAACCGTATCAGAATATTCGCTGATGGCCATGATCTTCTCATTTGTCTCTTTTTCCAGCGCCCGCTCAACCTTTTCGGATGAGGCATCGATCTGTGCCTCAATTGACTCTTCTACCTTGCTGCTGGCATCTGCTAAAGCACCATCAATAATCCTGCCCAGTTCATCTTTACTTAATTCTGCAATCTTATTTAATTCGGAAGGAGATAAACGTTCCGTGATAAAAAAGCTTCCAACCATAAAAACAACCCCCGTCAGAAGCAAAAAAAATACTATTCCAGTCATATCAACCGTTATGCCTTTCCTTATATTTTGACATCAAAGCTGGTCCTACGCTCCTTAATATGAACACTTCCTTCATCCTCATCTTGCTGACCATGCTTTTTTTTCTTTTTTCCATTACCGCTATAGCTGTTATTCCCTTTTTCCCTGGCATCGTATCGGAATTCCTGATTGTCCTTCTGTTCCGGGTCCTGTACTTTGTGTGATAAATCAGATTCCTGTTTTTCCTGCCTTACTTCAATGTTATACTGATCTGCAACCGGTCTGCTATCCTCCGCATGCTTAATATTGCCAATATCCTGCGTTCGTTGTATCATACCGCTCAAATCAACTGGTCTTATCGACATAACATATCACCTCCGGACTTACTGTCAGTCAATCAGTATTCCCATATAGTTTCCCATCTTTTTGCGCATTTTTAACAACGCTTTTGTATGTAGCTGTGAAACCCTTGATTCCGAAACTTCCAGTATACTGCTGATTTCTTTTAACGTCAGATCCTCATAATAATATAACAAAATAACCTTTTTCTCTTTTTCTGTCAAAAGCTCCAGCGATTCCATCAAAACCTTTTTTAGTTCTTCTTCCTGAACAGACACCTCAGGCTGAATAAAATGCGAATTATTTTTTGCATCCATCACAGGTTCTCCACCCTGTTCTACAAATTCATTCAGTGAGATAACATTTGTAACATTCAACTGTGTCTGCCAGTCATTTAATTCTTCCTCACCGATTCCTAATTCTTGTGCTATTTCTTCGTCCGAGGCATTTCGCCCTGTTTTGGTTTCAATCTGCTTGACTGCTTCTTCTATTTTCTTGCGTTTTTGCCGCACCGTCCGTGGAATCCAGTCCATTTTTCTTATCTGGTCTAATATAGATCCACGTATTCTTAAGCTTGCATAAGTTTCGAACTTTACATCCTTTCCGCGATCAAATTTATCTATCGCGTCTATCAGTCCAAATATACCATAGCTAACCAGATCTTCATACTCCACGTTATATCCGAGATACATGCTAAGCCGCCCTGCCACAACCCGTACAAGCGGAGCATACTCGATAATAATTTTCTCCCGCAGCTCTGCCGAAGGATGTTTCTGATACTCTTCCCAGAGCTTTTCTTTTTCTACCGTTTTCATATGAAGCCCCCACGTTTCAGTTATTTCTCATCCTGCTCATCACTCTCCTGCTCTGGCTCTTCTTTCTCTTCTGCCTCTGCCGGAGTTTCTTCACCATCCGTGGTCTCTTCTTCCGTATCCTTAAAATTTATATCAATCAACAGTTTTACAATTCCGCCAATGATATAAAACACAATCAGGACAACCAACAGCATTTTTACAAATCTGCCGGTTTCCATATGTCCCGCCATTCCTGCAATACAGGCCACAAGTCCTGCCACAAGCATAACGATCGCTGGTATCGGCTTTGTTTTCATAATGCATCCATGCCTTTCTATCAGATAATCTTTAACGGTTTTCCTACCGACTTGATATAAAACTCCCCTGTATCACAATGAAGTTCAACAGTACGACCATAATTAAGTCCTGTATCTTCTGCAACAAGCCTGATTCCAAGCTGCTTTAATTTTACTTTTGCTGCCTCTGCATTTCTCGCACCGATATTACCAACATCCGACAATCCACTTACTTCAAACATTCTTGCACCACCAGCAATCTTAGCGATCAATCTGCCTTTATTTGCTCCTGCTGCAATTACCCGACGTAATAATTCATCAATCCCCGTATCTGCAAACTTTGCAATATTGCTGTTATTTCTGACCTTTGTACTATCCGGGAGCATATAATGAACCATTCCCCCAACTTTTGATACCGGATCATAAAATACCAGCCCAATGCACGAACCCAATCCCAAAGTTGTAATAACATCAGGGGCTTTACATACATTCAGATCTGCCATGCCCACTTTTATTACTTCGCTCATATATCCTTCTCCTTACAGTGAGATTCCAAGTGACGTTAATATCTTTTCATAAGATCCCTGCTCCGGCATCAATATAAAATATCCGTTGATTGCCACGTCCGCGCAGATCTCGGTCTGAATCAGCAGAGCATTATCGCCAAACTGTCCAAATTCGATAGCCGGCACACTAAGGATAGAAGCCGCCATATCTACCGCAATATATGGAACAGATGGAGAAATCACAAGATTGGTCATAGAAGAAAGAGCCGACAAATAAGAACCTGCAATGATGTTTCCTATTTCTTTTAATGCGGATAATTCCATTTCGTCAAACGGTTTGTCCGCCGATGCTTCTTCCATCATCAACTTGTTAACAAGATACCGTGCCGATGGAATATCTACCAGAAACATCATACTACCTTCGATGTCATTCATTACCTCTAAGAAAATGCCGACAATCGTTTCGTCCTCTGCCCCGACAGCTGTTCCCAGTTTTGAAACTTCCATCAGTTTTACGTTTGGAACGTTCATATCAATTTTCATGCCAAGCATATTGGCAATTGCCGTAGTCGCATTTCCTGCACCGATATTACCAATCTCTTTTAAGACATCAAGATACATATTATTTACGTCTTCCAACGTTAAATTTTCCATGAATTGCTGTTTCTCCTCTCATATTGCACATCATGTAAAGAACTGGTGGGACTTTATATTACATAAAATCCCACCCATTTTTTAATTATTTTCTTCTACCAGTGCATTGATCTCAAGCAAAGAAATCAATTGATCTCCGTGCTTGCCGATTCCATTGATAAATCTTCCCTTGTTAGAAACTTTATCAATCTCGTCATCACTTAAATTTACAACCTCTCTTACCTCATCAACAATGACCCCAAGAGAAGCATTTTCCTCTAACTTCAGAATGATGATTCTGCTTGCATTTGTCAGCACATCATCTTCCAGTCCCATTTTTTTACGCACACTCATAACCGGAACAACCTCACCGCGAAGATTGATCACACCCTTAAAGTACGTCTGTACTTTTGGAACTCTTGTAATTTTCTGCATGCGGACAATGTTATCAATATAGCTGATATCAATTCCATACTGCTCACTGCCCACCATGACAACGATATATTGTTTGGATTCTTTTTCCGTTGTTTCAAGATTATTATTTTCCATGCTAAGTACCCTCCATTACATTAACGTATTCACATCTAAGATCAATGCAACTTCGCCATCTCCAAGAATCGTTGCACCGCTGATCAGTTTGTTATTGTCAATGTATTTTCCAAGCGACTTGATTACGATCTCCTGCTGTCCGATCAGATTATCAACCACAAGACCTGCCATACTGTCACCTTTTGTTACAATAACAACGGTCAGGCTCTCCGGCTCTTCCCTTGGCTCAAGATCAAGCACATTGTCAAGTCTTACTAACGGAATAACCTTGCCACGCAGATGGATTACTTCCTGCGCTTCCACATATTTGATATCCTTAACCGGAATATCTTCAATGTTGGAGATGGAACCAAGTGCAATCGCGTATTTTTCATCTCTTACTTCTACCATCAGGGCCTGGATAATTGCAAGTGTCAGTGGCAGACGTACCGTAAAGGTAGTTCCTTCGCCCATTGCTGTCTTAACTTCAACATCTCCGCCTAATGCCTCAATGTTAGACTTAACTACATCAAGCCCAACACCTCGTCCGGAAATATCGGTAATCTTCTTTGACATGGAGAAACTTGGCAGGAACAGAATGTTGATGATGTCTTTCTGACTCATGCTCTCAGCCTGTTCTTCTGTGATAATCCCTCTCTCAATCGCTTTATCACGTACTGCAGCCACATCAATACCGGCACCATCATCTCCTACCTGGATGATTACGTTATTACCTTCCTGGAATGCATTTAAGAAAATGCTTCCCACTTCCGGTTTACCGAGGGCAACACGTGTCTCGTTATCCTCAAGACCATGGTCTGCGGAGTTACGCAGTAAATGCTGCAGCGGATCTCCGATCTGGTCAACAACGGTACGGTCAAGTTCTGTATCTTCACCAGTCATGTAAAGTTCCATCTTCTTATTGAGCTTTCTCGAAAGATCACGGATCATACGAGGGAATTTATTTACAACGCTCTCGATTGGAACCATTCGAACTTTCATAACTGACTCATGCAGATTTGTTGTGATGCGCTCCAGATACTCGATCTGCTCATGGTAGGTCTGATTCTGGAAATCACCGGATTCAGTGGATCCGATTGCCACAAGACTGTTCTTTGCGATGATTAACTCAGATACCTGATTCATCAGGGCATCTAGCTTTTCAATATCAACACGGACAGTACGGTTTGTCACCGGTTTTGCAACAGTCTGTTTCTTATTGTTCTGTGCTGCAGGTGCTTTTGCCGGTGCAGGTTTTGTCTCCTGAGCCGGTGCTGCTTCTGCCGGTGCAGAAACCTCTGTCTTTGCAGCCTCCTCTGCTGCAACTTTTTCTGCCTGTGCCTGTTTTTCTTCAAGCACCTCACATTTTACTTCCTCACCGACTACTTTTTCGATTTCAGATACAGACTGGGCTGCCTGTAAAATCTTGTCGTAAGGTTCTTCTGATGTGATGAAAAAACTGAAATCATTATCAAAATGCTCATCTTCGATTTCCTGTGAAGTTGGATTGTATACAATGATCTCTCCAAATTCCTCTACTGCCTTGAATACCAAGAATGCACGGGCAGCTTTTAATAGACAGTCTTTCTGAATATATACGGTCATTCCATAAATATGTAAACCATTGTTTTCTGCCTCTTTTAACTTTGTGCGGTCTGAACTGTTCAGCTCAAATTCAAAATATTTCTTTTCACCGTTCTTAGCCGCATCATCTGTATTTTCTTCCTTAGGAGCCGGCGCCGCTTCCTCTTTCTTTTCCGCATTCTCCTCACCGGCGATAAAATCATTCAGTTCTTTAATGATCAGCTCGTTGTCTTCCGTTCCTTCATCAGAACTTGCCTTTACATTGTTCAGATAACTCTCGATCGCATCCAGACATTTAAAGAGCAGATCAATCATATTACTGTTGACTTTAACTTTTTCACTTCTGACTTCCTGGAAAACATTTTCCATATCATGGGTCAGGCGCTGCATACGCTTAAATCCCATTGTACCTGCCATACCTTTCAAGGAATGGGCTGCCCGGAAAATCTCATTTATAGTATCCATATTTTCCGGTTCTTTTTCAAGTTCCATAATGCAGTCACTTAAAGTCTGCAGATGTTCTTCTGTTTCATCAATAAAAATTTCAAGGTATTGGCTTACATCCATATTACTGTACCCCCACATTCTTTGTTATTGTTTGAGCAACCTGTGTAAGAGGAACCACTTCATTTACCAGTCCGGTTTCAGCAATCGACTTGGGCATTCCGTATACCACACAAGTCTCGGCATTCTGTGATATCACATATACCGGCTTACTCTTTGCTAAGGATTTTATTCCCTTGGTACCATCTGCTCCCATACCAGTCAGTACAACACACACTATCTGATCATATCCACAGGTTCGCAACGAATCATAAGTAATGTCTGCACACGGTTTTAATCCGCCGATAGGAGGCAATTCATCATTGAGTCTGATTTTATGGCTTCCGTCAGGACTTTTCTTTATTTCCATATGCTTTCCGCCGGGAGCGATATACACCGTTCCTTTCTTAAGCACATCTCCGTCCTCAGCTTCTTTTACATGAATCTGACTGACTTCGTTTAACCTGTCCGCCATGGATTTCGTAAATCCTGCCGGCATATGCTGCACCAGTATCATAGGTGCATCCAGGTTTTCAGGAAGATAAGGAATTACACTCTGAAGGGCTTTAGGACCTCCTGTTGAACATGCAAGAGCAACTAATTTATTTCTGCTCCGGATTGTCTCTGTACTTCTGCGCAAAACCACTTTTTCCGGTGCATCACTCTGCCTGCTTCCCAAAATCATTTTCTGTGTCTTTAAGACTGCATTCAGTACACCTAAAAGTTTAGTTTTGAACACATCGCCCTTTGCTTCGATCACATTCGTCGGCTTCGTCACAAAATCAACTGCTCCCCGTTCCATGGCAAGCATGGTAACTTCGGCATCTTTTGTAGTCGTAGTACTGACCATAATGACCGTTGCACGGATTCTTTCTTTTTGAAGCTGCTCTAATAAAGCCAGTCCATCCATCCGCGGCATATTAACATCCAACACCACGCCGTCATATCTTTTTGCCCTTAATTTTTCAAGTGCATCCAAACCGTCTCTGCAGGTATCGATTGCCTGAAATGTTTCATCTGAATTAATAATATCACAAATCACCCTTCTCATGAGTGCAGAGTCATCAACAACCAGAATATTTTTTTTCATTTTCTTGTCCTCTCACTGCTATTCTGCTGACGCATTCTTCTCTCTTCTTCGAAGATGTAACGGATAATTTCTTCCCTTACCCGATCATTCTTGATGCTGAATTTTGCACGCGACATAAACCTGTATTCTGCCGCTGATTCTATTTTACTTGTTTCAATCACATTTGCAACAATATAATACTGATTATCCATTGTCTGGCTTTTCAGTCTTAACTCCACTAAGATCCATGTACCCGATTTCTGTTCCTGTTCAGCTGTAAAACGGATTCCTCCGCCACTTAAATCCATGATTTTTCCTTTTCGTTCTTTTTCATAAAAATGTTCATCACGGATTTCCGAAAAAATAGCATCCACACTGTCAAGCATGGCCTGTTCTGCTGTCAGTTCATAATATTTAAAATCCAGAAGACACGGATATCTGAAATATTCTCTTCGCTGAAACTTTTCCGGCTGAGATTTCAATTCCATCTCAAGCATATATATATTATCTTTTTTATACCGCTCCTTAACCTGCCCAACTGCCCGATACAATGACTCGCGTGAGAAAAATACAAGTTCATAACGAACTCCAAGCTGTAACAGCACCAGTTTGCCAGCCTCCATCGGCATGGCTATTTCCATATTTCCATTCGAGCAGAAATCAAGCACCTTACTTTTATATGTTTTCACTATGACGTCCGTTTTTTCTGCCTGTTCAACTTCCTGAAGAACACGGATATCTATCTTATCGCCAATACGTATAATGTCTGAAACCTTCATATCCATTCCTCCTTAGTACTTGTGTTGCCAAAAATTTGAAAACATTCTGGCAATCCCCAACCGTTTATCCGGTAATTTTTCTTCCTGTAAAATCAGATTTGAAGCCATAACTTCAAACGCTCTTGCCGACTTCGCCAACGGTGCATTCAATGAAACAGGTTTCTGCTGTCTTACCGAACGTTCGAGCATGTGATCCTGCGGAATCATTCCAAGATAATTTACAGAACCATCCAGAAACTGTTCTACCACAGAATTCAGTTTTTCATATATCTGCTGCCCCTCTTCACTGGATATCACCCGGTTTGACACAATCCGAATATCTGTCTGCTCACGTGAAAATGAAGGATTATGATACAATGCTTTCAGTAATGAATAGGAATCTGTCAAAGAACTCGGTTCCGGCGTCGTAACAACAAGTACTTCCGGACTTGCCATTACAAATTCCATAACCTGGTTTGAAATTCCTGCCCCTGTATCAATCAGGATCACATCTGCATACCGATCTAATTCAGCCAGACCACGAACCAGATATCTGATCTGTTCATCCGCAAGCTGGTTCATACTCAAGATTCCTGCTCCGCCAGAGATAAACCCTATTCCCATAGGGCCTTCTGTTATGATCTCCGTCATGCTTTTCCCCTGGAACAGAAAATCTCCCAGATTATAACGTGGGACTGCGCCAAACATAACTTCAACATTGGCAAGACCAAAATCAGCATCAAAAATCAGGACTTTTTTTCCCATTTTACTGATTTGCACAGCAAGATTTACTGCAACATTTGACTTTCCAACTCCGCCTTTTCCACTCGTCACGGTAATCACGCGTGCATCCAGTTTCCGGCTCTGATTTTTTACTTTAATTACATTTCTGAGATTTTGAGCCTGATCCATATCATTATCTGCCTCCCAGAAGTTGTTTTACTATTTTTTGTGTATTAAATTCCTCTATGTCATCCGGTACATTTTGTCCGTTTGTCATATAGGAAAGTGGTGCTCCCGAATACATCTTGATATTGTAAATATTACCATACGCTTCCGTTTCATCAAGTTTTGTAAATATCAGTTTATAATCGGCAATCTCCTTATAGCGGTCAGCAATTTCCAAAAGATCTTTATACTTGGTTGTTGCACTGACTACCAGATATACCTCTCTTTCATATGCTGCATCCAGACCTGCAAGCATTTGTTTCATATCATTGCACTGTTCATCATTCTTATGGGAAAAACCTGCCGTATCAACAAAAATAAGATCATACTCACTGACTCTTTCGATTGCGGCATTCATTTCCTCTGCAGAATATATGATACTCATTGGTGCATCTAAAATATTCGCATATACACGAAGCTGTTCTGTTGCAGCAATACGATAAGTATCCGCTGTCAAAAACGCAATCTTCATCCCCATTTCCAGCTTATACTTTGAGGCAATTTTAGCAATCGTAGTTGTCTTACCAACACCTGTCGGTCCAACAAAGAAAACAATCCTTGGTTTTTTTCCGGAAACACAGATTGTATCCGGCTGTCCCAGTTTTAAGATCATCTTCTGATATACATTTGATAATATTGCGTCCACACTGCTTCCACTGTGCATTACTTTCTCTGCTTCGTCTAAGATCTGGTTGACATATTTTTCATTCACTTCATTTTCCAGCAGCGTCCTGTAAAGCATCTTAGTAAACTGTAGTCCCTCCGGATTTACGGCCTGATGTTCTTTCTCTTCTTCTTTTACTTCTTTCTGTCTGTTTTCTTCCACAGAAAGCTGCTTTTCCAGAATATTAGAAAGATTTTCCAGTCTTTTCTCTAAGCCATCTTTTGCGTGCAGTTCAGGTGCTTTCGTAAGATATCCTGACAGGACATCGGATGTTCTGTCATTTGAGAATTCTTTCGGACTGATATCCTCATCTGCAGCCAGATTCAACGTTTTTACTGTTTTTGCTGCCAGGTCAGCGACCTGTCTCGGATCCACAAAATTCTCTTTTTCTTCTTTTGCTGCCGTAACCTCAAACACTGAACTTTTCCAGGCTTTAAACATACCTGTAGGTTTGATTTCCTTTACATTCATCACAACAGCGTTTTCACCAAGTTCCTGTTTCGCTTTTTCGATTGCCTCTTCTTTCGTCTTTCCCTGATACTTATTTATTGTCATTTCACTTGTCACCGTCCCTGCTGATTATCCCTACTGACTGTAATTCTACATTAGATTCAATTTCATTATATGAAACTACAATTAAGTCCTTAAAATAATCTTCTGTTAATTTTTTAAAGTACATTCGAACAATTGGTGATGTGATCACAATTGGCGTTTTCCCCATGTTCTCAAGTTTCGTCACTTCATTCTGTACGGAATTCATAATAGCCTTTGTTGTTTCCGGATCAAGTGTAAGATATGCCCCCTGTTCTGTCTGCTTCACAGAAGCCATAATTTCCTGTTCCACCTTCGGATCAAGTGTGATGACACTGGTTGTTTCATTTGCCGGAAAATATTTGCTGGAAATCGCTCTCTTCAAACTCTGACGTACGTACTCCGTCAAAACATCTGTATCTCTCGTTGTCGCTGCATGATCGGCGAGTGTCTCAAAAATTGTCAGCAGGTCGCGGATTGAAATTCCCTCTCCTAACAGATTCTGTAAAACTTTCTGAACCTCACCAAGTCCAAGCATTTTGGGAATCAGCTCGTCCACCAGTACCGGATTGCTCTCTTTCAGATTATTGACAAGATTCTGCACATCCTGTCTGGTAAGCAATTCTGCAATATGTGACCGGATCACCTCTGTCAAATGTGTTGCAATAATCGATGGCGGATCAACAACCGTATATCCAAGGCTCTCCGCACGTTCACGCTGGCTTTCCGTAATCCAAATCGCCGGGAGATGGAATGACGGTTCAAATGTAGGGATACCTGTGATCTCTTCCTCCACATATCCCGGATTCATTGCCATATAGTGATCAAAAAGGATCTCTCCTTCTGTCACCTGCACACCTTTGATTTTAATAATATATTGATTTGGATTTAACTGAATATTATCTCTCAAGCGTATGATAGGTACTATAGTACCAAGTTCCAGGGCAATCTGTCTTCGTATCATAACAACACGATCCAGGAGATCTCCTCCCTGATTTACATCTGCTAACGGAATGATACCATACCCAAATTCAAGTTCAATCGGATCAACCTGAAGCAGCGACACAACATTCTCCGGTTTTCGTATCTCTTCCGCTTCCGTTTCCTCCGCGTTGACCTCTTCTTCTATACTCTCAATACCGATATTTTTGTCGACCTGTCGTCCTGCAATAATAAAAGTTGCACCAAACACAAGAAACAATAAGGTATTTAACGGTGTTGCAATTCCTAAAACCGCCAGCGTAGTACCTACAATATAAAGTACTTTGGGAATACCAAATAACTGACTGACAAGGATATTGGAAAAATCCGCTTCTTTCGACGCTTTTGTAACAAGAATACCGGTTGCAAGCGAGATCAGAAGGGACGGAATCTGGGAAGACAGTCCATCACCAATGGTAAGTACACCGTAATGTTCAATCGCTTCCTGAAACGTCATTCCACCCCGCAGTATACCCATAATGGTTCCGCCCGCAAGGTTTACAAACGTGATAATAAGACCAGCTGCTGCATCTCCCTTTACATACTTGGTAGCACCATCCATGGAACCAAAGAACGCAGATTCTTCCTGAATCTTATTTCTCCGCTCCCTTGCTTGTTTTTCCGTGATCGCTCCGGTATTTAAATCCGCATCAATCGCCATTTGCTTACCAGGCATCGCATCAAGTGTAAATCTCGCCGTTACCTCAGCGACACGCTCGGAACCTTTATTGATAACAACAAACTGGATAATAACCAGAATAATGAATACGATGGCACCAACGATCAGATCTCCACCACCAACGAACTGTCCAAATGTCTGTACGACATTACCCGGATTACCGGTTGTTAAGATCAGTCGTGTTGAGGACACGTTCAGGGAAATTCGAAAGATTGTCGTAAACAACAGTAAAGTCGGAAAAAAAGACATATCCAGTACTTCTTTTACAAACAATGTATTAAAAAGAACAATCAATGCGATTGAAATGTTCAGTGCCAGCATAACGTCGAGTAAATTGGAACTGATTGGCACTATAAAAAAGATGACTGCAGCCAGTAGATACAGTGCAACACCTATGTCAGCTTTCTTCATGACCTATCCTCCCTGTTTCTCATATTATATACCATAGCAAGAATTTCCGCTACTGCCTGATACAATTCTGGCGGTATTTCTGCCCCTATATCTACATTCGCATATAACATTCTTGCCAACGGTTTATTTTCAACAATTTCAATGTGGTTTTCCTTTGCTTTTTCACGAATTTTCTGTGCAAGATAATCTTCTCCTTTTGCAATAACGATCGGAGCTCTTGACACCTCGGCATCATATTTGATTGCAACTGCCAGGTGTGTCGGGTTCGTAATAACCACATCTGCCTTTGGTACATCCTGCATCATACGCCTTTGAGAAGCTTCTCTCATACGTTGTCTCTGTCTTCCTTTGATCTCAGGATTTCCCTCAGTATTTTTATACTCATCCTTTAATTCCTGCTTGGTCATCTTCATATCATCATTGAAACGATGTTTCTGATAAACAAAATCTGCAATTCCGACCACCAGATAAACAAGGCTGATTTTAAAACCTGCATTAATGATAACATTCCCGCATAATACAACTGCCTGATTCAGCGGTATGTCATATAAAACAAAAATATCATTTGCCTCACCCTTTATGGATGTATATGCAACATATATGATCAAACCTATTTTTAAAATAGATTTAAGCAGCTCAAATAATGAATCTTTTGAAAAAATACGTTTAAATCCATTGATCGGATTAAATTTATCCCCCTTAGGTTTTAACGGCTTTGCCGTGACTTTCCACCCTACCTGAAGGATGCTTACAAGGGCTGTCACCGCAACACCAAACACAAAAAACGGGGCAACCATCTTGAACATTTCTATATACACATTATGTAAAAAAGAAGTAATCTCTTTTGTAGATGATTCCATCGCATTAACACTTACAAAATCAGGCATCAGCTTATATACATAATAAAAAACTTCCAAAAAGCCATTGCCAATTAACGAAATAAAAACCTTCAACACGAGGAACAATACTATCAGATCAAATGCTGCGGTAAGTTCCTTACTCTTTGCAACCTTACCATCCTCTCGTGCTTCTCTTAACTTCTTTTCTGTTGCCGGCTCTGTTTTTTCCCCTCCGGGTCCATCTTTTGCAAACCACTGAAGGTCATATGCAAATAATAATCTGTCTTTCCATTCCACCTTAGTACATTCCCTCTATAAATAAAACCATCATTTTTTTCATTTCGGTAAATATAAAACTGGCGATTCCCGGCAAAAGTGAAATTGTAAGAAATAAAACTCCAAAACCAACCAGTATTTTCATCTGCATACCAACTGCAAACATATTCATCTGTGGTGCAACCTTTGCCAGAATACCAAGAATACAGTTTAAAATCATCATACAGGCAAATATTGGAAGAAAGATCCTGAAACCTATTACAAACAGATCTGTCATATACTGTGTTATAGAACCCGCAAGTGAATCCCAGTTAAAGACCTGACCATTGATTGGGACTACGGTAAAAGAATCTACCACAGCCTGTAAAATCACATGATGCATATCTGTTGCAATCAAAAGAAGAAGTATAAAATAATTGTACAGGTTTCCGGTAATTGTTACCTGCGTATTCATTGTCGGGTCAAATTCAGTTACCATGGATAATCCAATATCCATATCAATAATATTTCCCGCAAATAAAATAATGGAATTACAAATGTTTGCAGCAAACCCTATCAGCAACCCTGTAATTCCTTCTTTTAACACTATTATCGCATACCCGATCAAACTTGTATACTCGATTGCCGTCTTATCAACAAAGCCATACACCAGAAGTGCAACAAAAAAAGAAAAACCTATCTTTGCCTGCGAGGGCGCATTTTTTGTTCCAAAAAAAGGTGCAATATAGACAAAACAGGATATGCGAACCAATATTAATATCAGTATTTCAAAATTAGCCAATGAAAACGTATATTCTAACATAGATCGTCCTAACCGAGATACATACTAAAATTCGACCATAATGTCGTCACGAATTCTGTCAGATTTGTCAAAATCCATGATCCAAAAATCATAAGTCCGACAAATACTGCAATAATTTTAGGAACAAACGTCAGCGTCTGCTCCTGAATCGATGTAACCGTCTGAAAAATACTGACAATCAAACCAACAACCAGTGAAATGATCAACATTGGAGCCGAACAGATTATAATCGTATAAATTGCTTCTTTTGCTACATCAAGTACCTGTCCTTCTGTCATTTTGTTCTCACCTCTTTGCTATCTATATACATTTTAATCTGTATCTATAACAGAATGTACATTTTTCGAACATTCTGTTATCATCAATAAAACGTCTTTACTACGCTTCCTATTACAAGATTCCATCCATCCGCCAGTATAAACAGTAATATTTTAAACGGCAAAGAGATTGTTGTCGGCGGAAGCATCATCATACCCATCGACATAAGCACGGATGCAACTACCATATCAATTACAATAAACGGGATATATATAACAAATCCCATAATGAACGCCTGTCTCAGCTCTCCAATTATAAATGATGGAATCATAATTGTCATCGGAATCGCATCATATGCACTCTGCCCGGATTCCTCATATTCCTTTTCCAGTGCAGCACTGTCAATATCATAACTGTCACCAGCTATATCCACAAAAAGCCTGACATCCTTTCGCTGTACCTGTCCATACATAAACTGGCGAATCGGTACCTCTGCTTCTTTTAATGCCTCTTCTATGGTAATATCTCCATTATCCAATGGCTGGATTGCATTCTCATTGATCTGCTGAAACGTCGGCCACATGACAAAAAATGTCAAAAACAATGCCAGTCCAATTAAAATCTGGTTTGGCGGTGCCGTCTGCGTTCCAATTGCCGTTCTTAAAAAATGAAGTACAATTACAATTCTGGTATACGACGTAAGCATAATCAAAAGCGATGGCGACACTGCAATAATTGTCAGTAACAATAATGCACGTACTTCTGAAGCAACCCCCGCCTCATCATTATTTATCGAGATGGACAGACCACCTTTGCTGTCTGACTCACTACCTGAACCTGTGCTGGTATTCGCCGCTGTATTATCCAGCGAATCAATGCTGTCTGGATCCAGGGAAGCTGCATAAACAGTCGTTCTGTTTTGTGAGGCAAACAACACTGCCACAAACACTGCTATTGCAAATATTAATGACAGTATACAATATGTCTTTTTTAATTTTGTCATAATTCCATCAATCCTGCTTTTTCGGAAAATGATCTTTCAGTTTACTAAATATCTCCTGAAAATTTTCCTGTGAATTTTTCATATCATCCGATGTCTGGACTGATAACTGATCTTCTGTAAGTTCCGCAATTTTTGTTACTTCATCCTTACCCACAGCGATTACAAAATACTGTTCTCCGGTCTTAACAAGCTGTAAAAAATTACCATTTGCAATCCGGATTGTTTCAAGAACCGTAAGATTTCCTTTGGACATTTGTGTTTTTTGAAAACCACCTACCCACTTTGTCGTGAAGTAGGTAATAATCAAAACAAACACAAATATGATCAGTACTCCAATCAGCTGCATCAGACTTCGAAAAGAAGCACTTAATAAAATCATACTAGCCCACTACTTTTTTTACTGCCTCAAGTACACGTTCAGCCTGGAATGGCTTCACAATAAAATCCTTTGCTCCTGACTGAATTGCTTCAATAACCATAGCCTGCTGTCCCATTGCAGAACACATGATAACATTTGCATTTGCATCAATCTCTTTGATCTTCTTTAATGCCTGGATACCATCCATATCCGGCATAGTAATATCCATTAATACCAGATCCGGTTTTGCTTCAGGATATTTCTCCACTGCAATAGCACCATTTTCAGCCTCCGCTGCAATCTCATAACCATTCTTTGTAAGAATGTCCTTAATCATCATTCTCATAAATGCAGCATCATCACAAATCATAACCTTAGCCATAATTCTCTCTCCTATCTTTAACTCTTCTTTTTTGTTTTTTATTTTATAATTTCAGTAATTCGTATACCATAGCTTTCTTCTATTACTACTACCTCGCCTTTGGCTACGAATTTACCATTTACCAGAACATCAATCGGTTCTCCGGCAATCCTGTTTAATTCTATAATGGTTCCCGGTGTAAAATCAAGTATTTCTTTAATTGATTTGGAAGTTCTTCCAAGTTCTACCGTAACTTCAAGTGGTACATCCATAATCAAATCAATATTTTCCGGTTGAAAATTCCCCGGTACCGCTCCAGTAAATGCCTGAAACTGTGCCGGCTGTACATTTACCTGCTGTTGTCCATACATCTGCGACATCTCCTGACCCATCATTGGTTGTCCCATCATCGGCTGCCCCATCATTGGCTGCCCCATCATCGGCTGTCCCATCATTGGCTGCTGCGCTGCCATCTGAGGTTGTGGCTGCGGCACAGGTGTAGGCTGAGATGCCGGTGTACTCTGGATGTTTTCTTTCTCACTCACTCCTGCAGTGGAATTACTGTCTTCTTCCATATTGCTTGTTACATTTACACACATTTCTTTTGCAAAAGAAACAGGATATAACTGCATGATCTCACTATCAACAAGATCACCAATCTCTAACCGGAATGAAATTTTTACAAATTCACCTGCAAGGAACTCATCAATCTGACTCTCATCGATTGTCTGTTGCAAATCTATCAGATCTGCACTTGGCGGGCTGATATCAATCACCTTGTTCAGCATGGAAGACAATGATGTTGCTGCCGAGCCCATCATCTGGTTCATTGCCTCGCTGATTGCACTCAGGTGAAGTTCTCCAAGTTCTCCATCCGTATTTGTTCCATCACCACCCATCATCAGGTCCGTGATAACTTTTACATCATGCTCCTTTAACACAAGGATATTGCTTCCATCTAATCCCACGGTATACGCAATTCGTATAAATACACATGGCTTTTCATATGCGTCACATATATCACTCCAGTTTGCAAACGCAACCACTGGGGTGGAAATCTCAACCTTACGGTTTACCAGTGAAAACAGTGTAGTTGCCGCTGTTCCCATACTGATATTCGAGATCTCACCGATCGCATCTTTTTCCTGTTCTGTCAATGTATTTTCCGGATTTTCATCTGTACCTGAAGGATTGTTCAGTAAAGCATTGATTTCTTCCTGTGACATCGTTCCATCCATCTTACTGCTCCTCCCTAATCACTGATGTAATTCTTACTGCATAGTCATCGCCGGTTTCTCCCGGCAGAGCAGTAAATTTTTTTATACTTCCAACAAAGACACTCAGTTCCTGATCAACCTTCGTATCCAGCCGGATAATATCTCCTACCTGCAGTCCCAAAAAATCATTTACTGAAATGGAACTGTTACCAAGTACAGCTTTGATCGGCATTGGTGCTTTTGAAATAAGTGCCTCGATCGTTTCTGTATACTGCTGTTCATCTTTTTCCTGCAGACTCGAATACCAGTATTTGGTATTCAGTTTGTCCATAATACTCTCTAAAGTCAGATATGGAAGGCATACATTCAGTAATCCCTCCACATCGCCAATCTTAACATTGAGCGTTACCAGTGCTATCATCTCCGTCGGCGATATAATCTGTGCGAACTGCGAATTCGTCTCAATACGCTCTAACCGGGGTTCTAACTCACATACATTCTCCCACGGCTCCACTAAAAGATCTACTGCCACATTAAATATCCGCTCAATAATCAGCAATTCTATCTCCGAGAAATCCCTCGGTCTATCCAGAGGCACTCCCTTTCCACCTAACATTCTGTCTACTACAACATATCCAAGATTTTGTGCCATCTCAATGACAATGCTTCCATTCAATGGAGATGCATTTACAATTCCAAGTAATACTGGATTCGATAACGCATTTGAAAATTCTGAATATGTAACCGCTTCTGAGTTCATCACCTCAACCTGAACATTTTTCCGCAAATAAACAGGAAGATTGGTCGACAAGAGTCTTCCGTAATGTTCAAAGATAATCTCCAACGTTCGCAGATGTTCCTTTGAAAACTTTGCAGGACGGGCAAAATCATAATTTTTGACCTGTTTTTTATCTTCATCTTTCATTTCATCTACATCAAGTTCACCACTGCTTAACGCTTTGAGCAAACTATCTATCTCATTTTGAGATAAGACTTCACCCATTCTTTCTCACCACCTAACACAATATTTGAGTCTATTCCGTCTGAACGCTTGAGAAGTTTACACCAACGATGAAGTCTGAACCTCCAAACATATCCTGCAATGTTTTCAATATATCATCTTTTACATTCTGATAGCCATTTGCATTAAACTCATCCAATGTATATCCATTTACAATGGTATTAATTTCACTCTGAATGATCGTCACTTTTGCAGCAAGTCCTTCGGATCCGCCATAAGTTTTGTATCCGTCACTCTTTGTATTCAAAGATAAACTGACTGAAAATACAGCATAGTGCTGTTTACCATCTTCGCCCTGTTTTAAGTTCACGGTAAATCCATCAGTAATCGCATAAGTCTCAACATCTTCAATCGGCACCTCCGGTGTAGCCGGTGTATTTCCTCCACTCTGAAGTTCCAGATTAATAGCAGAGCATACCTGATCGATCAGCTGATTCGATTTTTTTGTCTGCGGAATAATCGTGAACACAAGAATTGCAGTTAAAATAAGATTTGCTAAAACCAGTGCCAGAATAATTACGGTTATCAAATTCTTTTTCATAATGCTACCTTCCTGTTCAATTAAAATCTGAACTATAAGAATTATATATTTTTATAATAACGCGGCGGTTTCTTGCTCTTCCCTCCTGCGTTGTATTATCTGCAACAGGTACATACTCACCTCTTCCAGATGCCTTCAAATGTGCGGGCTCCACTGTTGTAATATCTCTTAGATAATCTGTAACCGCCCGTGCCCTGTAAAATGAAAGCACATCATTATCTTCATATTTTGCAGAATGAATCGGCACGTTATCCGTGTGTCCCTCTACTTCTATGATATTATCCTGATAAGGTTCGATCAGCTTACCCAGCTTATCAATCAGTGGATACGCCTCTGATCGGATTTCAGCACGCCCGGAGTCAAATAAAAGTGCTCCATTCATATTGAGCATGACATACTGTGCATTGAAATCAACTTCCACCTGATCCTGAATTCCATATCTTGCAATGGCATCTTCCAACTGTTCAGACATTTTTTCTGATTCTTCCAGTGTCTGTTCCTTATATTCTTCCACTACATCCTTCTCTTCCTCTGATTCCTCATCAGATTCAGAGTTTGCTTTGTCTTTATAATAAGAATCTAACATTTCAAGCTGGCTGACACCGGATGATATCAAAGTCCCATCTCCAATCGAAGATCCTCCATTAGGAAGAATACTAAATGTATTCTGAAAGGAAGCCACCATTTTTTCAAACTTTTCTGCATCTACCGTTGACATAGAGAATAACAATACAAAGAAACATAATAACAGATTCATCAAATCTGCAAATGTATTCATCCATGCAGGTGATCCTTTTGGTTCATCAGGCTTTCTTTTCACTATTCTTCACCTCCAGCCTCGCTTTCCTGCGCTGTATTACGCGCCGAAGGTGCAAGGAATGATTTCAGCTTTTCTTCTATAACACGTGGATTTTCTCCTGCCTGAATTGACAGAATACCTTCCACGGAAATTTCCTTCATCATCATTTCATTATCATTATTCAGTTTTAACTTACCTGCAATCGGGTTACATAACCAGTTTGCAAGTAATGAACCATACAATGTTGTAACAAGCGCTGTTGCCATCGCTGGTCCGATTGTGGATGCATCTTCCATGTTCTTCAACATAAGGATCAATCCAATCAGAGTACCGATCATACCCCAGGCAGGACCTAATTCAGCCCATTTCTCCCAGACAGCAATTTTAGCTTTATGTCTGCTCTCGACACAGGCTAAATCCGTCTCCATGATTCCTCTTACCAGTTCCGGATCTGTTCCGTCTACAACAAGCATAATTCCCTTTTTCAGGAAATCATCTTCAATCCCGTTTGCTGCTTCTTCCAATGCCAGAAGTCCTTCTTTTCTCGCAGTATTCGACAGTGAAATGATCTGATTGATGACAACTGCCGGATCCTGAACCTCATCCTTAAAAATCAGTTTTACCGACTTTACACCATTGATAAAATCTGCCAATTTAAAAGATGCAAGCGTACCTGCTATGGAACCTCCAAGTGTAATAATGAGCGATGGCAAATCCCACATGGAACCCAGACCGGCAACTCCTCCACCGGAAAGCACACCAAACACAAACATTACAACACCTAATATCATACCAACTAATGATGCTATATCCACTTTTTCCACCTACCATCCTTGATTTTTCAGATTATAAAATCCCATCCGTGGGACTTATTCTTCTGCCAAGAAGTCATTTGACATAATATCCCTTTTGTATGATTTTACTAAACTTTTGACCTCTTGTCTACTTTCTTTTACAATAAACTTTTTACCTGTTGTAAGAGAAATAACTGTATCCGGAGTTTCCTCCACCGTTTCAATCAGATCCGAATTGATTAATACTGTTGTTCCATTCAACCGTGTCACTTCGATCATAAAGTAATCATTCCTCCATTATTAATCAACAGTTTTTATTGTGACCGGTTTTTCAAAAATCGGTCACAATGTTCAGTATAACATATGTAACTGATTGTGTAAAACCTGTTTCGATATTTTAAGACAGGTTTTACATAACAATAACTAAATATTATCTTTTTCTTACTTTACATTAACGTTTCAGGTTAACCAGTTCCTCTAACAGGCTATCTGATGTTGTGATGATACGGGAGTTTGCCTGGAAACCACGCTGTGTGATGATCATCTGTGTGAACTCCGTGGACAAGTCTACGTTAGACATCTCAAGTTCTCCGGATGTCATGGAACTTCCGTCTGCAGAAATTTCAACACCAATTCCATCAAATTCACCTGAGTTTAAGGTTGTACGATAACAGTTCTCTCCAACCTTTTCAAGACCGGATGCATTTGCAAACTGCGCAACAGCGATCTGTCCAAGTGTTTCTGTATTACCATTATCATAGGTACCTGTGATAAGACCATTGTTATCGATGGAAATACCGATCATGGCACCTAATTTCTTTCCTTTGCCGGTTGTGCCATCTTCCAATGATCCGGTCGACATAACCGCCGTGGATTTACCACCATTGTTTGCATCTTTCAGACCGGAGAAATCAATGGTAATATTGTCAAACTGTGTCGGTGTATTTCCAAGCTTACTCATATTAAGTGTAACTGTGTTTGCCTTACTTCCTGCTTTATCTAATGTTCCATCCGCCTTATATTTATCCCGTTCTCCGACTCCTGAAAATGTACCATCTTTCGTACTAAATGCAATCTCATAATCAGTCACATCACCCGTCAATGTCAAAACGCCTGTTCCAGCATCAACTTTTGCCGTTACTGTTGCCGTTGTTCCGGTTGGTGGATTAATTTTGCTCTGCATGGCATCAGAAATCCCATATACCTGTTTCAAGCTATATGGTCCAGTTCCGTCCGCACATGTAAAAGACTTATCTGCATCACTATATGTAAGTAACTTATTATTATCCGCACTACTTCCTACATATATTTTTCCATTTGTATCCAGGAAGTACCCACTCTGTACTTGTTTATAGGTTCCTAAAGTGATATTTGTTTCTTTTTTACCAAAAATATCATCTACATCGACTGTTTTTCCATCCTGAGTCTTTTGAGTTTCCGCATCATAGAATGTTGTTCCGTCACTATTTAAGATTTTTTCCAGTTCCACCGTATATTTTCCATCTGTTCCTGTAGATTTCATTGCAAAACGCGCTGTATAGGAATAACCGAGATTATCAAAAAATGTCAGTGTTTTTACAAGTCCTGTATCCGACAGTACATCCGTATCGTTTTTATCAATGATACCGGAAACATTTGCCTGTGTGGTTGCTTCCGGAGCAGATGTCAGATTAGATGTCTGCATAACACGAAGTGCCGATACCGTATCTTTTCTGATTTCTCCGGTAGTCGGATCCACCTGCCATCCCATAACCGTGTAACCGGTGGACGTCATACATAAGTTGCCTGCACCATCTACATAGAAAGAGCCTGCTCTGGTAAACAGGTTCTCAGAACCGTTGTTAACTACAAAAAAGTTTGTCGTCGACTGGTCTGATAAACGGATATCAAATGCGCGTCCGGTTGTCTCCGCTGCACCGGAAGTTGTGATGCTTAAATTTGTTGCACCGGTCGTAACACCAAGACCGATCTGTTTTGCATTCACACCGCCGGTACCTGTTGCTGCGTTCGCACCGGATGCATTGCTTGTCATCTGGTATAAAACATCCTGAAATACGACTGAGGATGATTTAAAAGCTACTGTGTTTACGTTGGCGATATTGTTACCAATAACGTCCATTTTTGTCTGATGTGTCTTAAGACCTGACACAGCAGAGTACATTGATCTCATCATAGTTGAAATTGACCTCCTAAGTTCTTTTGTGCTGCTTTCCCTTCTGTCATTCCGGGAATCTAGCCTCCATTTCGGTCCGGCTACATGATCACAGCACCATCAATATTGGTATAAATATTATCATCGGACTCTGTCCGGTCCATTGCTGTAACGACTGTCCTGTTCGGAACATTTACGATAAAAGCGAGTGAATCAACAATTACCAACGATTCTCTGATTCCCTTTTCACCAGCCTTATCAACGCCTGTTTCAAGCCGTTCATTCTGTTCATCTGACAGATTGATATTACGATCCATCAGGCGCATCGTGGCGTGTTTGGAAAATTTAAGTGTCCCATCTGCTTTCGCATCCTGCTTCTGCTTTAAAATATCTTCAAAAGAGACACCACTCGAAGTTACCGCATCCGTGCTTTTCCGAGTCAGATACTGGTCAGTTACCTGCTCAATGGAAGCAAACTGGTTACTGATCTTATTCATAATCGCATTTCCCTTCTGTCAGATATCAGGTTTTATCTGTATCTGTCTTTGTGTCTGTATCCGTTTTTGTATCTGTTCCTGTTGTTGTATCTGTCTTTGTATCTGTTTTCGCATCGGTATCCGTATCTTTCTTTGTATACCAGTCTTTTCCTGCAAGTTTTTCCATCTGTGCAAGCAGTTCCTGATATTTTTTCAAAGTATCTGTATTAATCTTTGACTGCTGATATGAATTCAGATTATCATAATATGTCTTTAAATTCTTGACATCATCTTTGTCGCTTAATGTAAGCTGTGCTGCGGATGGTAATTTGGCCACTGCAGAAGCAAACGTATTTGCAAGCGTTTCTGCCTCCATATATTCGGTATCGGCAACCTGATATACATCAGAAAGCGAATATAACACTCCGTTTACACAAATCTTCTGCTCACCATTTTCTTTCTGTACATAATCAACAAAACCTTCTGTCGCAGTTGTTTCTCCTGTAGAAGATGTTGTCTTAATAATAACATATTTTCCGACAAGTGCATTTGCATTGCTGCTCTCGATCGTACTCTGCATACCAAGTGTTGCTTCCATCTGTGAAAATGTAGCAAGCTGTGCAACATACTCCGTATTGCTGGTAGGCTCTAACGGATCCTGATACTGCATCTCTGCACATAACAGCTGTAAGAACTGGTCATAGCCAAGGTCATTGCTGGTATCCGATTTGCTTGTAGTACTGGTATCCTTTGGTATTTTTCCGTCTTCAACGGGCTGAACTAATGCCATTTTATTTCTCCTTTCTTTTGTGTTAAGCAGTATAATCTACGGAATTACCGTGATCTGCCATAATCTGTGCCACAAGAACTTCTTCCTCACTCATAACTCCAGAGAGTTCATCTAAATCATCCAGATTGATTCTCCTTGTTTTCGGTGAAGCTTTTTCCTGCTCTTCTGCCTGTCTCTCTTCCTGTTTTGCATTCTGCTCTAAGTTTTTTTCAAACTCATGGCTTCCAACCGTAACCTCCACGGCATCCACCTTAACACCCGCCTGATTCATACTCTGTTTGAGTTCTGCCATCTGCGCTTCTAACGCTTCTTTTACCAGTTCGTTCTGTGTCATAATATGAGCAGATACATTGCCTTCTTTGGTTGTCACTTCAATATAAAGTTTACCAAGATGTTCCGGATTCAGCTGCATCTCCATCGTTGTCTGAGTATCACGGACAGTAAGTTTTGTAAATTCTGTTACCTGACGGATCAGATCTAACGTATCAAGCTGTCTTGAAAATTCCGGCACATTCTCCGATGTTTTTACCGCTGCCACATCTGCCACATGTTCCTGATTCACAAATACAGTCTGGTTCGCTGTATTTCCCGATTCATTCCTGCCACCTGTCTGTCCCCTGTCAAGTTCTGCCTTTGCGTCCTGTCCTTTTGATTCTTCCGGCATCAGATTATCTTTCTCTGTCAATACTGTTTCATCCTGCGGATCATCCGCATTTTTGACATCTTCTATATCTTCTGTTACTTCTTTTTGTAAAACGATATTGTTTTCCGGCTTCTGTGTTTCCGTTTCATCTGCATTTAATACTGTCTGAACTATTTTATCATCTTTTGCATCTGAATCTGCCTGATCCGGTACATCATCAGTTACCGTCTGCACAACATTGTCATCTGCCGGCATCTGCTCCACATCCGCATTTACTGTTGTTGTTTCTGCTTCTGGCATTTCTGCCGTTGTGGTTTCAACTGCCGGCATTTCTGCTGTTGCTGTCGTCGCAGCTTCTGCAACTGTTTCATTGAACATTTGTGGTGTCATACCAAGTTCATCCAGCAGGTTCTGTGACAGTTCTCCAATCTCGTTTATGATTTCTACAAATGAACTGTCGCACAGCAATTCCCCAACATCCCCACATCCTGTGAGTTCCGCCGTAAGCTGTGCAAGCTGATTTGGCTGTATAAGATCTGCAATAGTAATCCCCAGCTTCTGCATGGCATCTGTGATTTCTTCATCTGTCACACCAAGCTTATCTTTTAAGACCTGCCGCACATCCTCATCAAATGCCGCTAACTTTTCATCTGCATTTTCTGTCTGAATGTCTGTTCTGCCTGCTGAATTATCTTTTATACTACCTACAGCATTCTGATAACGTTCATAGTTATCTGCCACACTGCCTTTACCGGTTACAGCTGACATATCCTGTCTGCTATTCTGCCCGCCATAATTGTAACCGTCTCCAACCTGGGTTGTCATCTGGCTCATCACTTCTGCAAACTGAACTTTCAGATCTCCTTCTTTTGTTCCGGTCAATGTCTGGCCGTTCTGTCCTAAGGACATAATTCCAGTCACTTCTGAAACACTCGTGCTTCCCATGTTTCTTCCTCCTTTCCCTTTCGCTGCATGTATTGCCGCTTAATGATCTATTCTGAAGGTTTCATGATCTCTGTTACCTTTGCAGCGGTATCAGAACTCATTTTACCAAGAATAGCAGCTCTTGAATCTGCATCCATACCATTCAAAATCTGTGCAACCAGTTTCAGGTTGTCTGTCATGGTATCAAAAATTGCTGCTGCCTCTTTCGGTTTCATAGATGAGTATGTCTTGATGTAATCGTCAAGCTGCTCATCCTCCGCCGTCTGTGCCACTACCTGCTTATACAGTACTTCTGCATTGGCAGGATCGATACTTTCATAATATTTCTTATATTCTTCAATATCCGGGGCTACATCTGAAAAAACAACATCCTCATAAAAGCTCTGCTTTTCCTTTTCAAATTCTGCCTCGTTTTCCTTATATTGCTGTAATTCCTGCGACTGTGCTTCCAACTGGCTGATATAATCCGCATCTGCAGAAGATGCATTCTGCGCATCTGCCAGTTCCTTTTCAAGTTCCTTGATACGTTCAACCGCATCTGCCATAGTATCGTATGCATAAGCACTGTCTTCTGTAGAAATTTCTTTCACCGCATCATCCGGTAAAATCTTATTCACATAAGGGACATCTTTTAAAATCGGTGCAAGCACACCCGATCCAAATCCTCCAACATCCCATTTGATCAGAAGTACTATAATTGCAAGCCATACAATTATGATCAGAAGGGAAACAAAAAATACCGCAACTTTACTGCCGCCGCTTTCTTCTTCAAGTTCATCACTCTCTGCTGCATGCTGCGCTTTTTTCTGCTTTGCTTCTTCTTTCTTTCTTTGTTTTTCTTCTTTTTTTGCGGCCTTTTTATCTACAACTTCTTCTTTTTCTTCTGCCATATTTTCCTCCTGTCCGCTCAAACTGCCTAACTACGCTGTCCATCATCGTGATAGGTATAACTGACAAGTTCATCTATCTCTTTTGACTCTTCATGTAAAAGTTCCTGTTTAAATGTCTCAAAAGCTTTTTCTTTGAGCTTTTCATGCGTCTTACGTTCAATCATTGCCTCATTCAACTGTTTTCTTGCTAATTCAACACTGCGTTCTGCCGCGTGTACATTCATCATCTGGCTTCGCTGTTTGCTTTTTAAGACATCAATTGCATTTCTGCATTCACGGATTTCCAAGACATTAATGCTGCCGCTTACCAATTCTCTTGCTTTTGATTCATAACCAGCTCTCCGGATCAAAATTTCCTGTAATTTCTGCTGTTCCGTCGCCAATTGCGCATTCGCCATACCATAGGCTGTCTTTGCCTGATTTTCCATTTTTTCTTTGATATCTAAAATGTTCTGCATTCTGTATCTGAACTTCGCCATGTTAAGAACCTTCCTTAATTTTCAAATAATTTCCGCAGCAGATCTATCTCTTCACTGAATTCAAATTTTTCATCTGTCTTCTGCATCAGAAATTCATTTACTGCCTGAATTTTCTGAATCGCATAATCAATTTCACGGTTGGTTCCGTTTTTATATGCTCCGATATTGATCAGATCTTCTGCCTCGTTATAAGTGGCCATAACATTTCTTAATTTCCCTGCAAGCTCTTTGTGCTCACTTGTTGCAATCGAACTCATGACACGGGAAATACTCTGTAAAACATCAATTGCAGGATAATGATTTTTCTGTCCCAGTTTTCTGGACAACATAATATGTCCGTCCAAAATACTTCTCGCTGTATCTGTGATCGGTTCATTCATATCATCACCATCTACAAGCACGGTATAAAGTCCGGTAATTGATCCTTTATCTGAAGTTCCAGCCCGTTCTAAGAGTTTTGGCATTTCCGAATAGACACTCGGCGGATATCCTCTTGTTACCGGTGGTTCCCCGGATGCCAGTCCGATCTCCCTCTGTGCCATGGAAAAACGTGTCAGTGAATCCATCATCAGCAATACATCTTTCCCCTGATCCCTGAAATATTCAGCTATCGCCGTTGCTGTTTTCGCTGCTTTGTTTCTTATCAGTGCAGGTTTATCGGATGTTGCAACAATAACCACGGAACGTTTCATACCTTCTTCACCAAGATCACGTTCCACGAATTCTCTTACTTCTCTTCCCCGCTCACCAATCAGTGCAATCACATTGACATCTGCCTTTGTATTTCTTGCAAACATACCAAGCAGTGTACTTTTTCCAACACCGGATCCGGCAAAGATACCAATTCTCTGACCTTTTCCAACAGTGATCAGACCATCCACTGCTTTAACTCCCAAAGGCAGGACTTCATCAATGATCTTTCTTGCCATAGGATCCGGTGGCAGTGCTTCAACCGGATAATCATAGGAAAACGATAATTCTTCCACATCAGTCGGTCGCCCTATTCCATCTAAAGTATGCCCCAACAGGTCCTCTCCAACCTTTACCGTCAGCGGATGACCTGTGTTTTCTACAATACAGCCAACACCAATTCCCTCCACGCTTTCAAATGGCATCAAAAGTAAATGTTTATCACGGAATCCGACCACTTCAGCCATCGTCGAAATACTTTGTTCCCGGTCAATAATGATACGGCACAGATCATTCAGTTTTGCATTTGGTCCTACAGATTCAATTGTAAGACCGACAATCTTTGTCACCTTGCCCAGACGGTTAAAATACGTCTTATCTGCAAGCTGAAGATATTTGTCAAATGTATACATTCTGCCGCCTCACCTCTATGAACATAATGATTTGATATCCTTCATCAGATTATCAAGCTGTACATCTACACCACAGTCGAATATTCCTGAATCCGTCTCTATGATGCATGCATTCTCATTCATTGTATAATCAGGAACAATTTCAAGTTCTATATCATGTCCAACATAATCTAATATTTCGTTTTTGTGCTTTTCCAAGAATGAAACATTATCTCCCGCAACTTTAACCCGGAACTTTTTCTCATCCTCTATATTTGCAATAGCATTATCAATCAGATGAAGCAGGATTTCTTTCTTATCATCAAACTGGACATGAAAGACTTTATTAAACACATCTAATATCACATCTACCAGTTCTTTTTCCATATTCTTTTGTTTTTCCTGATAAGAATCCTGCAGCTGTATTTTTTTCTGCTGCTGCTCCTGTTCTAACTGCTGTTTTCTCTGATCATACTCCTGTTCTAATGTATTCTGTCCTTCCAGATAGCCTTGTCTCTTCGCTTCATCGCATATAGCTTCGGCCTCCTGTCTTGCATCATCAATCAGTACATCTGCCTGTGCTCTCGCCTGCGAAAGGATCTGTTCGGCTTTTTCATTGACAGCAGTCATATCCTGCTCCGGTTCTTCTACAGGAATTACATTATCTGTCTTTTCAGTGATAATTCCCTCCGCAAAGCCATCCGGTCCTACTGGTCGTTCTTTTTTTATCACTTCCCGTTTCAGAAGATCCTGTATATGATCATTTGAATTGATCACCCTTGCATTCTGATTCTCTGTATGTACGAACCACGGTTTATAAAGATTAGACAACGATCTCGTCACCTCCGCCTCTGGAGATTACAATTTCTCCAGAATCCTCTAATTTACGAATGACACTGACAACTTTCTGCTGAGCTTCCTCAACATCCTTCATACGGACAGGGCCCATAAACTCCATATCCTCTTTGATCATTGCAGCCAGTCGTTTTGAAAGATTCTTAAAGATAACGTTCTGTACTTCTTCGTTTGCAGCCTTTAAGGCAACTCCAAGGTCAGCATTATCGACGTCACGAAGTACTCTCTGGATTGCACGGTCATCAAGCAGCAAAATATCTTCGAATACAAACATCTTCTTGCGGATCTCGTCTGCCAGCTCTGGTTCTTCGATTTCCAAAGACTCCATAATATGTTTTTCTGTCGTACGGTCTACCGTATTTAAAATATTTACGATGGCATCCACACCGCCAACAATAGTGTAATCCTGGTTGACAAGGGAAGAAAGTTTCTTTTCCAACACACGCTCTACCTCCTTGATCACATCCGGGGATGTACGATCCATCATTGCGATACGTTTTGCAACATCCGCCTGTTTTTCCGGTGGAAGTGCCCCAATCACAAGTGCTGCCTGCGCCGATGTCAGATATGACAGAATCATTGCAATTGTCTGCGGATGTTCATCCTGGATGAAGTTCAGCAACTGACTTGGATCTGTTTTTCGAACAAATTCAAATGGACGTACCTGCAGGGATGCTGTAAGTTTTGTGATAACTTCCTGTGCCTTGTCCTCACCAAGAGCTTTATCCAGCAGTTCTTTTGCATATCCAATACCGCCTTCTGCAATATACTGCTGTGCCAGACAAATCTGATAAAATTCATTTAAAACATCTTCCTTAACCTGTGGCGAAACACTTCTGGTGTTCGCAATCTCAAGTGTCAGTTCTTCAATTTCATCTTCTTTTAAATGCTTAAAGATATCTGCAGACCGCTCCGGCCCTAAAGCAATCAAAAGGATTGCTGCCTTTTGTATTCCAGTATAATCTTGTGTGTTCGTTGCCATACCTTATTCCCACTCCTCGTTCAGCCAGTTGCGTAATAATGAAGCCGCCGCTTCCGGATTGTCTTCCACAAATTTTTCAATCAGTATACGGGTTTCAGATTTTTCATTGTATCCGATATCCTGCATTTCTTCCTGGCTTTCTTTTGTTGATTCAAGCAGACTCTCAACAGAAAGTTCCGGCTCGATCTCTGCCACTTTTTCTTTTCTGGTACTGCGGAACACCACATAACCTAAAAGAAGAAGAATCAGTACCACAAGTACGATCTGTAAATAATCAGAAGCGCTTCTTCCGCCGGAAGAATACTGGAAAACCGGTTCTTCCTGTGCAATGATGGTAATCTTGTCTGTCGGGATTCCTGTCGCATTAGAAATCATCGTGATATATTCCGGATCAACAGTGATCGCTGTCGGGTCACTATTTGCCGCAACATACTCATCAAATGTCATGTTATCAAGTGCTCCGGATGCACGCAGTGTATCCTCATCATAGATACGGTATTTTGTTGCCACCAGAGAAACAGAAGAATTTGTATAATCAACTGTCCCGCCATTTGATGACTTTTTCGTTACTTTTTCATTGTTCTGATAATTTGTGGTCGTATCTGTGACTGTACTTTTTGTATAGTTATTATCTTCAATCACATAAGAAGTGTCATCATTAGAATCCGTTCCAGGTGTTGCAGCCGCACCACCTTCTGACTCTGACTCATACTCACTTTTGCTGCCAACCATACCATTCGTCTGTCCATCCGGTGCATAGTATTCATGTGTCGCTTCTTCTGATGTATCAAAATTCATCACAAGTTCCGGTGCTACTTCCACGTGGTCAAATAAAGAAGAACCCACCATAACATCTTTTACTTTGCTCTTTACCAGATTCTCTGCTTTTGACTTTACAGAAAGCTGGCTGTTTGCAGTTCCCACATTGGTATCAGAAGAGTCTCCTGAGAATAATACATTAGAATTAGAATCTAAAATCTGAATATTGTCCGTGGTCTTATTACCAAGCTGTGTTGCTATGTATTTTGCAAGACCAGCTGCCTGATCCTCGTCCATATCTCCACTTAAGGTAAGAATAACCGCCGCATAAGAGTCCTGGTCCTTTGCAAGGATTGTTCCATCATCATTTGGAATATCGAGTGTCACAGATGCGCTTTCAACATTTGACAATGTTTCTAACTGCTCTGCAAAATATTTCTGCAGATAAACTTTATATTTTTTCGTTTTATCTGCCTCTGTCGAACTGAATCCACCATCAAAAACATTATCGATGGATGCGCCCTGACTTGGAATATCATTCTTTCCGAGTAGAATTGAAGCAGCTGCTTCATCTTTTGCATCCACATAAAAGATCATTCCATCCTGAGACATCTGATACGAAATACTCTCACCATCCAGCAGGTCTTTCACCGTCCCTGCCTCTGCCGTCGTCTGACACTCGTGCAGTGTAACCATGTTCGGTTTGCTGACAACTGCCGCCAGTATCGCCAGTGCAACGATGATCACTGCAATAATGCTGATCAGCAATGCTTTCTGCTTTGTATTAAATTTTTTCCACCACTCTGTAATCTTATTTAATATATTTTGCACCTGTTCCGGCATGTTATCTGACTCCATTCATTAAATTTGCATATTCATGATTTCTTTATATGCATCCAACATTTTGTCTCTTACCGCTGTTGTATACTGAAGTGCTGTAAGCGCTTTTTTCGCTGCAATCTGCATATCATGCGGATTATCTGCCTTTCCAAGGGCAAATTCTATCTGGGCAGCTTCTGCATCATTCTGTAAATCGCTCGTTTCTGACAATACATTCATCGCCGAATCAAGTACCGACTGAAAGCTGTCATCCGAAGTATTTACAAGTCTGTTCTGTTCCGCCACCTTTTCAATATAATCTGATGTGATCCCTGTTAATGAAGTAATATCCATTTACCGCCATTCCTTTCCTTACTTACTGATGCCCAATGCAGCCTGCACCATACTTTTGGTTGCATCAAATGCTGTTGTATTTGCCTCATATGCTCTTGTCGCATCAATCAGGTTCGTCATTTCAGTTACTGTATTCACATTTGGATATGTAACATAGCCATTTTCATCTGCATCCGGATGCGATGGATCATAAACCATACGCATTTCTGTCTCATCATCCTCTTTTACAGACGTCACTTTCACGCCGTTTCCAACTGCCCTCGCTCTTGCTGTCTCATAATACTGTGAAAAAGGTGTTTCTGTCTTTTCTCCAAAAGTCACGATCTTTCTCCGGTACGGTGTACCATCTTCTGTTCTCGTTGTATTTATATTTGCAATGTTCTGTGCAATCGTATCCATACGAAAGCGCTCTGCTGTCATACCGCTTGCGCTGATGTCAAATGCCTGAAATAATCCCATATAACTTCCATCCTTTGTTTCTTTTTTAATTTCTTATCCGTAACAGCCGAACATCAATCCGGCATATACTTTATTATTTTAAAACCGTCTGCATTCTTGAAAAATTGTTTGTTATCGCCGTTGTCAAAAGCTGATATCTCAGTGATTCAGAAGCCAGTTCCGCGTTTTCTGTGTTTTCATCCACATTATTGCGGTCAAGACGATAAGAATAATTTGCCGCATCCGTATAAGATGTCGTTGTAAGTTTTCCAAGATTCTGATTCAGTTCCCTTACCTTTTTATCAAGGCTGCTGTATTTTGTTCTGCCAAGTTCCTTCTGCAATACGGACTCAAAGTCAACATCCTGTCTCTTGTATCCAGGTGTGTCTATATTTGCAATATTATTGGTTATCACATTCTCACGCATCCAGCTTGCATCAGCCGCTTTATCAAGTATATTTGTATAGTCAAATGCATTTGTTGTAAACATACTGTTGCTCCTTTCATGCACTACTTTTCTATATTATTCTATTTTATTATAAAATATCTCAAAAAAAACACAAGAGTTTTTTGTTTTTTTTCATGTTTTTTCCCTTATCTTGTATTATTTTACGATTTAGTGTACTTCAATTTGTCCTTATCTTTCATATTTCTCTCTTTTTCGACATTTTCTGCGTTTTTTCAGTGTATGTATCTTCCAGATATCACACAGTGTTCCCTATAAAAAAGGAATTTGCCACGCCCAAAGCACAACAAATTCCTTCTCGTTTCAGCCATTCTTATGATTTTCTTTTTTTATTTTATCCAGTTCGTCAAACACTACATCATTTAAAACTTTGATATATGTTCCTTTCATTCCGGAAGACCTCGACTCAATCACGCCTGCACTTTCAAATTTCCGAAGTGCGTTTACGATTACAGATCTTGTAATACCAACGCGGTCTGCAATTTTACTTGCAACAAGGATTCCCTCCTTGCCATCCATTTCATCAAAGATGTGTGTGATCGCCTCTAACTCTGAAAAAGACAATGTGCTGATCGCAGATTTTACAATCTGAACTTTTCTTGTCTCTTCCGCATTTTCTTCATTTACGGAACGCATCATTTCAAGTCCGACCACCGTTGTTCCATATTCACTCAATATAATGTCATCTATATCATACTGACGATTCCCGCGATATACAAATAATGTTCCCAGTCGTTCTCCCGCAATATCAATCGGCGTGATGATTGCTGTATATTTTTTTACATCATCCACAAATCCAAGTGTTTCAAGATTCACATTTTCTTTTGTGGACAGGATTCCAAGCAAACGTTCATTTAAAAGCGGGTCGATAAACCCCCCTACTTCGTCCACAATTAATTCATTGATTTCTTCCACACCCTGACGCACTCCTGTCCCAAGTACTTTTCCTTTTTTACTGATGACCAGGATATTTGATTCCAGTATTTCTTTTAATACATCACATATATCATTAAATACCACTTTGGAAGAATTATTATTATGAAGCAATTTATTGATTTTTCTTGTTTTATCTAACAACTGAACACTCATAATACGTGCCTCCTGACTACATATACGTCTTTCATGATGTCTTATATTTTATCACGTCAATTCTGAAAATTCAATATTTCCAATATATTTTCCATAAAATTATTTCATTATTCGGAATCTTTTTCAACATTTTTACGATCTGTCACATAACCGCATTGTTCATCTGCACATACGACTTTGTTTCCTTTGATCACCATATAACCGCCGCATTTTGGACATTTCTCTGCAACAGGTCTTGACCAGCTCATAAAATCGCATTCCGGATTATCCTCACACCCGAAATATTTTCTTCCTTTTTTTGTTTTGCGGAGCACAACCTCCTTGCCGCATTTCGGACATGTAACCCCGATTTTTTCAAGATAAGGTTTTGTATTCCGGCATTCCGGGAATCCCGGGCACGCAAGGAATTTACCATGCGGGCCATATTTCACCACCATATTCCTGCCACAGACATCACAGACAACATCTGTCACTTCATCTTCTATCTTTACTTTTTCCAGATCTTTCTGTGCTGCCTTCACTGCCTCGTCAAGATCCGGATAGAAATTGCGCACCACTGTCTTCCAGTTTACATTTCCTTCTTCGACACCATCCAGCAGTGATTCCATATTTGCAGTAAAATGTTCATCCACAATACTTGGAAATGATTCTTTCATAATCTGATTGACCACTTCTCCAAGTTCTGTCACATACAGATTTTTTGCTTCCTTGACAATGTACCGTCTGCCAAGCAGCGTTGTGATAGTAGGTGAATAAGTACTCGGACGACCAATTCCCAGTTCCTCCAGTGTTTTCACCAGAGATGCCTCGGTATAGTGTGCCGGAGGCTGGGTAAAATGCTGTTTTTCATCGAACTCTTTTAATCCAAGCACCGTATTTTCATCGATAGAACCTACCAGAACGTTATTCTCTGCTT
Source organism: uncultured Roseburia sp. (assembly GCA_934317215.1). GTDB lineage: Bacteria > Bacillota > Clostridia > Lachnospirales > Lachnospiraceae > Roseburia. The sequence goes on from CAKREH010000001.1 coordinate 155,787, forward strand.
TTTCATCGTCATCACTTGTATACACTGACATAAATCCGTCAAATGCAATTTTCGATGCAGACACTGTAAACCGGTATTCTCCTGCTCCGATCTTTACGTTCGTTGTCTCATAAACCGCCTGCGCCATTCTGCTTGCCGTAAAACGTTTCCAGATCAACTGGTAAAGGCGGAACTGATCACGCGACAATGACTCTTTTACCATGACCGGCATACGGTTAATATCAGATGGGCGGATTGCCTCATGTGCATCCTGTATTTTAGCGCCATTCTTTTTCGTCGTCTTTTCACCTGCGATATAGTTTTCGCCATAATTTCCGGCAATATATTCCCGTGCCTGTGCATCAGCCTCATCTGAAATACGTACGGAATCCGTTCTTAAGTAAGTGATAAGACCAACTGTCCCCTGTCCTTTGACATCAACACCTTCGTACAGCTGCTGTGCAATCCGCATAGTCTTTGAAATTGGGAAATTAAGTGCCTTAGATGCTTCCTGCTGCAGCGTACTGGTCGTAAATGGGAGCGGAGCCTTTTTCACCCGTTCTCCTTTTTTTACTTCTAAAACATGAAATTCCTCTCTCTGTATCTCTGCCATAATGCGGTCTGCCTGCTCTTTACTGGAAATTGTCAGTTTTCCATTCTCATTCCCATAAAATTTCGCAAGCAGTGTTTTTTTCTCACCTTTTACGGATAATTCTGCATCCAGCGTCCAGTATTCCTCCGGGATAAATGCGTTAATCTCATCTTCACGGTCACAGATAATGCGAAGCGCAACAGACTGGACACGCCCCGCACTAAGTCCTCTTTTTACTTTTGCCCATAGTAGCGGACTGATCTCATATCCTACCAGACGATCCAGAATTCGTCTGGTTTGCTGTGCATCCACAAGATTCATATCAATTTTGCGCGGTTCTTTTAAGGATGCTTTCACTGCATTCTGTGTAATTTCATTAAAAGTGATCCTCTGTGCATTCTTATCATCTAATTTCAGTGCCTGGCTCAGATGCCATGAAATCGCCTCTCCCTCACGGTCGGGGTCAGTCGCGAGATAAACTTTATCTGCTTTTTTTGCTTCCTTACGCAGCTTTGCCAGGATATCTCCCTTTCCACGAATCGTAATATATTTTGGTTCAAAATCATTCTCTGTATCAATTCCCATCTGGCTTTTCGGCAGATCTCTCACATGTCCGTTTGATGCCACTACTTCATAATTTTTCCCCAGAAATTTTTTTATTGTTTTTACCTTTGCGGGCGACTCCACAATAACAAGATACTTTGCCATGCATCCATCTCCTTTTATTTCTGACAATAGACCAGTCCGCCATGCGCACATTCCCTATTGTTTCTGACAACAATCCTGTTCTTCTTATATGGATTGTCATATCTAACAATTTCTTTTAAATTTTTCTGATATAATAATTTTTAACCGTCTCGGTAATAAACCCTTTTTGCAGAAGTCTGGCAAGAATGTCCATCATTTCCGGTACTGATATACCAGTCTTCCCTAAAAGCTCCCCGACGTTTTTCGGTCGTAAACTTAGACAACTATACACCAGTCGCTCATCTTTTTCAAGTAATAAATTTTTTAAATTCTCTTCTCCGGTGTTTATCTCCCACTGCAATTCCAGTTCTTTCAAGAATTCATCTATGTCAGAAATAATCCCGGCACCCTGTCTTATCAGATTGTTACACCCCTCACTCAAAGTATCATACATACGTCCCGGCACCGCATAAATATCCTTCCCCTGTTCTAACGCATAATCCGCTGTAATAAGTGATCCGCTCTTTATCTTTGCCTCAACAATTACCACCACATCCGCAAGGCCTGCAATGATCCGGTTTCTTGCCGGAAAAAGTGGTGCAGACGGATTTGTTCCCGGTGGATATTCTGAAATGACTGCACCGTTTTTTTCAAGTATCTCCTGATATATTCTGATATTTGACTTTGGATAGCAGATATCTACCCCGCAGCCTAACACCGCACATGTATATCCGTTTTTACCCAGTGCACCTGTATGCCCGCAGCCATCAACACCTGATGCCATGCCGCTTACAACCCACGCGCCCGCTGCTGCAAGTTTTCCTGCGATTTTTTCCGCCACAGATCTGCCATAGGCAGAGCAGCGGCGCGCACCCACGATCGCCACTGTCTTTTTATTCCACTCCTGTGGCATAGTCCCTTTTACATACAGACTGTACGGTGCATCCGGAATTGTGGCAAGACGTTGCGGAAATAGCTGTTCTTCTCTGGACAAAAAGAAAATTCCTTTTTCTGCCATGTTTTCGTACTCTGTATCATAATCTCTTTTTTTGCTCTCCATAATCCCTGCAGCATGCTTTTCTTCCACCCCTGGTATCAGAAGAAGCTGTTTTTCTGTTAGTCCATAAACTTCCCGCGCACTTCCCACTGCACCGATCAGTCTGTTTCTGGTGCGTATTCCAATTCCCGGGATATTAGAAAGCCAGTATGCATAATTGATCAATCCATCCCCTCCCAGAATTTTTTATCAATATTTCTGTAGCAAAGTGCCTCGTTTAAATGGCTCATTTTTATCTGTTCGCTTTCATCCATATCTGCCAGTGTACGCGCCACACGCAGTATCTTATGGTACGTGCGGGCAGTCAGATGCAATTTGTCATACATTTGTTCCATGTAAATTTCCTGTTTTTTGTCAAGCTTACAATATTCAAAAATCCGCGAAGACGGAATATGACTGTTAAAGCAAAAATTTTCTCCCCGATACCGGATTTTTTGTATTTCCTGCGTGCGCACAACACGTGCTCGAATTTCTTCAGTTTTTTCACTTTTTCCGGTATTATAAAGATCCCGAAATCTGACCTGTGGAACTTCCACACAAATGTCGATCCGGTCCAAAAGCGGTCTGCTGACCTTCCGCAAATACCGGTCAATCGCAGCCGATGTACAGGTACATCTTTGCATGTCCGGATAATACCCGCATTTGCAGGGATTCATTGCCGCCACAAGCATAAAATCAGCCGGATATTCATAACTTGCATTCAGCCTTGCTATACAGATTTTTTTCTCCTCCATCGGCTGTCTTAATATCTCTAAAGTTTCCCGTTGAAATTCTGTCAGTTCGTCCAAAAACAAGATTCCTTTATGCGCCAGTGAAATTTCTCCCGGTTTTGGCACTGCACCACCTCCTGCAAGTCCCTGCGGTGTGATCGTGTGATGCGGTGCCCGAAATGGTCTCTCCCGCATCAATCCTTTTTTGTGCTCTAAAAGCCCACAGACACTGTATATTTCAGAAAGTTCCATGCGTTCTTTTGCATTTAATGGTGGTAAAATTCCAGGGATCCGCTCTGCGATCATTGTTTTTCCCGCTCCCGGAGGACCGACAAAAAGCAGGTTATGCATTCCTGAAACAGCCGTTTCACAGGCACGTTTCACCAATACCTGACCGTTCACATCCGCAAAGTCCAAAATTTCCATCTGCATTTCTTCTATATTATATAGAGTATCAAAACACTCTCCATTTCCATTTAAAACATTAACAGCATCTGAAAGATTTTTTACGGCAAACACCTGCATGTCCGATACCAATGCCGCCTCTCCTGCATTTCCCCATGGAACCATGCATTTTTTCATCCCTCTCTCTTTTGCCTCTGCCACCATTGGCAAAATTCCATTTACCGGCTGCACCTTTCCATTTAATCCAACCTCTCCCGCCACAAAGTATTCTCCGACTATTTCCTGTCTGATGTACCCGAATGCGGTAAGAACTGCAACTGCAACCGGAAGATCAAACCCGGAACCGGATTTTCTGATATTCGCAGGCGTAAAATTAATTGTAATATGCTTTGGAGGCAGAACATAGCCACAGTTTTTCAATGCTGTACGCACTCTTTCTCTTGCTTCCTGTACCTCTGAAGCAAGAAATCCCACCATTTCAAACATAGGCAGCCCATCACTCACATCTGCTTCCACAGAAACAGGTATACTCTGGATCCCATGTATGATTGCTGTTGATACAATACTATACAACGTATTCCTCCTTTTTATTCATTTTTTCTGACTCATCTGATGATCACAGCAGAAATGCTGCAACTGATCTGCACCTGCATATGCCAGCCGGTGCATCTGACAACTGAGCAGTCTGTGCTCAGTTTCCTGAACTTTATACAAATCCGAACATAAGGCGGCGACATCCGCCGTCGCCTAAGTATAACACATTCATAGTAGCAAGTACAACCTTATTCGCAAAAACTTTTTTTTAATTTATCCAGCGCCTTTTTTTCAATACGTGAAACGTAAGAACGTGAAATCCCAACCGCGGAAGCAATTTCCCTCTGCGTCATCGCCTTATTTCCAAATAATCCGTACCGGTGTACAATAATATACAGTTCCCGTTCCTGCAGCACTTTTGGAACCAGTACAAGAAGCTTTTCAATCTGTCTTGTACGTTCCATCATCTCCACAACATCCGGCTCCTCACTCTCTACAATATCAAGCAGATGGATCTGGTTTCCCTCTTTATCCATACCGATCGGTTCATATAACGATACTTCACGCGACACTTTCTTTTTTGCACGAAAATACATCAGAAGTTCATTGTCGATACACCTGGCTGCATAAGTTGCAAGCCTGCTCCCGTAATCTTCCTTGTAGGTTGCGATCGCTTTCATCAGTCCTATCGTTCCAATCGAGATCAGATCCTCCATATCTTCTTCTGAGTTCTGATATTTTTTCGCCACATGTGCAACCAGCCGCATATTGTGAAGTGTCAGTTCGTTTCTTGCTTCAAGGCTACCTTTTTTTAATTTTTTCAGGCATTCGTTTTCCTGCTCTGGCGTAAGTGGGGATAAGAATGTTTTCAAAACGCACCTTAAAAGCTTTATTAATACATTCTATGTTTTGACCAGGGTGTGCGTGCTTTTCCCCATTTATTTTTCCAAAGTTTTATTATATAATGTCCGTATGATTCGACAATTCACATACCGGATAGAACCGGAATACGACTCCTTTACCATTCGGGAATACCTTTCATTAAAAGGCTATCCCAATGCAGTATTTGTACAACTGAAAAAGACACCCGAAAGTGTTCTGCTTAATGGCGTATGGGCTTATATGCGCACAAAGTTATCCTCCGGAGATGAGCTTTTTATCCGTTTAGAAGAAAACACTTCCTCCGCACACATTTTGCCGGTCACCATGCCGCTTTCGATCTGTTATGAAGATGAGGATATCCTCGCTGTAAACAAACCGGCACAAATGCCTGTTCATCCATCGCTCAATCATTACGACCATACGCTTGCAAATGCTGTATGCGGCTATTACAATGACCAGGGAATCCCATATACTTTCCGCTGCGTCAACCGCCTCGACCGCGACACCACAGGGCTTACCCTGATTGCAAAGCATATATTAAGTTCTGCTATTTTAAGCACCGCGGCCGCCAGACGCGAAATATCAAGAGAATATATCGCCATTGCATCAGGAAAAACACCTGAATGTGGGACGATCGATGCTCCGATCGGACGTGTGGACGGGTCGACGATTGAACGAAAGATCGACTTTGAAAACGGAGAACGCGCCATCACGCATTACAGATGTCTCGCTTATCATGACGGATTGTCCCTGTTATCGCTGCATTTAGAGACCGGACGCACCCATCAGATCCGTGTTCACTTAAAATCAATCGGGCATCCGCTGATCGGGGATTTTCTTTACAATCCGACGGACACAACAATAAAGCGGCAGGCACTTCACTCCTACCGCTTAACGTTTTCGCATCCCATCACAGGAGAACCTTTTGTTCTCACTGCTCCTCTTCCAGATGATATGCACTGCCTTTTTCCAGATTTTTCCTGAGATTTATGAGGTATTCTTTTTCATAGGGAACTTTTTCCTTTAATACCTCATATTTGAGGAAATGATTCACTTCATCTTCCCCTTTTACTGCCAGCATCACCAGTAATAATTCCAGCATGGCTTTTGTATCTTCATTTAAAACATAATATTTTCTTCCCTTCAGATAATACTGGAGCGGACTGTCCGGTTTAAACTTATCACGCTGATAATTCTTTGATGCGGAAACGCGGTCCACATACATCTCCGCTACATACTTAATCGGCATCTTCATGCCACAGATCCCACGATGTGGTTTTTGTCCATCTCTTCCATCACCGACTCCATAATCAATCCAGTACTCCATATGATGTTTATTTCGTCCTTTATGGTGAAGCCATGCCGCAGAATAACCTTTATCTTCACGTTCTGCATTATTCGGACTCATTGTCCCCTGATAATATTTGCATCCCACCAGAAATTCTGTCGGTGTATACTTCGACATGTCATGCAGCAATCCCTGCTTATAAAGTCCGATCTTAAAACAGCCTGCCCGGACCAGATTTTTGTGATGCAGGATCGTGCATAAATGTTTCCATGCCTTTATCATGTTCTTTTACCCTCTTTACTACTTTTATATTCCAATTACAATATTGATCGACTGACCCTCGATTGCTAAAAGATGCTGATCCTCGAGGAGTTCTTTTTCAGGCAGGAACGAATTTTCTGCTGCCGTAGTCATCAAAAGGTACCATTTCTTGTTCTGCGGAAGTTTCGGCAGCGCAAGATGCGACAGACCGCTATGAAAATTATAGCCGATATAAATATAATCATCCGGTGTCTGATTTGTCTTCTTTTCATATTCGCCGCAATACAGAATCCCCGCCGCCTGTCTGTCAGCCGGTATCGAAGAGATCCATGCGCTCTCCCCATGATAGGAAAGATCCGGGAAACCTTTCCTGCCGTAATCATTTAATTCCATCGGATGTTCTGATGCGATGATCGGATGCTCCCTGCGGAAATCTGCCAGATTTTTTATAAATTCAGCCAGCCAGGTTTCCTTCTTTTGTTTCTTCCAGTTCAGCCAGCCAGTCTTATTGTCCTGACAGTAGGCATTGTTATTACCCTGCTGTGAGTTTAAGAACTCATCGCCCCCTAAAATCAGCGGAACACCCTGTGCCAGAAACTCCATTGCCAACGCATTTCTAACCTGTTTTTTCCGCAGATTATCAATGTATCTTTTTCTGGTATTTCCTTCCACGCCACAGTTGCTGCTGTAATTGAAACTGTTTCCATCACAGTTATCTTCTCCGTTCTTCAGGTTATGCTTTTCACAATAGGAAAACAGATCCCACATTGTAAATCCATTATTATTAGTAATGTAATTGACAAACCCTTCCACGCTGTTTTGCTTTCTCTGCTGGCAGAAAAACTCGTTAAGACTACCTTCCATATGGTTCAGCATTTTTCTCGCAGGGTACAGGTATTCATCACTGTATACATATAAATGATGATATTTTTTTGCATTTTCCAAAAGGATCGGATCAAAATGTGTATAAAACAGCTTTGTCCTGCTGAGCAGAAGATCCTGTGCCGCCGCCGTAACAGGCAGGGAATCCCCCTGAAGATGAAATCCATCCACATGATATTCACGAACCCAGAACCGGAGTGCATCTAAAATCACGTTCTGGTTCATCCCCGGCGCAAAATAAAATTCCATCACGCATTCCATGCCGTTCTCATGCAGTGTATGTACCAGTTCCCGAAATTCAGACGCTGCATCTGCACTGCTGCTGTAGGATGCCTTCGGTGCAAAATAATTGCCGGGTACATACCCCCAGTAATTAATCTTTTCCACCGGCTGTATAATTTCCGGTTTGATCAGATCTTCTCCGTGACTTTCCCACTTAATGTAATCCGGCAGTACCGTTTTCTTTGGGATCACCCGTTCCTCAAACTCGTAGGCAGGCATCAGTTCTATGGTCGTAATGCCAAGTTTTTTCAGATATGGGATTTTATCTGTAATCGCCCGGAATGTCCCCCGTTCTATTCTCGGACAGGATGTATCTTCCATGGAAAATCCCCGCACATGCAGTTTGTACATAACCATCTGCTGCCGTTTAATCTCCGGCTGTCTGTCGTTTTCCCAGTCAAATGCCTGCGGATATGCACCGCCACAGATAAAATAGTCATTCTCACTGCGGGTTTTGTCGTTCCATTTTTCCCTGCCGATAATACGGGTTGCATAGGTATCCGTAATGATTTTTCCGTTTATCTCATAATTGTATCTTAAATTTTCCCATAACTTACCGGTTACGGCCACAGAACGCACGGATCCACGGCAATATTCCTCCGGTACTGAAATTTTGCAGACAAGTTCTGCTTTTTTCCCATAAAAAAGAATGCTGCAGTTCTCTTCTTTTTCCCCTTCGAACGTAAAAATCACTGCATCATCCTTTTTCTGTACTCCTAACTTTTCGTAATTGCCTTCTCTGATCGTGTAATCCATGCTGCCTGCCACCTTTTCTATCGTACCCCAGTATCTTTTTTCTACAATAAGAACAGTATACCTTTTTTTTTACATTTTGTATAGAAAAATATGTTCAATTACATCCGATTATGTTATGATGTCATTGTCTTTATTAGGACCACTATAAAAAAGAGAGGTATCGGCATGAGCGATTTCAACCAGAACAATGACGATGAGGATATCGTTGTAACCCTTGATCTTGACGACGGAAGTCAGGTAGAATGTGAAATTCTTACCATTTTTACAGTTGGCGAACGTGATTACATCGCACTTCTTCCATTGGATGAAAATGGCGAGGAAAACGAGGAAGGCGAAGTATTTATTTATCGTTATTCTGAAGACAGCGAAGGCAATCCTTCCCTTGATAACATTGAAGACGATGAAGAATACGAAGCTGTATCCGACCGTTTTGACGAACTTTTAGACGAGGCAGCCTTTGAGGAGATGGATGATTAATTCTTCTTTTCCGGTGGCTGCGCTTCTTTGATGAAGCGGGAAATCTCTGCATCTTTATGATTCAGTTGTCTGACTGAAAAAAGATGCAGATTTTTTTTTGCTCTTGTCATCCCCACATAAAACATCCTTCTCTCTTCTTCCACTTCCGGTTCCAGCACTGCTTTTTTGTATGGCATGACGCCCTCATTGACGTCAATGATATAAACATTTTCATATTCCAGACCTTTTGCACTGTGTAATGTTGCTAATGCAACACTGTTCGGGTTCTGATTCTGCACACGGTAAAATTCCTGCAGCTCTTTCGTATAATTTTCAATGTGGTCAAACCAGGCATCATAAGTTTTATATTCTCTTGCCGCATCCAGAAGCTCGTCTAAAACATCAAACAGATCATCCACTTTGATGCGTCTGTAATCCGCATATTCTGTGCAGAACTCATCGTATCCGATCGCTTTTCGGATATAATTGATTGCCGCATACGGACTTAAATGCTCTAACATACGGATATCGTCCTCTAATTTTTCAATGCGCTTTGCCACCCACGGCTGTTCCTCATAGTACCACTCCCACACATCAAATGCCACGGTATCTTCGTCTAACGATTCCCGGCTGATATAACGTTTCGGACGGTTCATAATCTGCAGGAAGTCCCTTCGTTCCCTGCTTCCCATCGCAATCCTTATGTACGCAAAAATATCTTTTGCGATCCAGTGCCCGTATAAGTTCGGCACGGTATCTCTCGTTCGGAATGGGATATTATACTCCATCAGCTGTTCCATCAGAAGTCGCGGCTGTGTATTGGTGCGGAAAAGCACTGCAAATTCTTCATATTTTGCGCCTTTCTCCACCGCCTCCTGAATATCCCAGATGATTCTTGCATTTTCTTTGCGCTGGCTTTCAAACAACTGCCATTCAACCGGGATATCCCCCTGATCCGCCGCCTCTATTTTTTTCTGAAAGCGTTCCTTATTGTGGCCGATGAGATATCCGGCACTTGTCACAATGTTTTTTACGGAACGGTAATTCACATCTAAAAGAACCGTCTCCGCCTCCGGATAATCATCTTTAAAATGTAACATGATCTCCGGCTTCGCGCCCCGGAAACGGTAGATCGACTGGTCATCATCCCCCACGATAAACAGATTTTTCCGCTCACCCGCTAACATTTTTATAATGTCATACTGGATCCGATTGATGTCCTGAAACTCATCGATCAAAATATAGCGGTATTTATTCTGCCATGCGGCAAGGATATCGGCACGCTGTTCAAAAAGTTCCTTCGTGTATACTAACATGTCATCAAAATCAATCAGTCTGTTTTTGTACAAAAATTCATGATATTGGCGATAAACCTTTCGGAACACGGTCTCCGCACAATTTTTCGAATAATAGTTGGCGATTTCTATCCCGGAATTTTTGACCAGACTGATCTCCCCTAGCAGAGATGCGATAAACTCCGTCTCATCCTCATAGGTCAGATGTTCTTTCGCTATGATCTCACGCATACACTGGTAGCGCTGTTCCTCCCTGGCAATATTGTCTGCGCTGTAATTATATGCATGCTTTAAAATAGCAAAATATACTGCATGAAACGTGCCAAATGTCACCGGACATGACCGGTTCATTTTCCGCTGAAATCTTCGCTTCATCTCCGTTGCCGCAGCTTTTGTAAACGTGATGACAAGGATCTGTGCCGGATCTATCCCACACGCTTCGATCAGATATTTTGTACGTTCTGTGATTACAAGGGTTTTTCCGGAACCCGGTCCGGCAAGAACGAGCATCGGCCCGTTTTTGTGATGGATTGCCCGTGTCTGTGATGCGTTAAAGCTCATAGATTACCTCAATTCATAGATTTGAAACGGCAGGGAAATTGAAAATCTCCCTGCCTGATAAAAAACTCTTACTGCTCTAATAATTCAATACCTTTTTTGATGCGGGCAATGGACTCTTCTTTTCCAAGTACCTCCATCAGCTCTGTCGCTCCACCAGGTGTCATCTGTTTGCCGGAAACAGCCGTACGGATCGGCCACATAACATAACCGTTCTTCACGCCGGTCTCTTCCACATATTTTAACAATGTGGCATATAATGCATCATTGCTGTAATCTTCCTGTGCCTCTAACAGAGGAAGTACATCTTTTAATACTTTCAAGGAAGTCTCCGCATTTGTTTTCATCTTCTTATGTGTATACATTGCTACATCATATTCCGGAAGCGCCTCAAAGAAATCAATATGCTCTTTGATATCCGGGAATACTTCGATTCTGGTTTTTACCATTGCTGCAATCTTCTTTAAATCAAGATCCTTTGTGATCACCTCGCGGATATATGGCTCTGCTTTTTCATAGAAACTGTCAAAATCCATAGCTTTGATGTATTCGCCATTCATCCATTTTAACTTTGTGTAATCAAAAACTGCCGGTGATTTGCTGATTCTGTGGTAATCAAATTCTTTGATCAGCTCATCTAAGGTAAAAATTTCTCTGTTATCTTCCGGACTCCAGCCAAGCAGTGAGATATAGTTTACAACTGCTTCACTTAAAAATCCCTGCTCTAACAGATCTTCAAAAGAAGAATGTCCGCTTCTCTTAGAAAGTTTCTTGTGGTTTTCATCCGTGATCAGCGGCAGATGGATGTAAACCGGTGATTCCCAGCCAAATGCATCATACAGACGCTGGTATTTCGGCGAAGAGGAAAGATACTCATTTCCACGTACCACATGTGTGATGTTCATGGTATGATCGTCAACCACGTTTGCAAAATTATAGGTCGGATATCCATCGGATTTGATCAGGATCATATCATCAAGTTCTGCATTATCCACCGTGATATCTCCGTATAACTCATCATGGAAGGTCGTTGTTCCCTCGTTCGGGATGTTCTGACGGATGACAAACGGTTTGCCAGCAGCAAGATTTGCCTCCACTTCTTCTTTACTTAAATGCAGACAGTGTTTGTCATACATCATGATCTCTTTACCGTCCACTTCTGTTTTTAAGGACTCTAAACGCTCCTTGTCGCAGAAGCAGTAGTATGCTTCGCCTTTTTCTACTAATTCTTTGGCATATTTCATGTAGATGCCGGTCTTCATACGCTCACTCTGCACATAAGGACCATAACCGCCATCCTTATCCGGTCCCTCATCATGAACCAGACCTGTCTCCTCTAATGTATGATATATGATATCAACTGCACCTTCCACAAAGCGCTCCTGATCTGTATCTTCGATACGAAGCATAAAATCTCCGCCTGCATGTTTGGCAATTAAAAACTCATATAATGCAGAACGCAGATTTCCCACATGCATTCTTCCTGTAGGACTTGGTGCAAATCTTGTTCTTACTTTGCTCATTGTTTGTTTTCCTCCTGTATTCTCATTTTCCGTTTTATAATCCGGAAAAGATTTTCAAACGCCGTACACGTCATTATATAACAATTTTTTCTGCCTGACAAGCTTACAAATTGAAAACAGAGACAGGATTTTTCTCCTGTCCCTGCGCTGCACAGCTATTATTTTATTATTAGACACTTTGCCGACATTATATTTTGGTAAATATTGCAGTTTCTTTCTTCAAATCGGTTGCAATCTCAAAGTTCTCATCCATACGGTTCGAGATATTTTCCATATCCGTAACCAGCACCTGCGTGCTGTCTGCTGCATTGCTGACTCCCTTTGCGCCCTCCTCGATGGCATGTGCGATCGTATTGATGGACTTTTGTATTTCAACCATTGTATTCTTCAACGAATCTGTCTTTGATTCAAACTCGTTCATGACATTCTCTATGTAGGTCGCCTTATTTTTATATTCACTTCCGGCCGTTACGAATTCTTCAAACTCTGGAAGAATCGACTCGTTCATATATTGTACAAGTCCATTTGCATTGTCTGCTAAATTATGCACTGCCTGAGTCACAACACTGTTGATCTGCTGGATACGGTTTGCAGCTTCCTGACTGGCAGCTGCAAGCTGACTGATCTCTGTTGCAACAACAGCAAAACCGCGTCCTGCATCCCCTGCTCTGGCTGCTTCAATAGATGCATTTAATGCAAGCAGGTTAGTCTGGCTTGCAATATTCAAAATATCATCCGTCAGGCTATTTACCTGATTTACACTATTGCTGTCCTCAATTGCCCTGTTTAATACCTCAAGAATCTCATTGACTTTCGTGCCGGTAGATTCCATATTAGAACGCGCAGCAGATTCCATGGAATCCGCATGACCTTTCATTTCTTTCGTATAATTATTAATCTCAGTTGTACGCTCCGCAATCTGATTTACCTCTCCCGCAACAGATTCCGTATTGGAATTGATCAAAGCTGCATTATCTGACATCTCCTGCATGGTAGCTGAAAGTTCCTCCGTTAATGCAGACAGATCAGACACACTGCTGTTTGATGTCATAACACTTTCACGGACTTCATTGACTACCGTTTCCATACGTTTTGAATTATGAATGATCGTTTTAAAAATGTCCTGTAATTTTCCCATGAAAAGGTTAATGCCACTGCCGACTGCTGCCACTTCCTGATTCTCCATAATGGTTACTCGTCTGGTCAGGTCTCCTTCTCTTCTGTCTATATCATCAATAATCTCATTGATCTCATTCTTCGTTTTAGAAAGTGGTACAATTACCATCTTCAGTACAGAAAATACTGCAAACAGTAAAGATGCCATGCTGACAGCAATTGTAACGAAGCTGACCGTCAACGAATACTTATATACCTTGGTCAATTGCTGCTTTGCCGTATCTGCATTATTATTTACCACTTCCTGGATTGCTGTAATATTCTGATCTATCTTGTCTGCATACTCTGAAATTGCACCGTTTGCCAAAGCATACGCAGCCTCTTTGTTTCCATTTGCACTGTATGCCATAAGATTTGCATTTTCATATTTCAAACCTTCATAATTTGACAATATTGCCTCGTAATTTTCACGATCCGAATCATCTATGAACTGTTCAAAATCTGACAGATAACCGTCAAGTACCGTCTGTTCTGAACGTATGACATCTACAAGGGAGATCATTGAGTCAAGATCTGTTGCTACAATATGTGACAATCCAAGCCGATGAATCTTTTCTGTTTCTATCTGAATTGATCCCAAATCTGCGATACAGACCATATAACCATTCGCAATCTGTGTTGCATTTTCATTAACCTTACGAATATTTTTTACTGCCAGAATACTTGAAATAATAGATATAATTCCAATAACAAACACCGGAATCAATATGATCATTTTCGTGCTGAAACGTCCCTGTTTTTTCATAATGTGATCTGTCTCCTATCCTTTATTTTGCTGTGGATGCTGTTATTCCTTCAACAAGTGTATCCATAATTTCCTGCAGATCCTGACCGGATGGGTTACCAGCTGCCATCGTATCACTAAATGCAGAACATGCATCCCAGTAACTGTTTCCAACCCGCTGCAGTTTACCAAATTCTGATTGTGCAATGACTGCCTGGATTGCCGGCACCTGTTTTACTGCATCCGAAGCTGCTGCATTCTTATTCGAAGGTCCCTGATTCCTCTCTTCAAAACGGATTGTCTGGTTTTCCTCATTTGTAAGCCAGTCTGCAAGTTTTGCTGCCCATTCCGGATATTTGGAATATGCATTCACGCCCATCATTTTATAGCCGGTAAAAGAAGACATCTGTACTTGCTGTCCTGCCACCGTGTAAGTTGGAAGTTTTACGGCTCCATAATTATCGCCCCATGCTTCCCTGATTGAAACTGCATTCCATACGCCACTGATTCCCGCACCGAGCGTACCATTCTGTACTCCTGTAATGAAATCCCCATCCGGCTGGCTGATAAATGCCGGATTGGTTGTGATATTTAAAATGGCCTGTGCTACATCTACGCCTTTAATTGCACCATCTGTGGCATTCCAGTTACAGTAGTTTGTCACGCCATCATCATTAATACCAAACTCCAGACCCGTATTACCAAAAAATGTATACAGATACCAGCCCGAATTAAACTCCATGGAAAATGATTTACCCGCAGCATTCAGTGCTTCTAACATGCCGTCCATCGTCTGGACATCTTCATCGGAAAGAACATTTTTATCATAATAAAGGAAGTATCCGTTATCTGCCGTCATTGGGTAAGCATATAAGATATCATGAATGGATGCAGCAGAAACCGACTCTTCTAAATTCGCATTCTTCACTTCTTCTGCATTTGGCACCGGATATAATGCACCCGCTGCAACCATTGCAGAAAGCTGATCATCCGCAAACGAAAAAACATCTGCTCCGTTGTGAACATCCCCCAGTAGAACATCCTTTGTATCAGAATCAGCATTTTGTTCCAATGTAATCTCAAACTTTGCCTGTCCTGCATATTTCTGTTCAAAGCTGTCTATCATCTGGTTTAACATGTCGAAGTTGTCTTCTTCCGACCATACTTTAAGCTGTACTACACCATTATCCGCCTCAGCATCTCTTTCTGTCATCTCCGTAGATACTTCTGCTCCCGGCATTACCGATTCCACAGCACCACTATTCTTTACATTTTCTTTATCAGCTGTGAAGCCACAGCCTCCTAACGCCACACATACAACTGTCGTAAACAGCATACCTGCAATAATTCTTTTATTCATTCTTATTCCCCTTCTCTGTATTCTGCTGTTTTAATACCAATATCTTTTATTTTATACTTATTTTGATATTTTTCAACATTTTTAAGATTTTTTTCGCTCTTTTTCGATTTGATAATACGCATTTTTAACTTTTTTATATGATGTCTGCTAAACGAACCAAAATCATCATTTTTACATATCTTATTGTAAACCTGATATTGAAAGGAACAACTTATTATGAGACCTTATCCTATGTCCGGGAACAGCAATCGTTCCTGTGACCGTTTATCTGTTTCACATCCTGCGCACCGTGCAGGTCTGGACTTTTGCACAGAATCTGCACCCTGTGCAGATTCTGTTTCCTGTTCAGAAAATATAAGAACCAATTCTGATTATGTACTCGCCATGGCATACGTCCCCTGGCAGCATTTTTCTACTGTTTATGAACCGGATCGTTCTCTCAGTGCCGGGACTATTTTTCCAGAACTGGATAAACCATTTTTAGCCGCAAACGGAGGTAGATGCCGATGATGATCAGTCAGATGAATCAGTCCCAACTCCTCCACTGGATCGATATGGTCAGCTTTGCTGTCGTAGAAATCACAGAATATCTCGACACGCATCCTGATGATGAAGAAGCTTTAAAATATTTCAATCATTATGCTGACTTAAGACGCACTGCACTGCGTGCATATGCGCAAAATTATACTCCGCTTACCATCGACACCGCAAATCCTGATAATTACTGGCGTTGGGCATCGGATCCATGGCCATGGGAAGGAGGTGACTGTTAATGTGGAATTATGAAAAACGTTTACAATTCCCAGTCAACATTACAAGACCCAATGCCAAAATCGCACAGATCATCATCAGTCAGTATGGAGGACCAGATGGAGAGGCGGCCGCATCGTTCCGTTATCTGTCACAGAGGTATAGTATGCCATATAATAAAGTAGCGGGACTGTTGACAGATATTGGGACGGAGGAATTGGGATAGAGAGGTTGGATATGAAAAGGCCCAGCCCTTGGGGCTGGGTTGGAACGTTCATAAAAGTTAAACTCTCACTCTTTATCAAAATGCTTTTTCTTGAATTTTATCAACTTGTCCTTTTGTAATTCAGAAGTCCTGCTATCTTTCTTTATCAGTTCGTCTATTTTTTTTTCGTATGCATCATACTCCTTCATATTTGCTGATTTCAATATAATATTTTCCAGTGCTATAATCCGGTATGAGTTATATAATTCTCTCTCTTTTTCTTCCTCTTGATTCAAATTATTTTCAATATCCGAAGTTATCGAGAACACACTTACACAATTTCCTATTAAACCAACAGAATAAAATATAATAAAAACAAACAGATACACCATAAGAAATACAGATAAAACAGACAAATAGAACACTGCATTTAATTTTATATTTATAATAATCTCCGCCAAAAATGTAATTATAATTTGAATGGCGATTAAAAATCCTATAAAATAGAAACTTAATAAAATTCCGTATAAACAATCATATACATTTCTTTTTTTCATGTAATTTACTATTTTCCCAGATATAGATCCTGTCAATATTGCCAATCCGGTAACAACAAATCCTAAAAAGCCTATGAGGGCAATTCCTATATTCCAAAATACTGTACCAACAAAGCTAACATATTCATTTATCCCATTGACTTTTATGTACAGAGTAGAAACCGCAATAGATATAATAGAGACAATAATTGCTGCCCTCACTTCTACAGTTCCAAAATCATATAATTCTTTGAACTTATTCGTTTTAAAAATTGCAGAAAAACTTTCATCATCTATCTTTTTCATTTTCCACCACATTTCTATACATTTCGTTGTTTATTCTTATATTCCTCAAATTTTATCAAAAAATGTTTTGATTCCCTGACAAATTCTTCATCATTTAAATTCTCCGAAATATCAATGCAAAACGCTGCATCTTGGCTAGAGCTAATTCTTTGAGTTTTACCATTAAAGTCAACTCCTGTAGCTGTCAAATCACCGTATCCTGCCGAAATATATTCTCGGATTTCTTTCATCTCCTCCGAATCCATTTTCATATCATCTGATTCAAATTCCCATGTCATTTTTGTTGAATTTGTATTAATACAATTATCTTTTATACTTCTAACATTTCCTCCATTCGGATTTGGTGGTATAAGTACCGCTTTCACCTTAGTTATTTTATATAATTCCTTAATTTTTTCCTCTAACCTATTTTTGTCTTTTTGTAAATATGTTTGAAATTCATAATCCTTTACACATTTATTTAGTAATTCATTAAAACCGTCTGTAAACTGATTATAACCAAAGCATTGTCTTTCACAAAAGGTTACCATTTCTTTTTCTATGTCAAAATAAAATCTAATCGCTACACTTTCATTTGTCAATACAGATTCAACTTTTCCTGTTTTTTCATTTACTTTATCATTGAATTTCGAATATTTTCTTATCATTTTTCCTGTTATTTTCATATCACTTTTATTTAAATCTGCAAAATAATAATATGAATACCTCAAGTACGAAATCTCATTTCCTGTTGAATCATTATGTTTTGCATTTACAGAATACCCACATCGTTCATCTGTATTTAATCTATCGTATATAATTTTTAACACATCGTTAATATCCAATTCATTCTCATACACAGAAAATATTTTAGAATTCAAATTTACTTTGGCTAAATATAATTTTGGCATAAACATACCCCCAACGTTTTTCTTTCATTATACTACGCCGGTGTAAATACACAAGAAAAACTTGAGAAATTTGTCGTAATATGTTATATTATATACAACTTAATTAAGTCAGATAGCTCGGTTTCGTCCCAACGTTCCGGGCTATTTTTTATGCTGTTATAATATCATATTTAGAACATTTGTTCTATATGCAATATAAACAAATATTTTTCATACTACGTTTTGTAAAATCAATGCAGCCCTTATATATTGCACACTTTACATGTCAAAAGCCGGTACAAATTTCTCCACACCGACTTTCTCACTACCCAATATAAACTTTTCCATCCACGCCCACAGCCAGACATGCAATCGTGGCATCAAGTTTGAACCACACGGATCCGTCATCGAACTTCTGAACCTCCACTGGTTTAATAATGCATCCCGGTTTCAGGTATCCGATTCCGTTTTTGTTCTCGCAAATCTGCTGGAACAACTTGGAGATATAAATAAGTTTACCATGCTCGCCGTAATATCCATTGCAGACCGGGACAGATTCTTTCACGCGATACCAGTTCCTGGCTTTATATTCCGTCTTGGTGGCTGTGGCAGCCTGTCCGGTTTTCTTCCAGGTTGACATAAATTTTTCCGGTGTGCCGTACAGTTTTTTCAACTTTGTCGGAGTACTGCCCCAGTTTGGTAACTGGAAATGCGGTCTGTCCTTAATGGATTTCCATGATCCGCCCCACTCTAAGCCAATGCTCTGCCCAATTTTTCCTACCTTATCATATAATCCGGTAGAATTATTAAATGCATCATCCGAAGTTTTACCGTCCCCGTCCACATCCATTTTCAAGTAGAAATCAAATGCTACACCCCACTGGTGCATGGAACTGTAACTGGATCCTTTGGCATTTGTGACGATCTTTCCCGGCTTTGTCCTGCCCTTTGCATATAAAGCATCCTGCTCTGCTTTCGTCCTCAAACATTCTCCAATGCCGATCGTAATTCCGGCAGCCGCACATTTCTTCTGTAAAAGTGTGATTTTCTCCTGTAAATCTGGGTGTAATGCTTTCATATCTCTCATTCTGTTTTACCGCCTTTCTCTAAATACTGTTTGAATAACTGATGTAAACCGGTGCTTGCTAATCCACTGAATAAGCCGCTTAAAATGATTGATGGAGAAACGCTCCATCCATTCATCCAAATTGCTAATATAACGCCCAAAACGGCGCATACAGTAGGAATCCACTTGTTATCAACGTCCTTAATCCATTTCTTAATTACATAGCCGACGCAAAGGCAAATCCCTACTATTACCGGCACCATAAATTCTGTTAAAAATCCTAAATCTGCCATAATATCACTCCTCCTCTAAATCTGCTATTCTGTGGTTAATTACCCTAATCTGCTCTTCCATTACTGGAACACGCTGTGCGAAGTTGTTATGTAATCTTACTTCGCGTGTCAGCTCTTCAATCTTGCAATCTGTGACCGCCTGTGCGGTTTGCAGTTTGTGTTCAGTCCTTTTTTGACTGCTACTGACTGTCAGTGCTGTGCCAATCAGTGCAAGTCCTCCTGTGATTAATGCTGTTATGATTGATTCCATTTTATTTTCCTCTCTTTCTGCCCGAAGGCTGATATTTAAAAGAGCCAGACATGTAAGTTTTTCTTACACATTCGGCTCTTGGGCTCTTGGTTTTATTCAGTTGCCTTTACTGCATCCAGCTTATCGCTGATCTCCTTAAGCGCAGCATCTAACTTTTTCCAATTTTCATTTTCCAGTTTCACGTCGTAGAATTCATTTTCTTCCTGGATATTAAATCCATAATTTTCTGTCTGCTGCATCAAGCGTCCTCCTTTTCTGCGTATACTTTTCCTGTAATCTGTTCATACTCTTTCAGCGTGATCCACTTACCTACCGCATTGTGCACACGGTTCTCATTCCACAGTCCTTTGTCATAGTAATTTTTTACTTTTTCATAATTCTTACTCATCTAAACTTACCTCCATCTGCATTGCCATGTAATCAATGTCTGCTCTCTGTTTCTCGATGCTTTCTGTGTTTTCTGCCGTTTGTACTGCATTTTCAACTAAATTCTCCAATACAGCAGTAATTCTCTTTTCTGTGTCGTCGGCTTCCTTTGCCAGCACGACGGTTTTGATTCCATCATGCAAACTGATCTGTTCTAAGACTACGTATCCCGGAATCACTGATGTCAACTCATCATCGCCGGTGTATACTTTTAGCACGGCAAGTTCTTCTTTATCTGAAAAAGCTTCCTGCAGTTCTTCACAGGTTTTGTTATCTGCAAATTCAATATTCAGTTTTCCATCCACATGATTAATATTGTTGATGGTCAAAATGTTTTTTGTGGTTTTTAATTTCATAAAAATTCCTTCTTTCTATTATTTTTCGTAAAACAACGGTTTGACGCTTAAAGTAATAAATTTGGGTAAAGGTTATAATGGAATAAATTATGTCTGGTATCATCAAATGGGAAGAGTTGTATGTGTTACTGTTGATGGAACTGCTGATAAAGTCTATATAGCTGGCGTAAATTATAAACTCACAGATGGCGCAAAATTTAACATAGGAAATAATTGGCACAGTACTGTGGAATTTAACACAGGAATCTCTATGAAAATGTTTAAACCAGATAATGATGAAGATATATGGTTTTCTTTCCATTCGACTATTGGCGAAGGTACCCAAATATACGCACATTTTACATATATGGTTTGATAACTTAATCAATAAATAACAGACCACCCCCTGATGGCACAAAACGACGGTTTAGCAAAATAAGTATTTTATTAAAATAATGAAAAGCGATTGGTCTGGATTTTATTAAATATATAAAACACAGACCTTGATCTAACATAAAATCATGAATAACTTGCCCCGTAAATATCAACATGAATTACATTTCCCTGATGCATTATCGGTGGTAAGGTTTCACCTGCATTCGCACATACTGGTATGTTTCCCCATACGATTGACCCATTATAATATCGTCTGGTCAGTCTTCCGTCTTCTGTGAAGTGTAATCCAGTAAAATCGGGATCCCAGTATTTTTGTACTTGTAATAAATTTTTCTCATTGTAGTCATTTATAGTAGATTTACCGAGGATAACATGTGCCACAGTCTGAAGTGGATCAAAGGAAAGAGTCATAATTCCCGTCCATCCTTTGAGAGTATCCATATTAAGCATTTGGGTGTGTGGAGCGATGCCAGCAACATATACACCAAAATTATCTCTTAACAAAATATCTAAATGGAGATTACATTTTGTATTATTTAAGCGAATAAAACACCCATTTACAAGCGCAATAAAACTGGCTCCGCTTACCGATACAATAGACCATCCATCTGTAATGACTTGCGTGCTGTGTAGATTCACTAAACCGTTGTTTAACGTACTTATCTGCTTCGCCAAACTGCCATCCACATTCGGATTTGCCTGTCTTGCATCAAGGGCAAAACCTGCTTCCGTGGTAGTGTTATTATTTACGACGGTTGGTATGGTCGGCTTATCACTCAAATCATTATAATTACCGCTAAAGGCTACTGTTTTCAGATCTGCAAACCACTTTGCAATCTTTCCGAATAAAATACTATGCTTTTCACCGCTTTTAAGATTTTCTCTTGCTGATGTTGTGGAAAAAGTTGTAATATTCTTTGCTGTATCTCCACCGATAGGAAGCGCACCGACATTTTCTGCTGTCAATCTATCAATAACCTTTTCTACACTCTCAAAATTCTCATTCACGGTTTTCATATCCACCGGATCTGTTCTCTCAAACAGCTTGAATTTAAAAATATCTGTAAGTTTCATGTTATCCTCTCTTTCTCAGTCCGATTTCTGCAACCTGCTCCACTGTGAACCGCGATAATTCTTCCATTGTATAATTCGCGATATTTTCTACCTTCGAACTCAGATTCTTCGGAATACTGATGTTTCTCAATTCCCAGTGTGTAAACTGCCCCAGTATAATATGCGGATATGGTTTTAATGTCTTATACTGGTTGTAAAGCAGTTCTGTATTAAGCAAAATATTGCATGGCACGATTTCACCTAAAATATCCACCACAGAATCATATTGATTTTTCAGCGCTATACCGATTTTAACGATCATTGTCTGACCGGGAATATCGAAGTCTATCGCATACTCCGTACCACACAATTCCATTAATTTTCTTTCAAGAAAAGCATAGTTATAGGGCAGGCACACATTCCATTTGGTCAGACAACGGAAGATTCTATCTTCCAGCATATCATCACTTTTCGGCGTCACACTAAGAATCTTTTCAAACCGGGTAATCCCCTCTTCGTCACAGGATATAATGTACCGGTTATCAATCATCCTGTTATGCCTGGATTCCAATAATCGGAACTCCGGCGTTTCCGTATCCATAATTTCAGCCAGCTCACTGTATTCCTGTAAATACAAAGGGAGCAGCTCCTTAAGATTGATATATCTATCATCCATAAGTAACCACCCCCATGACCGGGATCTCATATTCTGTTAATTCAAGATTTTTTGTACCCTCATTAATGGTCGTTCCTGTCACATCAAGTACACCTTTGACACCCATGATCGCGGCATCTAACGACGCAATTCTCACAATCAGATGATTTTGGTTCTCCCAGTCCTGCCGCAACGATAAAATGTACTTTTCAATCGCCTCCTTGATCAATGCCTTACATTCATTCAATCCATAACCACTGTCAAAGGTGATATTCGTTGCAATATTTACCACCGACTCTTTCGCCGTCTCGACCGTAACCACATGACCGATCGGTGCCAGTCCGTCACCCATGCCATTACTATTTGGATCAAACTCTTTCTGTACTGCAGATATCAATGTATCCGTAGCTTTTCCATGTGCACTGTCTAAAATAACAAGTTTCACTGTTCCAGGGCCATTCCACGTCCGTACTACTTTGACTGCTCCAACTCCCGCCAGCGCAAGCGTTTTGTTTCGATAATCTTTTACATTCCCGGAAAATGCCCTTTCCTCAAACGACTCAAAATACCTCTGCCGCAGGGATTCTGTACTTTCTTCCGCTTCTCCATAGATTAAAACCCGCGTGATCTTCGCAGTTGTGAGACCGGAAATATATTCGATTGGAAGAACATCTCCTGTATATTCATTTCCGCCCGTGCCGATCTGCTCACAGGTGACCTGTCCGGGAGCCGTAACGATATAGGTATTTTCCCCGCCAGTAAATCTTTTCCCGTCCGAAACCTCCACATCGGTTTCTAACTCAAGTACTGCCTGAGTTGCTTTCTTTGGCGTAATACCGCGATCCGCACATAACCGGATCAAATATTCCCTTGATGCCGTATCTCCAAATGTCTCTGCCAGCATGCAGTCAAATGCAATATACATCGATGTCAGTTCCACTGCTGCCGGTGCCAGTGCGGCATAGATCGGCGAACTCTCTCTTTTATCCATTGTCTCAGGCACGCGGGACAACATACGCTGTAAAATCACATCAAACGTCTGATCTTCATACATTACACGTCCACCTCCTTCTCAATCTTCGCATTTCCAAATTTCGTGTGCACGGTAAATTTAACGATCAGCGTTTTTCTGTGCACTTCAAACTCAAAATTATCTACCGAATCTATCCGGTCATCCTGTGTCAGAGCTTCTGTAATCCGCCGTTCCACTTCCACCATGACATAATCCATCGGCTTACCAATGAGGTCCTGCAATTCCACACCATAGTTCCATGAAAAAATAATGTAACGGTACCGCTCTGTATTCAGGATATTGTAAATTGCCTGCTTTACCGCTTCCAAACCATCACATTCGCCTACAACATTGCACGTTTCCCGGATCATGTGATGACATAAAGACGGCTGTTCTGTTACCTCGATTTCTTTTAAACTGTTAACTGCCGGAATCATGTCACACCACCCTGTCCGCAACTAAAAACTTCTGGCCGCCCTGCTGCCGGATCAGCACAACCTGCTGACCTGTTTTTAATCCGCTGTAAATCTTCATTTCCTTTTTCACACCATCTAATTCAATGTCCACGGTACGATCTGTTAAATGTTCCGGAACGATAAGCTGTGCGCTGGCTATATCAAACCTCTGCTCCACTTTGATTTTTAATGGAGCTGCCGCTATCACAGTGCCGGACATCACATCTGCCGGATATCCCGCCTCATTGACTCCGTTTGACACCTGCTGTATCGCCCTCACAAAATCATTTGCATCATGCACTGAAACCACCTCCCGATAAAGTTAAGTCCATTGTGTGTTTACTTTCACCATATTTGTGCACACATTTTTCTACGAGCATCAGATTTTTTATCTGCACATCTCCTAAATCAAGCTGTACCACGACCAGTGAGCCGCCGTGCACTCTGGAATCACCACAGGCATCTTTAATCGTCAGTGTCTTTGTAACTTTATTGTAAAGTTTCAAGAGTGCATCCGCTTTCGCCTGCCCGTTTTCTCCATCCTGCAGCGTGTCAAAATACTGTAAGATTCCCCAGTCATTCATGTGGGAAGAATCCTGTGCAATATATACGTCCCTTTTTCCTGTCTTTTCATTGTCAAAAACCAGTTTGATCCGGTTATAAGTATCTGAATCAATCGAAGATTCATAATCATAATTCTGCCCGGTCTCTGCATCTATGACGATAGGCACATACATATCACCAATAAAAGACAGATTCAGCTTTCCACCGTCGTCATGGAGAATGTACAGATCACCCGTATTCTGCAATGTCAGATCAAGTGCATTTCCAATCATATCCATAAGAGACTCGTTATCTTCCACTCTCGATGCAATCTTCCATACGGTATCCGCGATCGTGCCGAGATTAAAACCAAAATTGTTGGCAATCTGCATTACGACCTCAGCAGCCGTTTTGTTCTCATATACCATTGTGTCTTTGTTTTTCAAATACCGGATCTGGTCATAGGCAGTCACTTTTACAATATTGCTCCTGTCGCGCTTGATTTTGAAAATAAAACCATAAAACACACATGTTTCTCCATCCTTAAAGCGCACCGGATTCCCCTCTGCAATCGAAATCTCGGTATCCACGAAACTAAATTCTATGGAACCGGGACTGATCTGCCGCTCTGTGGTCACTTTTACTTCTTCCTGGACCGGGGGCAGGTAAACTGTGCTGCCGTTTTGTATTAATAACTCGTACATTTTTCCTCCTGTGTCTTATGCCGACGGGATCGTAAGCACCTGCCCTGGATATATCAGATTCGGATTTCCACCTATCACTGATTTATTGGCATTGTAGATCGCACTCCACTTTCCACCATCGCCGTAAAACTGCTTTGCGATCTTCCAAAGACAGTCCCCGGAAACTACGGTATAGCTCCCCCCGCTTGGTGCGTTGCCTGCAGATCTGGTCTGCTGCATTGCCGCCTGTGGTTTTGGCAGCGATATATCCACGGTACAGGTCTTTGTGATAAATTCACGGTACTGTTTCAGTTTAATCTTGACAGTCGTATCAAATCCCTCTCCGGCATCATCCACAATGGAATAATCCTCAAGTGAAACTGTCATGTTGGTATGAAATAACTTCTTGTCGTTTGGAAATGCTCTTGTCATGATATACTGAAAACTTTTCTTCTGTACCTTTAATTCTTCCAGCTTATCCAGATAAAACCTGGCATTTCGGAAAGCCTCTGGATATAAGGCAAACGGATATTCTGTATTTGGAAGCAGAAGATCAAATTCCACATCTGACAACCCTGCGGCTTTCAAAATATTTGCTTCACCTTCATTAATCAGAGTTACCGTTTCGTTCTGATTATTGATTTTTACTGTTACTTTGGACGGAGTTATCGGAAACAGCACTCCATCCAGATATAATTTATATGCCATTTCCTACACTCCTTCCCGGACAATTTCTAATGCCTCTAACACTTTCGTTGTCATTCCATCCACGATACCATCCAGATCTGCATCACTGCTCACGTTGTTATTGTTCGTCATATCTAGCTTAATCTCCGCAGTCGTAAAACGGTTGATTGCCTCCTGTTCTGCAATATCTCTAAGGTATTTCAGATCCTCGTCCGTGATATCCACAGAATCTTTGATTGCACTGGTATCATCCGCAATACTGTTAAGGTTGCCACCTGCACCGGAATTTGCGATTGCATCACTGAAACCAGATATATAATCATCGGGATTCGGAATATCTGTTTTACCGAAGATATCCGACAGGCTGAAATTTGATATTTTATCATCAATTTTCTCTCCAAAATTATATCCTGAGTTCCATGCGTTCCCATAATCAAACCGGTTGAACTGATAATCTGACATTTCTACCGTCTTTAAAATTTCTGATCCACCATTCTCAGTTATCACGGCATCCACTTTTGCCTGTACTTTATTCTGGAATCCCGCTACTGCATCCGCAAGACTACTGCCAAATACCGCATCAAGCATCCGGGCAGCTGACTCGATTACTTCCACTATAAAGTTAAACAGGCTTAAAAATAAAGCCTCTATACCGGCGATCGGGTTATTAAAAATAAGTGCAAATGCATTGACAAAATTTGCTATCAGATTCCATAAAGTAACCCCTATTCCAATGATCGTATTTACAGCTCCAATAAACAGATTTCCTATAAAAGCTAACGCTGTCGCAAATGCTCCACAGATCAAACCTGTTGCTGATTTTGTAGTACCGGCAAAGTGATTTACTGCTGCAACTGCTGCATAAATAATCGCAATCAGTGCAATGATTAAAATAATAATCCATACAATAGGACATGCATATAACGCCCCATTATATCCCATCTGCGCTGCTGTCGCTGCCATTGTAGATCCTGTAAGGGCTGCCGTTATTCCTATCTTCGCAGACATAGCCACTGCATGAACCACCCCTGCTGCCGCACTTGCCAGTTCAAGTCCTTTTGTAATTGCAAGATAAGCACCATATACAGCCAGTGCCGCAATTACTCCATACACAATCGGACTAATCATCGACCAATGATCTGCCACGAATCCAGCTACGGATCCCACTAAATCAAAGATATTCAGCACAATATTTGCCACCGTTGCCATCGCTTCGATCGCTCCATCAATAAATCCCTGAACAGCATCACTGTTTGCCATGCCGTTTAATCTTTGAAGAACCGGCTGAAAAGCCATAACTGCAGTATTCTGCATCGACTGCCAGATCTGCCCCCAGGTCATCGGCATTTCATCAAACTTGGCATTAATATCATCCGCCGCAGAAAAGATCGCCGCCTTAACAATATCCGCTGTTATTTCACCGTCTGTCGCCATATCCCTAATCTGTCCGATCGGAACATCCATGTAATCTGCAATATTCTGGATCAGGTTCGGCGCCTGCTCAAAAATACTGTTTAACTCATCACCGCGGAGTACGCCGGAACCAAGAGCCTGTGATAATTGTAACTCTGCATTTGCAGCTTCCTGTGTGGATGCACCGGCGATCGTCATCTGTTTTTGAACCAGATCTGCGAATGCAACAACCTCTTCCGAATTGCCAAATGCATCCCTCGCATTATTACCGAATCTTGCAACAACGGATGCCATATCACTAAAGGAACCTCTCGCATCCTGCGCCGCAGCATATACCATATTGACGAGTTCTGACGTCTCATTTGCAGTTCCGTTTATCTCATTAAAGGAATTATTCATCAGATCCAGTCTTGAGGTTGTCTGCGTCAATTCATCGGACATGTTGAGAATTTTTCCCACGCTCTGGATACCCACATATGCACCAACCACGCGTTTAATCATTCCCATCAGCCCCTCTGCGCCGGATACCCCCTCCTGAATCTCCTGATTGAATCTTCCCTGCTCATCCGTATTATCCCGGATATACCGCTCTGTATTACCCACTGTCTGCGATAACTGAAGATATGCTGCATTTGCACCGGACACATCCATGTTCTGCATGGCGGTATTAAGATTATTCTGCTCCTGAATCGCCCGGTCTAATTGTGATCTCAACTGTTCCAACTGGGAGTTTGCTGTATCTGTTCCCATATTGACCGGATTGCTTTCGATCTGCTGTATCCGTTCCCGGATTGAATCAATTCTGACAGCCATGGAATTAAGATCCTGGAATGACTCCGGCGGAAAGATCGTTGTACTGTATGCCTGACTCGCAATATCATTCTGCGTGCTGCTCAACTGCTCTAACATGCTATTGGCACTCTGTACTTCCTGCTCGAACCGATCTATTCCGGTTCCTGTAAACACATCCAGACTGTCCGTTTCCCAATGCACCGGAATCTCGACTGGCTCTGTCGGCACATTGGGCTGTATTCCTGGCAGGACCGGTTGAGAACTTCCCGCAAGCGGATCTAGGACAGGAGCCGGCTGCTGTGCCACACTGTTCAACGCAATTAAGGATGCTGTTGCTTCATCGATCGCCTCGCGTGCTCCATCCAGGCTGCTCGTATCAATATCCATCGACATTGCCTGCTGCATATCGTACATCTGTGCTGTTGCAAGGTTGACCGCATCCATAATGCCATATAAAACACTGGTAAACTGGTCATTAAGTTCTATCGCTGTCTGAATAGCTGCCATACATCACGCCTCCTTCCTAATGGATTTTGTTCTTTAACTTCCGCTCTTCCTCTTTCTTATCCTCAATTCTTTTCTTGATTGAAGCGGTTACAAATGCTTTTTCCCGCTCATCCATATTTAAAAATACAGATGGCAGGATATGTAATTTCAGAAGGGCATAGTAAGCAAAGTTCGCTTCGCTATCCCCTCCTTCAATTAGTTTTTTGCTTCGTCCACCAGATCATTAAAACTCTTGTCGAATCCCTGAAATTTCTGCATCCACACTTCAAACATCTGAAATTCGCCTGCACCATCCACCATTGCATACAATAAATCTTCCGGTGTTTTCACGCCGTAGGAATCCTGTAATTCTTCATCATACAGATCCGGATACACGGTTGCTGCCGCCATCATCTTTGACAGATATTTTTCTGTATTCAGTCTTGGGCGGTACATGTTCGGCTTGCCGGTCACCGGAACCTCTACGGTACATGCATTGCGCAGTTCCTCATTCTCGCGTGATGTGATCTGGCGAAATTCCCAGAGAAGCGGCTTCCCGTCTGTATCCGTAAGGCTCGCTGTCGGAGCATACTTCTGATTTGCTTTTACCTTTTTGTTTGCTTTCATAAATCTGCTGAATTCTGACATATCTTTCTCTCCTTTTCATTTAAAAATCCCCTCCCGCTGATGCAGGAAGGGAACATCATTAATTTGTTTTAAAACCTTCTAACTCTTTGAATTTCTCCGGCAGATCCCAGCTCTCAAATGTTCCTGAGATATCTTCATCCAGAATTTCTTCGCCCGCCTGGAACTTTGCAAGAATAAATGAATCGCAGAGGCATCCTCTGTGGATCACCGTCTGCCTGCCTGCATTGCTTGACGGATCCTCGTTGCTTACCTGGATCTCAAAATAAGGCAGGTTTCCTGTTTTCTGATACTGGTTTGCCATTGTGCGGAGCACTGACTGATTATAATGTGCCGTGCCTTTCCAGGTACCCTTTCCACCGGCAGGCTTATGTCCCATGCCGACTTTACCTAAAATCTTGACATCGCTGATCGTAACATTCCATTTACTTTCAAACTCTGTCAGATTCATAAAATTGTACCGTCTCTTACCGATTGTAACAAAACATTCAGCAAGGCTTCCATAGACGGCATCCTTTGCGTCCATAATAGCTGTATTTCCCATCCTTCTTCTCTCCTTCCTACGCTACTGTGACAGTCATATAGAGTTTGCTCATCGCATTAACAACTGTCACCTGATCTGTGACCACTACAGACTTTTTCGATTCTCCCTGTGCGATCGTAATATCATCTTCGCTGAAGTTCTCGATCGCCCTGATTTTTTCAAGCTCCCTGTGATGTGCCACGATGTCCGACCAGAGAGATGTTCTTCCTGCCGCATCATTCGAGATAGTGCCGAGATATTTCGTACTGAATAATACGGCGATATCATTACCGATCTGATCGATCACGCGGACCGTCTGATTGTCTTTGAAAAGTTCTCCCTGTGTATCTGTCACACTTACCATGGAGTTGATATCATCCAGCACACGGATATCTGAATTTACCCTGTGTAAAACAAATTCTCCGTTTTGAATGGACTGTTTTAACTGATTCTGTGTGTACGATGCATCTACCGTAAAAGAACCGTCGTAAACTTTATTCTGGCAGGATTTATTTACAGCACAGCCGCATTCTGCACCGGTAACCCAGTATACAAGACTTGCTTCACTCCATCCCGCATCTATGGTCTTGTTTTTCACATTGATAACACCCATGTGATCTGCGGAAATATTGTGAATCACCACCTGGAATTTAATTCCAAGCTCATCCCGCAGACGCTTATTAAATGCGGCATATAATTTTTTCGTTATATCATCCGTTACCACAACACCCATGGTATTATAAGAATAAGATTCGATCAGGTCCAAATATGCCTGATGTGCTGTTCCGTCTACAGTTCCATTTGTTCCACCTGTCAGTGGTACGGCTGCTGTATCCTCCAGCTCGATTTCCTCTTTAAATGAAACATAATCATTCGCAATAAGCTCTTTTGCTGTTTTTACCGTCTGCGTATCTACTTTGGCTGTGCCAAGGTAAGTGATAACGTCAAACTTATCTGCGTCGTCTGCATTTTTCTGTACAGCGATCCGGATATCATTGCCACGGGTTCCGCTGTACAATGCGGTTGCCATGGTATTTGCAGCCTTTACACCGCCACCGTTTAAACGGTATGCATAAAGTGTCTGCGCTCCAAGGAACAGATCGTTCAGTCCTTTCAATTTTGGATCGTCGAATGCGTAACCAAAAATCTTCATGCTGTTTTTCTGGAAGTCCTCGTTTGTCACCTCAAAGACTTTCCCTTCCACGCCCCAGTCAAGTTCTAAAGGCATTGTCGCAACGCCTCTGTCTGACAGATTCGTGTTTGCAGATGCTGCCGAGACAAAATTGATATATGCTCCTGGCAGCACCTTGTTCTGTGCGGTAAATGTTCCTCCACCTAAAGCCATTTATTTCACCTTTCCTTTCATGTATTTTTCTAATAACGTGTCCGCTTCTGCTTTTGTGTACTTTTTGTTTTCATCAAGTAATGCGTCCATTATATCTTTCCTGGCACTGTACTTTGCACAGGCAAGAAGCTGTTCTTTTGTAAATTTCTGTGCCGCTTTTCCCTGCGGCTTTTCTAATACCTTCCCGCTCGCATTTGCCATTTTATTACTCTCCCTTCATTTCTGACTGAATTTTAATCTGTCCCATCACCTCAGAACGTAACGGTTTTTTCAAGATTACCCGGTTATAATTCACAAAAAAATTCAATACACCGTCCACCAGTTCATGGTTCTTATTCGTTCCACGTATTGCTCTGTCCGCATCCAAAGGCGTAACATACTCCAAAGCAAACATCATGCGTTCTGCTACATCATTGCACTCTGCGTATGGATTCAGTTTAGATTCCGGAAAGTACTGGATGCAGAATGCATTATTTTGCAGATACCGCTGCCCGCAAAACGGACTTATGCTCTGGTCGATCAACTGTACAAAAAAACAGGGCTCTTTCAAGTCCTGCTTTATCTCATCCTTGTGGATCTTATAACCATCCTCAAACTCGCTGTCTAAGGCAATGCTGATCGCATCTATAATTTCATTTATCATTTCATGATATCTCCAAGGTATTTTCTGATTTTTCGTTCAAGGATCTGCGGTGCCATGTTCTGTAACTCCTGTTCGGATATCTTCATCATAAAATGTCCTTTGACCCAGCCTTTGTGATTTGCGGTTCTGTGGCCGTATTCAACATAGCTGGCATATTCGACCGGGTTTACGATCTCGATCACATAGGTGCCCCCGAAATGATTTACCGTAAGACTGTCTGCGTATCCCTGTGCTGATGCCCGTTGCCCCGCTGTCCATCCCCGGCGAAGAGTTCCGCCTTGTTTGCCTTTCACTTTTTTTCCTTTATGTGAAAAACCTGTCTCACAAGTATAAGACTGCCCGGAATAATCCCCGACGGGTGTTCTTTTTATGACTAACCGCAAGAGTCTTACTGCCAGTTCCTTCGCACATGCCTCCACAAACGCATTCGGATCCTGTAATTTTTCCATTTCTCTCTGCAGCTCCGTAAGTCCCCGGATATTAAAACTTCCCATTCCTGCCATCATGCATACCTCTCTGACAGTGTAAGCACAATCTCCTGATGCGTCGGATAAACCGCAGGTACACCACTGCATTCATATGCACGTGTGATGCCTGCCTGCGTGACTGTGATCTTGCTTCCAGACTTAATCTTTGTATCAGGGGACAGGAATAGTTTTGTGACCTGTGCTGTTTTTGCTGCTGATTCTGTCTGATCTACGGCACTGACATTCGAATATGACAGGCGGCATGGCTCATCCTCTAACACAACCACTTCCTTTTCCGATGTGATCTTTGTTCTCGAATCTTTAATCGACTGAAATTCCGTTACTGTGCATTTCCCATCGTATGTCTCTTCCTGCGCCTTTCTTGCCATTGCCTGCATTTTCTTAATTGCATCTGAGATCATCTCCACGCCACCTTTCTGTATCGTATCAATGAGGATTCATAATTTTTCAGCACTGTGCTCTTAAAATTGTCATCCACATACTGACGGAATGAGGTAGAAGTGTCCCCCTCAGAAATAGAGGAAACCGCGCCAACTGCTGCCGACTCACTTCCAATATTTTCATTCCGATACAGATCCATTGCCATGCGATAGCCGGTGTTTATCAATCCATCCGGCATTTTCTCCACATGGCAATAGTTTTTTATGATTTCCTCCACATCTGCAATGACAAATTCAAGTACCATATCCTTAGAATCATCCTCAATCCCAAGAAGTGCCTTTAATTTTGCCAGATCCATAGGCTACCCGATCTTATGCTTAATTGCAACGATACGAAGCTGTTTCGGTTCGTATACCGGATTCCAGTTCTCTGCCATTGCAAGTTCTGCCCTCGTCGGAGTCTCCACATGCTCACGTTTTGTCCCGGTGTACGCGATTCCTCTCGGATGCAGGATAAACGCTTTACGGTTGATCAGATAATCCACACCGCCGCCAGTCTGCTTGTCACGGTCCACCTCAGTAGCAACATGACCGACCGGAGAACCATTGCCGTAAGCAACTGCTCCATTACCGAAAAGGTATGTTGTGTATACATTATCAGCAACCGGGCATCCATCATCTACGGTCACACGTCTGCCCTGATAGGTGTCAAACTCAACATCTGTAGAATCACGCTCTGTCTCGATCAGGTTCAGCTTTTTCAGATAAGATTTTGTAGCAGAGTGCATTGCCACACCGGTAAGCTGCGACTGTGCATCTCCAAGCATCTGACATGCATCGATAAATGCAGATGCGCTAATCTGCTTTGCAGCCTCTGCTTTTCCTGTAGTCAGATCAAGAATATGATCTGCCATTCTGGTCTCCGCTTTCGGTGTTCCGCTTGGATCTGCCGTGGTGGTTCCAAATACGCCCGCAAGAATCGCAATCAATTCCTTCTGCATATCGCGCGCCCAGTACTGTGCCACCAGATCACCGATTGCTTTCATCGGGTCTGCACCTGCTAATGCTGCAGAAAGATTTGTGGCAGCCCACATTTTCTGACGGAGAATTGTGGTAGATACATCTTTGTTAGAACCGATCTTTGCCGGTGTCATCTTTACATCTTCCAGTGTCGGTTCGGATTCTCCCTGTAAATCCTCAAAGAACGGCATATTGTGTGTCCTTGCCGCCTCGGATGCCAGTGCATCAAATTCCGGGCTGTTTACCACGATCCCGCTCTGGAAAAACGCGGACAGCTCCATAGTTCTGTTGATTACATACCGGTTAAACAGTTCCGGTACGATCACGTCTGCAATTTTTGTAATTGCCATAAATAGTTACCTCTCTTTCTAAATGGTTACCCCTGCGGCGGCTGCCATCGCTTTCGCCTGCTCCGGGTTGGATTTTAAAAGTTCACCCTGTTTTGTCAGATTAAACGTCTCTTTTGCAAATGGGTTTGCAGTTCCAGCGCCACCGGTGCCGCCCTGTGGATGATACGGCGGTTTTGGCTGCTCCTGTTTGAACAGATGCGCCATTGTCTTATCTTCCTTGTACGGTTTTACGGCATCCTCCACACCGACCGGCTTTCCTTCTTTGTCAAAAGTGAACTTATCCAGTCCTCCGGCTTTGTAGATCAGGTAATCCGGATCAAGCACGCCCTGCTTTGTGAGGGAATCTTTTAACGCATAGGTCTTTGAGATCTGCTCATTGGCAGTCTGCTGATCTTTCAGCTTTGTCTGCAGGTCAGTGATCGTGTTCTGCAATGTCTCATTGTCTGCGTTGTTCTTTTTCAGATCATTAATCGTAGTATTAAGTGTTTTGACCTGACCGGCAAGATTCTCTTTTTCTGCCACAGCAGTGTCATATTTTCCTTTACTGACATACTCGCCTTCTGACAGATCTGCATACCTGATATGCTTCAGTTTGTCCGGTTCATTCGCATTTGCAGCATCAATCTTCTCTTTGACCTGCTTATACAGTTCTTCTTCTAACAATTCCTCTAACTTCATGGGTTACTTCCTTTCTGGCTTTATTTGCAGCCACGCTTATCATTATTTCCCTGATACGGGATTCTGCCGGCAGTTTTCATGTCTTAAGGCTTTTCGGACAATATAAAAACAGGGCTGCTGCTTACAATCCTGTTTCCATCGTTTTGTGTTATGTGGTTGCACCGGTGCAACTTTGGGTTTTTGGTATAAAAATACCACCTAACCTTTATTGGCTGGTGGTGTTTATAATTCTACATCTCAAGCATTTTCCGGATCAGTTCCAGATCGATTACTTCAAGTGTTACGGTTCCATTCATAGGATCCATATCTTCAAACCGAAGTCCTGAAAAAATAAGCCTCTCGCAGGACCGTTCCCCCTGCACATCCCCGACTGCTTCATATACTTTCCCGGTATGAAATGCATCATCTGTCTGATATTCAATATCCTGGCATAAAATAAAGGATGCATAGATTTTCTTTTCGCCTTTGCACATTCTGCCGAGGACAGGTGTCATGCTCTGATGTTCTGTGATCTCGATTTTACCGGTGAACTGTGCAAGCGGGAGTCGTCTACCTGCTGTGATCACGGTTAGTGATGCGTTTTGGATGTTTAAGGTTTTTATAAGTGTTATCATTCTGTTACCTCTGTTTTTCTTCAAAATACGGACATTTTACATTTTCCCCATTCCATATTTCGGATGGTAGATTTTTGGGATAAGCATCGCAATATTTTGAGAAGTCATTTCTTGAGCCTCTGTATTTACTGCAATTCAAACATACACAAAATATATTCAACTTATATCTATCTATTTCATATGGTTTATATTTGCTCATGACAGTTACTACCTTTTAAATATTGGCTTCACACTATACCCTAGGTTTTTGGTTCATAATGGTCACATTTTTTAACCTTACCGTTCCAGATTTCCGGCGGTATTCCGTTTTTCTTTGGATATGCTTTACACGAATACGGAATTCCATCAAATTTAATTTTATTACAGTCTTGGCAAATGGGAAATAAAGATTTCAATTGATATCTATCTATTTCTCGCGACATTCGATTCATCTCCTCTCGAATCTAGGCTTTACTCCATATAATTTATATAATTCATTCCAAATTTCTTCGCCCAGTTTCACAAGTACTTCCTGTTCATTATGTCCGTTATAATATTGCTCGATTATTTTAGGTCTTAACTGATATAACAGCCGGTTATAATCATCACTAAATTTATCACTTTTTGGAAGTTGCTGTATATTTTCATTATATTCTAACACATATGTACCGTTTTTCCCACAAGTTCTAAAGCTTTTGGCTTTATGGTCTACTAACAGATACAGATCTTCTGGTGATGGCGGTGTGCTCAAAGGATGGTTATGAGTGACATCTTTTCCCTTCATCAATTTTAACTGATGCTTAGTAAATTTTATAGTGTCTTCATTGCCTAATTGACAACTGATTGCTTTTCCATCCTCAAATATAACGGCTGTTTCATAATCATTCTGACTTATTTCCCGTTCAACTGTTTCTAAGTCTTTTCCCTTAAAATCATAATATTCCGGATTGCTCTTGTTATTGTTCGTGATGAGTCCAAATCTATCCCTTGCTTCTGTATCACCATCCACAAACGATTTCTTCCATTCCTCATACGTTGTATCCGCCGGCACATAATAAGTCTTTCCGTCCTCGCCCCTGGCTGCACGTTCTCCCACCCTGTCAAATTCATCTCCAAAATACGGGCAGGTACAACCGCGGCAGTTCGGATGAAACGGCGGTGCGGTCACACCAATCTGAAACTCCGACATTGGGAAGTGCTTGCCGTCCATAGAACCACAAAACTCACATGTAATGCTGTCCAATGTCTCCACAACCTCAAACTGCTCTACATCCAGTTCTTTCATACAATCCTGCCTTGCCTTATTGGCAAATGCTGCAGATTCCGTCATGACCACTCTGCCCGCCTGTGCTCTGGATACCTTCATCCGCTTTGATATCTCTGCTATGGCCCGGTCCGGCGCTTCCCCGGTAATGCACATACGCGACAGGCTGTTGTGTAAATTATTGATCAGCTTTGTCTTGTTCTCCCACAGGCGGTCCGAGAAGTTCTTTCCATCCACCGCCCACGGTTTGCATACGATCATCTCAACGGTTCGCGTATCCAGTTGTTTTAAAGTTGTTCCCACACTGACACCTTTTTGAATTTCATATGCAGTATGATAAAAATCAGAGGTATATGTATTCCTGATATGCTGATCTATCTCGTCAATACAGTTTCCATACAGTTTTTCTGCCTCCTGCTGCACTTCAATCTTTAAGGCCTCCAGTCTGCCGATATGCACCCGCGCAGACGCGTTTTCAAGTTCTTTTTCCCACGCTCCGTTGATCTTGTTTTCTTTGCCATATTTGATGTAATCATCCACATTCCACTGAAATTCTTTTAATTCCTGCGCATCAAGCATTTTTCGCACTTCCTGCATGGAAATGCCGTTATTATCTGCCAGGCGTTGATACCATGCATTGATCTTTCCGGTGATTGCAGCAAGGGACCTGTCAAACTGCTCCTGGATTTCCTGTACTTTCTGAAATGAAGTATCATTCTGCGCCTGCTCCATCTGTTTAAAGCGTTCCTGCCAGTATTTACCTGTCCGTTCACCCATGCGATCACCTGCCCCGTTCCTTTATTCCATGTTTTTTGGATCATCGTTCTTTTCTGGATTATCTTTCTTCGCCGGATCATCCTTTTGTGACTGTCCAAAGGCTCCGGTGTAAGCATCCGCTTTCTCCTGTGCCTCTTTCTCTTCTTTTTCTATCTGCTTCAATTCCTCATCAGCATCTTCGACCAACGGATGATTTTTTAGGATCGTCTTTTTACTGACAATGCCAACTGAATCCCTGCATATCTGTGCCTGCTCTGTATCATTCTTGATACAGGTACGGGTCCATGTCTGTATAATGGTGTCACACTGGATGCCAAGACTCCTGCAGATTGCCCGGACAAGACGTGCAAAACCAAGCTTAAACTCTGTTTCCATCAACCCGGTTTTCATCTCTAATAGCGAATACATGAACTTCAAGGCTTCGCCCGACTGGTTCCCGAAGTTCTCCGGCTGTGGATCAAATCCCTGCCCCTGTTCAAAGATTGCCTTTCTGGTGGCTTCTAACACACTATTTCTGGCTTCAATCGGAATCTCGATATTGAGGGTCGACACTGCACCGCCCTCATCTCCATCTACTTTGATGGTCTTGTATTTTTTCAGATCAGAAAGAAAACTGTTCAGATCTTCGCCGCCGTATCCGGATAACACAAAGATCAGTTCCTGTATATCGTCCAGGTCATTAATAAAACCGCTGTAGACCTTGTCATATACGTCTATCAGCGGCTTAATGTTTCGCAGATCGTCTGTATGTATATTGTTGTTGTAAAATGGGATAAATGGCACTTCCACAAAATCATGGCGATAATCGGCGGTCATGTCACTGGTAGCAGGATCAGCAAACATTTCATAGTATGTCAGCAGATCAAGTGTTTCGCCCGCCCTTCGCCGAAATGCTTGGCACTCTGTATCTGTCCAGTATTCATATATCGTATAATTATCTCCCGTCGCATCGTCAATGTCAGGGTATACCCGCATGGCTCCAGTCAGTCTGCGCTTTAAACTCCGGTCAAATACCGGGATGACCTGTTCTGATGGAACAACCGCCCATTCAAAACCATTATCGCCTTGCCAGTAATGCACCCAGCCGATTGTGGTATTAGCGGCATTTACGCACAGCTCCATGCAGTTTTTCGCATATTCATCACCCAGAGCCTTTGTGATGCGTTTATTTGCGGCAGTATTTCCAACATCAAATAACGGCGGTGCAGTAAACGCATAGGATGCTTTCTGGTTCACGATCAGACCATGGAAGTTACGGGGAATCCGGTTGTCTGCGTTGCGCAGCGGATTATCAGGCTCTTCTTTTTCCTTATCTTTGGGTTTGTCCCGGAATAAAATATCTGTCTCGTTGCGATAGTACCGCTCTGCCACTGCTGCACGCGTCACAAATGCCGCATGACCGGGTTCATATTTTTTTATCAGTTGTTTCATTGTTTCAATGTCCATTTAATTTCTCCCACAAAAAATGACAGGCTCATTACAACCTGCCACATTACTTATCGGTATATTTAATTTCTCCATCCTCGCCTGTTTCATAGACTGGGTTTTCATCACTGTACGTTGCTTATGCTTATTCTTTTTTAATGAACGCATATATTAATCCTTATACAGCTTATACTTC
This sequence comes from uncultured Roseburia sp., assembly GCA_934317215.1. Taxonomy (GTDB): domain Bacteria; phylum Bacillota; class Clostridia; order Lachnospirales; family Lachnospiraceae; genus Roseburia. The sequence continues at coordinate 194,732 of CAKREH010000001.1, forward strand.
AAATTTGCCTTATCATTTAAGAGTTTATCTTTTTTTGCGTCTATCTCTTCCATTTTTTTTGCCACAATTTCAAATTCAGAATAAACGATTTGCGTGCCTCTTTCATTCCTTAAATATTCTATATATGGAAATGTCTGATAATATATTCGAACGATTACATCCCCAAACAATCTTTCAAGTGTATAAATATCATATACGCCTATGTTAACTCCTGTACATATTAATTCCAATTTGTTTAGATACTCATGTATCATGTTGTGAAATTCTTTATCCTTTACAATTTCATGATATGTCATATTATTATATTTGTGCCGTTTGTATATAATCCTATTGTACTCATGAAATTCCTTTTCATTATCTCTGAATATGTCAATAGTTGATTTCTTTTTATCTCTTTCGTATGCTGCCAAATTTGCCTTTCTCGACAATATAAATTCAAACAATGCAATAATAACACCTATACATGTTGCCGCATTAACCAAATATAAAATAACAAGGCTCATAATTGCAAATTCCCCCTTTTACCGCCATTATACGGCAAAAGGAGAACTGCTACAAGAAGTTATTCGCCTACAATATCAATTCCATATTGCACGGCACATTCATGTTCAATCTTGCATCCTCTGTAATCTTTCCAACCCTCTGCAAAATAAGCACAATCAGCAGTAGAAAGCAATTCCAGAGACTTTCCAAGAAACCATAACGGCTTGGCATCATGCGGCGCTGATTCAAAGAATGAATCAATAACCTCTACCTCTCCGAAACGTTCTGTGACCGCTTTAATAATCTTGGCTCTTTCTGCCTTGATTTCTTCATCGGTTTTATCTCTCATAGGTTGTGAAATAAATAATTTCTTCATAAATTTATACATCTCCTTCCAAAATGTCTTTCTTGTTTTCCGGTTTCTACCTCACTTCAAAATACCGATGCTTCCCGACTTACGAATGATCGTATAACAGAAGTACCGCAATGCATCCATTGCATGGTCATGTTGTTTCACCGGTTTATCCTCGCCGTGCTCCGATGCTTTCTGATCCCAAATATATGAACCAAATTCTTTTATCGTATTCGGGCACTGGTCACTGATTGCAATCTTAACTTCGTTCAGTAACGATGCTACAAACCGGATGCCATCCAACACAGCATTTTTTGCTTTCTTGATCGCATAGCCACGCTTTTTCAATTCTGCGATAAACGATGCTGCAGACGGGTCAATGATAATCTTTACCGGCTTTATTCCATCAAGCCACTGCTCTAAATCATCTGCATACTCGGTATCAGTTTTCTGTCTTTCTTCGTCACGACCGGAATAATAATACTCACGGCAGCATACCCATCGCCCGGAGCGTTCTTTACACCACAGCAGGAATACTGTGGCATTCTGTGTACCATAATCGCAAGATACATAGTAATTTGTATTAACCAGATCTGACAGATTGGAAAGCACATGCTTGGCAGTGTCAAACATGTCGTAAATAATGCCCTCTGCCATCGCCCACAATCCGAGAATATACCGGCGGTAGAACACACCTGTGTACATGCTGCGGTAACGTGCCTTGATTTTCTCTGACAGGCTCAGGTTATCATCCATCGTAAAATGCAGATACAACAGATGTTTTTCCTCCCGCTTATCAATCCAGTCGGTCTTAAACCAATGATATGGACCATCCGGGTTGCAGTTGAACCAATACTTAGAACCCTCAACAGAACATCGTCCGGTTGCCTGATTCACAAATGATTCCGGCATCAACGCAACTTCATCAAAGAAGACCCCAGCCAGAGTAATACCCTGGATAAGGTCCTGCGACCGTTCATCTTTGCCACCAAATATATAAAAGTAATTGGTCGCATCTCCCTTTGTGATGATAACCAGATTGTCAGCCCTATGATCCGCAACAGTATAACCACGGCTATGAAGCATCATCTTTAAACCAGATAATACATTTCTTCGAAAAGAGCCGATTGTTTTACCGCACATGGCAAAATTCTCGCCATTAAACGAACTCATAGCCCACATAATGAACGAAAGCGACATGCTCACTGTCTTGCCGGATCGGATTGCTCCGTCGGCAATAATGCCATCACTGTCTTTTACCGGGGAATCCTTACACCACCAGTTCAGCACCATGCGCTGTTTTTGTGAAAATGGCTGGAATTTAAAAATCCGTTTAATTTTCTTCATTGTCCCAATCCTCTGCCGCAGTTCCATTCAGGGCATCAAGGAATCCATCGTCTGCGGTTTCCTCTCTGTCATCCGTTTGGACTTTTGCTTTCAACAGTGCCGTTTCAGCATTCTGTTTTTCAAGTGCTGCCGGCATCAGATAAATATCTTTCAGATTTTTCAGTGCCCCGGTTACTTGGGATAATCCTAATCTATCAATAGGACCGTTCGAAATGTTGATATGTTCGGTTTCGTCTATGACTTCTCTGGTAGGCTTTCCGATCGCAGTATCATCGTTATACTCAACTGTCTTAACTTTTTTCTTATCCTTTACAACATACTGTTCCAGTTCTCCTAATGCCTGTTCTGCTTTTTCTGCCGCCTTATCTGCAATGGACAAAAGCCGCGCTATCCTGTCGGCGTCTGCATCGGATGATTTTTCTAGGGCTTTTTGTCCTATAGTTTTCCTATATTCAATTCTTTTCTTTACCCACTCTTCATCCTGGCAATGTTGCTGTATAGTTTTTATAGGTATAGAAAACTTACTCGCCAAATCCTCTAAACTGCAAGGTTTTCTACTAATGTCCGTCACATACTCGTGTTCTATCTCTATCCATGACACAGATTCCGAACGTTCGCTTTCGTTCGCTTTGTAATCCGAACGTTCGTTATCCCAATCGTATGTACTTTTCCATCTTCGAACCGTACCTGAAGGAACGTCTAGTTGACTTGCAATCTCAACTAGCTTCATCCCATCTTTATACAGCTTCCGGGCTTTCTCTGCCTTTTCGTTCGGACTTCTTGCCACTGCTGCCACCTTCCTGTTTCTTCTTTTCCCTGCACTCTTTCATAACATACGCAATCGCCTGTTCAGCGGTTGGAGCACTGTATCTTTCTTTGTTCATCCTGTCACTCCATTCATACGGAGGTCGCGGCTCCCCTAAGTTTCATGGAGCAGCTTAAGTTGTGAGATCATGAAAAAAAGAGACTGCCGAAGCAATCTCCCTTTGAACCTTTCGTTCAGTATAACAATATCATACTTTGTGTGTGCACTTCTATGCACTCTTTTAAATTTTGAAATGTTTCAATGCATCATTATGGATGTAATGGGTACGTCTCCATGATAATCCCATCTTCACGCAGATATCCTCCCACTTCATCAGTCTTATGTAGCGATACATCAGCACATCCTTTTCATCTTCGTTATCCATGCGCTCTATCTTGTCCGTGATTTCCCTGCATAACTTGATTCTGTGGTACCTGGCTTTCATGTACCGTCTTTCCTCTTCATCCAGTAGTGCAGCATAACCGGATAGATCGGTGTTGTTGTGTGCGTGTGGCATACCATCATTGCCTGCGGATGGCATGATCTTGCTTAAGCGCATTTCTGTTATTTTTTCCTCGCTGCGCTTCATCTGGCGCACTGCTTTTTCGTATTCTCTTAAGTATTCTTTTTTCTGTTCTGTCTCTGTCATTAATTGCCCTCCATATTCCTAACCTCATATCATAATTATAAAGCAAGCAATCAGAGGATTTGTGCCAAGATTAAACAACACTGAGAGAATAATTATAATTATATATTAATTTTCAAATAAAAAAGAGCAGAACATATGAACCCAATCATAGTCTCATATATTCTGCTCTATGGTGTTGTTTTAATAAATATTTAAATCATTACCTTGTTCTTTATAGCTGTGCATATAACTACATCATGAGTGCTTTCTCGAGTACCATAGCATATATAATCTGCTCATTTTGAAATTTTTTCTCATGTCTTATGCATACGTCATCTCTTAATGTCACTTCTGGATTTCTCAAATAGAAATCACTATTTAGCCTTTCTGGATCTTCTAATACATAGTTCATAAAGTTGCTCATATCATTCAAATCAAAACATTTACCATTAAATTTTTCTTTCCACTCTTCAAGGTTAACACAATTGCCTGCAAAATATTCTCCATTTTTACTAGCCCACTCCCCTACACTGTTTTTCAACTTGCAATTATCTTTCAACAAAATTTGAGGAATACGCAGTATAGCAAGTTTAACATCATCTGGTATCTCTTTCTTATGGAATCTAACCAAGTTAAGAAGTTGGCTTAGATCAGAAATTGTCGCCTGTCTTTCCCTAAGTTTTACCAAAATCTCAGCAAATTCTACCTGTACTTCCAATGCTAACATAATACATACCTCCTTTTTACCTAATTTACCACACTCCTTTATAAGCGTCAACTACAAGCATAAAAATCTGTTATATTACCACACCATTCTCAACTGTCCGTTCTTCTCTTCAACCAAATGTGCCATCCTCTGCCGCATAAGCCTCTGCACCGTGCCTTTTCTCCTATAAAAGCTCCGCCTGCTGATCGGGAGAATGCCGTAGTGTGCTTCAAGCATGTCATAACTGGTACCAATAACGATTGATTCTGTCAGTTTGTCAGCTATGATGCTGTCCACACCCATGCAGATCTCGTATACTTCTTTTTCATCCACACACATTTCCCCTTTCGTTTTTGCGCAATCAATACCACCCGTCAAACGGGTGGTTTGCTCAGCGGCTATAAGCCTTTGTTACCGGCCAGCGCCTAAAGACGCTGGTTTTCACTTTCGTTCAAGCTACTAATGCCTTTGACTCGTCGCTGCCCTTAAAAGGGCATTTGTATCACTACACCAATCGTCAATATTCAATTATCAATATACTACATCTTTATTTTTTCACTTTTCCAACATTAAATAATTCTAGTATCCAATTTTATAATCCGAATAATAGGCACGCGGGTATTATCCTGCCTGCCTATTATCTCCTTACGCTGCCATTTCATCATTTAAACATGATTCAATAACAATCCATAACTTTTTCATGAAATTTAATGCCACAGGTCTATCTTTACAAGCAGCCATCATCTCTTGTTTTATCTGCTGCTGATCTTCTTTCGATATCCGATTAAGATAAACGATTATTTCTGCCACGTCTGGAATAATCGATACATAAAGTTCTCTTTCCGTCATCCTGCTACCTCCAATAAAAATTATCTTTCCAACACAAACACTGTTTCTCCATCCAGTGCTCTTTCAACATCAAGCACAATCCTTTTATTCATTTTCTTATCTCTTAAGACCAATTTGGCATTACAGTCATATTCATCCGATATAACATCTTCGATAATGCATCCGATATATTCTCGTAAATCCTGTGCGCAATAAAGTGGATTTTTTTGCTGGAAATTTAAAACTTTTCCCATACTAAGCGACCTCCCCAAGAAATTTATTAATAAAATACTGTTGTCCTTTTCCAGTAACTTTAGTGGTTTTATTAATCCGAACCGAACCGTCTGGATTATTTACCGTGCTCTCTTTTACCTCAAATAATTCCAATTCCATACTTTTCTGTGTTGGCATATTCCAATCAGAACCTTTTCTTTTAATCAGATAACCATTATCACGCATCCAAATAAACAATCTTTTCTGTCCGATATCTACGCCATTCTGTTTCAGCAACTTCGCCAAATCTCCGATAAGGATTGATGTATGACTAGTGGCTACTGCATCCGCAAATACCTCTTTAGGGCGCATACGTTCATTGTCAGCTACTAATGCGATATTTTGTGTTTTCAAATTTTCAATGCTCTGATTTGCTATTTTTAGTGCACGCGCCATGACCTGTTCTGGTGTATTCCATGCCTTTTCTAAATCAATGAGATACTGGCGAATTTCTTTTCCTTTTTCTGTTCTCTGCAACATACAAATCTGTTTTGCCATATCAACAGAAATAGCAATATCGTCTACCTCCCGCTGGACTTCTCTTGTTCCTTCAATTTGAACCCGTACTTTTTTGTTCGGAGTTGAAAAATCTACACCTTGCACAAATCCATATCCAGAATATCTTTCAAACCACTTACTAAACCGTTCTGTGCCTTTAACCCCATCTTCCTGTGACAATAAATCGTATAAATCTCTTGCTGATACTGTCTGAGTATCAAAATCAACTTTTACTAAATCGTTCATCTATTTTTCTCCTTTTCTCTTACCCATTGCTCCGTCTCCCATCACTTTTTGAATCATTTCTTCCCTGTGTCGCTCTGCGATATGTTCCCGCACCGACTCTTCTGGGAATGTGATCTGATATGTCCGTTCCTTGATCCGGTTTGTGATCCGATCATCATACTGCAATGTTTCCAGTGACTCATTACTTGTAAAAATCGTCACTTTTCGGTTTATGTAACGCTCATTGATGATCTGATACAGTTTGTCATTGATCCAATCCACCGGACGCTCCACACCAAAATCGTCAATAATCAACACATCTGCGGTACTAAGTGCATCCAGCAACCGGCTCTCGCTGTATTCTGCATCCCGACGCCATGTATTCTTAATCTCCTGTAAGATGGTTAGTGATACCGCAAATTTGACTGCGTAACTTTTCATGAGCTCATTGGCAATCCCGGCAGCAATTCGGGTTTTCCCACTGCCTTTTGTCCGGGACCAGATAAAAAGCCCCATGCCCTGCTCCTTCTGTTTCTCAAAATCATCCAGATAGGTTTTTATGATCTTACAGGCATCCGATACTTTCTTTTTGCTGTCCGGGTTCCGGTACACATCCATCCGAAATGTTTTTAAATCCATTCCCCGGAATGCATCCGGGATGTCTGCAAACCGTAACCGCCTTGACATTACCGCACGCTCACGGCATTTACATGGCACTGCACGCTCAATACCGTCCTTTTTTACCAGAATCCATTCATCCCCGTTACAGATTGGACACACATCAGAATCCCTGGAACTCTCCGGTGTCTCCGCGTTCTTGCATGAGTTCGTTGAGTGATTTCTCATGCGTTCCAGTATTTCTTCCAGTTGATCCATGGTCCTCTCCTTTCAGGTATTGCATAAATAAATTCTCGCGAAGCCAGTTCTCCGGCTTTTTAATATACCGCTCTGCTGTTTTTTCCCGCCGGCATGTATCTGCATAATTCTGTGCTGCCAGCAACAGATCATCTTCCGGTACACCAGCCAATACTGCATTGCAGTATTCTGTTTCAACAAGATAACCAGTGCACCGTTTCGGATAGGCTGTGGCAAATTTCTCAAACTGCTCCACGGGGGATATAGGGGGTGTGTTTCTTCCCTTCTTTCCTTCTTTCTTTTCTTCTATTGTTGGCGTTAGAATGTCGTTAGATTGTCGCTTGTCTGTCTTTTGACTGACATTTTGCTTGTCACTTGTCTGATACAAATCGTATTTAACCACTGTAAATACGGTAAATTTGTTTGTCGTTTTGCTTGTCACTTCGCCTGTCTTTTTCAAATGCGAAATTGCAGTCCGAATTTCCCGCTCTGTAAGTCCTGTTTCGCTCGACAGCTTTCCAATAGATGAGACAAACGATCCGCGTGGAACCGTTGTCCCTTTAAAATTTCCATCTTTCCAGTTGGCTTTCAATAACATATGTATAAACAGCCGGGTCGTATTGATATCTGCATACCACTCCCAATCTAAAAGCCCACGGCTCAGTTTTATATAGTTGCCATCCAACAGATCACCCCGTTTCCAAGTCTGTTATTGTCACTTCTGTTCGTGGATGCCATTTATCAACATCTACATAGCTGCCTGTTTTGGAGCTTTTAATAATCCGCTGGCTGTTCTTCTTTGTGATCAGTTTCAAATCGATGGTAAATTTATATTCCATCAGCACCACCCATTCCAGCATTGCAGCCTCTTATTTCAAGGATTGTATTGTTGCTTGGATTCCACCCCTCGACATATTCGATAACTTTCTCATATTTCTTGAATACAATATTGTTCCTGGAATTGACTCTGAAATAGTCTTGAATATCATGATCACACTCAGAAAATACTTTTTTGCTCATTTCCTTATATGCCGGTGCTTTTTTACCACCAAGAACCTCAATCACTCTTTTATTTACAGTTTTCTTTAATTCCTGCTGCTGTTCATAATCAATGGTCATAGTATTTTCAAGATGTGTGATTCTCTCTTCGTGGTCATCGATCATATCTAGCTGTACACGCATCATTTCCTGCGGTGTCATCGGCTTCTGATAGGTGCCGGTCCTTCTGATCTGTGGCAGCACTTCCGATGTCACCCAACGTTTGAAACGCTTTGCTCCTGGCATTTTGCTTGAAAGAATCAAACTGTAAAGTCCCGATTCATTAATGCAAATAACTTCCCGGTTTTGACCTGACAGAACGATTCGTTCGGTCAGCTTATCCTCTTCGTCAACATGATCTCTGATGGCTTTTTGTGTATTTGTATATTGCAAAATTTCCGCAATATCTTTCGCAACAAACCACGGTTCTCCGTCTACCGTTACTGTCCGGATTTCTCCAAACTCTCTATTCTTAAAAATCTCTAACTGGTTCAATAACTTCTCCTTTCCCTCCGGCGCCCATCGGCACCGGAGATCATGACTTTCAATAATACTGTGATATATTATTTTTCACACGAATTGTTTCTTAAGGTGTTTCAACCCTACAAATAACTTTTTCCATATCTCTTCCGGAAAGCATCCCTGGCATCATCCTCGCTCACATCTTCATGTTCTACGATATAATGTTTTTCCCATGCAAGCTGGCTGATTACCTTACTGCACCACTTAATTCTTGACACTTATAAACTCCTTTATTTCCATCTGTGCCCAATCCGTTGCCCGGATCATCCGCTCCATCTGCTTTTCACGCTCCTGCCTTTCCGTCTCCCCGGTTATGCAGTCATCACACACTCCGTTACGACCTTCGCCCGAATCCATGGAGCAGTCACAGCGTTTACATTGGTTCTCATACATTGACACAACCTCAATTCCAGTGTTACAATAAACGCAGAAATACTAGGTATTTCCACGATTGAAATAGCACCTGCGTTCGCCAAAACAGTCAGGGTGCTATTTTTTTGTCCTCGATCAACACCATATCCCCATCCAGCTTGTCCGCCTGATGAAAATAAAACATCTCGATCTGCATTTCTCTTCTACGCTCCGACAGAACTCTCAACCCATATCCTGCTCCGGCGATAAATCCACCAAGGATACAGACTGCTCCGGCATAGTATATGTAAATGCCGGCACTGTCGAGGCAGCACATGGCAAGCATTGATATGGTCCCGCCGGTTGCCATGATGATTTTAGATAAACGTCTCACACTTCCTCCTTCCTGCTTGTCCACCAAGCCACACCTCATGTGGCGGTTTTCATTTGCTTTTCCTTATGTGCCCTCTCCTGTGCCAGTAACAACTCCACAGCCGCATCATTTAAACGCTGATGTCTTGCTTTTTCCTCTTCCGGCGTCAGGATCGGGATCAGATTGATGTTTGTACCGTTCGGGAACTCCTGAATCACTCTGCGATATTCCATAAAAGTACCTCCTTCTTTAGTTAATGCTGTACTGGTTGTCTTGGTTACTCTTTGCTTTTAGTTTCTTTACCTCTCCATTCCTTTTGTTTTTCCTTTGAAACCTCTGCTAAACTTCTCATCACACGATCGGAAATACCAGCAATAATATCTTCCATATCACTTTCTTTACCGATCAGTTTTTCAATACGCTTCAAAGTACCATCAATGCTTTGAAGCGTTTCTTCTGTTGCAGACTCCTCTATGGTCGATTCGCCGACATTACCGGTGTTATTTTGCTTTTCCACTAATATTTTTAACATTCGATAAATGTCTATGAGGAATAGCAGACATACGTTCTTCTGCTTCTCTGCTGCTTTCTCTATGCTATTTAATCCTTCATCAGTAATATGCACCTTACTCATCTCCTTTCTATTTATTTTACGGTTTAACCGTTATTTGTGGATAAAAAAATAAGTTCACTATAAGACACACCATATACTTGTTCCATTCTTTGAATAATCGGAACATCAGGATATGACTTTCCTCTCTCGTAATTACTAAGCGTATCTGGTGTAATTCCAATAAGTTCTGCCGCTTTTACCTGTGTCAGACCTTTGTTTACCCTTGCGCTTCTCAGCGTAATTGCCATATTTTTATCACACTCCTTTCTCTCTGTCTGAAATTAATATACTACGGTTTAACCGTAGTGTCAACGGTTTTTTCGTAATTTTTTTTGAATTATATTGATTTTTTTACGGTTTCACCATATAATTTAATTACATTAAATAAAGAAAGAGGTGTCTACATATGAGCGGACTTGGTAACAAAGAAATAATGGCTAAGAATATTCGACATTACATGGAACTTAAAGGTAAAGACCGCAATCAAATATGTAAAGATTTAGGTTTTAAATACACGACTTTTACAGATTGGATAAACGGGAATACATATCCACGGATCGATAAGATCGAATTAATGGCAAATTATTTTGGAATTAACAAATCCGATTTAGTTGAAGAAAATGGCTTATCTGCGCGAGATAATCGTGACATAAAAAAAGATCTTGATAATATCATGGAAAAATTAACGCACAAGGAATATGGTCCTGCTGCATATGATGGCGAAGATTTATCCGAAGAATCTATGGATTTATTCCGCGACGAATTAGAAATTGCCCTAAAACGATTGAAACTTATCAATAAAGAAAAATACAATCCAAATAAGAATAAAAAGTAGGTGATGATTCTTTTGGATAATAAACAAATTAAACAAATTGTTTCTTATTATTGCAAAAAATTCAATACAAGAAATCCATTTGAAATAGCAGATCATCTTTGGATACTATATCAAATTGGAAATATCGGATGCTCTGGTTGTTATATGTTTTTAAAAAATCATAGATATATATTTCTTAATCAGAACTTATCCGAATATGAAACAAGACTTGTGATGGCTCACGAACTTGGACATGCTATCATGCACCGAAAAGAAAACTGCTATTTTATCCGGAACAAAACACTTTTACTTAATTCAAAAATAGAGATAGAAGCAAATATCTTTGCGGCAGAGCTTTTGATCCCAGATGATATTATTAGGGAAAATAGAGATTTAACCACTCAACAACTTTCTCGCCTACTGGGATATGAACAGGCTTTGATAGAATTAAGGCTGAAATCTTATATAGTTTAACAACTTAATTCGTAGAGTTTTCTACATTTATATGTTATATTAACTAAAAACACAAAAAGAAGGTATATTATGGGATTATTTGGAAAAAAAGAAACATGTTGCATATGTAATCAAAATGAGGGCACCAAACAATTATCTAGCGGAATGATCTGCAAAGCATGCATGAATGATTGCGGTCCTTTCTTGGGAGCATTAAATTGGAAAAACAGCTCTCCTGCTCGGGTTCATGAAGCCATTGCCGTTAATGCAAAAAATAATGAACGTCTTAGCATATTTAAAGTTGATAATTCTGTTCAAAAATATATAGAACTTGATGAAACGAATAAGCTTTTAAGATTTCCCCAATATTTATCTACCATAATATTTTCATATGATGAAATTATTGAATATGAGCTGTTACAGGACGGTGAATTAATTACCAAAGGCAGTCTTGGTGGCGCTGTTGTTGGAGGTGTGCTTTTAGGAGGCGTTGGTGCAATCGTTGGAGGAAATATAGGTCAAAAGAAAACCCGGAAAGAAATTTCTGAATACAAAATTAAAATAACTACAAAAAATTCTTTTTGCCCAACTATATATATTAACTTTCTATCTGCTGGAAAAGTTAAATCAGACAGCCTTACATTTAAATTATATGCCGGCAATGCACAAAGTGTCCTGTCATTATTGGCTATAGTCACTAATTGCGCAACAAACTCTACTAGCTCCGACTCGATCAGTGGTGCAGATGAAATTATGAAATACAAAAATTTATTCGACCAAGGAATTATCACAGAAGAAGAATTTAATGCAAAGAAAAAACAGATATTATCCTTATAAAGATTATCACTAATGCAAAAAAACAAGGGAGACCAGCTATGAAAAGTCAACCATAAATTAGTAAAAAATTTCTTTTTCATATCGGTGGTAAAAAAGGGTAACTTTAATAGAGCTCCCTTAGGGTGCTTTTTCAAAATCT
>CAKREH010000002.1 GCA_934317215.1 uncultured Roseburia sp.
CAGTTTCCTTTCTTTGTTATGAAAAGAGTGTATCAGAAAAATATAGTTGCTGACAGATACGGATGATTACGTACTTACACATGATGTTTTCCGCCAAGGGGCTCCACAAATGCAAAAATACTGCAAGTACCATTCCTCTTGTATTCGGAATCAATTTTCTGATCATCACCCAGGCGGGCAGGCAATGGTTCCCTTACATCATCTAAAAGCTGGTATGGTTTCTCATCCATACAGGCAACCAGATATATCGGATCATATGGAAGTTCATAAATATCGAGAACATCTTCCATGCAGGCTACAAAATCAGCGTCGTCTTTTGAAGGAATACACCAGTAGTCGTTCATGTGAGGTCGAAGCCTATTTTTTTAAAGCCTTACCAATGGTATCTTTGTTTGTAATGATATATACAGATCATATTGCTCTCTTCATATGCTTTACTAAACTAAAAATAATTTATTTGTGAGCTGTTTTTAAGCTATCCAAGGTGCAATATAAACCATCTTTTATATGTACTTGCGGTCTCCACCCCAATATCCGTAGATTTGTCGCATCTAACATTGCTTTTGTCGCAGTAGAATATCCTGCTTTTTCTTTCTCATCCGGAATATCATATCTTACACTTACGCCTGCTGTTTTTGCTAAACATTCCGCCAAATCTTTTAAACTAATGTCCGATTCTCCATCCGCAATATTGTATGTCTGCATATTTTTCCCACAGAACAATACATACAATATTCCACAGACTGCATCTGTTACAAATGTATAAGAATATTTTTGATTTCCTTCACTTTTTAACACAATATCTTCTTTTTCAACTGCTTTTTTTATAAATTGAGAAATTGCTTTGGTATCCGATGGCAGCATTGTCGGCCCATAAATTCTGCTAAGTCTTGGTATCACAAATTCAAGACCATATACTCTTTGATATGCATTACAAAGGGTTTCACCCAATCGTTTACTCTCCGGATATCCGGCTCTTAGCGTATTGCAATCAATATACCCTAAATATGACTCATTAAATTTCTCCACATCTCCACGATTCTCCCCATAGATTTCAACCGATGACAAAAAGCAAAACCGTTTCACATGATGTGCGACTGCATAATCCAACAGATTTTTTGTACCCATAACATTTGCCATAATCGTTCCGATAGGATCTGTAGAATACTGAACTGGATGTGTATTGCTGGCTGCATGAATAATATAGTCTGCCATACCAACTTCCGGTATCTCTTCATTCACATCGCAGCATTGATATGTAAAAAATTCACTATTCCAATATTCCTTAAGTCGTATTTTTGCATTTTCCTCATTACGGCTTAAAGCGATAATATGGATTTCATCATGATAAATGTGATTTCGCAACATCAATACATCTATCAGACACTTTCCTATCATTCCCGTTGCACCCGAGATCATAATCGTCTTTTTCTTTAATTTTTCCCATGGAAGTTTCTGATGGATAACCCGCTGCAGCTGTTCTTTATAAATTGTCATTTTTTCTCCATATTTTATCATCAATCACTCGTGTATAGCTCTGTATCATTCTGATTACCACAGATGAAACATTCTCCTCTTCATAATCCGGCACTTTTTGTATATGCTCATTTGCATCTGCCATCTTTACTACCATATCAATTGCCTGTATAATTGATTCCTCTGTAATACCTCCCAACACAACCTGTCCCTTATCAAATGCCTCCGGTCTTTCCGTTGACGTCCGGATACTTACACAAGGAAACCCGCTGACTGCTGCCTCCTCCGGCAAAGTTCCACTATCAGATACAACACAATACGAATTTTTCATCAACGCGCTATAATCTGTAAAATTAAACGGCGGCATTTTTTTTACCAACGGATCAAACTTAAATTTACGTTCCTCTATAAATTTTGCACTTCTTGGATGCAATGAAAAAATTACTGGCATATCATAGAGTGCCGCCACCTTATTAATTGCATTCATCAGACATTCAAAATGTTTCTTATTATCGATATTTTCCTCTCGGTGTGCAGACAACACAATATAATGCTTTTTTTGTAATCCAAGCTGATCTAGTACATCACTCGCCTCAATTTCTTTTTGATGGGCCAAGATAATCTCTTTCATTGGAGAACCTGTAACATATATATGTTCTTTTCGAACCCCCTCTGCAATCAGATATCGACGTGCATGCTCTGTATACGGGAGATTTATATCTGAGATATGGTCTACAATCCGACGATTTGTTTCTTCTGGCAAATTTTCATCAAAACATCTATTTCCAGCTTCCATATGAAAAATTGGTACCTTTAAACGTTTTGCAGAAATTGCTGATAACGCTGAATTTGTATCTCCCAGTATCAACAATGCATCCGGTTCTACTTTTTGCATTAATGAATAAGTCTTTGCTATAATATTCCCCATTGTCTCGCCAAGATTATCTCCAACAACATCAAGATAATAATCTGGCTTACGGATTCCCAAATCTTCATAAAAAATATCATTCAATCTCGCATCATAATTCTGGCCTGTATGAACGAAAATATGTTCAAAATATATGTCTGCTTTTTTTATTATCTCAGATAATCGTATCAATTCCGGTCTCGTACCAACAACGGTCATAACTTTTAACTTCTTCATACCCTAGATTCCTTTATATTGCTCATAAATTGCTGAATGTTCTGTTATCCAATTTTCAAGTTCTTTTACCATAGTCTGATAATCCGGTATCACAACCTTATCTTTCCGTGTATTTACTAAGGATTTATCACTTACAATTTTTTTGTTACTTCTTATTTGAATAGGATGCTTTCTACAATACCTGTTAAACAGTTCCAATAAGTCATGTTTACTGATTACCTTATTATTAACAAGATGATATAACCCCGTATGTGAATTTCTCCAGTCCATTTCTATAAATTTTGCCAGCTGCAAAGTAGTAACCCCAGTCCAAAGTACTTTTTCATATCCATATACATAATCCGTCTGAGACATAAACCAATGAAATAATCCAATACCCTCTTTCTTTAATTCCGGACCTACAATGGATGTCCGTATCGTCAAGTTCTTATCATCTACCACTTCACCTAACATTTTAGAACGTCCATAATAAGATGTAGCATCCGGTATATCATTTTCGTGATATTGTCCTTTCGTACCTTCAAATACACAGTCTGTACTAATATGTATCAGTTTTGTTTTCTTATCTACTAATTTTTCAGCTAATAAGTGTGGCAATACACTATTTAAAAAAATCCCCTCTGCCGGATTCGCATCAACAAACTGGTTTAACACTCCAATACAATTTATTACATAATCATAATCATCAGATGCCAAAATCTTTTCTATATCCTTAACATCAAACGCATCTCCCTTAATTGTCGGGCAAATAGCAGATTGGTTCTTTGCAAATCCTGTTACAGTCTGTCCATTTTCCTTCAAATACTGCGCTATCATATGACCGGCCATACCATTTACACCCAAAATCAGATATTTCATGTTTTCCTCAACTTTCATCTATAATGCATATAAGACAATTTCCAGATAAGCATTGCTGTATATTCTCAAGTAAAATCTATAATCCTTATGCAAGTTCAAAATATACTCTGGAATTTTCCAAATATCTTCCTTCTTATGATACAATGAAATCGCCATTCTCGGATGATTATGTAATATAGTTTCGCGTGCTCCCATAAGAGTTTCCAGTTCATATCCCTCTACATCCAGTTTAATAAAAGATACCTCCGAATCTTTTACTACCTCATCAATCGAAATCATTTCTATCAGGGTATCTCCTCCATCATCAAACATAGATGTATCATCTCCATTCGTTAAAAAGTATTGTACTTTTCTTTCTTTGGCAACCCCTGCATTTATGATTTCCACATTTGCCCACTTCATTTTATTCTTTATGTTGTTGCAAATTTCAAAATTGCGTTTATCCGGTTCAAAAGAGATAATCTTTTCATATCCCTTACTTTTATTCCACGTTATAAAACGCTCAATTGTATCACACCGGTAACATCCTCCATCAATAACCGTTTTTTCTTTTAATGGTTCAAAAAATTCATCAAAATATTGCTTATCTTCATAGCATAACGTATTCGGCCACTTATATTTTATTATTTTGTCTGTTGGAATGCCATGTGAAACCAAATCCGCTTTTATCTCATCAAAATAATCCGGGGTTCCAACAACCACCACAATATCTTTTCTTTCATATATTTCATTTGGAGCAACAACCTTTTTATTCAAAAAACCATCCTGATACTCAGCATATCTTCTATCACAAAAAAAATCTATCAGATTGTCTCCTAAAAAGGGAAAATTCAAGTAGCCTGGCGTTCCCCTTCTTTCTTCTTCTAATTTTGCAAAATTATATGTAGCCTTTCCCAATCCATAATAAACTATTTCATTTCCAGCTTTTTTTAAACATTGAAGTTCTGCCTGTTGCAAATATATTTCGTCCGATTTTATTCCACTTAGTTGATGTGCACGTACCAAATATTTATAATCACCCGTTTCGTTTAAAGTTCTCAGGCATTCCCAAATTTTCTCTGATGTCTTATCTATAAATGTCTGCCTTATATTTTGCATAATTTTTATCCTTCCTACATAATATCAATCCTGAAATCGCCACTTGTTAACACTTTTGATGGTTTAATAGATAATATTTCTACTACATTGACATCAACTAATTGCCTGTATTCTATAAATATTGCTCTGCTACCTCAATTTTTTTTGTATTAATATTTATATAGCCTCGACAATTTTTGCAGTATTCGCAATATCCACGTTCTGAATAGCCTAAAACATACTCCTGAAATTCCATTTTTTGTCCAACATTCCATTCACTTATATCAAAATAGTCTCTAACATCTGCTAAATAACACTGTGATTCATATGCATAATCAGCGTAATTACATTGATAGATTTTTTGATTATGCAAAGATACAAACGGCATGGAACACGCATTAAAGTGGTTGATTAACTGTTCTTCTCCTGTCCATTGTGTTTGACAATTTTCTATTTTCTCAAACATAAACCAATATTCTGCATCATTTTCAACAACACTTATATCGTTATTTTTCAAAGCATTAATCACACTACTATATTTTTTTCTTGCCAACGAAACATTTTTTCTATAATCGTCTACATAAACGGTCACTCTGTTTTTCTCTAATGTTTTACACAAACATTCAGAAGGAACAATTGTTCCATTCGTAGTAACTCTTAATTCGCATATTCTTTCCCTATAATTCCGTCCAATATACGCTATTACATCTGAAAGCAACGGATATAAAAATGGCTCTCCACCACATACACTAAACATTCCAACATAATCAACTGCCGAAAAAAACTTATCAATATCTTCCTTCAGCACCTCATATTCATAATGACGTTTTATTGGATTAACATGCGTAAAATTCAAGCATCCTTTGCAGTCCAAATTACACTTAGTAGTTACTAAATGTCCTACAATTGGAACATATAATTTATCACAACCATATATTGAAAACAGTGACATGTAAAAATACTCAAAATCATATACATTGAATAAATTTATTCCATCACGGTATCCCGCACGCCTAAGTGACTGTGAAAACAATGACATATTAAAATCTGAACCAGCCACAATTACAATATTATTCTTGCAATCCAATTCTATAAAGTGCTCAATATCTATTACTTTTTTCTCATTTATTATTGTACCTGCCTTAAAATTATCAATAAATCCAGCCACTTTATCCTTGCAAAAATATAATTTTTCGAATAAAGCATTTCCCACACCACCAGCTCCATAAATGTAAATCATTTTATTTACAAAGTTTTTACCGATTTCATCAAATTCGTGTCCTTTATTTCTCCACTTCATGTTATACTCCTTCTTTTATTCTATTGATATTTAGCTTACTCTGATCTTTCCTAATACATCAACGTGTCTCTTTAATCACCTCAAATCCCTCCGCATACATCTTATCAACAGCATATCCCCATATTTTATTCTGATATATCACATTTTCAAAAAGTTTATTTTGTCCACCTGCCATACTTCTTTGATGTTCGTCTCCATATGCAGCAAGTGCTTTCTTCTTTTGTTCAATATAGTCGGAAATATCAAAAAAAATCTTTGGTATAAACTGAGTTTCTGTTATATAAATATTACTTCTATAAATATAAAGATTGTCCACATGCCTTGCCGCCACCTTACAAATTCTCGCCGCTTCAATATGATCCATATTCATATCATACTCGGAATGCATAAAAACGGTATCTATATTATATTGCATGATCACCTTTTCTATCTGCTGCATAAGTCTCGTATTATATACCAGATTACAGTTCTGTGCTTTTTCTATACTTTTAACCTCTCTTATTCCCAGTATATCACATGCTTTTTTGCTATCTTTTTCGCTTGACTTAGGATCAGTGTACTTATTAAATGCTGATTTCTCTACAAAATTATCTGTCAAAATAAGTTTATAAACCTGCTTTCCCTCCGCTGCAAGTCTTGCCGCCGTTCCTCCAACACCTAATTCAATATCATCATAATGTGCACCAATCAATAATATATTATTCATTTGAAATTCCTCATTTCATTATCGCATTAAATCTAGTATCACAGTAAGGCTCTGACCACCCTCTCATAACATCAAATCCTTTTTTCACAAACTCTTCCTTTGTGTAAAGCATATGTTTTTTATCATGTGTCTGCATAGGCAATTCACCAATAAAAATACCATCTTTTGTAACTCTCTGCATTTCACTGATTACCTGATTCACATACTCTTTTGTTGGAAAATACAAAAAAACTCCCCATGAAAAGCATTTGTCAAAGTACTTATCCCTAAACGGCAGATCATTCGCTTCGGAATAAATTGCTGATTTTTGAAAGAACTCCATACAACGTGACACTAAAGTTTTAGAGAAATCTATCCCCACATATTCACAGTCCATATATTGAGCTAATCCCCCTGCTCCACAGCCAATTTCCAATACACGATCTGTTGGCTGAATGTCAAGTTCTTTTTTTATCCGACAAGCAGTCTCTTCCATATCTGCTGTTGATTTTTCCCAACCATCATAAATCCGTATATCTTCTTTTGTGCCTTCCATTGCACCTTTTTGTGTCCAAATCTCTTTCCATGTTCCTGTATATTCCATCATTTTCTCCTCATTTCCATACTGTATTGAAAAATTCATTTATTCTGTCTTTTTTCGGCATAGCATAATGAATAGGTTTTTCCAAATCTACTTCCTTTAATATATGTTTTACCCCCATCTGTTCCAATTGCTTTATAACAGGTTCATTATGCAATATCGCAACTATTACAACATCTTTCTCTTTTTCTATGCTTGACGGTTCAATGCAAATATGTCCGTTAATTTCTGTATTCCATTTTTCCATACTGTTATCTGCATAACAATCAATATCAATTCCCCGAACCATCAATGCCCTTTCCATGTATCTGCCATTTACACCTGAACCAAAACAAACAATTCTTCCACCATCTATATTTCCTATATACTCCCGCAGCTGTAAATTTCCAGTATAGTCTGTACCACTATATTTTTCTAACTCTTCACATGCAAATTTGTATGTTTCCAGAAATTTATATTTCAAGCAAAATTCTGCAAATTCAAATAAAAATCGATAACAGGAACCATATATTTTTTCTATTTCTTCCGGATTTTTTAACATTTCATTTAAAAAGCCTTTATTTAATATATCACAATTATGATGATGACTTGATATTGTATAAGTTCCCTGTTCCGGATGATTTCTCCATTTTATTAAAGTCTTTGGAATATATAACGGCTTACTCTTTCTGAAAATTCGAAACCACATATCATAATCCTGCGTAGAAATGAGTTGTTCATTAAATACACCACACTGTTTAAAATAGCTTTTATGTACCATAACTGTAACCGTATTAACAATGCCACTCAGAATAGAAAATGCTCCTTTTTCTATATTTTCTAACACATACGGAGAAGTCTCAATACATGGAGTAATTTTTTCTTCTACCATATCATATATATCAAATCCTCCGAAAACTGGACGCATCATATCTCCGCAATTACGCAATGCTTCAATCTGCGTTTCTATTTTATCCGGATAATACTCGTCATCGTGCGACAACCATGCAAAATACTCTCCCTTCATCTCATTAATTGCTACATTTACTGCTGATGCCACTCCGCCATTTTCTTTTTCAAAATAACGGATTTTATCTTTAAATTGCATTGCAATCTCTTTCGTTACTCCATTATCATCTGAACCATCATTCACTACAATAATCTCTATGTTAGAATAAGTTTGATCACATGCACTTTGTATCGCTTTCTTCAAATAATTTCCGCCATTATATACTGGAATTGCAATTGTAACTAATGGATTATTTTGCTGCATTATCATTTCCTCCGTAATGTTCTTATTGCTTATCTATCTGCTGTATTAAATAATGCCAAATCTTTTCACCAGCATTCTCGTTTATATTTTCTATTCCTTTACAAAAACTATTTCTTCTTTTTTCTCTATTAATATCATCCCCTTTTCGAACAAGTTCAATAAACTGTTTCAGAGAGCAAGTTCTTCCGTTATATATATATCGTCGTATATCATCCTCTACTCCTGTATTGTTCTTCATGATTTCACTGTCAAAATATGTTGAGAGCCATACAACTTCATCTGTTTCCATATCTATTGCACAAATGTTTTTCGCTTTATAGGGGAATAAATATATTTTTCCATTATATAATTTATAACGATCATACAATGCTTGTTCATCTTCTGTCTTCCAACACATGATTTCTTTCACAATACCTTCTGATAATTCTATTTTTATGCAAACACGTGCAGCATTTGGCACTAGCCAAATATTCTCATTTTCATAGACAATATCGCAGAATTGTAATTCTTGAGAAACACTTGACATGTTTTCCATATATATTAATTCATAAAAACAATTGTTTTCCATATCCCATTTTACTAATTTTCCCTGCTCTTTTGGTAAAATCCAACACACTTTTTCAATCGGGGTAATCGCCACCAATCCCTTTTCCTTCATAGGGACTTCGACATAATCAAAACAATCATTTTCTATATCATATATTGAAATTACTGAAGCCACAAAACATGGCTGATATATCTTATTTTGGAATTTCTTTGCTTCACCAAACAATGGAATTTTTCCAAAATTTCTAAATGACATTAAATCCCTTTTATACGCAGATTCCAGTATCATAACTTTTCTCGTGTTTAAATCAATCCTATACATTTCTTTACCAAAAAAAATAGGAAATAACCACAGATACTCATTATTGAGTACGGGAGTATATTCGTTTTTTTTCCTTTCCGGCAAATCAATATAACTTACCTGCATATTTTTTTTTGAGAACACTCCAATCCTTTGCGCCATACACGGAATAAAATAAAAATATTGTTCATTCTTGACAGATCTGATATATAGATTTTTCAGAGTACATTTTTCTCTCTGAAAACATGCCTGCCATCTAATTTTCTGTGTTATCATATCTATAACATATAAATTATTATCATTTATACTTGTCATCCATATGTCTGTTCCATCAATTTCTGCTCCAAGTGTTTTTATAAAATGGTTGTCTCCTTTATCATCCTCTTTCCACTCTTCTGTATCATATATTGGTTTTCCTGTGATACCATATAATTGTACTACTGAACTCTCTATGTCTCCAATATATGCATCACTAAGAACAATGGTTCTATCTACATCAGATGTCTCATCATATATTACATATTGCAATTTTTTTACATACTCTACAAGTTGTATGTAATTTTTCGCCAATTGTTCATTTACTTGTTCCGCCGTTGCTGTGCTTAATGGATGTGGTCTCCATAAAAGAACTACATCCTCATATTCTGCCATTACGCCCAGCACATACTTTACCTCATCAACTATTGTACCATCATATATTTTTCTCAAATGCGTATTATATAAAAATACTTTTTTTCCCTGCAATTTGTCTTTCCACTCATCCGGGATCAAAATTTCCTTTGTCTTACATATTTTTTTTACTCTGTCAAACTTTGGCGATCCCATTGCAACTATTTTTTCTGCAGAATGATATTTAAGATATACCTTTCTTATATCCTCAGACTGAACAATTGTTCTCCATGAATAAAAAACCGCCGGCAACTCACAAAAATGCTCTTGCATTGCTTCTCCAGCTTTTGTAACAAAATATGGAATATATACAAGATGATCCGTATATTTTATTAATTCTTTGCTATAATATTGAGGCAAAATCTGTGTAATCTTATTGGTTCCATCATAAGGATTATGTATAAAAATAATATCCATTTTTTCAAATACAAATTCTTTATAAAACGTCTCTTTCACATAATCTGGATACTGTCCATTTTCACAAACAAGCTGTTTCTCCTCACCCTGACTTTTTCTCTCATAATATGGCACTGAAACAACTGTCACCTTACACCTGTTATCTGCTACAGCAGCTTTATATACACTATCAAACGCATCCCACATAGATGCTTTATATGGTAAAAAAAGTACATTATATTTATCATTTTTCATATATCCTTCATTCCTTGAAAATAGTTTTACACTATTTTCATTGTTTATTTTTCAATTCTTTTTTTCAATTCTCGTATATCGTTTTTATAATTTTCTGCCTGAAATGTTTCCATATTCTCCCACCATGTCGACGCATAGTGATGAATTGCATATGTATGATTCGTAACTGTTATATCCTTAGTATTCCAAAAAGCAGGTGCTAAAACCTCACTTGGATACACTACAACTCCATCTCTGCATTGAAACCTATTGTTTAAAACAAATCCTTTTTGCTTCATGACTTGTGTTTGATACACAGAACAAGAAGTTCTATTGTATTCTCCTCTTCCATTTTTAAAATTCATCGAATCATATAGTTCTCTAATTTGCCCAATTATGTTTTCCCCTTTTATTGCTCCAACTCCAGGCCCAAATCCAATATAATTGTTTTGCTCAAATCCACAAAACATTCGATTATATAACAGTTCATCCAAAGATTTTATTAGTTCAACATCTGTATCTAAATAAATCCCACCAAATTGTTCCAAAATATCCAGCCGTGCATAATCTGATACAAATGCCCATTTTCCTGCCTCATATGCCTGCGAAACAAATTTTGATTTTTTCGTATCATAATTGGTTTCATCCCAACGTACAATCTCATAATCTGGGCAATAATATTTCCATGTTTGCATATATTCTGCTAATTGAGGTGGAATATTTTTTCCCCCAAACCAACAATAATGAATCACTTTCGGAATCAGGGGAACATCTGCATATTTGTACGGTTCAAATTGCGTTGTTTCATATGTATTATCTAGAAGAATCTCTAAATAACACACTGTTCCATTCATATGAATATCATTATCCATCTGTTCTAGCATTTCTTTCCAATAAATACTCGTTATTAGAACAATATCATGCTTTTCATGGATTTTTGAAAAGTGTGAATATGACATAATCAAAAATTCTTTTTTATTAATTATTTTTTTTCTTCCATTCTTGGCCAAATCATTATCAATAAAACCAACTAATCTACTCTCTAACCCAAGCCCTGAATATTTTTCAAAAAATCTTTCCGCCTGCTGTCCACTTCCAAAACAGTAGAACCTTTTATTCTCAAGTGCTTGTATAAATGAACTAATTCCGCTATTTAAAACTTTAACCATAAATTCTCCCACTTTTATATAGCATACAGTACTGTCTCACAATATCCATAAGAATACTGACGTATATAAAATTTATATTCAGGGACCAAATCCACTATATAGTTTGGAATATCAATAATATCTTCTGGTTTATGATAAATGCTTATTGCCAGCTTAGGTTTATATTTCTGTATTAAATATTTTGCACCTCGTAAGGCACGCAATTCCGCCCCTTCAATATCCATTTTAATAAAACTCACCCTATCTTTTATTACTTCATCCATTGCTGTAACTTGTACCTTTACCACATCATTGTTTGATTCCAACAAACCATTTTCTTCAATTATGCATGATTCCATATCGCCGGTTGCTGAAAATATCAATGTATCTGTTTTATCCCATAATCCTTTTTTTATCAATACTACATCACAATTCGTGTTTCTTCCCATCTGTTGTTTGATTTTTCCAATATTTTCTTCATCTGGTTCAAAAGCATATATTTTTTTTACCTTACATCTCTTCATTAATTCAAGACTTGTACTAAAATCATAACATCCTCCGTCTACAAATACCTCATCCTGAGAAAAATTTATAATATTTTTTTCAAAATATTGTTGTTTATATCTCTCCTGCTCACAAAAACTGAATAATAATAATTTTTCTTTTTTAAATCTTTTATTGAGTTTCTCCAATACTTCATTTTGATATTTCGTTGTACTGATAATTACTGCTGCGTCCGCATGATAACTGACTAACTCTTCCGGGGAAATAACTGGTATCCCACAATATCCAGACATTTGTTTTTCAGTACTCTTATCACAAATACAACTAATATGGATATTATTGCAAATTTGCATTACCTTTGAGCAGTTTTCTCCTGCGCCATAAATAATAACTTCATTTTCTTTTGCAAGTTTCTCCACCTTTTGAATAAACTCATAATAATCCTTATTTATCAAATATTGAACAAACGAATCTACATTGTTTGTAATTGCCCAGTCTAGTTTATACATAAAAATTTTTTTTGATTCTTCATCTTCTAAGCGATCATATATTACTTTTGCCTTTTTAAAAAACTCTGCTGTCAAATTATGTTCCATTCTCCTTATGCGTTATCCTTTCCTATTTTCATTATTTTAACCAGCTTCCATCATAATGGTGTATTGTATAAGTACATTCTCCTATGTGTATACTTCCATCTTCTTTTATTTTTGGTGACAATACTTGCCACGGATAAACGGTCATATCATTTATGACCTGATATCCCTTTCCTATTTGATATCCAGCATGTACAAATAGTTCTGTTTCCTTTCCCATATTAGTTATAGACTCAATATTCTTTTTTAAATATAAGTCTCTTAACTTTCCAATCATCTGATTCCCGGCAACAGCCCCAAAGCCTAATCCTGAATTAATTCCTCCTGACACTTCTGTTCCAATAAATCCCTCATTTTTCCTTAATTCATCTAAGCATTTTATTACCTCTACATCTGTATCAAGATAAATTCCACCATATTTATAGATAACATCCATCCTTACATAATCTGACACAAATGCCCATTGTTTATTCTTATATGCATTTTTTGTATATGTAACCGCTTCTATATCATAATTATCTTCGTTCCATAATTTAATGTTATAATCTGGACAATATTTTTCCCATGATTCCATATATTTTTGAAGTCTTTTTGGAATATTATTCCTTCCAAACCAACAATAATGAATAAACGGTGGAATTTTTAATTGATCATTCTTTTGATAAGGCATAATAAACTCTGATTTAGCAGCCTCCTTTAATAATGAATAAACTCCATAATCATCTATATCCAAATTCTCTAAAATATTTTTTGTAACTTCTCTCCATGATGCTGTCGTAATTAATATTCCTATACTTTCATCCTCATGTCTTATCCATTCTAATGCTTGCTGCTGCGTTATTTGCAATATACTTATTCCCGCGACTTCCATTAATCCAGATTGAGAAAACTTGCAATCTGTTACCGCTAGTATCTTTTCTAATTTTCCCATTTGCTTTAATTCATAACACATAATTCGAAAAATACTACCTGCACCAAAACAAATCACATGTTTATGTTTTCTAAGAAAACTTTCCAATGTTTCCACAATTTATCTCCTGCCAAAAGAAATAACATATTTATCTCAAAATTTAAAAATCATATATTTTTCCTACTTATCACACCACTGCATATAATACCGTTTCCGCTGCTGAATAGGAATAATGTCTAATCCAAAATTTATACTCTGGAACCATTTCCAATATATAAGCTGGAATATCAATAGTATCTTCCGGTTTATGGTAAATACAAATTGCCAATTTGGGTTTATATTTCTGAATAATCTTTTTTGCCCCTTCTAAAGCGCAAAGTTCTGATCCCTCAATATCCATCTTTATAAACGTTACCCTATCATCAATAACCTCATCTAATGCTACCACTTCTATCGTGTCTTCCCCTTCATTTGAAACATATGACAAAATATCCCCACTAGCATTAAAATGCAAATTATCTGATTTATTCCACAATCCCTTATCTGACAAAATTATATTATCATAATTATTCTCAGATATTTTTCTTTCAACTTTCTCAAAATTTTCCTTGTCAGGTTCAAATGCATAAATTTTATCTGGTTTGCATTTACTTATTAATATTTCACTCGTCTCAAGATCGTAGCAGCCACCATCTACAAATATTTCTCCATCTTCCAATTTTATAATACTTTGATCAAAATACTGTGATTTAATCCACGAAATTTGCTCGTTATTTGCCAACGGTATTATTTTATCTTTTTTATAATATTGACTCAAAAATTTTACTACTTCATCAAGGTAATTTGTTGTACTAACAACCACATATGCATCTCTATACTTGTTAATCAATTCTTCTGGGGAAATAACTTTTACCCCATCATATCCCATTTTCTGCTTAATCTCATCTCTGTCACAAATAATAGAAACATCCTTTTTATAAATTTTACACATATTTAATGCAATTTTACAATTAACACCAGCCCCATAAACAATAATGTCAACATTTGGTTCAATTTTCTTTATCCGTTTTCCAAATTCTTCAAATCTATCTTTCAGAATATCATAAATATACAATTCATCATCTGTAAACGAATATAATAATTTATTTTTAAAAATTTGCCTGGATTCGTCATCCATTAATTTCATGTAAATTTTTTTTGCATTTTCAATAGTATTACTTGATATACTGGTCACCATAATGTTATCCTCACTTTATCCTTAATTTATATTTTTGCAAATTATCTCTCAATATATTCATGCCTGTTGTTGCTTCATCATCCCACCATGTTGATGAATAATGATGTATGGAATATGTGTTTTCTGTAATATGTATCTCATCTCCCAATAAATTTTGTGGTGCTAAAACCTCACTTGGATATAAGGCAATCTTATCTTTACATTGGTACACATTTGAAACAGAAAATCCCCTCTTAACCATTGCTTGTAACTGGTAAACAGCACATGCTGTCTGGTTATATTTTCCATCTTTATTTACAAAATCCATATTATTATACCATTCCATTAATTCAGCTAAAACATCATGTCCTGCGATTGCTCCAAAACCCAATCCAAAATTAACGTAATTATTCTGTTCGAATCCACAGTACATTTCGTCATACAGTAAGTCGTCCAAATTTTTTATAAGCTCAACATCTGTATCTAAATAAATGCCTCCATATTGATGTATAATATCTAATCTAGCATAATCAGATACAAAAGCCCATTTTCCTGCATCATATGCTTGTTTCATATATCTCGATTTTGTAACATCATAATTTGTTTCATCCCAACGTATAATTTCATATTCTGGACAATACCTGTGCCAACTTTCTATATAACTTAAAAATTGAGCTGGAATATCTCCCCGTCCAAACCAACAATAATGTATCACTTTGGGAATCTTTGGTCTATCTGCATATGTCTTTTTAAAGTATTGTGGTATGAATGCATCTTCTATAAAAAAATCAACATAACATTCCATATCATTCAATTGGGGCTCTGCGTCCATTTGCTCTATCATTTTATGACAATACATGCTTGTAGTAAGCACTATACTATCTTGTCCTCGTATCTCTAAAAACTTTTGAAAAGAACAAATTGGCATTTCTACACCATTTATCACAATAATTGTTCCATTTTTTTCCTGTGCATTATCTATAAATCCACTTATGTTACCTTCCATATGCAATGAACTGTATTTCTGAAAAAAACCCTCCGCCTGTTTTCCACACCCAAAACAATAACATTCTTTTTTTTCAACTAATTTGGCAAACTGCTCTATACTACAATTTCGTATTTTTATCATAGCACAATCTCCTAATTTAAATTTTTATAATTTTGCCTATTTTCAGCCAAATTACTATTTGATTTTATACCTACTTCATCCAGTCTTCCTTCTCTGTCACATACAATGCCTTAAAAATATCAATATCCTCCATCGTTGTAATCTTGATATTCTTTGCTGATCCTTTTGAAAAATAAAGCTGCTTTCCAAGTTCCAGCATCAGCGTATTCGTATATACCGCATTTACAATTCCCTTCTGAAGTGCCTCCAAATGTGCCTGCAGCGCTTCACCGTACTGATATGCCTGTGGTGTCATGACCCGCATAATATCATCCCTGTGTATACTTTCCGCTCCACTGATACCATCATTTGTACGCATGATCGTCTCCTGACAGCGGATTGCAGACAGACCACTTCCATATTTTCTGCAGGTGACAATACAATCTGAAATAATATCTGCACTTACCATCGGTCTGACTGCATCGTGGATCAAAACAATATCATTTTTACTGCAAACCTCCTGTAGTCTTAAAAGGGCTATCCTTGCCGATGCCTGTCCGTTTTCCCCACCGCCAACGATCCATTTTAATTTATCGATTCCATACTGACGCGCATATGCCTGTAAAATTTCTTCCCAGCCATCCAGACAGGATACAATGATTCCATCAATATCCGGATGTTTCTGAAATGCTTCCAGTGTATAAATAATAACAGGTTTGTCATAGACGTTCATAAACTGCTTTGGGATATCCTGTTCTGTTCGCCTTCCACTTCCCCCTGCAAGTATTAACGCGATATTCATTCGTATTCCTCTGTCTTTTCTTCTATTTTCTTTTTCATATGGTAAAGAGCTTTAAACATCTCCACGTCTTCCACAGTATTAATCTTAATATTTAAATCAGAACCCCTGGAAAAATGGATCGTCTCACCCAGTTTTGCAATCATACTGTTGTTATCCACACTATGCGATAATTGCTCCGCTCTGGCTCTTTCGTGCATCCTGATCAGATATTCCAGTCTATATGCCTGCGGTGTCTGTATTCTCCGAAAATCATATCTGGAAATACTTTCCTTACCTGTCATGCCGTCCTGCGTAAGCATAATGGTATCCATTGATCTGACAGCAGCAACTCCCATCCCCTTCTCTTTGCAGACACGAATACTGTCTGATATAAGTTCCTCTGTCACAAGCGGTCTGATCGCATCATGGATAATAATGATTTCATCCATTGCAGAATGCTCTTTCAGCCACCGAATGCCCTGCCAGCTTGACTCCTGCGCATCAATACCACCCTCCACAATCTCAGAAAGCTTTGAAATATTAAACTGCTTTGCATATGCTCTGACCATCTCCTGCCATCCAGCCAGACAGGAAACAACAATCCGATCTATCTGTGGATGTTTTTCAAATATCTGAAGCGTATATACAATTAACGGTTTATTTTCAACTACCACAAATTGTTTTGGAATATCCATTTGAAACCCCGGATCTACGCCTGCTGCCAATATCAATGCTGTATTCATGTTTATTACCTTCTTTCACTCACAGTAAAATTCTTTTATATTTTAATAACCCATTTCTTTCAAATCTACACTACCTTAATCCTGATTTTTGATTATAACTTATATATCTCTCTAATTGTTTTCTTATTTCTTCATAATAACTGCTTGTAATAATTATTCTATCAACATTATGATCGATTCTTTCCGGTGAAATCACCTGTATACCATTTTTCTCTATTCCCCAGATATTTTTATTATTATCACACAGGGCTATAATTTCCATACACTCCCTGTTATACACATCCATAAACAAGTCGAACAAATAACCTTAATTGCTCTCATGAAATACTCCTTATCATTCCTCTGGTCATCTATCACTATATTCTTTTAATAAAAAACCATCCGAACCCAACAGTCCGGATGGCACTATCCCAGTTTATTCTTTTTCTGCCTCCATGCACCATTACGATTCATCCTGAATCTTTTTTCTGCTTTATTGTATATATCGGTCATCCCGGTGCAATAATTAACCTTTCTGCTCATTATAAGCGAAAGGCTTTATGATTTGCAAATTACTTATTTGCCAGTAAAAAACTTTCAGCTGCATTCTTATATTCGGTCAAACGCTGCAGCATCTCGTATTTACTGCAATTCAAAATTGATGTAACAGGTCTGCTGAATGATAACAGTTCTTCCTTTTCTGCCTGATGCTCGGAATATATATTTGGAATTTCAAGTTTTTCAAGAAATTCACAATAATGTTCAAAATTTTTGGTATGTACACTTAAATATTTATCCAAATCAATTTTATCCACCAGTTTCTCAATATTTTCTATTTTTTTCCAGTCCTTTGCTGCAATCGATGGAAATGAATGATATGACACTAACTCCTGCATACGCGCATCACTGGGAATAAAAATTGTTGGAGCGCCACCAAGAACAGCCGCAATATTTCCATGAAGTTTTCCTCCAATTGACAGATCAATCGTATTCATATAACGAATCCAGTCTCCGGCTGAAATAAATGCACGAACATGATTTTCCCCATATAATTCTTCAAAAAGTCCTTTTAGATAGTATTCATTTTTCAGATCAGGTGTTGATAATCCCAACCATAAGCATTTAATTTCATTAATCCCCTGTGCCACATATAACCATTCTCCAAATTGACTTCTAGCACACTCTAATAAATTTTCTGTAATTTCTTGTATATTCGGATTAAAATTAAGAGAAAGTCTACTGCTTTTGTCTAAACAAAACTTTCTCCTATGGATTTGCTTTCCAAAAATATACATAGACGGACATCCAATAACCGTATAATCTTTTTCTTCCGAAAGTCCAAATTTTTGTAAATATTCTGCAGTTATTTCTCCACGTACCCCGATTATTGGACTTTTTTCTAAAACTGCTTTTACAAACTCTTTCACCTGCTCATCAAATGGATACTGGCAATGAACATCCATGTCATATTCGCCCCTGATTCCAACCGACAAAATATGGCACGGAATCTTTAATTGTTTAACCAGCTTTGTCAAACTATTCAATTGATTAACAAAATCCGGTCTGAAAGCATCTGCAAGAGGTATCAGATATGCATCATAAATCTGATTGATCTGATCAATATCGTTTGAATTATATAATCCACCCTCTCCTGCATATCCATCCACATCCACTTCTACATCATCAGCATATATACTTCTTAAAACACCCGTTAAGTATAATATGTTTCCTGTATTTCCTCCAATTTTATCATATGCTAAAATTTGACTAAGATTTAATGGTTTTAACGGATTCATCCCGCCCCGTACAAGTATTCGCTTCATATAATAATCTCTCTTCCCGTGATTTTCCCCGTCATCCGTCATGATATTTTACATATATCATCTGGTGCAATAATTAACCTTTCAATTTTACATGAATGTTTTTTATAATCTTCCTTCTTTGCGTCCTGGCTCTCATAATTTACCCCTACAAGAATCACTTCACCTTTATAATCTTTCAGACATTGCACATACTCTTTTCTTTTGATTTGAGCAATCGCGGCATCTGCTGTTTGATTCCATTTCAGTTCAACAACGATTGCCGGTGTCTGTGTTGTTTGTCTTGGAATAAACACCAGATCTGCAAAGCCCTTTCCACCTGCCAATTCACGATAAACAACATACTCCTTTTTTGCCGAATAATATGCCAGTGAAATCACACATGCCAGAGAATTTTCATCATTATAGGCAAGTATGGATGTATTTTCCTGATGCACATATTCTATCATACGAGCAACTGTTTCCTCATCACCGTAAATCGTTGCGTTTAAAAGTTCCTCTGATTTCCGGATAGCATCCATAACCGGTTCCCAGCCGCCATCCTCAATACAATTGATAAATTCCTTCTGTACTTCCTGATTTGGAATATGAACCGTACATGTATCAAAATCATAAGTCAGATATCCCAGATGTACGAGAAGTGTCAGCACATCATCTGCACTGGCAAAAGTTGTCATATCGTTTTGGAATTTATCCGGGTTTATTGCAACAGAACTTCCTGCAATCAGTTTTGTTACAAGTTCTTTTAAGTTGTACATATCCATCTGGATATATTTTTTTAATGCCTCATATGTCTCTGTCTTTGTCCAGTAGCTATCAAAGTCATGTCCGAGAAGTGACATCACGACTGACCTTGGATTGTATATCTGTATGTCCTTTAAATCATATCCATCATACCATTGCCTCATTTTATCGTATGGCATATCATATGCTGGGCAGAGTTCCTGCACTTCCTGCTCTGTAAATCCTGTAAATTCAGCCAGTTCCCGCTGATTTGTCATGGAGTATTCATCAAACATGTTAAGTGCTGAATGTTCCCCATACTTCTTTATCGGAAGAATCCCCGTCATATATGCTAATACACAGTATGGCTGGTTTTTTAATAAATCTCTCAGAAAGTTCAGATAAATTTTCTGTGCCTCTGTATCATTCTCTTTTACCCGGAAGATACAGTCCCATTCATCTATAATAAATACAAAATAACCGTGCGTCTGAGAATAAATTTCTTCTATGACAGATACTAAATCTTCCTCATAATAAGTAACATTGGCAAATTCACGTTTCAATTCGCGCGTCACTTTCCGGGTGAGAAGCTCTAACATCTCGTCTATCGTTTTTGTGCGTCCCAAAAACTGCTGCATATTCAAATGAATGACATTATATTTATTTAAATGTTCTTCAAAACCCGCATCGTCTGCTATTTTAAATTTTGCAAATAACTCTTTTGAATTGCATCCGCGGCTATAATATGCCACAAGCATGTTGGCAGCAATTGACTTTCCGAAACGGCGTGGGCGGCTTACGCAGATATTTTTGTGTTCACCAAAAAGCTGCGAATTTGTAAATTTAATCATTTCTGTTTTATCAACATATATTTTAGAACGAAGAGATGCATTATAAAATTCTTCATTTCCTGGATTTACGTAAAGTCCCATTTTTTCTCCTTTCGTGCGCCATGTCATATTTTAAATTCAAGGATCTATTCATTATTTCCAGACTTCACCATACAATTCTTCCTGCAAAAACAGATTCCGTATTTTAAGATGCTCTGATATCCCTCATCTACCAGTTTCATGTCATTGCAATTCAATCCACAATCAGCACATTCTTTCCCTGATCTATACAAGCGCTGACTGTGCTGTTTCTTCGAGGCTTTTTCCTTTTCTTGTACTCCGCACTTTAAATTCTAGGATCACTGCATTACTTTTTCCCGGATTTTTTGGCTCAAGCATGACATTATATCTCCCAAAACCGCTTTCATGATTGGCTTTCACATAGTAACTGCCCTGCAGATCCACAAGCAGTCCAAGTACAAATCCATGATAAAAACGTTCCGGCTCTGCCCCGGAAGCACGGTTGCCGGTATCAAAATAGCTGAAGGTCTGCAATGCGACACGGTTCATGTATTCATTCATTGCATCCACATCACCTATAAACATTGCTTTGACAAAATCATTGTACTCTGGTTTTACAGGTATAAACCAGTCGTGGATCATCCTTTGAAACATGATCTTCACTTCCATTTTATATGGATTGTTTTTCATAAACAGATGCATCCCCAAATGTTGATTTTGCCAGATTTTGTGCCATATCCTTCGCCATATCTTTCGCTTTTCGACCAGCTTCCTCATGGATATATTCTTCCATTGTCATATAGCCTGTCTCCAATTCCCGGTTTCGTTTTAAATATTTTACTCTTTCGTGAATTTTTTGAATATGTTCATCTCTTTTATTTGCAGCTCCTTCTGTTCTGTGTTTCATCCCCCAATGCAATATCCGCATCCTTACAATATTCTTCAAACACATAACGATATCGTCCTTTAAATTCAGTGTCCAAAAAAACCGTGTGCTCTGTATGTGCCTTCACTTTAGAAATCTTCCTATCTAATGCAATTTCCAAAACATTCCTGCAGATTTCCTCATCCTGCATTGCTGCTGCAAACAAATATGCATTTGTTAAATTTAGTTTTTGAAAACTTTCACCCATATAATGGATACCTCCTCCATGGAAAGTACCTGCCTATGGGGATTATAGGCATAAAGTGAACGAATGTCTATGAGAGAAATACTGAATTTAGTAAAATTTTTATTTATAAAACGTTGGATTTGCGAAACCTATCTTATTAAAATCACCGCCTTGATTTTTTACTTCAACACTATCGCTCGCATACTCATCAATATGCCCTGCTAACATATTTATTACAGAATACTCTTTCGCCGCATCTCTTCCCCTGTTTCTGTTGCATCTTCGATACCTTTAGTATCCTCACTCTTCTTTTCCTGTTTATCATTCTGCAAATCTAATATTTCCTTTTTCAAAGATGCATTTTCCTCTTTAAAGTTTTTTAATTCATCCAACACCTCGTTTGTAAGTTCTTCATATGTATCCGATATTTCATTACTTTGGTTTATTGTTACTGTATCACCACTAATAATATTTCCCTCAAGCTTTTTTATTGTATTTTTTTGTGTAATCGTAACTCCATAATCATATGCACGTAATACCGAAGCGATTGCTACGGTTATAGTTACAATTGTTTTTGTAATATTTTGTATAATTTTTTTACTATGTTTATCCATACTGTCCCCTATAACTTCACCTTATATCCAATATTTCAGTTTTTATCTTGCCGTTTACAATTGTATACCTTCATAAATACGATTTCTTTTGTGTAGTTGTCTAAAAAATAGGCACTACGCTAATTCAAAATGTCCTTGACAAGTGGTACAGTTTACTTTTAGATTCAGAAAAAACATTCATCATATTCTCTTCCTCCTTCGTATAAAATCCTTTACAATACTCCCTTGCAACATCTACTTTTGTCTATTGTACTATATTCAGAGTTCAGCTACAAGTATCTGCGCGATTAATTGAGCAGGAGTCTAACCATTGCTGATTAGCCGGTCTCTCACATCACTCGTGCATACGTTTTCGTACACGGCGATTCCTTAGTTTTCACAAACTATCAGATAATAATCACGCATGGATATATATTCTAACTTTGCTATTATTTTTTTAAGATTTGTTTTAATGCTTTCGACATTCTGCTCCTCTCCAAACAGAAACTTTCTTATACCTCATCAATCAAAGTAATAATCTCCTTAATCGGCATCAGCCTGTCATCAACCTCTTTCGCCCTATGATACGTCAAAATATCCGTAGCTGTTTTCTGCATTGCCGGAAATGCACTGCGCGTAAGCTGGTTTGCATAAATTACAATATTAACACCATGTGACTGCAGTTCGCTCTCATAGGTGGCATTGTAGGAAGTCGGAACAACAACAATCGGTGTGGAAGAATTTGTGACACGGAACT
Organism: uncultured Roseburia sp.; assembly: GCA_934317215.1. Lineage (GTDB taxonomy): Bacteria > Bacillota > Clostridia > Lachnospirales > Lachnospiraceae > Roseburia. The sequence goes on from CAKREH010000002.1 coordinate 23,378, forward strand.
TATCACAAAATTCAAAGATCTCATCCGGATTCTTTTTTCTGCTATGGATCATAATTCCGTCTGCACCTGCTTGTACATAAGCAGCCGCCCTCTCTAACGCATCGCCCATGCCTTTTTCTAAAATAAGGCTCTCTATGCGGGCAATGATCATAAAATCTTTTGTACGCTGTGCACGTTTTCCTGCCCGGATTTTTGCTGTAAAATTCTCAATACTGTCCTGTGTCTGCTCAACTTCTGTCCCAAACAAAGAGTTCTTCTTTAAACCTGTTTTATCCTCAATAATCACGGCAGAAACACCGATACGCTCTAACGTACGCACATTATATACAAAATGTTCGATCATTCCACCTGTATCGCCATCCAAAATGATTGGTTTTGTAGTCACCTCAAGCACGTCATCTACGGTACGCAGTCTTGATGACATATCCACCAGTTCAATATCCGGTTTTCCTTTGGCAGTAGAATCACACAGACTTGAAAGCCACATTGCGTCAAACTGATCTATTTCGCCCTGATTTGCCACAACTGTTTTTTCTGCAATAAGTCCTGTCAAACCGCTATGCACCTCTAAAGTCTTTACGATCGGACATAATTTCAGCAACTGACGCAGGCGTTTTCTGCGGTATTCCGGCATTGCAGCGCGCTCCCTCATGACCGCTTCTATATTTTTTACCTGCTCATTATATGTATAGGGAACTTCGATCAACTGACCGCCCCATTTTGCCAGATTTTCAATGACGTTTTCGCGGATGACTTCCATCGGATCATTCAGCCAGTTATCGCCATGAATCACATAGTCTGGTTTTATCTGCTCTAAAATATTCCCATACATGACTTCGTTTTGTACTACTACTTCATCTACATCTGGGATCTGCTCTAACATCTGTTTGCGTTCTTCGAAGGAAACCGTCGGGAAACGGTTATAACGTATCATTGCAGCATCACTTAATACACCCGCGATCACCTTTCCATATTTTTTTGCTTCATGAATAATATTCAGATGTCCTTCATGGATCACATCTGTGCAAAAACATGCATATACTTTCTTCATCCTTTTACTCCATGGTATCTCATAAAATTCTCTTTGTTTTCTGCTGCTGTTTCTTTTGGTCTTCCCAAATCCGCCCTTGACTGCATGGAAACCTTTATCTCAATAAATGTAAGTTTTCTTTCTTTTTTAACATCACTTAAAACCTGTTTTAATTTTCCCATTGTATCAATACAGTAAACAGATTCATATCCAACCGTCCGCGCAACTTCTGCGTAACTTAATCCCACACATCCGGTCGGCATCCCTCCAACCGATTCATGCGCCTCATTATTCAAACAGATATGGACAAGATTTTTGGGATTTTGTTTGGCGATAAATGCCAGACTTCCCATATGCATCAGTTCTGCACCATCACCATCCAGACAATACACCCGTTTTTCTTTTGCCTCCTGTGCAATTCCAAACGCAACCATAGAAGCATGTCCCATTCCTCCCACGGTCAGGAAATCCTGTGCATGGGTTCCTTTTATCTTATCGCTCTGCTCATAAACTTCTCTGGATATCTTTCCTGTCGTGGAAACTACAACATCACTTTCATCCAAAGATTCTATAATCTGTGCGATCGCATCTTCCCGGATCAGAGAATTTTCATTTACATAAACACCTTTTTCTTCCATCTCAAGGAAATCCTTCTTCAGCACAAATGCAAACTGTTTTCCATCCTTTAACATCTGAGCTGCTTTCGTAAAGCCATCTGTAACTTCCTGCTCAGTGAGTTCTTTTCCAAGCACCATATGCTCTATGCTAAGCACGTCCAACAGGCTCTCCGTGATCTTACCCATGTACTTGTGCTGAGGTTCATCCTTTTTCCCAGGTTCACCGCGATAACCGACCAGTAACAGCATTGGTATTCCATACACTTCTTCATTTGCAAGTGATGTGATCGGATTCACAATATTTCCCAGTCCGCTGTTCTGCATATATGCACATGCCGGTATTCCTGTCGCAAGATATTCTCCGATTGCTATCCCGACTGCAGCTCCTTCGTTTGCCGGAACATAATGTGTAAATTCGCTTTTTCCTGCTCCGTTGATATAATCACAAAATGGTTTTAATGCAGAATCCGGCACACCTGTCAGCGTTTTGATCCCTGTTTTTTTTATCTGCTTTATAAAATCAGTTACGAGCATGCTTTGCTCCCTCCATATCATTGAATACTTTTATTCATCACAATAGTTCCCATCTATTTTACATAATTCATCAACCGTATCAATCTCTATCACACTGCCTATTGGTATTGGTTCAACTGTAACATTAAGATGATCCAATTCCTGATTCACGATCTCGTCCCAGAAAAGCTGTTCATGTCCTGCTGTCTGATATGCTTTGTAAATTGCTTCCCGGATCAGTCTGGCGTCTTCCTTCTTCCAATATGATATTCCTGCCATATTGTAAGTATCTGTACCGCCTTTTCCAACTCTGGTAATCTTTCCTTCCTGCATTTCAAATACCCAGTCATCCGAATAGCCTGAGATCATTTTTCCAAAATAGCAGGACTTTTGAAAATCCCGTAGCAGAATGGAATTATCTGTCAAATACAAATCTGCTTCACAAATAAAACAATCTTTACTGCCAAGAATATCCCCCACTGCATATAATGACGAAATATTATTTTTTATGCTGTATTCTTTATTTTCGACCAATTCTAAATTACTGTATTTTTCTGACAGATAAGCAAACTGCTCTTTCAGATATCCCACAACAACATATATTTTTATTACGCCGCGCTGTTGTAATGCTTCGATTACGGTTTCAATCAACGTTTTTCCATGAACCGTTACAAGCGGTTTTGCAATTTTATCTGTCAAAGGTCTCATTCTTGTTCCAAGTCCGGCTGCCATTAAAATGGCAATCTCGTTATCTGCCATATTGCATATTACCTCATTATCCGCTCAATTTATTTTTCTTCCTGATAAAAAACAGGAATTGCCATTTTCATACTTTCCAATCCGGCTTTAAACACTTTAAAAAATGCATGAATATCCGTTTCATCAATCGCTCCTAATGCACAAAGGCGGAAAGTCTCTGTATTATTAATTTTTCCCGGATATATGGTAAAACCTCTTTCATAACAGTAGTCATGTATTACAGAAAAACTCCAGTTAGGATCATCCGGATATTTTACTGTGATCACCAGTCCTGTCTGCCATTCTCTTTTTATCACATCGTGAAATCCCAGTTCTTCCAATCCCTGATGCAGTGCTTCGAAAACTCTGGTATGACGTTTCCATTTTTCCTGTTCACCTTCTGCAAAATATTCTTTCAAAGCCTGCTGCATTGCATAGACCGTCTGAACCGGCGGAGTAAAATGCATTTCTCCATGTTTTTCAAAATAATCATACTGCATATACAGGTTACAATAATAGGATCGTTTCGGATAATCTTTTGACTGTTCAATAATACTTCTTTTTCCAACAACAAAAGATACTCCGGTCATTGCCATAAGACCTTTTTGTGCAGATGCCATACAAAAATCTATATTATCTTCTTTGATATTGATTGGACGCATTGCATAGGTAGACGTTGTATCTACGACAAACACAGCACCATATTTGTGCACCAGCGCTCCGATCTCCCGCACCGAGTTTAAGATTCCGGTACCAGTCTCATTGTGTGTCGTATAAACAAGCGCAACATCCTCATTTTCTTTTAATGTACGCTCAATTACTTCCAATGACGGGCGTTCATCAATCGGAAATTTCAGGTTCATATATGGCAGTCCATAATATTCACAAATTTCGGCTGCCCTCGAACTGTATGCCCCGTTATTGATCACTAATACTTTTTTGCCTTCCGGCAATAATGAATTTAAACATACATCCATTGAAATCGTTCCTGAACCACAGAATAAAACAGATGTATATTCTTCTAAATCGCCGTGTACGATTCTGACCAGATCGGTACGGATCTGCTTCATGATCTCAACAAATTCCTGTTCACGCGGACAGATATCCGGTACAATCTGTGCCTGCTTTACTGTGTCAGTGGTTGTTGCAGGTCCCGGATTTAATAATATATTTCTTTTCATATGTGTTTCTCCTATCTTTTGCATTTTTAAACTCTTAATCTACCACTCGAAACTGCCTTACAAAACTCCTCCACAGTTCCATCAAACCCTACCGCTTTTATCTGCCTTTTTAATTCTCCCTCCATATGCCCATAAAATGGATAATCATGATCTGCCGTTCCACGTACTGGTGTCATGTAATCACTAAACTGGGCTTTTAATGCCTCATCATACAAAATAAAAATTTTACTTTTATTTTAACGCAAAAGGCATAATAAAACAATTTCTAACTACCTGCTTCTCTGTTCGTTTACAGCAAATGTCAAGCTTGCGACTGGATGATAATCAACAAGTTTCTTTTCCCATCTCCCCTCTATTGCAATTCCTGCCATTTTTCTCTATACTTGGTTTATCTAAACACACAAGGAGGTCACAGCCACGATTTTATTCTGGTAAAAATTTATGAGTACTTTATCCCCACAAGAAGAAATGATACAGCTTATCAAACAATGCATCCTGCATAAGGACTTTTCCACCGCTGCGGAATGTCTTACCATATACCGGCAGACTTTCGGAGAAGATGATTTTTTTCATACATATCATGCCACTCTGATTCCCGTCAGTGTGATCTATATTCAATCTGAAACAGACTCTGCTGAACTCTGCCTTGATACCATGATAAGTACTGAATTTCATAAAAATATGGATCTTGTTGTCATTCACTCCGAAAATCTGATACAGGAATTTTGTAATTTTATTTCCACAACGACCAGTCAGTATTTTTGTTTTTATGATGCAAGGCATTCGTACGAAAAGAACCGCATTGCCATTCTTCTTTCCTTACTTGAAAAGTTTCCTCCTGTTGATGGAATCATTCATGCACGTAATTTTGTTGATGAAAATGGAGCTATCCTTGCACACCCTGATTTCATCTATAAAGAAACACTTGATCAGAAACTATTTGACGGCGCAGATCTGCTCAACTACAGCGTTATAAACAATATAAATTTATATGGTGATCTGTCGACCATTTTTCTGTCCGCTTCCTATGCAAAACAGCTTGCCCTGACAAAGCTTCCTGTTCCTGATTCCATGCAGTTTGTGGCACTTTTATATCAGTTATTATCTCCAGCCAGAATAACATATACTTACCTTCCGTTATCCTCCTCTGTGGTTACTTTTGTCTCTGATCCGTCTGTTTTGTTATCAGATTACACAAAATTATTGCAATGCTGCCACAGTCAGGGCATCATTACACAGATACCGGATTCCCTGACAGATTTTACAGCCACGGAGCATTTTGTATCCTGCAAAAAAGATATCACATTTTTTTATACCGACATGGGCGAGTACTACAATTTAAAACCCATTGCTGACATGGCATCCTCCCGCGGATATCATGTAACCTTTACAAGTGATATCCATCAGGAAGCTGAAATCGGCATCTATTGCCAGCATATCTGTTACCCGGAAAATTCAAAATTTTCTGTCATTCTGCTCCACGATCTTGCACAGGGGCATGACCGCTGGCCTAACCTGTGGGATTTAGAACGATGGAATAAATTTGATCTTGGCATCGTGCCAGGACAATTCTGGGCGGATCTGTGGTCTAAATGCGCCTGCCAATACTACACCAACCCCAGATGCGGAACCTATCAGCTAGGTTATCCCAAAAGTGATCTGACAGCTTCTTCCGCTCTTTTGGAACGTGCCAATGAATTAAAAGAACAGTTACACTTGAAATATGATTTTTCTATTTTATATGCGCCATCCTGGGAAAATGACGGCAAAGAGGATGACTTTGTTAAAGCACTTTCTTCTCTTCCTGTAAACCTTCTGATCAAACAGGCTCACTGGAATGAAAAATATTCGCATATTATCCAGAATATAAAAGAAATGCGCTCCCTGCATGAGGGAAAGTATGACAATGTGTACTATATCGAACCGGAAGAAAGCATCATGACTGCCCTTAAAATGTGTAACCTTGTCGTTTCCGATGAATCCAGCGTCATGGCAGAAGCACTGATGTTTGATGTTACCAGTATCGCCGTCACGGACTGGCTGATCCCGGATACCACACCAAGCCGCTATGCATCGGTTCCTATGAATTATGTGATCAAGTGCAAAAAATCCGAATTAAGGGAAACCGTTGAAAAATATATTGCATCCCCGGATACCTATCAGACGGTTCTTGAAAACGGAAAGCTGATTTTTTCCAATGCAGGACAATGCTGCTCTGATATCATGGATGCAATCGAATATTTTACTGCTTCCAATCCGGATGTTTCCAAAGCGTTTATGAATAAAAGAGTTACTTCCAGATATTCCCTCTGCAGTTTGTGGAACTAAAAACATCCATATAAATACGGCAGTTCACTTTAACTTCATCTGCAGATTACATTGTATGAAGGAAAAAGAACTGCCGTACTTTCTACATAATTTTTTTTATATTTTCTACGATTTTCTCTGCATCTATCTGCGTAAATCCCGCACCTTCGTTGATATGCAGTTCATCACGGATTGATGAGGAAAACAGTTTTTCGATCTGTTTAAATCCTTCCCAGGAATCCTTCAGACCACATTTTTCTATAAGATCTGCCATCGGCACTTTGTCATTCATATCTGGGTAGGAAAAATATACAGTTCCAAGCGAACGGTAAATAATATAATCTGCCGGTACATTTTCAAGCATCCACTCCTGGTCGAACCATATAAGATCATCACCGGAAACAAACGCATTCCGAAATGTCATATCCAGATATCCATACCTTAAAATCGGTCCATACTGTATACTACTTTCTCTCAAATCCGGTCTTAAAGCAAACAACAGATTATCCTCTTCCGGTACGGTGTCTGATGATTTTATAATATCTTCATATAGTCTTTCCAACAGGCATATCGCTTTTTCTTCATCACCTGCCCGACAGGCTTTTACAAAAACTTTTTCGAATAATTCCTCATCCGAATACGGGACATCCAGTTCATCACCTGCCATTGTACTTCCCAGTGTACGCAGCCCGCGCTCGCTGAGTGTGGACTCATTTTCAACCGTCTGCCTGATGTGTGCAATACCTTTTTCTGTCAGACTGAACTTTCTCACATTCCCATCTCTTCGTATTTTAGTTCCAAGCCGATATTCTTCCTGACGTTCATTGCAAAGACTTGCAAACAAAACTTCTCCCATATCACTCGAAGCAGCACATTCTACCAGAAAAGAATTTGCAAAAAATTCAAACACATGATTTTCGATGACGTCTTTATACAGATCCTTTTCGATTGCCATTAACGATTTCGATTTTGGAGCATAATATAAGGACATATTCTGCATGTTTTCATCCTTCGGCAGATAATCTTCCGAATAAATGACTGTCGGCAGCTTGTAGTCTGGCATCGGATAATAAAAATAGGTATGTTCAAAACCACTTTTATGAATCAGATTCTTTAAGCCCTCTTTTGAAAAAGTCCGTATACCCTGATTGGTAAACTGATACTGGTTCATCCCGTCAAATGGTACACCTGTGTGATCTTCCCCTGCTCCACACCAATATTTTAATCCATATTGATTTTCGATTGCTATAAGCAGTTTTCCGTCGGGTTTTAACAGCTTGCGTATTTTCGCAAGAAAATCCCGGTATGGATTATCGGAATCTGTAAATCTCCCCTGATACTCAAGTACACCGATCAAGGTAATGTAATCATATTTCTTTGAAAACTCAATATCGTTCAAGTTTCCAACTATGATCTCAAGATTTTCCTTCTCCCTGCAGCGTAACAATGCGCCCATTGCTCTTCTCTGTGACAGTTCCACTGCCGTAACCGACTTACATTTATCGCACAGAAGCCCGGTCAGAGCTCCAAAACCGCATCCGATCTCAAGCACTTCACTTTCCGGTTTGAAGTCATACCAGTTTAAGAGATTCCTTCGTGTGCTTGTCAGATGATAAAAGACCGGCCAGCTGTATTGTTCTGCGATCGCCTGAGTACACTGTTCCGGCTCGTTTTCTGCAATGATCTTAAGAATCTGATTTTCCACATCTCCATCGGAATACTGGTCATTGTTTTTGTAGTATTTTAAATTGAATATTGGTTTTGGGGTTAATTGTTGTAAATATTGATTGTATAAATTATTCCTCATGTCTCACCTTTACCTAATAATTATTGTAATTAATAAACATCACTTTACAACTTTTTCATAAAAAATAATCGTACAGGACTTTCTGATGCATAATGAATTTGCACAAGCATTACGAAAGAATATGATCCTACACGACAAACTCATTATATAAAAAACATTAATTGGTAGAATTCATAATTATTTTTCAACTTATTTTGAAACTTTTTCATCGCCAAGTGCAGAAATGTTGTTCCCATTTATACCTTCCATACTTGCTTTGGAGCCTGCGCCTTCCATCCGTTTTTTTACCAACACTTTTTATCTGGTATTACGAAAAAGTCCCTGAATGCCTTTTATTATGCATTTTCCTATGCCAAAGTTGATTATTCAAGATTTATGAATGTGACGGTCAGAATCGCCATACATCTAATCCCAAATAACTTAAAATCACAGTAGGTATTTACCTGTATTGATGATACAATGGTCGCTAAATTCTGCATCAAATTTGAAAATATATCCGAACTCTTTGACCATACTTCCCATAATGGTTCCAATTATCTGTCCTGGTAAATCTTTTTGGGCACAGGGAATCCTTGTTTATGTTACCTTAACAACAAAATTTATGGAACAAAACATTTGTTTTTCAGCACAATATATCCGGAAGAGTTATAGCTTTTCTATGCATGGCAGGAAAAAATACTGTTAAACCATACTGGCAGTGACTGGATGGAATACATCCCCTTATTTCTGTATACGTTTCGCTAGAATACCAAAACCAGCTATTATACGCAGAAAAACTTCTAATTCTTATATAGCTATATGATCCGGAGCAGTAAAGGCACTGAAATAATGGTTAATCTGATCAATGTTGTCTATTGTGCAATGAAATTTTTACCCTATCAGGATGAATGGTTTTCTGATTACCGGGATAAAAGCGTATAGGATTTCTGGTTTTCATTAAGTGAAGGCATACGCCAGCAGATATCTTTTTCTACTTTCATGCAAAATATCGAAACCTGAATAAAAATCATCATCCATGATAAACACCTTAAAAACAAGCAATTTTTTTACGAGAGCATCATTTATAAAGTGATGATAAAAGTTTAGTAAAAATACCTATTTTTTCAAAAAGGACAATTATTATTCCAAATCCTAAACAAAGAATTCCCATTATGATTAATATAAAAAATAGCCCACTGGGTATTTTTTTTATTCCGGTTAAAATAGAAAACATAGTCATTGCAATAATAAGAACACCCAAAAGCATTATAATGAGTGCACTAGCTTCTATTACTTCAAAATTTATAGATAATTGTATTGTTGTCAAAATAAAGCTAATTATAGCAGTAAAAAAACCTAAAAATTGTAAATATGTAATTTTTTCCTTCTCAATCTGTTCTTCAACGCTAGATTTAGTTTCTGTAATTTTGTTTAGTGCATTTTCAACCGATATATTTATTTTATATATAGATTCATTTGTATAACAGCGTTGCAAATAATTTTGATAATCTGCAATTCGTATTGCATAATCCGTTTGAGTAGAATCTTCCAAATCAATTGCTTTTAATATATAATGTTTGGCTTGAATATATTCGTTTTTATATATCAACAATCGTCCTATAGTGCAATAATATTTTGGATAGTTTGCATCTATAATAATAGCTTTATTAACACAATGAATTGCCTTTTCCAATATTTCACTAGAAATATTATACCCTTGTTCTAATATATAAGCTACGGTATCGGCATATGTTTGTAATATACCTTGATGATTATTACATCTTTCTAATGCACGTGTTGCATATTCGAGTGCAAGCTGCAGATCAAGCTCAGACCCTTTATTCCTGTATATTGTACACATTGCAACATTAAAAAGTGGTTTACTATCAAAGTGATTTCCGTATGTACCTACAATTTTCTCAAGCTCAGAAAATATTTTATATCGCCGAAAATAAACTACTAAGCCATAAAAAGCGGAAAATGAAATATGATCATCATTATTATTAATATGATTTGCAAGTATATTATACAAGACATCTTTTATAGATGGAGGATTAGTTGTAACCAAACGAATTAATTCCTTTGTATAACAAGTATCTGTATCCGTTGGCAAATCCTGTAAAAAATTTATGACTTTAGCCTCATTTTTATAAAGTTGGCTTATTTGCTCAGTTGTCCATATTCTCGTAATAGTCATCTCCCTCTTTGGTATCTATAGCAATTACCGGGTAAAGGTAATCAGCTACAGGCATTTGTAGTGTATTAAAGAATTCATCTACTGCCTCTGATTCTCTGTCAATAAAAAATATATTACATAGTTCTGATTTATCTTGAAGTGTAGCGCAAAAATTTCTGAAATAAGATGTATATTCAGAACTTGATAAAGTGATTTTTATACTGTAGATAAATGCGACAAATTTTCCTATTCCACCATGCTTGACATATGTTAATTTAGATGAAAGAACTAGTTGTTTATCAAAAAGTCCGAACCCAACTTCTTCTTTTAGCTCTCTGTCCAAATTCTTGTCAAGACATACTCTTCCATCACATATATCTTGTTCTTCAAGTCCCCCCCCCGGTAATTGAAGTCGCAATGGGGTAGCGGTATCTTCATCCATTTGTCCAATAATATATTTATTGTCAGATGTTATAATAAGTCCCACAGCAAAACAAACTTTACAAGCATATTTTTCTTCAATATCACAATTCAAAGTATATAAGTAGTGTGCATAGTCTGTACTTACTAGATTATAGGTTGTTTTATCAACGTGATATATAACATCACGAATACAATATACTTTTCCTCTTCGTAATTTGACATTTTCTCGCAACCGCTTCTCCCAGTAGGCATTAATTTTTACTTGAACATTGTTTGGTAAAATCATTTTTTCATCAAAATATTTTAGTTCTATTGTTTTTTTTACTTTTTCAATATCAAGTTTATTATCCATCATAATCCTCCCATAATACTTTTTTGCCAACCTGTAGATAGTTAATACTTGTATTTCTCCATTCATACTTATTCCATATTCCGGGCTGATCAATAATGATTTGGAGAGTCTGATTGCTTATAATTTTTTCAATATCCATTAATTTATACTCTTCATGGGCGACCATAAGTATCAGACAATTTAAACCGCTGAAATCTGAAATAAGATTTAGATTATCACATCCAGTAAGACTTGTTATTTCTTTTGGACTATAATATGGATCATTTACCTTTACATTCTTACCATATTTTCGAAGAATTTGACACAAATCAATTGTTGGTGATCCTTTGCTTACTTTTATATTTTCTTTATATGATAATCCCAATATTCCAATATTACTATATTTTTTAAGATTAAAATATGAAAAAATAAAATGGAGGTAGTCATTATTAAATTTTTCCGCTTGTTCAACTATCGAAAGGGCATTTTTATATTCACTTCCCTGTACAAGATATTTTGTAGCTAAAGGGATACAATATCCTCCTATGCCAAAACTACAGAAATATGTTCCCATATTCCATTTTGTTGAACATAACCTTAATACTTCATCTATATCTATATGGGGATAAGCTAAAAGCAGTTGGTTAGCTAGGGATATTTCAATATATCTAAATGTATTTTCAACACTTTTGACCATTTCAGCTGCTTTATAGTCGTAACTTAAAACTATATTATCACAAATAACTGATAATATAGTTTTAACATTATCAATTTCTTGGTTATCATATGTAGCTAAAACTCTTGGTAGGTTTTTTAAGTTCTTATCTTGTGAAATAAACCAGTCTCTTCTAGGGGCAATAGCTAGTATAATATCGAAACCAATATTAATATTTTGATTATATAAAAATGGAACAATTGTTTTTGCCAGCGTTCCAGGTGTTAATGTAGATTCAATGATAATATAGTTTTTTGTTTTATTTTTCTTGCAAATACTTACTATATTGGATAAAACCTGCATAATAGACTCAAAGCAAGGCTCCATATCATTTTCTGTCGGTACAGCTATGAAATGTATAGTGCAATTTTTTAAATCTACTAAACTGGATGTAAAATTAATACAATTACTCTGAAAAACTTTTTTTAAATTCATTCCAAACCAATAATCCAAATTGGGGATCGGATTTTTTCCATTTTGTAAATCTATAATTTTCGATTCATCAATATCATATGCATAACTTTTTATACCTTTCAATGCATAACTTATGGCTGTTGTAAGTCCAATATAACCACACCCCCATATTGCAATGTGTACAGGCTTTTTATATAGATTATTAATTATGTTCATAGCTGGTCTCCTCATCTAATAAGTGCTTATTAAGAGTATTTATTTCTTTTGTTTACCACTTTACAAATTTTCGAAAAAAAAATACAAAGACCTTTTCAGACTATATTTCTGATATCTAATATTTATCTCTTCATTTACCCAGTATTGATATAAATAACATTCTCTAATAACCAAACTTCCTATTGTCTGATTATTTTTATTATTTTGATTATCCATTTTTATTAATCAATTCTTCCTCAAATGCCGAAAACAGTTTGTACACGCGAAAGATAAAATCATCTTCACTTTCTTCATTCTTAAATTTCTTTACTACATCAACAATATCCCTCTGATACTGCTCAATTATTTTTTCACTATCATCTATCTTAATACGGCGGAGCGATTCTGTTGTAAAATGAACCTGTATAATACTTAAAAATGGTCTATCACAAACCTCCCCATTATTCTGCATAAATGGAGACAATCTCATCTCATTAGCATATGTCGTCTGCATTCCCTCATCCAAATATAAAGTATGACTCTGCATAGAAGTATCATCTTCTACGATATCGTCCTGTTCAAGGTTCATGATAGAACAAAAAGTATCGTCTAACGTCCTCTCCTTTGCAATAAGACAATCAAAATAATCCGTCGCTCTAAACATCCGTTCGTTATCTTTTAGTTTTATGTCCGTATCCCTATATAAATGAATTGTCTGTATCTCCATAATCAGTTTCCCCCTCTTCCGTATTTAGTGTAAAATAAAAACCTGATATACATCAGGTCTCTATTTTACACTAACTGTCGAAGTTTTCTCTCTTTTCTCACAGTATCAATATCATATTTTGTTTTCAGAGCATACCTCATAACTGTATCTGCTTTCGAACCATACTCAACACGATGCTCGTTGTGTGCTGCGAACGTATCTAAAACTCGTTCTCTTCTGATTTTTGCCATTTGACTTCCTCCTTATATAATACTTTAGTACTACAAATACATTCATGTTATTTTGATTCTACACCCCTCAGAGTCAGAAAACAACTTTTTTCTTTCTCGTCTCCACTTTTTATATATTATGTACAAAATCGAATAATTTATGTGCTTACTTTTTAGCAATAATCCGAATCAGTACTGGGTCAGATTCCTTTGTCTTCGAAAAGCCACTTCCTTCTTCTGCAAAAATTATCTCAAACCCTAACACTTCCAGTTTCCTGCAAAACTCCTCTTTATCAATAAATCGTCTGTAATGGTCATTGTATAGAAACGCATTCTTTTCTACCTGCTCGCCTTTTCCATATAATTCATCTTTTGTACTCCGGACTTCAACAAAAAACAATCCATCTGGTTTTATGGAGTCCTTAATATTGTGTAGAAGTTCATCTTCCTGTTTTTCTGATATCGCATGAATTGTCCACCGGCTATAGAAATAATCATACTGCATCTGATACAATGCCTTACAAGTAACAAAATCATCACATACAAACAATGCATTTTTTTCATTATAACTCTGCAATTGGCTGATTGCTGTTTCAGAGGCATCCACACCAGTTACCATCAGCTGATTTTTTACAAAATAGATACTGTCACGACCATTTCCACATCCGATATCCATTAATTTTTTCCCTGGCTTTAAATAGGGTAATACGAATCTTGCAAAATCACTCGGCTCCTGAATCTCTTTTAACTTCTGTCCGTAAAACACATTCCAATATGCCACATCCCTGCTAAATGTATCACTGACGCGAACGTCATACCTCATAATCTGCTCTACAAATGTTTCTACCGGTACTGTTCCATTATTTTCAATAACTATATCAGGATTTTTCGGAAATTCAACATCCAAATCCATGCCCGCAACTTCCTTAACCTTTCCCGCTGTCTGCCCGGAATACAAACCTTTTCTGTCTCTTTGTATCAATATGCTTTTATCCACTTTTAAAAAGATTTCCACATATCGTTCTATATTGCTGCGATTCCAATCCCTGACTTCATCATACATGGCTATCGTACATATGATTACAGATATTCCCTGATCTGCCAGTGTCTTACATAAATATGAATAATAATATGCCCTTTTCTTCCTGTCTTCCTTAGAGTATCTCAAAGAATCCCCAACAAGCTTTTTTAAAATATCACCATCCAGAATTACCAGATTGCTTTGTTTTTCCTTTAACTGATAATATAATGTATTTCCTATTGTCGTCTTTCCAGCACCCGATAAGCCAGTAATCCAATATACTGTTCCCTTTTCCAACACTTATTCTCCCTTATCATATTATTCATTTAAAATAACACATGACTCTATATGTCTCAAACACCACTCTTCATAATATGATATTTTCTCTTTATCGTTGATCTCATTCCCATGGCGATCATATAGCTTCATCTCGTATTCATCCAATGGGACCCTGCACTCTGGAGTTACATTCTCTTTTCCTTTCAAGTAAAACCAGAAATCTCTTCCATGCAACACAATCTGATATGGATCACCCACATGGATACTTTCTGTAATAGCAAATTCTCTCTCATCTATTCCCCCGAACGCAACCGGTAAATGAGCGTCTGTATCCGAGTAATCATACTCAATTCCTGCCAGCTTACACATAACAGCTGGATAATCACAGGTAGAAATCACCTCCTCTGCCTGTCCTGACAGACCATTTCCCCGAAACATAAATGCAACCTTCGTACGCCCATCTGACAGAAACTGTTCATCCGGTTTCACAAGATATCCCTGACCATGATCTGCAAATAAACTAACTATAATATCTTCATCTTTATAATTTTCTTCAATATACTGATATAAACTCGACAGTCTTCGATCCAGATATTCAATCTGTTTTAAATAATATTTCCTTTTTGTTTCATCGTACTGCTGTTTTACTGAATTAACCTTACCATTTAATGCCTGATTTTCCCAAACCATAAATTCTGACTGAAGTGGAGCCAAATTTACGCCATCTGCAATTAAATGTAATTCTCCCAGTTCCATCCAGATAAACTGATCTGTCTCCCGCATGCGGTGCATCTGTTCCTCGACATCCGCAATCACTCTTTCTGCTGAATATCCCTCATACATATGTTGATAGTATATTCTGTTCATTCCTCTGGCATAACCGTAATTCGGAGCAATACGCCAGTTTCCGCCTATCTTTGTTGTATTATATCCTGCATTTTTAAAATACTCATATACAATTGGAGTATCAATATCTATCTTTCGTAATAATTTAGAATGAAGCATTTTGTGTTTTGCCATTGTCTGACCTGTTACAATTGATGCAACAGAAGGAAAAGTCCAATCTCCTGCTGTATATGCATGATTACAAATCATTCCCTTACTAAAAAAGCGATATGTATGCGGCATGATTTTTTCAAAATTATCCCCTAATGCTGTTTGTGATAAACCATCCACAAATATATTTAAAACCAGACGCTTTCTTTTTTCATCATGCGCAATTGGAACAATTTCTCCTACCCGAAATGGCTGCTCCTGTGATGTGATTCTGATATACCCTTTCGGAACCCTATAGTTGACATACTGAAGCGGAGATGAATATAGCACCTCCATTGTTTGATTATTTTCTATTTGAAATGCCAATACTTCCTCATTTTCCATTATAATTGGAACAATACTTTCTTCTTTTACAGTTGCTTCAAAAATATTGCACGGATGACTCACTCTTTGAATTTCTGTTTTTTCATTAACAGTGTTTTTGCCAGCTCTACCTACTATCCGTCTAAAAACACTTTGCAGCCCTGAATATCCCAAAAACATCCTCGTCAATTCCGGATAATCCATATATTCTTTTCCTATGAGCTTTGTTCCATCATGAAATACAGGTTTTTTTATCTGCCATTGTAACTCATCCTGTATCACCATATAATCCAAAAAATTTTTTTTAAGCAAAAGTTCTTCCTTTGTACCTATCTCTAATCCTTCTGCAATTTTATCTAGCAATTCTTCTTTCTTTACTTCAACCTCTTTTTCGCTAGATTTTCCAGAATTTCCACCTGTTATCAATTCATAGGCCATAGAATATTGTTCATATGCCCGCATATATTGCCCACATATCTGATATACCATTCCCAGATTCAAATGTACATCTGCAACATACGGCATGCGTTTTTCCATTGTTTTCGCTTTTTGTAAGGCTTCTTCGTATTTTCCCACCGAAAGAAGTTCCTGTATTTCTCGTTTCATCCTTCTCCTTCACATACATATATTATTTCACAATATCTTTTATTTTCTCAATCACGTACCCCTGTTCTTCCTCTGTAAGCGTCGGATACAACGGCAAACTGATAATATGTGAATACACATCTTCCGCATTCTTACAATGTACATCTTTATACCCATGCTCCTGATAATACGGATGCATATACACCGGTATATAATGTACATTCACAGCAATACCTTCTTCTCTTAACTTCTCGAACACTTTTCTCCTGTCGCAGTTTTTTACCTGCACAATATAAAGATGCCAACCGCTCTCCGTCTCCGGCAACTGATATGGTGTTATGATATTTTCGCAATCCGCAAATGCTTCATTATACCGTGCTACAATCTCTTTTCTTCGTACTAAAAATCTGTCGAGTTTTTTCATCTGACTGCATCCTAATGCACACTGAATATCTGTAATACGATAATTATATCCTAAATCTAGCTGCTGATAAAACCACGGTCCATCATTTCTTGTCATCAGACTTTCATCTCTAGTAATGCCATGACTGCGGAACAACAGCATTTTTTTGTAAAATTCCTCATTGTCTGTTACGATCATTCCTCCCTCACCGGTCGTAATCGGCTTCACTGGATGAAAACTGAATGTGGTCATATCAGATAAGCTTCCAACTTTCTTACCCTTATAAACAGAACCTAATGCATGGGCGCCATCTTCGATCACAAGTAAATGATGTTCCTTTGCAATCTTATGAATCTCATCCATATCACAAGGCTGTCCGGCAAGGTGAACTGCAATGATTGCCTTTGTTTTATCTGTGATTTTCCGCCTGATGTCTGCCGGATCAATATTATAAGTTTTCGGATCAACATCTGCAAAAACAGGTGTTCCTCCGCAATATAACACACAGTTTGCAGATGCAGCAAACGTCAATGGTGTTGTGATTACTTCATCTCCCGGTTTAATTCCTGCCGTAAAGCATGCTGCATGAAGTGCCGATGTTCCATTCGAAATCGCCACTGCATATTTTGCCCCGACATAATCTGCAACCAGCTTTTCAAATTCTGCAATCTTAGGACCTGTTGTAAGATAGTCTGATCTTAAAACATCTACAACCGCCTGTATGTCATCTTCTTCAATCGTCTGTCTTCCGTATGGTATCATAATCGTCCCTGCCTATCTTTTTATTTTTAATTTCTTTCTCCAACGCTTTCTTTGTTGTTGCAGTACATACCCTTCAAATAACTCCAAATCTTCCTTTGTTGTTATCTTAATGTTCGTCTGACTGCCTTTGGAGAAATAAATAGTACGTCCCATCTTATACATCAATGATGTTGTATGCGGCTCCACCTCATTTATAATACCATTTTCTATTGCCTCATCATATAACTGTTTCACATAGCAATATTTAAATGTCTGAGGGGAATTAAGTCCCATAATCTTATCTCTGTCAATCCATTTTGTCGATTTTTTATCATCATCATTACTTCCCATCAATAAAAACATTGGTGTTGCTGAAACACAATTCCCCCGTTGCTTAGCTACACGAATAGAATCACTAATTATATCTTCCGCTATAAATGGAGATGCTGCATAATGTATCAGAACAATATCTTCCGCTTTTAATTTTTTCTCTAAATGGTAAATACCATTTATTACAGAATGTTGAAAATCTTCTCCACCCTCTACAACCCATTTAACCTTGTTAAAATGATATTTCTTTACTATCTGTTTTAAATAATTTATGTATTCTTTTACACATACAATTTCTATGGCATCAATTTCAGAATGTTTTTGAAACTTTTCTATTGTATACGCAATAATTGGTTTACCCTGTATTTTTATAAATTGCTTGGGTATTCCAGCGCCAACTCTGGAACCTATTCCTCCTGACAAAATAATTGCAATATTTCTTAATTCTTCTTTCATAGCTTTTTACCCTTCATTCGTATACATTTTTAAAGCCTGATTAACAAATCTCTGACAACTACGATATGCCGGCAGAAAAAAGAATCCATCATCATCATTCACAGATCCCTTATACAGCCCCCAGCAAAACCAGTAAAAACCAGATAATGCAATATAAGAAATATAATGCCTATGCTCCTGATCTGAAAGTTCTCGACCAAAATAAATCTTTAAATAGTGGTCGATTTCCTCATCTGTAAAATCATCGCGACAAAAAATACAGCCTAGATCATTGGCCGGATCATTTACACCTGCATATTCCCAGTCAATCAAATACATGTCACCATTTTCCTGTACTAAATAATTTGGTGCATATACATCATTATGGCACAATACACGCTCTGATAATCCATCTTTCTTCAGATACATATCCAGTTTTTGCATTTTATTATATAACTCAGAAAACTCTGCCATAAGATTTCCCTTAGAAAAGGATGCAATCTTCATTAATTTTTCTGCTTCTTTAAAAGTATCAAAATTTTTTATATCACCATCACATCTTATCTGATGTAATTTTCTTAAATACTCCATAGCTTTGTTAAGCTGATATTCATTAGAAAAATCGCTTTCCACAAGATTCCATATATAATATGATATTTTCCACCCACTCTTGTCCATATAAATCAGAGATTTGTCCAATCCCAATTCAAATGCTTTATACTGTGTCCAATACTCAGTATTTCTATCCACAAGATTAATTGACGTTCCACCCGGATGACGATATACATATTTCTGATGATTTACTACAAAAGAAAACGAAACATTTGTCAATCCCTTTTGAATCACATCAATTTCTTTTATATTTTCAGGTTTACATGCCAAAACACTAGATATATTTTTTACAATTTCAGAATCAATATTGTCCAAAAATCCATCGTCAAACTCTCTTAAATCCTCTACGGATTCAAACTCCTGAATTTTTTCCTGATCATAATATTTTGCATATAATGTCAATTCTTTCTGATGCCGTGCATAAAATTCTTCCCAAAATAATTTTGATATACCAAAATCTTCAATTTCTTTTTCCATAAGAGTGACAAACCTTTGTGAAAATTTCTCATTAAAAAAAGCATGCCCCACCATATAGATTTCGTGAGCTTCTCCTACATGAAATCCTGTAATAACATCACAGTCACTGACATCAACCGTAAATTCCCGAAGTTTCTTTTCACTTCTAATGCATGCTCTATAAGAGTATTTCGTTTCTTCCTCAAAGGGATTTTCTGTAAAATATTGATCTGCACAGCAGATATATGTATTCTTTATAAAGTCTTTTACTTTATACAAAGAATATAAATTTCCCTTTTCCGCAAATGAATTATTTATTATCAGTTTTACACCATACTTTGCTTCCAGATAAAAAAACTTTTCTTTCATAAAACCAATTACAACATAAATATCTTCAATTCCTACTTTTTTCAGCTGTTCAATTTGCCTTTCAATTAAAACCTCACCTCTGACGCGAAACAATCCTTTAGGTTTTTCGTATGTAAACGGTGCAAATTTATTAGATGCACCTGCTGCTAATATAATGGCATTTCTTTGCATTTTTTCTCCTGTTAAAGCTAAAATTTTCCTTATATAAAATTGTCTTTATTTACCCATTTCAATTCATATATTCTGTAAATCAAATCCACTATCCATAAAACCGGACACACAATAAATATTATCTTTCGAATTGGGAAAAACAACAGCACGGATGTAATCAACGTTTCCAATGATATATCCATACCAAACAAAATCCCTTTTTCTATAAAAAATTTTTTTAGCTTCGTATGTTCAAATTTTTTTAATTTTCTTATATTAGGAACAATATAATATGTTGCAACTCCACCATATATCTGCTGGACAAAAATAAATAATATCACTTGCCAAATTGGCAGTTTCAACCCTACCCCTATAAAAAAATACCCAAGTGTATAAAAAAAGGTATCCGATAGAATATCCAGTTTTCGTCCCAATTCCGATTTCATATTTTTATTTCTTGCAAGATTTCCATCCAGAATATCACAAAACATATACATCTGTACCAATACTGCAAGTATGTAAAATTTATGATTCCATGACGCAATACATACAAGTGGCATAACTACCAACATATTAAATATTGTTATCATATTAGGAGTGATTGGTGTATGGACTAAAAATATAATTAATGGTTTCCCTATTAATACCAATGTTCTCTCCCACCAGTAATTATCTTTTCGTTTCATAATAAATTCAGTCATCACTTATTCCTCCAGTTAATACCTGAGCAATCCGTTCTGCTCCATATCCATCAACCAGATTTTTCATCTGGTTCTTCATCCTTTGCCTTTTATCATTATTTATAACCAGCTCTTCCAACATACTACACATATTTTCTAGTGCTCCCTCTTGATTATTTATAAAATCACCACAATATTCCATCATTCCATCTTTAGAAAAATATTCTGCATCATACCTCTGATCCTCAGCTACTGTCATAAACAACGTTGGCAGTCTCATCGCACAACATTCGTACAAAACTGTACTTGCCGCAGTAATACACAAATCACATATACTCATTAACTTTGCCATATTCTTTATATTAGTTAAGATCTCAATATTACAATGTTGAGATGCAAACTCCCTTAGCATTTTCTTATATGGATAATACCCCCCTATAACTACTTTCCACGTTATTTTTTGAAAAAGATCATAATCCTTTTCCTTTATTTTTTGAAGGCTATGACATATCATATTTTTTTGATCACCGCCTCCACACATTAATAAAATTTTCACCTGATCAATGTCATACGCATTTGTTTTTGCTTCTATCAATGTAAATTGTTTTCTAAGCGGTACATATTTTTCTCCTAAAAGCAATCTGCATTTATCATTTTTATATCGATTTTCATAATCAAATTTGCGGTAAAAAATATTATAGTTAATAATTATATCTGCTTCCTTTTTTTCGGAAAACATATCGTCAAATGTTGCCACTTTTACCTTTTTACCCATTTGTCCTAGGTAGTCTGAATGTAAAAAATAAGAATCTACACAAAGAATATCGTTTTTTTGAAAATACCCACATAACAAATCATATTCATACATAATATCTACATTATTCCAATTTGAATATGTTATAATTACCGGAAATTTGCGTTCCTGAATTAATATTATAGATTCTTCATCAGATACAATAAAACATACCTGCTCCCCCTGCTCGACAATTGCCTCTGCAATTGTCAAACAGCGCATTACATGTCCTGTTGCTATTTCTTTATTCGCATCTGTTCTAAAATATACCATGATTCATACCATTCTTTAATAATTCATATTTTAATTCTGCTGTTCTCCAATCTTCTAACGTATCAATATCCTGCACTGATATTTCAGGCAAAATGATCGGTGCAAAATCATCTTCTATAATCCCCTTTTTTTCAAATAGCTTTTTCACATTATAAATATAAAACTGCCCCGCATCATGGTATTGTTTTTCCAAATCCTGCGATCTTGTTCTTACATATTGGGGATATTTAAACTTTGCATATCCCTTTTCATCAATAATAAAACACCTCTGTGGCGGATATGAAAACTGCACTATCGGAATCACTACAGCAGGATTCTTCTGTTCCATAATTTTACATGCTTTTTTCAAAATTTCCCCATTAATAAAAGGCGCCGTTGGATATATACAACAAACATTTTCGAACTCATTATTATATCTGTTCTTATACTCCTCTAACACTTCCATAATTACATCTTCCGTAGTTGCATAATCATCTGAATTTTTTTTACTTCTCATAAATGGAACCTTTGCCCCATATTTCAATGCGATTTCCTTTATCTCATCACTATCCGTTGAAACCATTACTTCATCAAAAACTTCAGCTTCTAAAGCAGCTCTTATAACATAATAAATAATTGGTTTTCCACAGAATTCCTTTATATTTTTTTTCGGTATTCTTTTACTTCCTCCACGGGCAGTGATAATTGCTAATCTTTTCATTTTATCCTCAACTCATATCTATTTTATTATTTTTTTGTTCCACTCGCTAAAAGTATAATTTTTATCATCCATAATGATATTTCTGGTAGTTTCTGGTCCACAGTTAAATAACATGTCTAAAACTGATAAACCACTTTCAAATCCGTCATATACTTGCTGATATACTGTTCCCTCATAATTTATATAAATATGATCAATTCCATTTTTATTAAATTTCTCAATATCAACGTAATTTTCGCTTCCCTTATTAGACATATACTTTGTTTCATTTAACTCATGGCAGATGTTAATGAGCAACTCATTTTTTTCACCTATAAAATCAAAATCTCTATCATATAAAATTTCTGTCTTATTTCCCAGTTCCCTTAATATAAAATTTGTGATATAAATATCCAGATCCTCTAATTTTTCCCACTTTTGTTTGTACAAATCTTTTATAAACGGAAAATACAAACTATAATAAGGTGATTTCTGATATGCAAATTTTATTGCGTTTAAATGTTGATTTCTCCAATTCGTAATATTTGTAATATTAACCTCAGAAATCAACTGACCTTCCTTTCCTTTATTTTCTACCGGCACCGATATATATTGCCATCCTTCCTTTACACGGATCCGATTACGATTCTGCCATGAACTCTTGTCAAACTGAACCTTTGTAAGATATAAAAATTTGTCACTACGCATTATTTTTCCAATTAATCCCGGATATGCCCAGTAATTAGGTTGATGAATCGTCAGCATTTGCTTCCCTCCATTCTATTTTTCTGCAACCAAAACATAATTACAATCACAAAAAGTCTCATTATCATGTGTTTCTTTTATATAATCAATTGTAACATTGGCAAACTCAGAAAAAAGTTCTCTTAATTCTTTTTCTTCAAAAAAGTGCATTAGCATACCATTTTCACTATGTGCACATTTTCCTTCACTTGCTTCATCAACGATAATTGTATTTTTTTCTGCACTAACCTGTTTACCATTTTGATAACGATAATCATCTATCGTTCTCACAACTAACAATACTTTACCACCTTTTTTTAATACTCTGTTCATCTCCCGAACTGCTTTCTTAATATTCTGTATATCTAAATAATAAAGTACTCCATAACATATTATTCCATCAAAGACACCTTCTTCAAATGGCAAATCTGTTAAAGAAGCCACTTTCATATTTTCTATATATTGATTTAAGCCATATTCTTTAAGCATTTCTTTCGTATATTCAATGCCCTCATCAGAAAAATCCACACCATATGGTATAATCTTTTCATTTCCCATAAAAAAGACGTGTCTTCCCGCACCACATCCCAAATCCAATATTTTGGTTTTTCCATCTCTTAAAAAATTTCTAAACACAAATTGAACAACTATCTCTGCCGGATACTTCGGACGATATCTCGTATTTTTATGTAATGTTATCCACTGTTTTTTATTTGTCTCTTCCATAATCGCTCTCCATAATTTGGTTTAATACCTTTATTTCTTTTTGTATCTGATCTATGGAATGTAATTTGTCAATCCATAAATTCACTACATGATTTTCAATCTGATCTGCAATTTTCATATGCTTTCCTTTATAAATTCCCTCCAACGAAGGATACCAATTGCTGATATCAATTCCTTTTTCTCTCGCCTGTTTTACTAAAAAGTTGCGATTACCTTTATAGATAAACGTATATCTCCATCTGCATAAGCTCTGTGTGTCAGGTTTTATTACAAATTCTGGATTTAATCTAGCATCATATAATTTTGTTTTCTTTTCTCGTTCATCCACATTTTTTTCTAAACACTTTAGTTTATAAATCAATTCTGTATTTTCATATGTATGATATATAAAACACTCTTTACTTTGCATTTGTAAATTTTTCAATCGCTCATTTCTTATCTTCCAATCAGGCTCTTTTTTTATAATATCATAATATCTCTTACGGTATAAAATATTTAATTCTTCAATATTCTCATTCCATAAGGGAATATTTTTTCTTTCTTTTTGCAATTTCAAAAAAAAATTTTCATCACATGTAAATACAACTCCACCTCCAAATTGACTTTCGCATATCTTTGTATGTCCAAAACTCATTACAGAAATATCTGAATCTCCAATGTAATATGACTGTGCTGCATCTTCAAAAAGAATAACATTATATTTTTGGGCTAATTTTCTTAGAATTCTTTCATCATAACGATGACCATATATATGTGTCGGAACAATTACACTATATAAATTTGTCTGTAACATTTTTTCTAATTCTTTTAAATCCATAGTATAATCTTTCAACTGAACATCACAAAAATCTACATTCCATCCAGCATACAGAGCTGCATTTACAGGATTTGTACATGTTATTGCTGGGAAAATAACCCTTTTTTTCCGTAATCTTAAAGTCTTAAACACAAGATACATAGCTGTGGTCGCATTACCAGTATAGACACAATATGGACTATTAAAATATTTACATAGCATTTTTTCTAAATCAGTCATTATTTACTCCATATACTTCCATTCCATTGGTGTTCCCTTTTTTATATCGCATCTTGCTTTTTTCCCAATAACTTCATCCCAATATTTCGTATGCATTCCAAATCCTGGTCGAATAGAACGTACATTTTCAGGTGAAAATCTTTCCCCTTTTTTTATATCACACACCACAAATAATGATCTTGAATGTTCCCGTTCCTTTTTCTGTGCATCTGTTAAATCAAAGCTTACTCTTCCTAATGCAGCTTCCGCAATTCGGATTTGTTTACACATCTCCTTAAACTCATCCATTTCCATAGAAAACCCTGCATCTGCTCCACCATCACTTCTATGTAGTGTAACATGCTTTTCAATTACTTTAGCACCTTTTGCAACTGCTGTTATCGGAACAGTGTAACCCATTGAATGGTCTGAAAGACCAACAATACAATCAAACGTATTTTTCAATGCCGTAACCGTCTCTATATTCATGTCTTGATACGGACTAGGATAAGTCGATGTACATTTAAGTAAAATAATTTTATTATTTCCTTCCTCCTTGCACACCTGCAATGCCAACTCGATATCCTTCAAATATGCAATTCCAGTAGATATTAGAATTGGTTTTTGCAACCGTGCAATTTTTCTTATCAACGGAATATCTGTAATCTCGAATGACGCTATTTTATATGCAGGAACATCTATACTTTCCAGAAAATCCACAGCAGAAAAATCAAACGGTGATGAAAAACAAACCAATCCTAAACTTTCCGCATATGCCTTTAAATCAGCCTGCCATTCCCATGGAGTATACGCTTTCTGATATAACTTGTACAATGTTGTACCATCCCATAACGTTCCTTGTGTAATCTGAAAATAATCATTATCACAATCTATGGTAATTGTATCTGCCGTGTATGTCTGCAATTTCACCGCATCCGCACCAGCATCTTTCACACCTTTTATAATCTTTTTTGCTCTCTCAAAATCCATATTATGATTTGCTGACATTTCTGCGATTATAAATACAGGCTCATTTTCTCCCACCCAGCGTTTCCCGATGCTAATTTTTTTTTCCATAAATATTATTCCACCTTTAATATCTGTCTACTTTTTTAACAGTCTTTTTATTTCTTCTACTGACAACCACTCAGTGTTTGTTCCCGAACTGTACTCAAACCCAGGCTCAACTTTTTTACCGCCCACTTGTATTTTCGATGCATCCCACCAGTCAAAATGTGGATACACAATAAAGTGTTTGTCATATTCATAAGTAAATAATGAATCTTCTTTCGTCACCATAACCTCATGAAGTTTC
Source organism: uncultured Roseburia sp. (assembly GCA_934317215.1). GTDB lineage: Bacteria > Bacillota > Clostridia > Lachnospirales > Lachnospiraceae > Roseburia. The sequence goes on from CAKREH010000002.1 coordinate 49,705, forward strand.
TCTCCTTCACGAATACCAACTTCCGGCATCTCACATCCTGGAAGAATAGCCTGTGCCAGATCTGTAATCTTAAATGACGGAATCTTAGAAATGAAAGTCTCTCCACCTTTTGCTTCTGACAGTGCTTTGATCACAAGCTGCACACCTTCATCTAAACTGATCCAGAACCTTGACATACGGTAATCTGTAATCGGAAGTTCTTTTCCGCCATTTGCAACAATCTCTCTGAAAAATGGAATGACAGATCCACGGCTTCCGGCAACATTTCCATATCTTACGATAGAGAAACATACATCTTTTGCTCCGGCATATGCATTTGCCGCAATAAATAATTTATCGGATACCAGCTTAGTTCCACCATATAAATTGATTGGATTTACTGCCTTATCTGTGGAAAGTGCAACAACACGTTTTACACCACAGTCAAGCGCAGCGTCCACAATGTTCATTGCTCCGTCAATATTGGTTTTGACTGCCTCCATCGGGTTATACTCACATGCCGGCACCTGCTTTAATGCCGCTGCATGAACTACATAATCTACCCCGTCAAATGCACGGTAAAGTCTGTCTTTGTCACGGACATCTCCAATAAAAAAGCGCAGTTTATCTTTATATTTTTTAAATTTATTTGCCATATTGAATTGTTTAAATTCATCTCTGGAATAGATAATGATTTTCTTCGGATCGTAATGCGTCAGTACATATTCGGTGAACGCATTACCAAAAGAACCGGTTCCTCCGGTTACAAGAATTGTTTTACCATTTAACATTTTGTGCCTCCTGCATTTATCATTGCATCCTGCAATTTCGTTTTGTGTATTTTTATTATACCAGTACTTCTTTCACGCTTATTCCAAGCTGTTCAAATACAGGAATAATCTTTTGAAACTCTTCTGCCATTGCAGCATCCTCATTTTTGCTGATTGCCTGTCCCAAAGCTGCTACTGCTGCATTAAAGCTTTCCTTATTCACACGCTCTGTACCTTCATTCAATGTCTCCATCGTACCATTTACAACCTGAATTTCCCAGTTGATCGCATCTATGATTGCCTTTAAAAATTTATCTGTATCATCCAGACGCTGTCCGGATAATTCCTTTACAATGATCTTCATGTTCTTTACCAGACGCTCGTTGAATTCTCCTAAAACTTCCAGTGCCTCTAATTGTTCTTTTCTGTTATCTTCCATGATTATTCTCCCTTTCCTGTCCTCCAGACATTACATATATTATTTATCGGTATAAATCCACAAAATCATTAGTCGTACAGTGTCCTCATAAACTCTTCCAGCGATTCTTTTGTCATTCCCTGCTTTGCTAATCTGTATAACTGCATTTGTTTTGGTATCATTTTCTCATATATAGAATTCTCAAAATCAGGGACTTCCTGTTTTACCGTGTTTTCCAGCTCCCCATACAGATCCATTGTCATCAAAAATCCGCGCTGTCTTGCAAAATATAAGGTTTCATAAAAATATGTATGTAGGAAATACAATTTAATCTCTTCATAAAAACTTCGAAAAAATGAAGTCTGTTTCATAAAATTCCATACCGCAAGCTGTACCTGCATATGCATGCGCAATGTATTCATCTGCTCCATGTCACTATACATTGTGCCATGCTCATTCTGGCGGTAAAAATAAAATTTATCGCTCATGACCACATATCTGGTTCCATAAAACAACAGCGGATATACAAATAACGGTTCTTCATAAATCATATGTTCTGCATATTTCACGCCTGCATTTTCAAGAAGCTCCCTGCGGTATAACTTATTCCAGCAGCCATAAGTTATTTTTTCACTCATAAGAAATTTCTTTCGTTCCTCTTCCGATGATATTATAATCACCTCATCAGAAACAGTGCGGTTTGCAGACACAGCTCCCAGCCTATCTGTATAATACGAATACTCAAACTGAACAATATCTGCATCTGTTTCTTTCGCCTTGCGATACACCTTTCCGAGGAAATCCTCTGAAACAAAATCATCGGCATCTACAAACGCAACATATTCTCCTGTCGCATAGGAAAGTGCTACATTCCTTGCTCCGCCCTGCCGCATATTTTCCTCTAAATGAATCACCATAATGTCTTTGGGATATGCCTTCTCAAATTCCTGCAGCATACTCCAGGTTGCTCCATCATCTGTCGAGGCATCATCCACAAAAATTAATTCCAGCTCTGCCATTCCGATTGTCTGACCTGCCAGCGTCAAAAAACACTTCGGCAGCCATTTTACTGCATTATAACACGGAACTATCACACTTATCTTTTTCATCGATCTGCCTTTCCTTTAAGATACTCATAAACTGCTCAGCACGTTTCTTCCAGGTATGTTCTTTGCTTGTTTTTGCTTTCCCATTCTGTGCAATTTCACAACGCAGTGCATCATTTTGCAACAGCTCCCTTATCCTGTCCGGAAGCTTTTGTCGTTCTGCAAGGGAAAAAGAGACGAGTTCTTTCTGCGTATATTTTCCCTTTAAATAAGTTGTATCATCTGTTACCAAAACTGCTCCTGCCAGCATAATATTTGCCATACGCTCTGTAAATCCACCCTTATGCCATGACATAATGTTTAAGGAAAGCTTCGACTGCTTCCATATATCAAGACTTTCTCCTACCGTTACATTCGGATGACATATCAGACCCGGATACTGGTTTAATGGACAATTTTCCCAGCTATCTCCAAATACATCCACACGTATTCCATTCTCTAAGATTTCCCTCAGCACACGATCTCTGTAATAATGCATGACACAATAAATGACACGGCGCAATTCATAGAGCAGATTTAAAAACTCTTCATCCGACAATTTTATCCCACGTTTTTCTAATACTGCTTCTAATGCAAGTTCCGCAGTATATGTCGGATTTTTACGCATGGTAAGCAAAAAATCATTTGCCAGAAAACGCTTATTTCTTTCCTTCTGATGTATGAGCAGTACCTCATTCCAGTAATTCCCATACGTGCCGATAAATGTCAGATCGTAGATGCGTTCTTGTGTCTGCCCCTGACTTGTCATTCCCGCCGGTGGAAAAAGTAGTGCTTTCTGCTTCAGATAGCGCTCTGTAAATGCCACATAATTCATATCGTGCGTTAAAATATAAAAATCAGCATAGTGCTGCTTCATATGCTGTAACATCCACACCGGATGATCAAATACAAAGTTATATTTCGGACCATAAAAATATTCATGCAGATAATGAATCCCATCTTGCATTTTAATAGAAAACAAATATGTCTGCACACCGATAACTGCCTGAAAATGTTGATACATATACTGTGTCAATGCTGTCAGCTCATTCTCCTTACAGTCAAAGTAAACCACTTTTCTTCCTGCCTGTGTCAAAGCATTTCCGAACTGATCTGCAAATACATTTAACACGTTATGACAGATATCATCTCCACGATAAATTAAAATCGGACTACTTCCCTCTGCGATCTTCCAATACTTATTTTTCTTTGCTATCATCTGCTCAAGATATGCGATTGTAACTGCCTCTCTTGCATTACTTGCCGCCTCAGTTATAAGCGCCGTGACAACATCATCTAATAATCCCAGTTCCTGTAGTTTCTGGCTATATCTCCCAGCCACATAACAATCTGCTTTCCACCCATATTTCAGCAACACATCCGGTTCATCATCCTCAAGCAAGACATATTCCCTGCCCTGCTCCGGCTGTTCTTCTGTGAATACTACCGGCTTCTCCCATGCTACACGGATCAGCAGTTCATATTTCCTCTTTGCCTGCAAATATGGATTAATCCCGCCAGCTTCAATTAAAAGCTGCCTGTCAAGCAGAATCTGTCCCGCACATATCGTTTCGTCCAGTAAAATCTCCAGTCCGGAAATTCCATCTGACGCCTGCTTTAACACTCTTCTCATAAACTTACCTTTTTCTTGTAAACCTTTTGTTAAATAGTATATAATACCTCTATAGAATTTGCAAACCAACGGAAAGGTTATAAATACATGAACATTCTCATTTACCGCTACGGAAGCATCTGCGAACCTGATGTGATCAAGGGTTTCCAAACCCTCGGAAATACTGTAACTGAGATTACAGAAGAAATCTATAATAAAGATTTTTCACCAGCAGACGGAATTCAATTATTAAAAAAAGAACTTTTTGCACATACCTATGATTTTGTTTTCAGCATCAACTTTTATCCTTTTATATCAGAAGTATGCAACATTTTTCAGATCCGGTATATCTGCTGGACAGTTGATTGTCCTGTGATGGAGCTTTACTCTAATTCCGTCCGCAATCCATGGAACCGTATTTTCATGTTTGACAAAGCCCAATATGATGAATTTCACAGCAAAAATCCGGACTGCATCTTCCATTTTCCGCTTGCCAGTAGTCCGGCACGCTGGGAATCTGTCATTTCAAAAGCCACGCCAAAAGATATCCGGCGCTATTCCTGTGATGTATCTTTTGTCGGTTCACTTTACACTGAAAAAAGCTCTTACCGGCGTCTGAAAAATGCGCCTGATTATCTGACCGGATACTTAGACGGGCTGATGTCTGCCCAGCAAAAAATTTATGGCTATTACTTCGTTGAAGAAGTCCTGCCCGACTCTGTTATTGAAGATTTTAAAAAGAATTTTCCAGGATTTTATACTGCTCCGGAAAATTCCTTCTGTACCGACCGTGCAGCTTTCGCACAGCTCTACTTAGGTGCAGAAATCTCCGCACGTGAACGGGTGTCTGCCATGAATGTCCTCGGCTCCCATTTTTCTGTGGATTTATATACCGGTAGCGATACCAGAGGTCTCCCTGTACATAATAATGGACTTGCCAAAACATTAACCGAAATGCCCCTGATCTTTCACTACAGCAAGATCAATCTGAACATTACTTCAAAATCTATCCGTACCGGTCTTCCGCTCCGCATTTTTGACATTTTAGGATGCGGCGGCTTCTGTCTGACCAATTATCAGGCTGAACTGGCTGATTATTTTACCATCGGCTCTGACTTAGACTGCTATACCTGCGAGGAAGAACTGGTAGAAAAGACAGCCCACTATCTGTCCCATGAAGAAGAACGTGCCCAGATCGCACGAAATGGCCTTGAAACTGTAAAAAAATACTATAATTACCCGGAGCGTCTGCTTGAAATGCTTTCGCTCGCCTACGGACTGAAAGAAGGAAATTCATGAAGATATTATTTCTTGACTCCCCTGCATTTGCCAAGGAAGATATGTTAGACGCATTCCGTGCATGCTATCTTACCTGTGATTTATTTATGCATGACGATTACCACGAAAGACAAAGTGCCAATTTTGAAACAGCTTTTTTTAAAGCCGTTGAAAGCAATGACTATGATTTTGTATTTTCTTTTAATTATTATCCAATCTTGTCGCGCTGCTGTCAGAAAAAGAACCTGAAATACGTTTCTTATGTGTATGACAGTCCGCTTGTTGCTTTGTATTCCTGTACCCTGATCAATCCCTGTAATTATGTCTTTTTATTTGACAAAGCAACTTATCTGACATTTCGCAACGCTGGCATATCAACAGTATACTATTTACCTCTTGCTGCAAATGTAAAGCGGCTGACATCACTTGTCTGCCCAGAGACTGTGAAAAAGAAAATATCCGCTGATGTCTCTTTCGTTGGCTCTCTTTATAATGAAGATCACAATTTTTATGACAGATTAGATAATATCTCCGACTATACCAGAGGATATTTAGACTCCATTATGGCGGCGCAGCAGCAGGTTTATGGTTATTCATTTCTCGAAGAGCTGCTGACACCGCAGATATTAGATGACCTTCAAAAATGTATTCCATATAGACCAATGGCAGATGGAACAGAAAGTGCTGCCTATGTATACGCAAATTATTTTCTCTGCCGTAAGATCACCAGCAATGAAAGACTTGCTCTCTTAAAAGCAGTCTCCGAAAAATTTCACTTAAAACTATACACGCACCATCCTGCAAAAGAAATTCCAAAAGCAGAATATATCGGTCCTGTTGATTACTATAGTACTATGCCGCTCATATTTCAAAACAGCCGCATCAATGTAAATATTACCTTAAAAAGCATCCAGACCGGTATTCCACTGCGCTGCATGGATATTATGGGAAGCGGTGGTTTTCTACTTTCTAATTTTCAAAATGACTTTCTAGATTATTTTGTACCTGGCGAAGACTTTGTTTATTATGAAAGTGCCGATGACTTTTTGTCTAAAATCTCCTACTATCTGTCTCACGAAACAGAACGGAAACAAATCACTATCAACTGCACAGAAAAAATGCGCGATGCCCATACTTTTGAGCACCGCGTTCATAACATTTTAAACACACTGTAACATTACTCATCTTTCATAATAATTTCATCAAAGTCCTCTAAAAAAAGCTTTGCTCCCTTCTGATAACCTTTCAGTAAAGCAAGGCTTTTTTCAATTAGTTGTTCTGGTGTAAGATTTTCCTCTGCATAAATAGTATCTCCTATTTCATACTCCTCAGTATATGCATATCCAGAAATATATTCCAATACAGGACTATCTTGTAACACTTTATTTAATTCTGTTAATTTACGAAGCTGCTCTATAATTTGAACCGACTTTCCATTATCCCTCTCTGTTTCTAATAAAACTTTTTCCTGCTCCTCAATCACCTTCTCCACATCTTTCAAAAATGTAACCGTACCTTTTCTCATTTCCTGTAGTTTTTTTTCTAATTTTTTTTTCTGTTCTTCTGAAAACATTGTGGGAATATGTTCTTCTATTTGATGCATATCGAAGTTCTGTATACATTCTGTGGCAATCACTTCTTCCAACGTACTAATCTCCGTTCCCTCTATTTTAGCCCCGCCTTCCGTTGCATCAATTACCCTGACAACATCTTTATTCATACGAATTGCCTTTTCAAACCATTGCTTATAAAACCACATTTGGAAATCCGTTTGTAATATTGTTCCGTCAATTCCCTCTACTTCCACAATATGTCTCTTTTTTATATATTTCTCATTTGATTCAACTCTTGCACCTTTCGTATGTGAAATGCCCCCTGTAAAAGCTAAATCCTGACCAATCAATACAATTTTTCGGAAACCAAGATATAAAGCCAACATATATGCCTCTGTTGATACAGAACCACCGGAATTTATGCCTGGCAGCCAATAGCCTAATGCATCTTTTAAACTATCTTCCCACATTTTTCCATAATCACCATAATAAAATATATGTCTGGCATACTTCTCTATTAATATCGGATTTGATGATTGATTACAAAACCAATAAATATCGCTTAAATCAAGATCTGTAAAAAACCTTTCAGGAGACCGGGGATCAACACTACAAAGCATATCCGGACACACTCCTGCCTGCAGAACAGTACGCACAGAAGCATCCACTGCAATAATTACTGCCTTTCCCTGCGATTTTTTCAGAAAATGTATATTTTTATCCAAAGATGGTCCAGCAGACACTATAATTACTGGTATATCCGTCAAATCATAAACACTCAATTTTTCTTTCAATTGTTCGATATTGGAATATCGTAGCATATTCTTCATATGATACAGCCGATGTTGCGATATTGAACGGTTAAACGTCTCATGCGTTGCTTTATTTACAGTAGCATACTGCATGCGTTCCAATACATTATCCATAAATTTCTCACATTCCATATGATAAATGATATCATATCCCGGTAAAATGCAAAATTCAAGTAACTTTATTCTTGTATATTCCACGAGCTGCTGTAATATAAAATCTATATTTTTTTGTACCTCTGGAAAATATATTAATAATCTTTCATCTTTCATAAGCTCTGTCAAATCAAAATTATGGCATGCTAACGCAAATTGTTTCAAATCCGGTTCACAAATAATTAATAAATTTGTATCATCACTTTTTTTCAATAGCTCTCGAACACATCTTCCATCTGAAAATCCAAAAATAAAATACACACCATATAACCGGATATCGTAGCGTCTGGAATATATCTCTGCTGCTGCCTGTGGATCCAGACGGCTGTTTAAAAACCACTTTCTTCCCTGATGCATTTTATATAAAACTTTCTGTCCCTGCGATGTCTCTGCAATCCCAATGTCATCACTTTTATTTTCCATTTGAATTTCTTTTATTTTTTTTGCTACATCAGGATATTTTTCCCCTAAAAAAGCCATATTTTTTTCAATCAATTCCATCTACCGCTATATTCTCCCTTAATATTTTTCCTGATAAACAAACTGCACAAAAATCACTGATTTTTCCATCAGACAATCTGCCATTCCTAACACATCTTGATGTTGATACGCTTCAACTAATTCTTTTAACATCAATAATGCAAACTTTCCACAACTGTCTGTTTGCTCCTGTGTCAGATTTTGCAGCATACTCTGGAATAATACTAACAACTCCGCTACTGCAGCAATTCCTTCCTGTTCATGATTCTGATACAGTAGTTCTGCCGTTTCCTGTATTTTGTTTATTACATCATTTTCCTTCATTATTGTCTCACTTTTCCATTATGTTTTCAAAAAAAAACCGGCAGATACCTGCCGGTTTTTTGTAGTTCAGATTACTGTAACAGAGATAATACACCCTGAGTAGACTGGTTAGCCTGAGCAAGCATAGACTGTCCTGCCTGAGCAAGAATGTTGTTCTTGCTATATGTAACCATCTCTTCAGCCATATCTGTATCACGGATACGAGACTCAGCAGAAGATGTATTCTCAGAAATGTTATCCAAGTTAGAAATAGTATGCTCTAAACGGTTCTGTAATGCACCTAAGTATGAACGCTGTGAAGAAACTTTAGAAATAGCTGCCTGTACTTTTGTCATTGCGCTACCAGCTGATGTAAATGTACTCATCTTTAAGCCATTAATACCAAGATTTCCTGAGCTCATCGCATCAATACTGATTGTGATTGCCTGTCCAGCAAGAGAACCAACCTGAAGGCTCTTTCCAGTAAATGTACCATCGATCAGATTCTGTGTATTGAATGCTGTTGTAGAAGAGATTCTGTTAATCTCAGATGTTAACTGATCAATCTCTGCCTGGATAGCATTTCTATCAGAAGATGTATTGGTATCGTTTGCTGCCTGTGTTGATAACTCATTCATACGCTGTAAGATAGAATGTGTCTCAGATAATGCACCCTCAGCAACCTGGATTAAGGAAACACCGTCCTGTGCGTTATCAGAAGCTTTATTTAAGCCACGAACCTGACTTCTCATCTTCTCAGAAATTGTTAAACCAGCTGCATCATCTGCTGCACGGTTGATCTTATAACCAGATGATAATTTCTCTGAAGATTTTGCCTGTGCGCTTGTTGTGACTCCTAACATTCTGTTCGCATTTGCTGCGGTCATATTGTGCTGTACTACCATAATTCATTTCCTCCTTGAATTTACTGCAGCTTCCATGCTGCATCGTCTTTTATTGTGTTGCATTCCTGCCCAGCCGTACGCTCTGGTGTGGTCTGCTTTCAAGTAACACTTTGTTTACTTATTATTTATATCGGACATTGTCTCCGATACTTTATAGTAAAAAAAAATTTTTTTCTTTTTTCTATCATTAAACTTTCTATCATTAACTTATTTTTTTTTATCCGTAAAAACAGGCTCATTATAGTTCGCCTTCATCATATTTTTATAATATTGATTCACTACTTTCTGGCTCTTACGGACTTCCCGAACCTGATTGTGCACTGCTGCAAATTTCTTTGTCATCAGTTCCTTATTGCGTGCTTCCTGCACCTGGATGGTTGCACTCTTGCTGGTCAGTTTCCGGATGTATTCCTGCATCTGGGCGATTTCTTTCCTGTAAATATCTTTGTGTGCGGTCAGTTCCTCCTTCACCCGGTCATAAAGCTCCTGAAAGCCTTCGTCTAAAAGCTCTAACTGTCTGATCTGTTCATCCTTTGCTTCTACCGTCTTATCAAAGTCATCCGGGTCTAATGCCGGGTTTTCTAATTCTTCGCTCTGACGAAGATTCAGCTCCATAATCGCATCTAATATCTCGCTTTTCTTTTTCAGGCTCTGTATCATAATCGGAATATACTGATTCTTTTCCATTCAAATCTCCATTCCTGTACTGTTTTTATAAGCACAGTTTTTACTGACATTACTGCTGTGTATGTGCTGTCTTCATGACCTGTTTCCAGGTATCACGCATGGTACGAAGGTGTTTTAATACTTCCTCCATGATCTCTTTGTCTTTTTTGATATTTGCTTCCTGCAGACGGATCATCAGATAACTGTATACCTCGTCAAAATCCTTTGCCACCGGATATTTGTGGTTCAGCGTCGACTGAAACTCCTGTATGATATGCTGCACCTTCATGATATTTTTATGTGCTTTCATAATATCTTTCTCTTCTATCGCTTCAATCGCAATATTAGAAAATTTGATTGCACCCTCATAAAGCATTAATGTCAGTTCTGCCGGTGAAGCAGTCATAACTTTGTTGTTCGCATACGCTGCATAACCTTTGTTTGCCAGCATAATTTTTTCCTCCATATGTCGCATTATCGGATTTTTATTTTTTCGGATGATGTTAAGATTACATATCATCTTTTGTGTTTCAACATCATACTATCATATAATATCAGAAAATATCTGCCTTGTAAAACAAGACAGATATTTTCTGAATCTTTTCGTTACTGTTTATTCACAAGCCTGACACCTACTATCAAGCTGTGCATCAAAACTATATTATGTCAAGTCATAGTCCATGCATCGAAGATACATTTTAAATAAACTATAATACTACGATCAACCTCCAAACAGACTTGTCAGAGATGACGTCTGACTCTGCAGCTTGGATAATGCTGTCTCCATTGCGGAGAATTTCTTATAGTATGCATCCTCCTGATCCTCAAGTTTCTGCTGCCATTTTTTAATCGTGGTGGTGTAGTCGCTGTACTCGGATGCCATCTCTTTATCATTATATACTTTGTAGACACTGCTTAAGGATGAAGTCTGCATCTTTTTGCCGATCGCATCATAAACATTCGTTGCAAGCTGCTGCATGAAAGATACAACAGTATCCGGATCAGAGTTGATCATTGCCATCAGCTTATCTGCATTACCGGAAGAAGCGGTATCCTCTTCATCGCCATCAATGTGATATGCATACTGCTGGTTCGCCGGTGCATTTAGATAACCGAGTGTCTTGATTCCAAAGGATGAGAGATAATAGTTCTTTCCATTGACTGTAACCGGCTGGCTCATGGCATTGGTCATAGCATTCATGACGCTCTCTAAACTGTCATCACGGCGAAGCAGGGAGGATTTGATCTTTTCCTCCCATTTTTCAACTTCCGAATCGGACATGGCACTCTTTTCATCATCGGTAAGCGGCTCATATCCTTTTGCTGTGTCTGCATTGTACAAAGATGTGATCTCATTGATCAATGCATTGTACTGTGTCAGGAAGCTCTTTACCTTATCATATACACCCTGTGTATCGGTTGCAGTTGTGACTGTAATCGCATTCGTATCACCCGCACCGGTTGCCTGCAATGCTGTAATGGAAAGGCCATTGATGGAATAGGTATTAAGTGAACTTGTATATGTAATGCCATTTAACTGAATCTTTGAATCACTTCCATCGATCTTTTTAGCATCGGAGTTAGTCTTGATAGTCGGATCTGATGCAAGTGCATTGATATCATCAACTTTCTGGATAAACTTTTTCAATGCTGTATCATAAGTAGCCTGTCCTTCAGCTGTAGAGGTATCCATAGCTGCCAGATCTGCAAGCACAGAATTATCATTCATGGTTGTCTGTGCTGTTTCCATATTTGTCTGGTTCGTATTAATCACTTCTGCATAGGTATTCGTAATCGCTGCAATCTTATCAGCACTGGTGTTATCCTTCACTCCAGCCGCATATGCCTGTTGAATAGAACTTATAATATTCTTTCTGGAATATGGATCTGAATCATCACCAAGTTTATCATCCGCACTTTCATACACATTTACTTTTTGAATATTCGATGCAAGTGTGGATGCCTCCTCATCTGTAAGTTTATAATTTGCATCCTCTTTTAAGCTTGTCAGCACATCCGCAGAACGTTTTGCATCTGATACTGCCACGCCTTTGGTATATACAGTCTTTGTGATTTCAGACTTCTGTGTATCGGCAACCGTCGCTGTCTTTCCGCCGCTGACAACATTGCCTTTGCTGTCTACCTGTGTGAAGGTAGATGTTGACGCATCAAAGCTGTAGGTCTTTCCATCTGATCCGGCATAAGTTCCGGTATCATTCGGTGTATAGACAACACCGTTGGAATCCTCATATTTATATTTCCCGGTTCCCTCTTCCGATGCTGTTGCCGCATAATATGTAGTCTTTTCGTCTTTCATGGCAACGGTAGTCTCGTTACCATCATTGTCTTTGTAAACATAGTATGCGTTGCCGTCTGCATCTTTTTTGCCATTTGCCTTGTAGACATTTCCTTTACCATCTACATAGTTACCTGTGGCATCCTTTGTATAGGTATTATTATCGTCACCGGTTGCCGTGGTAACGCCTAGTATGTATTTGCCGTTATTCTCATAGACAACACTTCCGTCATCGTTTGTCGTCTTCCTGGTATAGACACTTCCGTCTGCATCCATGACAGAGTTGACTCTCTGTGTCGCACTCATGCCAAGCAGGGTTCTTAATTTTTCCTGATCGGCAGAATCTGTCAAACCACTGTCTGCTAATGCATCCTTCATGGCAGCATATGCAGAAGCATATCCATAGGCAGAGGTCATATTGGCATTCTGTGCAGACATTTTATCATAGGATGTCTTGGCAGACTGGTACTCCGCAATTGCCGCTTTTACAAGTTCCTCTGTACTTTTTCCTGTACTGTCATTTGCACCGGCATATTTCGTATAAGTCGCATAAGTATTACTGGTTGCTGTGGAATCCACATTCAGACCAAGCTGGTACAGTGCCCTTGCACCGTCTGAATTTGCTCCGGTCAGTGTAAAATCACTGTCTTTTCCGGTTTCTTTGGAGCTGATGAAAATACGGTGGTTTGTCTCATCATAGTTTGCACTGACGCCTGCATCCTTTAATGATGCGATAAAACTTCCTACCGTTGTTCCCTGTGTCACAGTGATCTCTTTTGTCGTGCCATCACCTTTGGTCAGGTTGATCTTCGCATCCCCGCCGGTATATCCTAACTCCGCCATTGTCGTGGAAGTTGTAGTGCTGCTGGAAAGCTGTCCGCCTGTCAGGTAGCCTGCCTGTGCCACACTTAAAATATTAAGTTTCTGTGTACCGGTCGGTGCACTGCTGCTCGCTGTGATAGTTGCTTTGGTCGAATCGGAAACTGTTGTTGATTTTAAGTTATAAGCCGAAGAAAGTTTTAAATTTCCGACGCTGCTGTAAAAGCTGTAAATCTTTGTATTCAGAGACTTCCAAGCATCCTGCTTCCAAGACAGCTTAGTCTGCGCTTTTTTATACTTGTTGGTCTTATAGTTGTATGAAGATACCAGTGCCGAAATAATCGCCTCGGTATCAAGACCTGATGTTAATCCGGTAATTCTGATTGGCATATAATCACTCCTGTCTGATGAATCTTATCATCGAATTTGATATATTTACAGTTTCTCGTCTACAAGAAGCCCTGCAACTTCCCATACCTTTGCGATCATATCAAGGGTTTTCTCTGGCGGATATTCTTTCAATACCTTTTTGGTGTCTTTGTCTATGATCTTGATCGTGACACGGTTGGTCTTATCGTGGATACCGAAAATTGCCTCTGAATTGTGTGCCTTTTTATTGATCTCCTCCACAGCTTTTTTGATCTGTGAATTATTCGCAGCACCGGCAAACTGTTCATCTGTGCCATCTTTGTCTGTATCTGTCTTAGCATCTGTTTCCACATTCGTGTCCATGTCGCCTTTGACTTCTGTCACCCATGGAGTGGTAATATTCTCCCCCCCCTGTGAAGCGCTGCTCTCAGCCGCACCGGCAACACTTTTGGTTCCTGTTTCCATCGTCTTGCCATAGGATGCTGCTGCCTCCTGTAACCGTTGAACTCCCATGATTTCTGACCTCCGTTTCTATGGAATTCCTGACATTGTATGCCAGGCTTACACTTCCCTGTGTTTCCTGTAAATTGGGCATCGGATAAACCATATACCCTGTTTTCTACATCCTATATCGGTTTCTTTCTGTATAAAATTAATACCGGAGCCTGTTTTTTGTACTGCAAAATTCCATGCTCCGGTATCACATCTTATGTCTACAACAAATCATTCAATGCCGCAATCGTATCTATATTGAGTGCAGCCTTATTTTCTTCCTGAATCTGAAGATATACTTCCTTGCGGTATATCGGTACATCCTTCGGTGCCGATATGCCGATCTTTACCTGATCTCCGCGGATTTCGAGGACTGTAATCTCGATATTATTATTTACCACCAAAGACTCACCTTTTTTTCGTGTTAATGCCAGCATTTTTATTCCTCTGCTTTCTTTCTGCCTTTTACGGCTTCATATACATTAAACTTAATCGGATAGTCATCCTCGACAATGATCTGACTGCCCTTTCTGGTATCGGTATTAATGATCACCGGAGCCTTTAAATTCACCGTCGTATCTTTCTTGTCTGCCGCTGCCGTGAGTGTCACAAGAATGTAGGTATTTTCCTGATTCAGTTCTCCAAGCGGAGCTAACATATCGTCACTTACTGTCGGTGCATAATCCGGTTTCAGCTCATTCGGATGCATGACCGGAAATGCTACCTGTGGTTCATCCATAGACTGAAGCCACATGATCGAAGATGCTGTCCGCTTCTTTTCTTTATCATAGATTAAGGTAAACTTCTTTAAATCAGGGAATCCGATCATACCGTTTTCCAGTGTAATGATCTTTTCTTCATCAATATCTATTTTCCCAAAAAGCCTTGTGTTTGCTTTCATTCCCTTTCCTCCTGGTACAGACAGCCTCTAAAATCTGCTTTCTGCACATTTGTATTCCACTTCAATTTACAGATAACTGAGCAGTGTTGTTTGATTGATCTTTGAAGCAGCCTGCAGTGATGACTGATAGGCAGTGTATGCTGCCGTATAATCAATAATAATATCAGACAACTCACGGTCTTCATTTTTGGATTTTAACTCTTCAAATGTCTCCTGTTGGTTTGCCATACGGTTTTTGGTCAGTTCCAGGCTCTGTCCCCTTGTACCAACATCTGTGAGTGCCAGATTTACTTTTTTCAGATAGGTATCGCAGTTTCCAATGTAACTGTTATAGAGTTTTTGCATATTATCATCTGCATAATCACGTTCTTTTTTAGCAGCAGCGATCCACTCTTCTAATTTCGCCTGATCATCATCCGATGAATACTGGTCCATTTTCTTCATCGTTTCAAGATCAGACACTTTCTGATCTGCATCTAACGAACGCTGTACAGCATCGATCAGTTCATCCACATCCCTGCCTAATGACTGGTCAAACACATTGGATGCCTCTGTATTTACATTTAAAGTCTGATTGGCAGCAACCACATAATCGATATCCTGATAAATCTGATTGCCATCTTTATCATATTTTTCATATTTTAACGTATTATTCGGATCTGTGATATTAGTACAGTTATAATAATATTCCGGACGCAGTTCCCCATTGTCAAACCCTGTTTTGGTATAGGATAGGTCTAAGGATGCCTGATTCGTTGATAATGTTACCGAAGCTGTATCACTGAAAATCAGTTCTCCTGTATCACGGATCAGTACTGCCTCTCCAGGTGTGATATCATAAGAATTTGGTGTGTTCTGTGATGCTGCAAGCCATTTATCATAAGAATCGTAAACCGTCACGTTCATGGTTCCTGTCTGTTGTGCACCATTTGTATCTTTATAATTATAACTGACCGCTACTGTACTTCCATTTGCAGATGTCTTTGTCGTATTTCCAGCCGTATCTGTGATATCTATACTGTCAATACTATCATAGCCAAGTCTGATTCTGTCATAGGTAGCTTTTGTCGGCGATGCAATTGTGTTATTTTGTATTTCACCCTGGCTTTTTGGAACTTCTAGATTATTTCCATAATATCTGTGTTCCTGCAGATCCGAATAAGATAATCTCTGTGTGATCTCATATTTCGTAGATGACTCATCCTGCATAAATGTCAATTTCTTGTTGGTACGATAACCGGTAAATACGGTTCTACCCGCATAATCAGCATTTCCTTCTGAATAAACCTTGCTGCGTAGTTGCTCTAACTGTGTCAGGATTGTTTTTCTGTTTTCAGTTGTCAGTGAATCCTGTGCACCGTATTCACACTGTGTACGGATTGTCTTGATCAGATCCTGCATATTAGTCATGGCAGTCTCTGTCACATCCAGCCAGGACTCTGCATCTGGAATATTTTTCTCATAGTACTGGTCAATTTCGCTCAATGTACTGCGCAGGCGGAGTGCACGGATCGCAACCACCGGATCATCCGACGGGCGCTGTATTTTTTTCTGCGTTGTCATCTGGTTATTGAGAGTATCTACATTGATCTTATTTCCATTAATATTGCTGGATGTATTATGCAATATAATATTATTTGTAATACGCATCGCTTCTTCCTCCTGTTATACCCCTGTTTATACTCCGGTCTCCTCGATCAGTTTGTCGTATACTTCTGCCATGACAGAAATCATCTTTGACGACAGATTGTAAGCATTCTGGAATTTTACAAGGTCAAGTGCTTCTTCATCCTCATCCACACCGGATACGGACATTCTCTGTGTTTCAAGCATGGACTGGATATTTTCATAATTATTACTGAAAATGGTAGATTTCTGGGTATCAATAGAAATATCAGAAATCATGCATTTTAAAAAGCTGGATGCGCTTCCAGAACGGAATAAAACAGTATCACTCTTTAATTTTGCCAGATCTTCTGCCAGATTATACTTATCCACACCATCTTCTGTGTTTATCTTATACTGTGCCGCCAGTTTGGAAGGATCCTTGACACAGATTGAAGATACACAGATATTGGCAGCTGTCAGCTTGTAATAAGAACTGTCGCCACATCCTACTGTTTTTCCATTATTTTTATTACTTGCTCCGAATACATATTCCTCAGTTGTCACCTGATCTGCTCCGGTAAAGAAAGAATAATAGTCTGTCGCATCCCCATTCAGATCCTGTCCGGTAAGTGTCTTGCCATCTACAGTCTTTCCACCATTGATGGTATCATTAAACAAAGAACAGAACGAACGCAAAAACTGGTTCATCTGGGACATATAATACGGAACACCCATTGTATCCACTGAACTTCCAATCGATGCCTGCATACCATCCACCTTAAGTCTGTCCTGTGTACTCAATGCATCCTTCAGTTCAAATGTGTAGGATGTAATTTTGCCATCTGCATCTGTCTCAAAAGAAAAATCTTTATAGCTATAATCTTTTCCATAGATTGTAAGCACTCCCGTCTCCGGCATTGTAACAGCCTCAATGGATGAAATAGATGGATTTGTTATCTTAACATGTGTACTGTCAATTACGTTTGCCACACCTCTGAAATTTTCACCATTATTACCGTCACGAATATCAAACAGCGCTTTTAAGCTTCCCGACATGGAACTTGCACCTGCTTTGAATGTATTTCCTGTCTTTTCCCATTTGATATCGTACAGACCATCCATGTCAGACTGGTTTACCTTATTTTCTCTGGTTTCACATTTTAATTTTTCGCATTCATAAGTATCGACAAGAAGTTGTCCACCTATTTTTACTGTAAAATAATTAGCTCCGGTCGGAAGTTCAGGATCGTTGGAATTCTTTACCGGAAGTTCTTCCACTTCTGTTGGCACGATCGTTGATAATTCATCAATCAACAATGCTCTCTGATCCCGAAGTTCATTTGCATATCCACCTTGAAGTTCGATAACATTGATCTGTTTATTTAAACTGGCAATTTTCTCTGCAATTGAATTGATATTCTGCACTGTAGATTTAATCTCTTCATTTGCATTATTCTGAATATCACTTAAACCCTGTGCTGTACTGTTGAAAAAGGTTGCAAGATTCTGTGCACTGCCGATAAACTGCTGACGTGCACTGGTATTTCCTGCATCACCTTTTAATGTATCAAGATCATTAAACATAGTGTTTAAGATCGTTGAGAATCCCTTTGCTGAATCATCATCAATAAAATAATTTTCAATCTGTTTCAGATAATTGAGTTTTGTCTCATATAGCCCAACGGAAGATTGGTTATACCAGTATTTTGTATCGTAATACTGATTGCGGAGTTGTTTGACAGACTCGGTCGTAACACCAGTTCCCATACTGCCGTATTTCGCATATACACGGATTGCATCCGATGCCACACGGTTTGCCTGCTGTTTACTGTAGCCTTCTGTCTGTACATTTGAAATATTATTTGCGGTCGTGTTTAATGCAACCTGATATGCATTTAATCCTGATGACGCAATCGTCAATCCAAAAAATGTTGATGGCATATTCGTACCCCTTTATTTTTCGTAAATATAACTATCCGAGCTGTGTAATAAGATGTTCGATCATTTCATTGATCACGTTAATGAAACGGCTGGACGCATTATATGCGTTCTGGTATTTGATCATATATGTCAATTCTTCATCGGAGGAAACCCCGATCACCTGCTGACGCTGATTATCTACAGACTGTACTGTCTGGGAAAGATCTGTAGCGGCAGATTGATAAACATTTCCATATGTAGCAGTTTCTCCCATCATTGCGGCATAATACTCTTTAAAGCTGTACATTTTGCCATCATTCGGGCTGACTGTCAGGCATTCTTTGTCCCATATACCGGCAAGCGCTGTTACCAGCGACTGATCCACATCTCCATTCTGTTGTAAATGTGGGAAACGTGTCTCATCTGTTACAAGTGCATCATTGATGCTTGTGCTGATCATTGTGTACTGTTTTGTGGTATCCGTCGGATCTTCCTCGTTATACAGATAATATGTTTTTGTGTCTCCAGAATTCGGATCCGTATATGTAACCTCTGTATAACGCTCCGTTCCAAGTCTGGTAAATAACTCCTGCGGTGGAAGTTTTCCATCTGCACCGGTCGCACAGTTGTCCATATCTAAAATTTTGGTATTAGCTCCGACTGTATAAGAATTACCATCTGCATCCGTCATTGTAACCATATTGTTACCGGTAAGGCTGTTAATATAATTCGATGCTTCTGTATTCGGACATAAAATATCATTAATGGATGTTGCGATCGTATGGAACAGTTGATCCATCTGTGCCTCTGCACGAAGCATGACTGACATACCTGTTGTATCATTATATGTCTTGGCATCAAGTCCCTCAATATCCGTATAATTAGCTACTTTATCACCTCTTGCGAGTACAAGTGCTTTCAGTTCTCCCATGTCATTTTTATTTTCCATGGAAATGTCACGGTTAAAATCAAATAAATACGTATACTCACCTTTATCCGTATCCGAAAGATGTGACCAGTATGGTGTTACAAATCCGGTGATCTTATCAGTCTGTGTCTCAACCTTATAATAGCCGTTCTCATTGACAAATTCATTACCTTCTATACTTACTCTGACAACGCCATTCACATCTTCCGTATAAGAAATATCCACGAGATTGGATAATTCATCCAATGCCTGATCTCTTGCATCACGCATTGTCATTGCAGTCTCAACATTTCCGGCTTCCGTTTTCTGTATATAAAGGTTCAGTTCACTGATCGTCTTACCTAACTCATTAATCTGATCAATGTCATCTCTGATCTGTGTATTGATGTTATACTGATAACTCTTAAATCCAGAATACACAGCACTTGATCTGCTTGTAAAAAGCTGTGCTTTCTGAATTACGAGATTCTGATATACACTGTCCTCCGGGTATTTGTAGAGTTCCTGAAATGACTCCCAGAAATCCTGCAGTGAATCCTGAAATGCCTGACCTTCCAACTCCTGATAGTAGTTAGAAACCTCATTCAGTGCCTCACTGGTTGCAGAATAAAAAGACTGCCGGCTCGTCTGGGTACGATATAACCGATCTAAGAATACATCTCTTGAATGAACAACATCTCCGATCGTTACACCAAGACCGGATTGCTGATTACTGATTGCTGCTGTTGTATTAAATGTGACATAGTCACGGTCTGCAAACAAAACGCTCTGACGCACATATCCTGTTGTGTCTAAGTTCGCCAGGTTGTTTGATGTTACGTTAAGCGCATTCTGACTGCTCTGTAAACCGGCTACGCCGATAAACATACTTCCAAAACCATTTGCCATGGTAGTGTTCCTCCCTGCTTAAAAAATAGAATGCACGCATTCCGGACATTCTATTATTATGAATTACTGCTTTGCATCGAATCCGCTGCTTCCTAAGATATCGCCCGTATTGTAAGCGTTTTTATCATAGTTGGCAGTTTCAGGTGCCTGTCGCGTGCTTCTCAGCAAGGTAAGGTCAAATTCCACCATCTCCAATGCCTGTTTTAAAAGTGCCTCATTCTGTCTGTTTAGCTGCTGCATCTTAGCACCGGCCTCAAGCAGCCTGTCACGCTGTCTGGTAAGGGCTTCCTGTTCTTTTGGCTGCCTGTTAAGATATCCGATCATCTTTGTGATCGTCATCTCTTCCGGACTCTGACCAAGGACAGTCGCCATATCCGTCAGGACACGGTTTCTTTTATTGGAAAGATTAAGAAGCACGCTCGCAGCATCCTGCTCTCTCGTCGTAACATCCGTAAGATGTTCGATATTGCCCTGCACCACTGCGTCTGTTTTTTCAGTCGCAAGTGTGATCAGTTCCTGATACTGCTTCTCCTCTTTACCCAGCACATCCAAAAGCTCTTCCATTAAACTAGCCACAGATTTATCCTCACTTTTACTTTACTAAAGCATTGTACTTTTCTAATAACTTATTCGCGAAATCATTCATATCCACGTTATAATTACCAGAGTCCAACCTTTCCTTAAGCTGTGCGACTCTATCTTCCCTGATATCCGAAGCATCTGCCACTGCCTGCTTTGCGATCTGGTAATCACGTCCCATAGAAGAGATCTGTACTTCGTCGCGTCCGGTGCTCATCTGCTTTGTGCTCTGCACTTTCTGCATTTTCTCTCTATTGTAAAGTTGTGCCACCTGATTATAAGCTTCTACTCGCATAATGGCATCTCCTTTCTTCCTTGAAATTCGCTTTCTAGTGTTTATATCGGACGAATCATTTTTTTCATTAGTCCAAATAATAAAAAAGAAATGACGGAACACTCTTTCTGCGGTGTCCCGTCATTTTTCTACTGGTATTCACGGATCAGGCAGTATTGTTTCAGCGGGAAATTCTTCTCCACGATTCCATACACCTGAAATCCAAAATTTTTATAAAAATCTATATTTTTTTCATTGTGTGTTTCCAACGATATCATCATGTGGTGTTCCTGCGCATATGCGATCGTTTCATCTAACAGTTTCGCAGCAATCCCATGATGCTGCATATCCGGATCGACTGCCAGATAAATGATATGAAGTCTCTGTGTCTGATGCAGTTGATCGGTCCAGCTTGAGTTCAGGTAATCCCCGCCTTTGATAAAATTGTGGAACGTCGCAAGTGTCGGATCTTCCTTGATCAGGAAAGCGTCCGTATGGATCGCCGCCCACGACTCCGTCAGGAAAAAATGAAACATATTGATATGTTCCGCTTCATCCGACACAACAAGAATGCTGTTTAATTCTTCGCTGTCCGCAAAAATCTCACATGTCTCATAAAATTCATCCATATCACATTGAAATAATTCCGGCATCAGCCGTTTTCTCACTTCAACATCCGGGATCAGCGTTTCATAGAGTGGATCGTGCGCAAAGCAGCGGTATAAAAGCTGTTCTAATTTGGGCAGATCCCCGCGCTGTACCCGGTATAATTTGTCCGATTTCATATTTTTCTTATCCCCTTTTTATTATGTCAGAACATTTCCTGTATTGTCCGAGCGATTGCTTTTACTATATCAAAACATTTCCTGTATTGTCCGAGCGATTGCTTTTACTATGTCAAAACATTTCCTGTATTGTCTGAGCAATTTCTTTTAACGTACCAGATAAACGTCTGGTCTGTTTATGATAACATTCCTTCAGGTAATGCAATTCTTCCCGATAGTCCGTGTCCACCCCTTTTCTTTTCTTCAGCAGACATTTCACCACATGGTAGAGATCCTCATGCTCTAACAACCGGCCATAACCCCATTTTAAACGCTCCTTCGGCTGGTTGAACACATAATCCGTAAAATGGCGGTAGACATATTCATCAAACATAAACGCATACGCATTGTTATCCACCTGATAAATTTTTTCCAGTGCGTTATCCACATCAGACTGTTCCAGAGCGTTTATAGCGTCCTGCAATAAGCCAATATTTTTCCACAATATCTCATGTGGGAAAAATACCTCTCCATACCAGTCAATGCGGACAAAATGATCCTGCTCCTGTTTGAATTTTGCAAGCAGTTGTTTTTCTCTTTCCCTGTTTTCCACAAAGAGCTGCTCCGCCTCTTCCATGTTACCTTCTGCAAGAAGTGCGTGGAAGTGGGTATTGATAGCTTCAGTCTCTTCGTAAGACTGTTTTGCTTTTTCCTGTGCTTCTTCTGTTACCCGGATTAATTCTTTTGCGATTGCAGCAATCTGTTCCTGTGTCTCTTCCACTTTCGCTGCGATTTCACTGCCTCCGGCAAGTATGCGCTCTAACACCGGTGTAAAATCAAGCGGCACAACTGCCGTTTCATCCAGTGCTAAGATCAGCAGCGTGAACAGCTCATGGTGCAGCCGGTAAACCGCCTCATCATAAAAATCATCATTATCAAACTGGGAATGGTAATGTGTTTCCATGAAACTTCCGCCGGTAAAATCATTGACCATGGAAGGGATTCCTGCGATTGCCATCGAAAAATCATCTGACCATGTTTCGATTGGTGCCGTCACACCTGTCCTGTCAGGATAAGCCTTCGTCAGTTCCGGAAGTCCGTCTAAATATTCTTTTATATAATGTACGTATTCATAACAGCAGCGGATTCTTGCACGCGTGCCGTGCGCCAGCGCCGGCAGCTCAAAATTCAGATCTGCGATCACTTTTCCGACCCATTCCGGATGTGCGGTAAAAATCTGCTCGTAAGCTCCGGTCGACCAGTCAAAGTTGGAATCAACAACGCCCCATTCCTCTGCCGCCATCGCACAGAACACGATCGTGTTGTTCGGCTTGAATCCGCTTTCAATCAGCGTTTTTGCAATGCCAAACATCATGGCGACTGCCGTATTATCATCTTGAAATCCACTGAAATAGGAGTCATAGTGTGCAGATAACAATACCATGCGCTCCGGGTGTTTTCCCGGAATACAGCCTGAAATGTTATAAGTCGTGCAGTCACGTTTTACCCGGCTGTCGGCTTTCAACCATACGGTTGCTTCTTTCTCTCCATCCAGCAGTTCCCGCAATAATGCAGCATCCTCCCTTGAGATGGAAAATGCCGGTGCATCCTCCGGTCCGGCGATATCCTGTGCATTGAGTGCCTTCGCATCGACTTCTCCATAACCGCCACACTGCACAGCGATCACTGCCGCCGCACCTTTTAAATGTGCCTGATAAACCGGATAATTGATCCACCACTCATCTCTCTGGTTGATATCCACTAACACCAGTTTTCCGGTTACATCTTTCCCTTCATAATCCGCTTCTGTTCCCTTTCCAAGATACATCAGGGAAAATGCCTGCTCACCGTCCGTTACAAAATCTGTCTGATATGCCCCGAGCAATGCGGTATGCCTTTTTCCCTCTTTCGTTTCAAACGTAAGCTCCGCATTTTTAAACTCCCAGCCATCCACGGTAACCGCATTTTTACATACATCCGACAGTCCAAGTTTTTGCATCTCATCCTTTAACATTTCCCCTGTCAGGAATTCTGCCTTCGAACCCGCAGGACGGTAACCGAGTTTCTCGTTTGAGCGAAACTGCTCCATCCGTTTTGCAAGCTGGTACGAGTAATCCGTATCAATATTTTTTATGACCGCTTCCTGCATTGTCATGTGTGTCACACCTTCTTTTTTGCTGCTATTTTTGCTGTTTTTTGTGTTATCTATTTCTTTTTGTGTTCAAATTATTTCCTGTTTTTGATTATAGCACACTTTTTTGTTATGAACAGTCTTGCGGTGGGATTTTGAGCCGATATAATTATGTGGATGGGTTCGGTTCGGATGGAAAAGGTGTATGAAAGGTTATTGAATGGTAAATTACCGCAAGCGGATTCTGGTTTTGTTCCGTTGTCCGAAAATAAGAAAAGCTAAGTATGCCTGTGTCAGGTTTTCTCAGAGTGACGTGTGCGTCCTAAATGTGCCATCCAGGCACATTAGGACTTGCGCTGCCATCCGTGGCAGCACAACACTGTGAATGAACAGGCATACTAAGATTTTCTAATTTTCTACCAAAGTCACAAAATCATTATCCGCTTGCGGCCATTTACCAGTCGTTATGCTGTGATACACCTTTTTCCAACCGAATCCGCCAACATAACGGAAAACAAAGGAGGAAAATCCTCTGCTCACCAGTAGGCTCGCATTTTCCTTCGGAAAACAAAGGAGGGAAATCCTCTGCTCGCCAATGGGCTCGCATTTTCCTTCGGAAAACAAAGGAGGATTTATGAAGAAGTTTTTTAAGGAATTCAAAGAATTTATCAACCGTGGAAATGTGATGGACATGGCTGTCGGTATTATTATCGGCGGTGCTTTTACAAGTATTGTGTCGTCACTGGTCGAGGATATTATCAACCCGTTTCTTGGAATTTTCGGTGGCATGAATTTTGACAAGCTGCACTGGAATATTGTTGGGGATGTCACATTGAATTACGGAAAGTTTCTGACTGCCGTGATGAATTTCCTGATCATGGCTTTTGTTGTATTTATGCTGGTGAAAGCGTTAAATACTGCTGCTTCGAAATTAGCGGTCAAAGAAGATGCGCCGGAAGAAAAAAAGCCAACTAAAATCTGTCCGATGTGTAAAAGTGAGATTGCAATCGATGCCTGCCGCTGCCCGCATTGCACCTCTATTTTAGATGCAAAGGCAGTGGAAGCATTTGAGAAAAATTTGTAATTTTCATTTGCCACAGCAGATGAAAATTCAGGCAAGTGAATGGTGTAGTTATTTTGAAAACGATGTACTAGTTCAGGCTGTCTGTCTTTGTGTCATAAACGATACAAAGCAGGCATGTCTGTCCATCCATTTTCCGATCAGTCCGATCACTTTTCCCATAGTAAATGCGGCTAAAATGGTTCCGATCCCAAGGCCGTCAAGATGTCCTAAAAATGCAAAGGTCAGTCCGGCTGTCACGGCAAGGCAGGTAACATCAAATCCAACTTTGATCTTAGAATAGGTAACGGATGTGATATCCGACAATTCTCTCGGGAATAAATCCGTCGGTATGATTGGCAGTTTGCATCGGTTCGACAAAGCAATTCCGATACAGAGCAAAATATAACTGATCAGAAAATAGATTACACGATATCCCGGCGTCAGCGGCAAAACATTGATCCAGCTCTCATGCACATCCAATAATTCGCTGAATGCAAATCCCACTACAAAACTGAACAGATACTGCGGCACAAATTTTTTCCGCAGGATCATGAGGCTTAGCACCAGAATTCCCTGAAATATATAAGTCCAGGTTCCAAGTGATACGCGTGTGAAAACTTCGGAAAATGCATACGGCACGCTTGATATTGCCGAGATGCCTGCGCCGGAATGCAGCATCAGTACAACACCAAGACTGTTGATGGCAACTGCGACCATGAGTGCAAGTTCCCCGCGGACCGTGCGGCGGGATTTTTCTTTCTGTATTTCTGTTTCTTTCATTTTAAATATTTCCTCCCGGGGAAGTTTTTACAGAAGTCCTGCTTCTGCATTTATGGTCATCCCCAAATTTCAGAAACACTTTACACCTTTCTAATTCATTTAACAAATCAATAGTTTTTATAGTTTGATAGACAGTATCTATTAATCGTGATAAAATGAGCAAAACAGGGAGGAAAATCCTCTCCTCGCCATTGGGCAAATTTTACCATGTAAAATTGGATTTTGCTTCGCAAAACAAGGAGTAAAATCCTCTCCTCGCCATTAGGCTCGGATTTTGCTTCGCAAAACAAGGAGGATTGCCATGAACTTATTCCAGCTTCGTTATTTTGTAACTTTAGCAAAAATGCAGCACTACACAAAGGCTGCACATGAACTTTGTATCACACAGCCGAGTTTAAGCCATGCGATCTCGCAGTTGGAGGCAGAACTTGGCGTGGCACTTTTTGAAAAAAGCGGACGCAATACTACACTCACAAGTTTTGGGGAAGAGTTTTTAATCTGCGCAAACCGCACGCTTGCCACATTGGATTCCGGAGTTTCATCCCTGCAGCGGAGCGCACGCGGTGACGGATTGATCCGGCTTGGCATGCTGCGTTCCCTCGGTGTCAGTTTCATTCCGCAGCTTGCCGCGCGTTATCTGTCATCCCATCCTGAGCATGATGTGCGTTTTACATTTCATACCGGCTCGACCGGCGATCTTGTCAACGGTCTCTCGTCAAGGGATTATGATCTGATTTTCTGTTCCATGCCACCGGAGACAGAATCGTTAGACACTGTGCCGATCACCCACGAGGATCTGGTACTTATCGTTCCAGGCTATCACCCACTGGCAGCAAAACAGTCCGTTGTATTGACGGAAACGCTCATCTATCCACAGATTTATTTTTCCCACGGTTCCGGTATGCGTGACGTTGTGGACCATCTGTTTTCACAGATCAATGCAGTACCGCAGATTGCCTATGAGACAGAGGAAGCCGAGGTGATTGCGGGACTCACTGCACAGGGTTTTGGCATTGCCGTCGTTCCTTATATGGATCTTTTATTAAAGCTGGATGTGAAGATTCTGCAGATCAGTGCGCCTGTATGGGAGCGTAATCTGTATATGATTCATGACCGGCAGGCGTTTATGCCGCCTGCCGTAAGAAATTTTCGTGAATTTGTTTTAAAAGAATGCGAGTATCCTATGATACCAGATTAATTCTGCCACAGGACCTGTTGTTTTGTGAGCATTGGATAATGCACCGGAACACTTCCGTCAAGATCTTCTCTGTGCATGTCCACCGCCGTGATCTGGCTGTTGGAATATGTGGTGTAGTAATAAATTCCACGGCTTGCATTACAGCAGGAGGTGTAGATCGTGATCTCATATTTTCCATCGGATACCTCGCAGCAGCCTCTCTGCTGGTCGACAGATCCTAAGATATGGAAAAACTGTGCCACACTCTCCTCCTCGGAATCGTCAGAAACTGCGTTCATTTTTGTAAACGCAACCCTTGCAAAACGGGATGCCGACGAAAGATCACCCGGCAGCCCTAAAGCTCCCATGCCACGACTGTACATATTCAGATCCAGTTTATCCGCAAAATGATTTTCCGGCTGTTTTGGTGACAGTCCCATGTAATTATTCAGCATAAACATCTGCTGCTCAAATGGCGGATTGTTTGTCAGGACACCAACCGGATTTTCATGGATATGCAGTCCGTCTTTCATGGATTCTACTGTAATCGATCCACTCTTATCTGAGATGATCCAGTGCAGCATGCCGGACGGCAGATTTTCACTGAACGGCGTATCCACAATATTTAAATCTGTGATCAGATCCCGCACCTCATCTAACGTTTCGCACTGCGCAAGCACCCATGGAATAAATTCAAAGGATGCCACATTTTTTTTACCGTTTTCTTCCTTATGATAATATGCATTGCCGACAAAATTAAGTCCCGCCATGCCGACGCCTTTTTCGTTCACCGCATCATAATAAAGCGGATAATCTCCTGCCATGTGCGCCATGCCAATGATCGCATAATGTTTTTCCAGATCATCCGTGTGACGGAAATGAAATGGATAATTCCGCGGTGTCACCGCGATTTCCTCGCCATAAGAAAATTCATAATCTAATGTTCTTCCAAAATAAAAGTCTTTCGTCAGGTAAGTTGCTGCTGTACACATAAAATTCTCCATTCTTATATTGTTTTCAAGCCGGGGCTTTCGTGCGAAAAATCTAGCCAATCTCGTCCACGTTTGCCCCACGCAGTTTAATTCCGTCTGTCTGTTTTAAATCCTGCTGGTATGGATTCGACTCATTATAATATCTGATCTGTGTGTCCGTCACACCACCGGAAATATAAGAACGGCCACATTCCGGGCAGACCGATGTCTGGACTCTGACGGATGCAGATACCACTTCGCCGTTTTGCGTGGCTGCTTTGTGATACGCATTGGAAACATGCTGCCCCTCATGTGCCCGGACAGCAGAAGATGCCGCTTCCGGTGAAACATGCGCAGCATTTTTAAAGGAAACGTTCGCTTCGTTAGAGCCATCAACATATTTGCGGTTTTTACAGGTTTGGCACTCCGTGGTCTTAGCTTTATCAACCGCACCTTTTTTCCCCAGATCATCTTTATTATCGACATCCGCGTCGAGCACGCCTTTTTGTCCCAGATCATCTTTATTATTAACATTATTACGCTGATTTATATTATTATCATAGGAATCTGTGATATTCCATTTGTATCCATCCACTCCACCGATCATAACGCACCTCCATCCCCACAGGTCTTTTATACCCAGGATTCATCATACGGCAAATCTGCAATTCAATATGCCAATTTTTACAGTTGAAATAATATGATTCGGGTGTCAAAAGGTAGTTCATAACTTAGCGATTGTCAAATTGCACAAAGCCGAGACTGTTTTTGTGACTTTGGGAGAAAATTAGAAAATCTTAGTATGCCTGTCTATTTACAGTAATGTTCTGCCACGGACGGCAGAACAAGGCTTCACGAGCCATGGAAGGCTCGTTGAATGCCGTTTACGTCACTCTGTGAAAAACTGATTCAGGCATACTTAGTTTTTCTTATTTTCGGACAACGGAACAAAACAAGTTCGGTTTTGTGCAATTTGACAGACCCAAAATTGAAAACCACCTTTTGACACCCGAATCATAATATGCGACAAATACGAAATTCATCCTACTAATTTTCATAACTGCCGGTTTCAAAATTGCTCGTTCACCTTTATTATACGCCCGATCTTACCGTCTTTCAATCCGTCTTCTGATTCTCCTCCATAAAACAGCCGACAAAATGTTGCTGGTCACACACACTCCGCTCAAAATGCCGTCTTTGCAGGTAAAATATTGGAAGGAAATGGAAAAATATTTACTTTTCTTTAAAAAATACCACAGGTAATAGATGCTTGCCAGAATATTTCCGATTGTCGTCGCAACTGCGGCTCCCGCAGCTCCCATCCCCATGCCGCTGATCAACACCGGATCTGACACGATATTGGCGACGGTGCCGATCATACTACCGATCATTGCCTCCTTGCTTGCACCCTCCGCGCGCACAACAAAACTTGCCGCTGCCGACCAGATGATAAACGGCGCCCCGTATGCAATGTGAAAAGTGTATCCTTTTGCATAGAGAAACGTCTGCTCGTTTGCCCTGAACATATTTAAAACCGGCATCATAAATACCATTAAAATGACTGCAAGTGCCACACCGACGATCAGTGACGCATATGTCGCAAACGCGGATGCCTGTTTCATTCTTTTTTCATTTTTTTCGCCCATCGCCATGGAGGCAGCTGCACTGCCGCCCATTCCAAACATGTTAGCAAATGCCATAAACAATATGAAGATTGGATTTGTCAGGCTGACTGCCGCCACCTGCAGTGGATCGCCGGTCTATCCGACGAAAAAAGTATCCGCCATGTTGTATACAACTGTTACCAGACTGCTGATCACACTCGGGATCGCCATCTTCGCAACCGCCTTCGGGACGGGAAGGCTGCTCATCAGTTCATTTTTTCTCCTTTCTTTCGGTGGTTTTTCATGAAAAAACGCTTTCACACTAATTACCATTTCTACACCGATATTATCCTCAATATATAATGGGTGAAAGTTCCTTTGTCCAAGTCTCTTTCGCCCATTTCTTCTTTCTTTTTAACATTTTCACAGCCATTTCGGGCGAAAACATCTTCTGTTCTCCTGTTTTCGCCCTGATTTTTTCATTTTCGTGGGCTATTGGCTTCATCCTTATAACGTTTTCGCCCATTCTCTTCTAAATCTCCATTGGCCTTCGATAAAAATGGGGGAATCTCTTTCATTTTCCATTCATTTCACCCATTCTCTTCTAAATCTCCATTAGACTTCGGTAAAAATGGATGAATCTCTTTCATTTCACGTTCATTTCCCGTTCATTTCGCCCATTCTCTTCTAAATCTCCATTAGACTTCGGTAAAAATGGATGAATCTCTTTCATTTTCTGTTCATTTCACCCATTCTCTTCTAAATCTCCATTGGTCTTCGGTAAAAATGGGGGAATCTCTTTCATTTTCTGTTCATTTCACCCATTTCTTCCTTTTTATACCCCCTGCACGATTTCATTTAAGAAATACGCGTGCACCCTTGCATCTTCACTCACTTCCGGATGAAAACTAAGTGCAAGCTGGTTTTTGTAGCGGACTGCTACCGTATTGCCATCCACTATCGCCAATGTCTCCACCTGCGGATTTAAAATTTCATCAATATATGGTGCACGGATAAAATTCATCCGGTAAGTTCCAACGTGTGTGATCTCAGCATCCGTGACAAAACTTCCGAGCTGTCTGCCATATGCATTGCGCTTCACACTTACCGGCAGGGTTTTTAAATACGCTCTGTCATCGTTGGAAACACGCTCTGCTAAAAGGATCAGCCCTGCGCAGGTCGCAAGCACCGGTGTACCCGCTTCAATCAGTTCTTTTAACTGGTCATACATGCCAAGGTCTCTAAGCAGCTTTCCCTGTACCGTGCTTTCACCTCCGGGAAGCACGATCCCCTGCAGTCTGCCATTCTGCACAGCCTCTTCCAAATCCTTTTTCTGACGGATCAGGAATGTATCCGCACCAAGCCCGTCAAGCATCACCTGATGCTCCGCAAATGCGCCCTGCACCGCAAGGATTCCGATTGATACTTTTTCTGACATGATAATCTCCATTCTTGCGCTGTTTTTTGCGCATCTTTAGTTTGTGCGTAAGCACAAATCCTGCGTGTGAAAAATCTTATTTTTCACACGAATCTCCATTTCTGAGCAATTTATTTCCCACGTTCTGCCATAAGCAGCTGTATCTCGTCCTCGTTGATGCCAACCATCGCTTCTCCTAAATCTTCAGATAACTCTGCAATCAGTTTTGCATCATTGTAATTGGTCACTGCCTGTACGATTGCTGCTGCACGTTTTGCCGGATTGCCGGATTTGAAAATACCCGAACCTACAAATACGCCCTCGGCGCCAAGCTGCATCATCAATGCTGCATCTGCCGGAGTTGCCACACCGCCTGCCGCAAAGTTTACAACCGGAAGTTTTTTGTGGTCATGCACATATTTTACAAGATCATATGGAACCTGAAGCTGTTTTGCTGCCTCAAAAAGTTCATCCTCACGCTTTGCCGCAACTGCCGCGATCTCGGAGTTGATCAGTCTCATATGATGTACCGCCTGAACCACATCACCGGTTCCCGGCTCCCCTTTGGTACGGATCATCGCTGCGCCCTCAGCGATTCTTCTGAGTGCTTCGCCTAAATTTTTTGCTCCGCAGACAAACGGCACCTGAAATTTTGTCTTGTCTATGTGGTAAACATCATCTGCCGGAGAAAGCACTTCACTCTCGTCGATGTAGTCGATCTCTAATGCCTGTAAAATCTGTGCCTCCGCAAAATGACCGATTCGGCATTTTGCCATAACCGGAATGGAAACTGCCCCCTGGATCTCTCTGATCAGCTTCGGATCACTCATTCTTGCCACGCCGCCCGCTGCTCTGATATCCGCCGGGATCCGCTCTAATGCCATAACCGCACATGCTCCTGCCGCCTCTGCGATCTTTGCCTGCCCGGCATTTGTGACATCCATGATGACACCACCCTTTAACATCTGTGCCAGTTCGCGGTTTAATTCATACTGCTCTTTTGTATTATTTATATTACTCATAACTAACTTTCTCCTTTTTCAGACAACCAGTTTGATTTTCTGCGCAGTTTTTCAAACAGTTACTCTGTATCAATTTCTTTTCGGATCCTGATGTTATGAAGTATAAGAAAAAACTGGATGTATGAAAACATCCAGTTTTTTCTTTTTCAGCCATGCCAGTTTGTAATTAACATGATCTGAGCATTCATTTTTTATTTCAATCCATGATACCATATCAGCATCAATAAATCTTCTATGCCCGAACCGCCCAGCGCATCTTCGTAGACCGCGCTCTTCCGTTCTGTGCACATTCCTGTGCACTCGGTCTTACAACATCTTTTGAATAATCTGCATAAATTCCTGCACGACAGCCTTCTTTTAATGCTTTCTTGACCAGCTTATCCTCCCCGGAATGAAACGTGAGGATTGCCACACGTCCCCCTGGTTTTAAGGCGTCTGGCAGTTTTTCCATGAATTCATATAAGACCTCAAACTCACGGTTTACATCGATGCGGAGTGCCTGAAATGTACGCTGACAGGTCTTTTTGATCGTGTCCTTTTTTTCTTTTTCCGGCAGAAAATCCAGTGTTTTTTCGATCACTTCGCGCAATTTTGTCGTCGTGTCGATCCGGCTGCCCTTTCGGATCTCATCAGTGATTGCCTTTGCAAGCTCCTCACAGTAAGGTTCATCGGAATTTTCATAGAGCATTCCGGCAAGTTCCTCCCTTGTGATGGTATCAAGACGTTCTGCCGCGCTGATTCCTGCTTCCTGATTTAAGCGCAGGTCAAGTGGTCCATCCACCTTAAAGGAAAATCCACGCTTTGGATTGTCGATCTGCATGGAAGATACACCCAGATCCGCTAAAATGAAATCAAAACCGCCGGCTTCTTTTGCGATCTCATCGATCGTACAGAAATTCTGCAGCCGGATCGTCAGGATATCCTCTCCGTACCCAAGTTCTTCCAATCTCTTTTTCGTCTTGGCAGACTCCTCCGGGTCAACGTCGGTTGCATAAATATGTCCCTGTCCGTTCAGACAGGCAAGCATTGCTTTTGTATGCCCTCCATATCCTAACGTTGCATCAAAACCGGTCTCGCCCGGCTGGATCTTTAAGATATCAAGAATCTCCTGCACCATAATGGAAATATGCATTCCTGCCGGCGTATTTCCCTTTTTGATGACATGTTCAATCGTATCCTGGTATTTTTCCGGCTGAAGTTCTTTATACTTTTCCTCGAACTTCTTCGGGTATTTTCCTTTATAACGTACACGCCTTTTGTGCGGTGTCTGCTGTTCCTGTTCCATAAACTTGTTCCTTCCTGAGTTATTGAAAATATTCTCCCCGTATTATCATTTCCTATTGTCAGCACTTTCTAACGCGCCGCCATTTATTCGTTATTATATCAAAATCCCCATAAAAGTTCTACAAGTTTACTGCGCATATCAAATTTGTACGCAAAATTCGCTTTATAGTATCTGCGGTATAAATTCTGCCAGATATTCAGCAAAAATCCTGTGACTGTCAAGACTCAGATGCATCCAGTCATATGGATACATTTCTATTCCCGGTATTGATCCGGCATCTAAAAAATGACATTGCAGTCTGTCCGCAACATCTTTAAATTCTTTTGCAAGATGTTCCGATCTCTCAACACAATGAACCCCCATCTCACCAGCCACTGCTGTCGCGGCATATCCCGAATCGATCGGCGGTGGTGCTACAATCAGCACATTCGGTTTTCCCCTCCACGCCGCATGGGTATCAATTGCTTTCTGTGTCAGACGTTCAAGTCCTTTTCCTATAATAAAAGCATTTGCAGCAAAACGATCCTTTGTATCATTCGTCCCAAGCATGATAATCACAAGATCTAATGGCTCATGAGACATCATACACGGATAGATCGCATTAAGTCCATTGAGTCCCTCAAAAACCGGATCCTCAAATGATGTTGTCCTTCCACTCAGTCCTTCTTCGATAATATAATACTCATCTCCAAGCTTTTTCTGCAGCAGCTTTGTCCAGCGTTCATCCGTACCAAAACGTCCGCCTGTCTTCGAATTGTATCCATGTGTATTAGAATCTCCAAAACATAAAATGTTTTTCTGCATCAAAACCACACCTTTCTGTCATTTTTACCTTCCGTGTCATATGAACTATGACTATCCAAATTCAATTGGTTTCCTGTTTCAACAGATGTTCTGCAAGACTTACAGCCCCCATCATCCCGGCAGTATTGCCAAGCTTTGCAGGAACGATTTCCACTTTTTGCAGACCAGGGGCAATCTGTCTTTTCACTTTCCGGTTAATCTCGGATATCACATATTCCTGTGCCATCACGCCCCCACCAAGAATGATCCTGGATGGATTAAAAATACAGGTAAGCGTCACCAGACCTGTGCATATATCATCGATCCACAGATCAACCTGCTCTCTGATCTCCGTTCTGTCCATTGCAGCAAAAATTTTTTTTCCATTATCTAACACACCGTCAATTTTTTTCACGCGCCTTACCAGTGCCGTTGTGGATGCACAGCGTTCATAGCAGCCCTCTAAGCTGTCCGTTCCACCCTTTTCTTCCGGGTGAATCACAATGCCGCCAAAGCTGCCTGCCGAGTAAGATGCACCTGCATACACCTTCTGGTCTGCCACAATACAGCCACCCACACCGGTTCCATAAGTCAGACATAAAAAATCTTTGCAGCCATACCCCGCACCGGAACGAAGCTCTCCAAGTGCCGCAGCATTGACATCATTTTCCACTGCTGTCGGCACATGAAATTCCTCTTCCATGATTTTTTTTACCTGCATGCCTGTATAACCCGGAATATTGCTGTTTGCATAAAAAATGCTTCCATCCTCCGTATTTACCTCACCTGCTGTACTGATGCCGATTCCATTAAAATCCTGATAGGTATGTATCATTTCTTTTACACGTTCCATCAGATGTGCGCCGCCAAGCGATGCCTGTGTCTCCCATTCTTTTTGTTCTGTCAGTTCCATCCCATTCCACAGGCCGGATTTTATTGCCGTTCCACCGATATCAACCGCTATAATCTTCATAATCAGACCTTCCTTTTATTTCTGGATCGCAGAGACAAACCGCGCTGTGATCTCCGCCGGTCTTGTGATCGCACCGCCTACGACCAGTGCAAATGCACCTGCCTCCAACGCTTTTTTTGCCTGTTCCGGATAGTGAATATGTCCTTCTGCAATAATTTTCGCAGAACATTTCTCGGAAAGTTCATGAATAAATTCAAAATCAATGTCATCACATCCCTGTGTCTCCGGTGTATAACCGCGCATGGTCGTTCCAACAAAGTCTGCACCTGCCTCCGCACATGCGATGCCTTCTTCCACCGTTGCACAGTCTGCCATCACAAGCTGATCCGGATATTTTTCTTTGACCGCTTCTATGAACTGTGCCGCAGTGCTCCCATCCGGGCGCAGTGCGCTCGTCCCCTGTACCGCAAGAATGTCCACACCACATGCAACCAGTTCATCCACCTCTTTCATGGTAACGGTAATATACATGGGCGTTCCCTCATAGTCTTTTTTGATGATACCGATCACCGGAAGATCTACGGCCTCTTTGATCTGTGTGATATCACGGACCGTATTGGCGCGAATCCCCACTGCGCCTGACTGTGCTGCCGCCTTCGCCATCAGAGGCATGATACCTCCCTCCTTTGTATACAAAGGCTCATGTTCCAATGCCTGACACGAAACGATCAGCCCCCCCTTAATCTGTTCCAACATTGCCTGTTTCTCCATAGTATCCTCCATTCCCGCCAAAAACTTCCATCTGCGTTTTTGTCATAATCTGAGAAATCCCAAGACTTTATGCCTCAGGATTCCCAATATCTGTTACATTTCTATCTTTACAACTGCTTTTCTTACATGGGTACATGTCCCATTGATACAACTTGGTTTGTGAAACTCTTCCGGCAAAAACAAGGCAAACCTTCCATCTCCCAGTGTTCCGGCAGAAAATGCTGTTCCATCCACAAGTCCGAAGTCTGTTTCTGTATCAAAATCGCTTTGCGGCACTCCCGTCAGGGCACATTCCCAGTACTCACTTCCACTGATATTGATCTGAAGATCCGCATATTTTTTGTGATATTCAAACCCGGCACCATCTGCATTTCTCAGATCTGCCTCCATAACATTCACAAAAACATGGTCTCCATCCACAACTGTCCTGCCATCTGGAAGTTTTTCCAGATCTGTACTTTTTAAAAAATCAATTGCCGTATCAAAATTTTTATGTAATCCTCTGTATCGATCTAAATTCTGTAATGCATCTGTGATCATATTTCTTCCACTCCCCGCCAGTATGTTTACAGTTCTGCGACCGCTGCCTCGATCATCTTCTGTGCCTCTGTGACAACCGCCTCATCTTCCGGTACAAGCGGTGGAAGCGGACGTCTGACACTGCCAAGTTCTAACCCGTACATTCTGCGCAGGATCTCTTTCTGTACTGCATAGAGGTTTCCTTTTGCTTCACACATTTTATAAATGATCGCATCCGCCTTATACTGGATCTTCATTGCCTCTGCAAACTTGTCCGCACGGATCAGTTCATCCATCTTTACAAACAGTTCCGGCATCACCGCATAAGTTCCGCCGATGCCGCCATCTGCACCGATCGCACGTCCTGCCACAAACTGCTCATCCGGTCCGTTGAATACCACAAATCCGTTTTCACCGCGCTCTTTCACACCCTCTGCCTTAAACATCTGGATATCCTGTGTCGGCATGGATGAGTTCTTCACCGCGATCACATTTGGATTTTTTAACATTTCCTTTAACAGGCTCATGGATAATGCTGTTCCGGCAAGCTGTGGAATGTTATAGATCACAAAATCAAGCTCCGGTGCCGCAGCACTCATGGCATTCCAGTATTCCGCGATCGCATATTCCGGCAGATGGAAGTAGATCGGAGGGATTGATGCGATCGCATCTGCCCCAACGCGCTGTGCGTGCGATGCAAGTTCCATACTGTCTGCCGTATTATTACAGCCCACATGCGCAATCACGGTAAGTTTTCCCTTTGCTTCTTCCATGACTGCCTCAAGCACTTTTTTACGTTCGTCTACATGCTGGTAAATACATTCGCCCGAAGATCCTCCGACGTACACCCCTTTGACGCCTTTTGAAATCAGATGGCATGTCAATGCCTTAACACCTTCCGTTGAAATCTCTCCGTTTTTGTCATAGCAGGCATAAAATGCCGGGATGACACCCTGATATTTTGTAATGTCTTTCATTTTATTTCTCCATTCTTTCCATGTTTTTTACAACTTTTTAACCTTTTACTGCACCCATGGTAATTCCCTTTGTAAAGTACTTCTGGAATAACAGGAATACAATGATGATCGGCACTGCTGCAAGTGCTGCACCTGCCATGATCAGACCAAAATCTGTAGCATTTTCTGCCTGTAACTTTGCAATACCAAGGGATATCGTCAGATTGCCTGTACTTGACAGCATGATCAACTGCATGAAGTAATCATTCCAGCTATTAATAAATGTAAAGATCGCAAGTGCTCCAATTCCCGGTTTGATCATCGGGACAACAACTCTTAAAAATGTTTTTGCCTCGCTCGCTCCGTCGATCTGCGCCGCTTCAAGCATTTCCGTCGGAACTCCCTCTGAAAACTGTTTCATCAAAAATACACCAAATGGCCATCCTACAATTGGAAATATAACTGCCCATATTGTATTATACAGATTCAAATTTGACATTTCGCGAAGTAATGGAACCAGGATAACCTGTTTTGGCAATGCCATTGCACATACGATCATTGTAAACAGGAACTGACGGCCAACAAACCTCTTCTTTGCAAGCGCGTACCCTGCCATTGAAGCCGTAATGCAGGTAAGAATCATAGACATCACCGCCATAAATACGGTGTTGATCATCCAGCGGATAGCTGCCGGTACACTTGGTCCGCTTACAGTCAGCTTCAAGTCCCTGCTTCCCGTGATCAGGCTGCTAAACGGGATATTAAACTGGAATAAAGGTGCTGTCTGACGACTGAAAAGTTTCTGATAATTTGCCAGCGTCCACTCTTTTGGCCACCAGATCGGTGTGGTAGAGTTGATTGCCGCATTAGTCTTAAATGATCCGGTAATAATCCAATATAACGGAAACGTAAATAAAACAGCCAATATCACAATCACAACAACACTAATGATCTTATATACAGAAGGATGTTTTGTGCTTTTTTTGTTTTCCATATCCGTATCCTCCTAATCATTCTTATTTCCAAGCTTAAACTGGATTGCAGAGAGAATTGCAATCATGATTGCAAGGACAACGCCCATTGCATCACCGTATCCATAACGATACAGTTTAAATGCTGAATAATAAATGTAATACATAATCGTATCTGTACTGTGGTTTGGTCCGCCAGATGTCAGTAACTGTATCAATGCAAAGCACTGAAAACTGTTGATCGTTGTAATAACCAGAATATATAAGGTAGTCGGCATGATCTGCGGCCACTTGATCTTCCAGAATGCCTGCAGTCTTGTTGCCCCATCTACATTCGCAGCTTCCACCAGTGAAGAATCCACATTGCCAAGTGCTGATACATATAACACGATCGGCTGTCCAACGGAAGTTGTAAGCAGGATCAGAATGATACATGCAAGGGCATATTTTTCATCCCCCAGCCAGTTAATATTCTGATCGATCAATCCCGCCTGCGTACCAAGGTAATTAAAGATTCCATAGTAATTATTGAACATCCATTTCCATACAACCGTAACTGCTACAGAACCTGTTACAACCGGAAGATAAAATACGATTCGAAACAGTGAAGTTGCCCATCCTTTTAAGTCTACGATGACGGAAGATACCCATAAGGAAAAAACACATGTGATCGGAACGGAAACCACTACAATAATAAACGTATTTTTTAATGCCCCAAGGAACACTTTATCCTGAAACAGTTCTTTATAATTCGCAAGTCCCACAAACACATCCGCAGAATTCATGGTGGAATCAAAAAAACTTGTCCACACACACAAAACGATCGGATAAATTACAAATCCCAGAAAGAAAATCAGGCTGGGAAGCAAAAAGAGATATGCCGCAGTTGTTTCTTTTCTTACCAGTACACGGCTACGCTTTGATGGTTTTACTGCTGATTTCACAAAAGCACCATCCTTTCCACAACTTTTTCTGTAAAAAGTCCCCTCCTCCGTAATTCCAGCGGGGAGGGGATCATTGTCAGTTTCTTTTTCTGTTTTACTGTGCTGCTGCAGCATTTGCTGTTGCAACAAATTCATCGACTGCCGTTCTGACATCTGTACCGCTGCCAACCTGCTGAAGCATGTTCCACCATGCTGTACGTGCCTCTGCCCAGCCTGGAGTTACCTGATAGTAATCACCAAGATACTGCATTAACACGCTATAATCTGTCATAGTCTGAACATCACCGTAAATTACTGTAAGATCTGTTCCTTCTACTGTGTCACGTACCGGGAAGTATGTGGAAGAAACGACTGCTCCCGGTGTTCCATCAGCACTGTCTGCCATATACTGAATAAACAGTTTAGATGCTGCAATCTTGTCTGCATTACCATTGTCAAATACTCCAAATCCCCAGATACCACCACAAAGTTTTGTAGCTTTCGCATCTTCTGCCGGGAATGCCATAAAGAGAATCTCGTCACCATCATTGGTAAGTCCGGCTTCATTGTTATCCGCATTTAACTGTTGTGCGATATTCCAGCAAAATGCTACATTTAAAACACCCTGACGGAAAAGATTGATCTCATCACCGCCGGCGATGGATGCATCAAATCCAATTGCCTTTGAATCAACAAGTGCCTGGATAGCTTTTACATTTTCCTCAGAATCTGCTGTATATTTAGTATGGTCAGCATCTGTAAATGTACCACCATAAAGGTTATTGATCAGTGCTCTTGTCCCCTGGTCGCCACCCTGTCCACTGCAGTAAACTGCTCCGACAGTTGTTCCTGTATAATCATAAACCGCATCCATTGCTTTCAGGAAATCATCTGTTGTCCATGTATGGTTTTCTTCATCCACATACTGCATCGCACCTGCCGCTTCAAATACAGTCTTGTTTATCGCCATACAATGTGCAGTCATGCAAAGTGGATATTCATACATTGCCCCCTCTTTGTTTATACAGGCTGATAAAACAGAATCATAAATCTCCGTCTTGTCTGTATCATCCATAATATCCGACAGATCAGCCATCAGTCCTTTTTCTCCCCAGTTCGCAACCAGACGCTCCGGTCCTTCCATGATAAGATCCGGTGCCTGTCCACCCTCAATCGCTGTGTTGACCTGATCATCACCATTGGTATAATCCAGATACTCCACCGTTACATTGATCTGCGGATACTCTTTGTTAAAATTCTCAATTAAAGAATTAACGGTCTCCGCATCTCCCCAGTTTCCAATCGGATATGTCCATAATGTAATGTCTGCTGACACATCTGATCCATCTGTCTCCCCGGTCTCTGCAGCTTGTGTATCCTCTGTTTTCTCCGCACTGTCTGCTTTTTCTGTCTTCTCAGAAGCAGATGTCTGTCCGCCTCCTGTCTGCTCTACTGTCGTACTGCATCCTGCCAGTAAGCCTGCTGCCATTGTCCCCACCAATAACGTAGCTAAAACTTTTTTCTTCATAAGACCTTCTCCTTTTCTTTTTAAATTGTTCTTTCAATATGGTTTCATTTTAGAAAATATTTTTCATTTTGTCTATATGCTATTTGCACCAATTTGCATCAACTAATTTGTTTGTTTTTCACATATCAATATTTTATTTTGCATTTTTTTCGTTCTATTTGCACATATCAAAATTTTATCATTGATCTTTTATAATTTAATTTATTTTTCATTATGAAATTTTTTTCTTTTTTTCAACTATTGCAGAGTATTTCATTTTAGCGTATACTTTTGAATGAAAATTTATTTCATTAATAGGGGATAAAATTATGATCAATAAGAATTTTTGGGATCTGCTTTCAGAAAAGCAGGATTCACTCACAAAATCAGGTATGATCATTGCTGATTACCTGACAAAGCACGCTGAGGAAGCGCAGTTTCTGTCAATCTCCTCCCTTGCAAAAGAGTGTAATATGGCAGAAGCCACTATTTATCGTTTTTGCAAGCAGCTTGGATTTGAAGGTTATAATGAAATGAAGATCGCACTTGCACAGGCAAATGCCGCACCGGCTTCTTTTTCATCTTATGAACTGGATGTTTCAATGAGTACTTCTTCCATCTGCGATGCAGTGTACGCATCGTTTCAGACTGCCATAAACAGTACCGTAAATGTTCTTGATTTTCATGCAATTGACGAAGCAGCCCTTCTTTTGCAGCGTGCAACCTCCGTTTATTGTTTCGGTCAGGGTGGAAGCATGATCCTCGCAAATGATATCTGGGTCCGTTTTGCCACCATATCAAATAAGTTCCGCACCTGTGGCGACAGCCATACACAGCTTATCTCGGCAAGTCTTATGGGACCAGGTGATGTCATTTTGTTCGTTTCCTACTCCGGCTCTACACATGACATGATGGATACTCTGTCTGTCGCAAAAAAAGCCGATGCCAAAATCATTTTACTGACACATTATCCGGATGCCCCCGGAACTGCACTCGCAGATGTTGTACTTGTATGTGGGGCATTAGAAACGCCTCTAGACGGTGGCAGCATCCCTGTCAAGGTTGCAGAATTATTCGTCGCAGAATCGCTAATCATGCGGTACCTGCTTGACAACCGCGAACTTGCAAAAATTTCACGCGGTAAAACGAGCACGGCCATCGCTGCAAAATTATTATAAAAAAATGCTCTCTCCTAACCGACTGCTTAGAAGAGAGCATTTTCTATTTTATCATTTTCATTTTAGATATTCAGCAGATCACTGAATACTTTCAGTGCACCGTCTGTCTCATGTGCAAGAACACGTTTTGCAAGGACTTTACCAAGCTGAACACCTTCCTGGTCGAAGCTGTTTACATTCCATAAGAATCCCTGGAACATGATCTTATTCTCGAAGTGTGCTAATAACGCACCGAGGGAACCAGGATTTACCTGATCACCGATAATGATGCTGGATGGACGGCCGCCCTCGAAGTTCTTGTTGCGGTTCTCATCGGATTTACCACATGCAAATGCAACGATCTGTGCTGCAACGTTTGCACACAGTTTCTGCTGGCTTGTGCTGTCCTGGATCACAACATCGGTTCCGATCTGGTT
This sequence comes from uncultured Roseburia sp., assembly GCA_934317215.1. GTDB lineage: Bacteria > Bacillota > Clostridia > Lachnospirales > Lachnospiraceae > Roseburia. The sequence continues at coordinate 91,944 of CAKREH010000002.1, forward strand.
ATTCTTAAATCCAACGAACTGAAGTGGAACAATGTCGGTTCCCTGATGTAATAACTGGTAGAAAGAGTGCTGTCCATTTGTTCCCGGCTCACCAAAGATCACCGGACCTGTCGGATAGCTGACCGGCTCACCGAAGCGGTTTACAGATTTACCGTTTGACTCCATGTCAAGCTGCTGTAAATGTGCAGGGAAACGGTTTAATGCCTGGGAATATGGCAATACTGCAGTGCAAGGATAACCTAAAACGTTTCGCTCATATACACCGATCAGTGCATCCAGCATCTCAGGGTTCTTTAATACATCTTCATTTGCGGAAAGTTTATCTTCTGCCGCTGCGCCCTCTAAGAACTGTGCAAATACTTCCGGTCCGAATGCCAGGGATAAAACGGCTCCGCCGACTGCGGAAGTGGAAGAGAAACGTCCTCCGATATAGTCATCCATGAAGAAAGCTGCCAGGTAGTCATCACTCTTTGCAAGCGGGGATGTCTCACTGGTAACTGCGATCATATGTTTCGAAGCATCTAATCCTGCTTTCTTTAATGCGTCTTTTACGAAAGATTCATTTGTTAATGTCTCAAGTGTGGTACCTGATTTGGAAACCAGTACGAAAATAGAATGAGCCACATCAATGGAATTTAAAACTGCTGCTGCATCATCCGGGTCAACGTTGCTGATGAATTTTGCTTCCATCTTGAATGTGTTGTTTTTCTTTGCCCAGTTTTCTAATGCAAGATACATAGCACGAGGACCAAGATCACTGCCGCCGATACCGATCTGAACAACTGTTGTAAACTTCTCACCTGCTGCGTTTGTGATTTCACCTGCATGTACTTTGTTTGCAAAATCAGCGATGCGGTTCTGCTGCTCTGCATAAAAAGCACGTTTGTCCACGCCGTCAGCGTTTACTGCATCACCAAGCTGTCCACGTGTCATATGATGAAGTACCAGACGTTTTTCACCGGTATTTACAACTTCACCATTGTAGAGAGCTTTAAATTTCTCTGCAAGCTGTGCCTCTTTTGCAAGTTTTACGAGTGCATCAAGCACATCATCATCAACAGCTTTTGCTGCATAATTGTAAGAAAATCCCTCAGCCATAGGAATGCTGTAATTTTTTACACGCTCTGCACCGTTCTCGCCTGACATTACTTCTGCAAGGTTTACGCGGGAAGCCTTTGAAAGTTCCTTATAGGAATCAAGGGTGTCTAAGTTGTTCCAGGTAATCATAATGTCCTCCTTGTTTTTCAGAGAGAAATACCCGCTCCATAAGAATCGCGCATTTTCCTCCATAAATATATTTTTAGGTACTTAAAATTTTTTTAGCTTAAGTGATTATACTATTAAATATCTGCAAGTTCAAGCCTCTGCCTTAAGATCACGAAAAATTACTAAAAAAATTTAAAATTTGTGCACTTACGACCATGTCTGTAATTTTCAGACGGACATTATTTTCCCTTTTTGAACGATGTTTTTTATCTGCAGATCTTTATCCAGCAATAGCAGGTTTCCATAATTTCCAACTGCAATCCTGCCGTAATCTTTCTCCACACCGATCGATTCTGCAGGATTTTCAGTTGCTGCCAGGACTGCATCCTCGAGCGGTATTCCCATATTCTGTACACAGTTTTTCATGCAGTCAAACAAGTTTGTGACACTGCCTGCGATAACACCCGGATCTTTTGTCAGGACGGCTTTTCTGCCTTTTACGGTCACGCCCTGCCCGCCAAGCTGGTAGTCCCCGTCCAAAAGTCCCGTAGCTTCCATACTGTCTGAGATCAGAATAACTTTATCTGCCCCGAAAATACGGAATGTCGTTCTCACCATCGCCGGATGAATATGAATACCGTCTGCGATCAGTTCCACCTCTGCTCCTGCCTCAAGTGCCGCTATGATCGGTCCCGGCTCCCTGTGGCTGATCCCCGGCATGGCATTATAGAGATGTGTCATATGTCCCACGCCTTTTTCCAATGCCTCGCGCGCCGTATCGTAATCACTGCAGGTATGCGCGATAGAGATTTTTACCTGGTCATGGCACTGTTCGATAAATTCCATCGCACCTTTTTCTTCCGGTGCGATATCTACCAGTTTGATCAGCCCGCCGCTTCTCTCCTGCAGACGCAGGAGCATTTCTTTATCTGCCGGCATAATATATTCTGGATTCTGTGCCCCGGCTTTTTTTAGATTGATAAACGGACCTTCCATATTGATGCCGACCAAATCTGCCCCGGTATCTTCTTTGTAATCTGCCGCCTTGTCCATGACATGCCCTAAGATTTCTTCATTATAGGACATCGTTGCCGGGCAGATGGCAAGAATACCGTTTTTTGCCTCATACTCTGCTATTTTTAACAGTTCTTCTTTCGATGCCTGACAGAAATCATAGCCTACCGCCCCATGAAAATGAATATCCACAAGTCCCGGTATCGCATACATTCCTTCCCCGTCGATCACATCCTCATCTGTGGCAGTGATCTGACCGTTCTCTGCGATCTCTGCGATCCGTTCATCTTCGATCCTGACATCTTTTTTTTCAAACTTGTGATCTGCCGTATAAACCAATGCATTTTTGATGATCATGTTAATTTTTACCCCTTTCTAAATCTCTGAAAGTGCATCCTCATCTGCGATCAGTGTGAAATCCGGATGCATCTGCAGAATGGATGCCGGGACTTCCGGTGTGACCGGTCCGGTAAATGCTTTTTTGATGATATCCGCCTTATTTTTTCCATTTGCGATCATGATGACTTTCTTTGCCTGTACGATTGGCAGGATGCCCATGGTATATGCCTGACGCGGAACTTCATCCTTACTCTCAAAAAATCTCTTGTTTGCCTCGATCGTGCTCTCCGTCAGTTCCACACAGTGTGTATTTTTTTCAAAATGATCCGCCGGTTCGTTAAAACCGATATGTCCGTCCAGGCCAATTCCAAGAAGCTGCATATCAATACCACCGGCATTTTCGATGATCTTGTCATATTCCCTGCAGACTTCCTCACTGTTAAGATTTTCTCCGTTTGGAATGAAAATGTGGTCTTCCCTTACATTTACATGTTTAAACAGATTTTCCTGCATAAAACTCCAGTAGCTCTGTTCGTGCTCTCTTTTGATTCCTCTGTATTCGTCCAGATTGATCGTCGTAACCCCGGAAAAATCAACCTCACCGTTGTTATATGCTTCCACGATCTTTTTATATGCCCCTACAGGTGAACCACCGGTAGCAAGTCCTAAAACCGCATCCGGTTTTAAATTTACCTGTCCTAAAATCAAATTTGCTGTCTTTACAGAAACCTCATCATAGTTTTTCACTTTAATAATTCTCATGTTATTTTCCTCCCTCTCCCTACTGGTATGAATCATATGACATCATAAAACGTTCTTTTACCGGCTTTGTATCAACCCCACATAACAGGCAGCACATGATACATGCGCCATATACCGGCGGATAGTCCGGAACGTCTAATTCAATATCCGGATGCAGCATCTCTTTTAACATTTCCCGGAATGCCGGTTTCTGTTTTAAAATTCCGCCGGATGCAACCACATATTTTCCGATATCATAATGATCCACGGCAAAATTGATAAGTTCCGCTAAACATGCTGCATTGTTCTTTAAAATCTGCTCTGCGATTTTATCCCCATTTTCATATGCCAGAAATACGCACGGCGTAAACGAAGCAATATAGGACTGGTTTTTACTGTAGATGTCCTGGATGCTCTCCCATACCGTATTCCCTAATTTTTCCTCAACAAGATCCGTCAGTATCGTATGTTCTCCGATCCCGTCCCTTGCATCCTGCGCTGCACAGATCGCATCCCGTCCGATGTGGTAGCCGCTGCCGCCTTTATCAAGCAGATATCCGCGCCCGCCAAAATGCTTTAAATTTCCATTCTGGTTTGCGTAAATGATCATTCCGGTTCCGCTGATCGCAGCCACACACCGGTCAAGATTTTTTCCACAGGCAATGACGTTATAGATGTCATTTTCGCACTGGATTTTTACTTTCGGATATTTTTCTTTTAACATCTTTTTGATCTTTGATGTATTGTTTCCAGAATCTAATCCTGCAGCACCCACAAAGATTCCGCTGATCTTCCCCTTGATCTTCATGAGTGTATCAATGCCAAGCTGCAGGATGTTCATTGCCTCCTCCATTCCTACCGTATTCGGATTGCAGCCGTCAAGGACGATCCGGTTTAAAATTCTTCCGCTTTCCGAAAATAAAACAAACTCTGTTTTCGTTCCCCCGCCATCGATTCCGATCATCATCTTTTCACCGTCACTGTTTTCACCGATCAGCGTATCGATGGAAACATCTAAAATCTCTGAGATCACACAAAGATTTTCGATACTCGGACAGGACTGTCCACACTCCCATTTGGATACCGCCTGTGGGCTGATTCCTAATTTTTCCGCAAATTCGTATTGATTCAGTCCTCTTTTATTCCGGTATGTTTTGATGTTTTCCGCCATTGTCATGATATCAAACATTCCGCATCCCCCATCTCGTTTTTCTAATTTCATTATAAAAACTAATGGTTGATTTTTCAAGCATGTGCCGGTTGTTATTTCTTTTTGCGTGTCAACTATCAGTTGACATGCAAAAAATCCGGGCAGCAGCACCCGGATTTTTTTATGGTCTGGATACTTAGTCCATATAGGCACCCTTCATCGCGCTGGTCGCATGCTGTGCATACAATTTTAACAGACCACTCTTATATTTGCTGGTAAAACCTTTCCAGTTCTTTTTACGTTCTTCTAAGATCTGTGCGATCTCTTCCCCGGTCTTTTCCTCGCCTTTGACACCTACGATCGCAAGACGGCGGTTCTCAACATCAAGTTCAATGAGATCTCCCTCTTCCACAAATGCGATCGGGCCGCCGGCTGCTGCCTCCGGAGATACATGTCCTACGACCGGTCCTCTGGATGCGCCGGAAAAACGCCCGTCTGTGATCAGTGCAACGCTGGCTGCAAGTTTCGGGTCGGAGCAGATTGCCTCGCCGGTGTAGAACATCTCCGGCATACCGCTGCCTCTCGGTCCCTCGTAGCGGATAAATACAGCATCTCCCGGTACTACTTTTCCCTTCAGGATCGCATCGATCGCTTCTTCCTCGCTGTCATACGGTTTTGCGTTTAATCTTGCATGGAACATTTCTTTCGGGCAAGCTGTGTGTTTGATGACTGCTCCCTCCGGTGCAAGGTTGCCGCGCAGGATTGCGATGCTTCCCTCTGTACCGATCGCATGATCAAAATCTGCAATGATATCGGTACGTTTGATCTCTTTTCCGATCAGTGCGGATTTCTCTTTTAAGATCGCATCACAGTGCTCGTAGAAACCGTTCTTCTTTAACTCTTCTAAGTTTTCACCAAGTGTTTTTCCGGTAACTGTCATCACATCAAGATGGAGCATGCTCTTGATTTCTTCCATGACTCTCGGCACACCGCCTGCATAGTAGAAATACTGTGCCGGCCAGTCTCCTGCCGGGCGGATGTTTAGCAGATAATGTGCGCCGCGGTGCATTCTGTCAAACGTATCTGCATCAATTTCAAAACCAAATTCATGTGCGATTGCCGGAATGTGCATGACCGCGTTGGTGGAACCTGAGATTGCAGCATGTACCATGATCGCATTCTCAAGACTTTCCATTGTGACGATATCTTTTGCAGCAATTCCCATCTCAACTAATTTCATTAACTGTTTTCCGGCATCATAGGCAGCCTTTTTTAATTCCGGTGCAGTTGCCGGCATCAGTGCTGTTCCCGGAAGCATCAGTCCAAGTGCCTCAGCCATAACCTGCATTGTGGAAGCGGTTCCCATGAAAGAACATGCGCCACAGCTTGGACATGCATTGTGTTTGTAATAGCGGAGCTGCTCTTCCGGGATCTCACCACGCTCATACTGCGCGCTGAATTTTCCGATCTGCTCTAAGGTTAAAAGCTCATTGATCTTACAGCCCGGATCATTTTCCACATATTCCGGTTTTACAACCGTTGCTTCCATAACACCACCGGTCACAACGATCGCGCTCATCTCTTTTAAACGGCCGATACTCATAAGCATCGCCGGCATTGCCTTGTCACAGCTTGCGATAAAAACACCACCATCAAACGTTGTAGCGTTTGCCTGCGCCTCCACAAGGTTTGTGATCGCATCTCTGTGTGCTAAAGAATAATTGATTCCATCGTGTCCCTGGGACATTCCATCGCACATATCTGTTGCATAATAACGCGCTGCTTTTCCACCGTTTTCATCAACACCTTTTACTGCTTCTTCCACAAAAATATTTAAATGGCTTGAACCCGGATGGCTGTTTCCATAAGTACTCTCAATGATGATCTGCGGTTTAGAAAGCTCCTCTGCCTTCCATCCCATACCCATGCGAAGCGGGTCCATCTCCGGTGCAAGTTCTCTTACTTTCTGACTTCTTAATTCCATGATAGCCTCCATTCCTGCGCTGTTTTTTGCGCATCTCAAGTTTGTGCGTAAGCACAAATCTTGCGTGTGAAAAATCTTATTTTTCACACTAACCTCCATTCCTGCGCTGTTTTTTACTGTGAAAATCTATAATATACTGAATTTCATGCTCTGTGACTGCTCTGTCATTACCGTTTCTTCTACACGAAGAAAGAAATGATCAGTGCAACGATAAATCCGGTTCCACCAACCAATGTCTCCATGATCGTCCAGGTTTTTAACGTTGTCTTCTCGTCAAGTCCGATCAGTGATCTCACCAGCCAGAATCCGGAATCGTTAAAGTGTGAGCAGACTGTCGCTCCACCGGCAACTGCTGCAACCACACATGCAAGATACATCGGTGATAAGGATGCGATCTCCGGCATTGCTGCCACAATTCCTGCTGCCATGGTCATTGCTACGGTTGCAGAACCTACACAGATTCTTACCAGTGCTGCAACTAAAAATGCTACAACAACGATTGGAAGATTTATGGATGCCACAGCATTACCAATGATCTCACCTAAGCCGGAGTACTGTAAAATATAACGGAGTACGCCGCCACATGCTGTCACAAGAAGGATCAGTCCTGTCGGCTCTAAAGATTTTGTAAGGATCTTCTCTAATTCCGGCATCGTGTATCCATGTCTTGTTCCAAGGATGAACATTGCGGCTAATGTTGCGATCAGAAGTGCTGCAAACGGCTGTCCTAAAAAGTTAAATAACGGTGCCACTCCTGCCAATGCCGGGACCACTCCTGCAACAGATTTCAATATGATAAGTACCAGAGGAATCATGATGATGGTAACGACCGATGCAAAACTCGGAAGTTTGGATTCATCGATATCTTCCTGATTTGCAATCTGATCCGGAACCGGAACATAATATTTCTTTCCGCAGATAGCTCCCCAGACCGGGCCTGCAACGATCATTGCAAAAAATCCACAACATACACCGACTAAAATAACCCATCCAAGTTCCACATTTAACATTGTTGCAACTAATACCGGGCCAGGTGTCGGCGGGATAAATGCATGTCCAACGGCGAGTCCTGCTAAAAGCGGGATCGCATAAAACAGGGAAGATTTCTTTGTTCTTTTTGCAAGAGAAAATGCAAGCGGAATTAAAATGATAAGTCCTGCATCAAAGAATACCGGGATAGAAATAACAAGGCCGGTGATTCCAAGCGCCCATGCAGCCTTCTCATCCCCAAATTTCTTTACCATTGTAACTGCTAAAGTCTGTGCTCCTCCCGATGCTTCAAGTATCGCACCGAACATGGAACCGAGTCCTACCAGGAGGGCAATTCCCTTTAGCGTGTTTCCTATACCATCGTCCACCGCCGTTACGATTTCTTCAAACGGCATTCCTGCGATCAGTCCGATTGCAATCGCACCGATTAAGATCGAAAGCATTGCATGAACCTTAAATTTGATGATCAAAACTAACAACAATGCCAGTCCGATAATTGCTGCAATAACCAGCCGGGTTGTATCTAACTCTACGACGTTACCCATGATATACCTCCTTATTGATATTTGTATGACGTATGATGTTTTGTTGAGATTATTGTATTTTATTGATTATTTTTTGTCAATACATCTGATGTTTAGTTTATTAAAACCTCTTTTTTAGACAAAAAAACAAGGTGTTTTCTCAAAAAAGCACCTTGTTTTTTGTGTATTTTTCCGATATTGCATCGTGTCATATGATGTCTTTCCAGTTTTTACAATTTTCACTCATTACAAAACGCTGGCATTTCTTTGTCATAGATTGACCAGACATTCTGTTGTTGAGAAATCCCTTACTTATTTTTTTTCTGCGCCTCCGCCTGTTTTTTCAAAATCATCTGACGATTATAATTGAGGTGCATGATCATCGCATATTTTGCACCTGCACTGTCGCCATGCAGGATTGCATCCGTGATCGCACGATGGGTGTCGATCGTCTCATCTTTTAACTGGCGGTGTGTTAAGTTCACAAATGTGATGACTGCCGACTGAATGATCGGAACCAGTTTTTCGATCACTTTATTTTTGCTGCACCGCGCAATGCAAGTGTGAAATTCCACATCTTTCTGCAGATGGTTCTCACCGGCAAGATACAGATTTTCCACCTCATCACACAGCCGCTTTAACTCCGCCTTTTCCTCGTCCGTCGCATTTTCACTTGCAAGCATGGCGATCTCCGGCTCTAACATCAGGCGCACATTGCAGAGGTCTAACGCCAGTTCATATTTGTCCGTAAACTTCGAAAGTCCTAACGGATCGTCCTCTAAGCGGTTCGTCCCGATCACATAAGTCCCGGAACCCCTGCGGACCTCAAGCACCCCCTTGGAAACCAGGCTTTTTACCGTCTCCCGCACCGTGCTCCGTCCAACTCCGAACAGCTCCGCCAGTTCAAACTCATTTGGCAGTTTCTCACCTATTTTCACCGGTGTATGTAAAATATAATCCATCAGTTCTTCTTCCACATGCGGTGCTAATAATTCCCGGCTCTTTTTCTCCATATTGTATCATTTTCTCCTTTGTCCTGCATGATTCATAAAGACATCATACCACTTTTTACCGGATGTTTGAACGTAAAATTTTTAACGTGCCTTCGCAAAATAGTCATTCAAAATTTCCTTGATGTAGTGATAGCGTCTTGCATAAGAGTTTTCCACACGGATGATCTGCATATGATGTGCCTTACAGATCTCATTTTTCTGCCTGTCCCGCTCCCGCACCACTTCATCCTCAAAATGTTCCTTGCCATCTAATTCGATTGCAAAAACCGGCAGTTCGCGTTTTTCCCTCTTTTCATAGACAACAAAGTCAAATCTTCCCATATAAAACAGATTGTCGTAAGTGACATTATCCCGGAACACCTGGGATATGGCAACCTCTTTATGGATCGTATATTTATTCCGGGTGAGCCAGATATTTTCCAGCGCATGTGTCAGGTTTTTCATAAATGCCGCTTCTGTTTCCGTGGAAAACGGCTGGATCCCGAGTGCTCTCGAACTGATATGCTTTTCCGTAATTTTTGATTCCCCGTTCGTTTTCACATACTGCACCAGCTCGTACAGATCATCGTCCTCATTTCCCTGATGAAGGCGCTCCAATTCTTTCCCGTCCGCAAGAAGGATCAGCTTGTCCTTCGCCCGCGACGTTGCGACATTGATCAGCTCCTTATTATTTTTAAGCCAGTCATAAGTTCCTTTTCCCGTCCGGTCGCTCAACGCTGTGGAAAACAGCACCACATCTTTTTCGTCTCCCTGAAATGCATGTACTGTTCCGCACACGACATGCTCAAATCCGTTTTCTTTGATCCCCCGCTCGATCAGGATCCGCTGATTCACAAACGGTGTGATGACAGCAATACTTTTATCAGGATTTTCCCCCGCATAACGCATGATCTCCTCCACCTCTGCCGGGGAGGTATTCTTCATGTCACCTGGCCCGCCATCCACATTGACATAGACAAGCGGCTGTCTTTCCCTGCTGTCGGACTGCACCTGAAGTTTGGAGTTATAATATTTTTTGTTGTTAAAGTCTATGATTTTTTTATTACAGCGGTAATGATTTCGCAAAAGGATCTCATCGCTGACTGCATCACAGGCAAGATACGTCTTATAAATGGAATTTTCGCGGTAATCATACTCATCCGCAACATGATATTTTCTGCGCAGTTTCCGGTTCGTAAGCTCATCTAACAAAATAACCGGCTTTAGCTGCTGCGGATCTCCCACCAGCATCAGTTTTTCGCCCCGGATGATTGGCACAAGTGAGACCGCAACATTGCACTGGCTCGCCTCATCCATGATCGTCATATCAAACAGCGGTTCCGGTTCACCCAGTTTGTGGGAAGAAATGCAGGTTGTTATCATGATCGGAAATACCTTCTGCAGCTTCTTTACATTCTCCGATTTCTGCAGATACTTGTTAAATGCTGCTGCCTGCTCATTTTTATCCTCATCATCATCTAAAATTTCCCGCAGATCCCGGAACCGGTTTCCTTCTAACTCCTTGATGTATTTTGCAGAGGTATAAAATAAATACTGATAAAACTCTTCCTCATTGCGGTCTAAAAGATCCATCGCATCCCGCTCGGATATCTCACCGATCTTTCTGATTTTATCATCCAGATTCCGCAGCTGACGCCCCTGCAGATCCGTACGGAAATGAAAGAGCGTCGCCACATTTTTCATCCGTTCCTGATACTCCATGACCTGTGTTAACGTTTCTTTACGCTCTGTCAGGTCTAAGATTTCCTCATACTCCTTCAATCTGCCGGAAAGCTGTTTTGCCCGGTCGATCCGGTCCCCCTTTCGCCGGTCTAACGTGGAAGAAAATACTTTCACGCCCTGCACCTCTCTCCGCAGCTGGTTGATGTAACAGATACATTCTTTTACTTTTTCCTGATTTCCAAGGCGCAGTACCGGAAATGCGATCCGTTTTCCCTTATAAGTCAGGGAACTTAATTTTTCAAATACATTGTTTATGGGGACATTATTGTAAGACGCAAACAGTACCGTCATATTGTTAAAAAATGCCGTCACGATCGTGTTTAAGATCGTATTCGTCTTGCCGGTCCCCGGTGGTCCCTGAATATAGGCAAGCGGATATTTCATGGCATTGTTGATCGCAAGAAGCTGGTCGAGATTGATGTTCTGGTTTAACAGTGCAATCGGATATGCCTTCGTCCTTCGCGGACGTTCCAAAAGATCGCCGAAAAATGCCCGGATTGGAAAAGTCACCTGCTCTTTTTCGTACATGTCAAGGATCGCCTTATACTCTTCATGCAGATTTAATGCACAGTCCATGCCCAGTCCGATGACATAGGGCATGTCATCCACAACCGCCCGTGCACCGTTTTTTTCTGTAATCGCATCTTTTATTTTTTCAAGATTTTTTTCAAAATCGGATAACAGCTCATATTCATCCGCATCTAAATACCTTCGGATATTTTCCTGCTCTCCCCCTATGGTAAACTGCGTGCAGATCGTGATATCTTCATCCGGTTTAAATGCCTTGTTTTTTACATCCAGATTCAGATTCCGGTATGCCAGCACATACAATCCATTTTTTGTATGGATGCTTAAAATATTTAACGCCAGCTTCTTTATGTGCAGTGTCTTTCCCTGTCCGCTGTCACGGTTCATGCGCCGCTGAAAATTTGTCACGATCTCTTTAAACTGTTCCTCCGACAACTGGTACTCCCCGTCACGCACATGATCTCCGTCGATATAGCGCACCAGTTCATAATCGGTCGTATACGGCGTGGCATCCAGTTTGCTGCACATTTCCAGATAATTCAGTATTTTTAAATTTGCCGTGTTTGCAAAAAGGTTCTGGTAGCGTTCCGGGTGCAGCGCGATATCTTCGATCAGCCGCTCATTCTCCGGGCAGTACGAGCCTTCCACGATCTCGGTCGAGAGGATAGAATCAATATAGATCTTATCGTATCCCTCAATCGAGCACCGGTTGAGATGAAGTCCGTCCACTTTGAGCGTCCTGTTCCTTGGGTCTAAGTCACGGATTCCGATCCAGTAGTTCGTGTGTCTGCCCTCTTTGTTCAGATATTCAATTTTCAGCCATTTTCCTTCGTGGATGGCTTTGAAGATATCTCTGTGTATACTGTTCATATGTTTTTGATTACTATATAATAAATTATTTTTTAGGAGTGTCTCATTTATATTTTAAATACTTTTTTTAGAAATACAACCTTCTACAAATATATTATAAAAACAAATATTTCACTTGACAAAATTAGTTTATTTGCATATCATAAGAATTGAGAGAATACTCTCAGGTGTTCCGCCACCATAAAGGGCGAATTATGATGAATGAGTAAGGTTATCTTTCCTTACTCATTATTTTTTAGGAGAAATGAATGAATTTATTTTTTTACGATGTAGATACAAAATATGTGAACTATCTAAAAGCAGCAGAAATCGCGAAACGTGGATTTACGCGTGTTCCCGATATAGAATACAAAAATGAAAGAAAAATGGTCTGCGGCGTTGTATTAGAAATCAACGACTTCAAATATTATGTTCCTGTCTCCTCTTATAAAATCAAGCAACCAAATAATATTCTCATACGGCTTGACGATGACAAATTTAATCCGGTAAAAGGATCGCTTCGCTTTAACTATATGTTCCCCATAAATGATGCCTGTATTTCAAAAAGAGATTTTTCAAATGAACCCCCCGGTCGCAGAGAATTTCTTCGACGTCAATGGATTTATTGCAATTCAATTGAAACTGCAATCAGAGAAATGGCTGAAAATACATACTATTCTGTAATTTCCGGCAACGACATCTCCCTCTTAAATGCCTCCTGTGATTTCAAATTTTTAGAAAAAATCTCCAAAACCTATGTTCTTTAAATACTCCATTATTTATTAATATTTTAGTTTCCCCAGTCCCCTCGCATACTCCTCCAGTTCCTGGTTTGCCTCATTGAGCGGCCCAAACTCTTCCACCGCACAGATACATTTCTTACAGCTGTCAATCAGCCGCTTTGCCGCCTGCACCTTATCCTGTCCAACCGGGTAAAATGCCTTTTCTGACACAACTTCTGACGCAAGTGCCACAGCCGCTTTGTACTCCACATCATTTTCCTGCAGGATCCCTGCTGCAAATGGAATGTTTTCGCGCCACAGCCTGTTGTATACCGGGATGCCGCTGCCCGCACCGCCGATCACAAAAATCTGTGAACTGACCGGATCTGGATTCTTCTTACCACATCCAAAATTTTTGCCAGAGCAATTCTCTGCACTAAAATCTCTCGAAACAACTGCCTTCTCATGTCCCGCACACAAAAAAATCTGTCCCGTCACCGGATCAAAGCTCTGATCTGCCACACCGTATAGTTCCTGCACATAATTTCCGGCAAAAATCTCATCCGGTGTGCCGACGCGGTCGATGCGGTCGCCTCTGACACAGGCGATCGTATCGGAAACCTTCTGCGCAAGGTCAAGCTCATGCAGTGACATAATGACCGCCATCTTTTTATCCCTAGCAAGCATGCGGATGTTTGTAAGTATATCCATCTTAAAGCCCATATCCAGATAGGAGGTCGGCTCGTCTAAGATCAGGATTTTTGTATCCTGACAGATTGCCCGCGCAAGCATCAGACGCTGGCGCTGTCCGTCGCTGATCTTCATAAAATCCTGATCCTGCACTTCACCTGCATGGACAAGCGCGATCGCCTCATCCACTTTTTCCCAGTCTTCTTTTGACAGGATGCCAAATCTTCCCGTATAAGGATAACGCCCGGAGGCAACCACTTCCCTGCCGCTCATCAGCTCCGTGCGGAGGCGTTCTGTCATGACCATGGACAATCGTCTGGAAATCTGGCTGTCTTTTAATTCATCCATGGATGCTTCGCCCAAAAATACGGTTCCATCCAGTTTCTTTAACTGCTTTGTAATCGTCTTTAAGATCGTGGATTTTCCGGAACCATTCGGCCCGATCAGTGTCAGTATCTCCCCCGGCCGGACAGAAAGATTCACATCCCAGATCAAAGGTGTTTTATCATAGCCGACAGTCAGATGCTCTGTGCGGATCTCCTGCATATATGACTACCTCCCCTCCTGTTTTCTCAACATTGCTGCAATCACAACCGGCACCAGAAACAGTGCCGTGACCGAGCTGATGCTGATCTCCGTCGGCGCAAACACGGTTCTTGCGATTCCGTCACAAAAAAGTGTCACAACCGCGCCACACAAAAAACACCCCGGAATCAGGATGATCGGGCGCGCTGTTTTTGTCGCCATCCTCACCAGATGCGGCACTGCGATTCCGACAAAGGAAATCGGTCCCGCAAATGCCGTCACGCAGGCAGACAGAAGGCTTGATAAAAGAATCATCGTGACCCTCAACACTTTTACATTGACGCCGATATTTCTGGCATATGCTTCCCCCATCTGATATGCCCCGATCGGTTTCGCCAGACAAAAAGTCACAAGCACTGCTGCACCGACGATCACGACGATCATTTTTATATTTTCCCATGTCATGCCGGAAAAACTTCCCATCGACCAGTTGTGAAGATTGACGATATTCGAATCGCTGGCAAATGTGACGCAGAAGTCCGTGATGGCGGAACAGATATAACCGATCATAATCCCACAGACCACCAGCAGCGACATTTTTGACACGCGAAATGAGATTAAAAGCACGAATCCCATGGCAAGCATGGAACCCACAAACGCAGCCATAACCATGCCAAAGGAACTGATCATAATGCCTTTTCCCAGCAGGAAAATCATGGTAAGCGCCACCACCAGTTTTGCGCCGGATGAAATTCCAAGCACATACGGTCCTGCAATCGGATTCTGGAAAAAGCTCTGGAGTAAAAATCCCGACACTGACAGTGCTCCTCCTAACAAGATCGCAGCAAGGATGCGCGGCAGTCTGATTTTCCACACGATCTGTGAAAATGTCTCATCTTTTCCACTTCCCGCAAGGATTGCAAACAGATCCGATGTGGATATGTCCACACTTCCCGCTCCGACATTCCATAAAAACAATACCGATAATATGATAATTGCAACAACAAAAGAGATGATATAACGTTTTTTCATGATTTCCTCTGGTTTATATGAATTCCTGTCAGTTGATTTTCTTCAAAAACCGGTACTCTGCATCCGTTTCCCCATTCAGTACCTTATTGAGATCCTCAATGAAATCACAGGTTCCACTGGTCTGCTGGTAAAAATTGCTTCCGGTTGTGTAGACCTGCCCTGATTTTACTGCTTTAAAGTCGGCAAACAGACTGTTTTTCTGTACCAGTTCATCGATCGATGTCAGTTCTCCCTCTATTGTACCATTGTAAATGAGAATATCAGCATCTTTTTCGGCCGCATAGAAATCTTCCATCTGCATTTTTAATGTGGAAAGTGCATTTTCCTCTTCCGGGACATAACCATTTAAGGAATAGGTGCCCCCCGCAAGTTCGATCATTGATGATACATAATCATTTGGTTTCCGTACCGTGATCGTTCCATCCGATGCAACTGCAAAAAATGCTACCGACAGCCCCGTTTTTTCTTTTTCCAAAATCGGCTCAATATGTGCTGCCTGTGCATCAAAAAACGCTTTGGCCTGCTGTTCTCTCCCGAACAAAACGCCAAAAAGTTTTATCCATTCCAGTCTTCCAAGCGGATGTTTTTCATAACTGGAGCGTTCGATCATGACCTTGATCCCAAGTTCTTCTAATTTTTCCTTCACTTCCGGGTTGTGCGTGATCATTGTATTTTCAATCGCAAACGTGCATCCACCGGAAAGTAAAAGTTCATAGTCAGGCGCACTGTATTTCCCGGCATAGATCAGATTTCCCGCTGCCATCGCATCTGCCGCCTCTTTGACATACCAGTCTTTTTCTTTTACTCCTGTATATTTCAGATCGGAGACAGCACCGATCTGGCAGACTAAATCCATCACCGCACTCGACACCAGATATACATTTTCAAGCGGCTGTTGTAAAACTGTCACATCTGCCGGAACATCCGCCGGCACTTTGACACCTTTTGGCACAAGCAAAAAACGACCGTTATCCACGATCGTAATCAGCTTATAAGCACCATATTGTTCTACTTCAAACTGATCGGCGCAGGATAACTCCATACGCCCATTGCAGTCTAAGTCTTTAAAATCTGCCGTTTCCGGAAATTGAAAAGTCAGGGTGTAATCAATCTCATGCGGCGTACTCATTGCCGTCGTATCACCGATCACATCCATCTCACATGGGATTCCATCGATTGGAAATGTGAATGTAGAGTTTCCACCCTCATTTTCATTGAGATATTTCTCCCCGTTCACGATCATGTAATCGTAATGCGTACTGCTCCATATGATCGTCGCATATGCCACTCCATCCTTCACAGTAACTTTCGCCTGTGAATCCACAGTTGCTTTTCCGCTGCCGCCTGCTAATGTGACTTCCACCGTATACTCGCCATCCTCAGGAACTGAGACTTCTGTGCCGTCTGTCTGTTCTGCGGCATCATTTCCAGTCATGCTTTCTTCCGTTCCATCCTGATCTGCAGTTCCCTGCACATTTTCTTCTGCTGCCTGTGCATTTTTCTCTGTGGCTGTACCTGCCGCTCCCTGTACACTTTCCGCAGCTGTCTGACCAGCCCCGCCTTCTACTGCAGCGGCATTATTTTTTGCACCGCATCCCGTGAATATCTGCATGCACATCATTGCGGATAAGATTACTGCGGTCACTCTCTTTTTATTCATACAAATCTCCATTTATTAGTTATCTGTCTCCTGCGGATCAGAAACGCTTACTTTGTGATCGTACCACTCGCCTTTTGTGCCGAGGATTGCAAGATCAAATTCTTCATCTAATGCTTCTACCGGCACATCAAAACCATATACCTCGTCGGTGGTTCCATCACTGTATTTTACGGTATCCGTTGTCGGCTCTAAAATATCAGCACCGTCTTTTTTCGCATCATCTGCCGTTCCGACAAAGAGATTTACAATTTTTTTTGAAACAAGGCTGATATGGATCGTCATTTTTCCGTTTTCTACGGTAAGAATACCTCGTCCCTCATCTGCCTCATTTACATGAAACATACTGCTGTCTGTGTCAAACTTTGCGGTATAAACACCATCCTCGAGAGTACCAACGGTACTCTCTGTGGTGGATGTTGACTCAAGGTCTCCAAGGGAATCAATTGCATCTTTTGTATGATCAATATAGATCTGCTGGATTGCTTCGATTCTGCCAAGTCCTGAAATCTGTGTATCAACGCTGTCAAAATATCCACTTGCTGTGAACTGGCTCTTCCAGGAATCTTCGTCGTCACCTGCCATATCGTTGTTTGCATGATCTCCTGCAACAACCATAAGAGGTCTTAAAACAACTTTTGTATAACCAGCTTCTTTTACAGCCTCGATCACATTTTCGCATGCTGTCTCTTCCGGCTCACCCTCAACAGTTCCGATAAACACATTATCATAGGAAAGATCTTTCATCTGTGCTGCCATCTGGCTGTAGCTTACCTTTGCAGAATGAGAAGTTCCATGTCCCATAAATACAAATGCAGTTCCATCTTCTTTTGCTGCATCTAAAGAATCATATCCTGCTGTCTTTACTGCCTCTGCTGTAATTGCTTCTGCAACTTTTGCCTTATCCTCATTGATCACAGTTGCATCGGATCCTACTTCACCAAGCATTGGCTCTGCAACGGTAACTGTCTCAAATTTGTCTTTGTAATTGTCAAGTGTCTCTACCAGCTCATCATACTCTGCACCATGCATTAAGTGTGTCGGCTGAACAACAAGATTTTTTACTCCGTTGTCAACAGCTCTCTCTAATGCCTGATCCACGTTATCGATTTTTTCATCATCTCTTGCCTGTACATGGTTGATGATGATCTGTGCGGTAAATGCTCTTCTTACAGACCAGTCCGGGTATGCTGCTTCCAGCGCTTTCTCAATTCCACCGATATCCTCAGCACGGCTGTCATTGAAGGAAGTACCAAAACTTACGACCAGAAGCTCGTTCTCTCCGATATTATCCGCATTTAACGGATCATCCTTTGCGGCATCTCCTGTATCTCTTCCAAAATAGTCCGGATCTGCGTTTTCACCGGAAACTAATTCCTTCTGTGCATCTGTCAACGCATCCCATGCCTCCTTTGCCTCTGCACACTGTGCGTCCGTATTGTCATTTCTTGTCTGAACATAGATCGCATCGATCAGTTCTGCGACATGATCGGCTGCTGCCTGATCGTCAACTTCCGTGCTCTCTACGGTTTCTGTTGCCTCTGTTTTCTCTGAAGATACTGTCTCAGAGGTTTTTGCTATGTCTGTTGCTGCTGTGTTGCTGCTTCCGCATCCGGCGACCATACCTGTTGCAAGCGCTAATGTGGTAAGTAACGCAATGGTTCTTTTCTTCATAATACTCTCCATTCCTGCGTGTGAAAACTCTTATTTTTCACACTGCTCTCCTTATTATAATATATCGTCCATAGCACACAGGAGATTTTTCCGCACAAAGAAACACTCCGCCTGATTGTAAAGGGCGGAGTAATAAGTCTGCACAAATAAGCTGGCAGTCTGACAGCTTACTCTTACGGTACGACCAATTACTCGTGATCCGGGAAATATTTTCCCTGTACCAGACAACTGGCAGGTTTCCTGGCTGAAAGATCATCACACAGATTCCGCCTTCCCAATATACTGCAAAGTACATCAGTGACTTATCTTTGGAATCTGCACTCCCTAATCACAGTGACGAGATCGTACAGGAATCGCACCTGTTTCCCTTTTAACCGGCCTATTTTTAAAATGAAAAATATACTGTACTTTATGTACTGCTCCATTTCCCGGATAAAAACAGCCGGCACCAATTATCTTCTCTATGAAACTTTTAATATACTAGCATATCCACTCCCTATTTACAACAACCACTTTTCTCTTGCAAATCATTCAAAATATGGTATACTAATCAAGTATTTGCAAAATATATCCGGAGACGTATCGAAGTGGTCATAACGGGGCGCACTCGAAATGCGTTAGCCCTCCGGGGCACGAGGGTTCGAATCCCTCCGTCTCCGCTCATCAAAAAGGAAACACGATTTGTTTTATATTTGTGTTTCCTTTTTTCTTTTCGCACTTTTTCGTGATTCCCCACAATTTCATAGCTAAAGTACTATGTTTTCTTATAATTTATGTCTACCATTTTTTGCCAAAAAGTAGTAAAATAAGGATAATTAATCCAAGATAAGGGGAGATTGATATCCATGAAAAGCAAAAGCGTAAAAAATTCACTGACACTCATGTG
Source organism: uncultured Roseburia sp. (assembly GCA_934317215.1). Taxonomy (GTDB): domain Bacteria; phylum Bacillota; class Clostridia; order Lachnospirales; family Lachnospiraceae; genus Roseburia. The sequence continues at coordinate 111,190 of CAKREH010000002.1, forward strand.
TCTTATGACCGTTCTTGTATCTGTCATAGTCATTGGCGGTATTTCAATTTCAAATATCAGCACTATGACTTCCACAGCAAACAAGAATTATGAAAATGCCAGGTTAGACGGGTACAATACCGAGATCAAAAGCCAGGTACAGTCTGTCATTGCTATCTTACAGGCAGAATACGACAAATCCCAAAATGGTCTTCTGACCGAAGACGAAGCCAAAAAAGAAGCTGCAGAAATCGTCCGCAATATGCGTTACAGGGATGATGGAAGCGGCTATTTCTGGATCGATGATACCGACTACAACCTCGTTATGCACCCGATCTTAGCTGATCAGGAAGGCAATAACCGTTACGATCTGACAGATCAGAATGGTATCAAGATCATTCAGGAGATCATGAAGGTCTCGACCGGTTCTGACGGCGGCGGCTTCAATGAATTTTATTTTACGAAAGCCGATGGTGTTACCGTAGCACCAAAGATCGCGTACTCTCAAATCTTTACCCCATGGAACTGGGTTGTTTCCACCGGTAACTATGTAGATGATATGGAAGCGGAAATGAATAGTTCCAAAAACGAAGTTCAGGCGAAATACCATACTATGATCACAGTCATAATCATAATTGATCTGGCTTTTGCGGTTGTCGTTTTTATTGCTTCCCGTATTTTCGGTAATTCGATCTGCAGACCTTTGATTGAGATCCAGAATTTTGCAAACAGGATGTCGACCGGGGATTTGACTACCGGAGTCAGTGTTTCAAGTAACAATGAACTTGGTAAAACAGCCGGTGCGCTTGATCTTGCACAGCAGGAAGTTGTCGGACTTATCTCCAACATTGACGGAGTTTCCTCTCATTTACAGTCCGCCGTTTCGGATTTCAAAAAGAATTTTGACAGCATGAACGAATCTATCCAGAGCGTTTCCGCTGCAATCAATGAAATTGCACAAAACAGCAACTCTCAGGCAGCATCAACTTCAAGTGCCTCTGAAAATATTGCTGAAATTGCCGATGGCATTGCAGATACTTCCTCAGAAATGGAATCTCTTGATCAGAATGCACAGCTGATGCAGGATCGTTCCAATAAGTCCATGGAAACTTTACACAGACTGATCGATGTCAATTCTACAACCAAGACTGATATTGATTCTATGTATAACCAGACTGCCCAGACAAATGATTCCGTCAACAAGATCAGTCAGGCAGCTACCTTGATCAGCGAAATTGCATCCCAGACCAACCTGCTTTCTTTAAACGCTTCCATTGAGGCAGCGAGAGCCGGTGAAGCCGGACGTGGATTTGCAGTTGTTGCAGAAGAGATCGGCGGACTTGCTACCCAGTCTGCACAGACAGTCAGTGAGATCAACAATATCATTAGTGAGTTAAGCCAGAACTCCGAAAAATCTATGGAGCTGATGAAAAAAATGAGTGAGGCTTCCGACGAACAGGTTGCAGCTCTTGAAAGCACACAGCAGATGTTTGAAGACTTAAAAGGTGCTCTCGATTCCTGTATGGCGTCCATCCAGACCATTACCGGAAAGATCCAGAATGTCAATTCTCAGCGTGAGCTTGTCACAGAGAGTATCGATACCCTGACACAGCTTGCAACCGACAATGCATCCTCCACAGAAGAAACTTCCGCAATGGCAGCCGAGCTCGATGCCGTTGTCCGTAAATCTTCGGATCTGGTATCTGCTTTAGCAGATGATATTGAAAAGCTTTCTGCAGATATGAAACAGTTTAAGCTGTAAATCATATGAACTATATACAAATTAATATTTAATCCCAAAAAACCGTGCGATAATTTTAATCCGCACGGTTTTTCATATCTTTGTTTTCCGCCGGTCAGATAACTATATCCTGCTGCGGCGGTTCATCTGTCTATCTTTCCTGATTTTTTAAATGCGCTGCCTGACCCACTAAAAAGCCACTGTAAGAAGCATTTTAAAACGTGTCACAGCCTTAAGTGCATGGGAAATACCTTTTGGCATAATAATGGACTCGCCTTCTTTTACGATATTTGGCACTCCGTCGATCGTGATCTCTGCTTCACCCTCTAAGATCTGAACCATCGCATCCCCGCCTGCTGCGTGTGCACTGATCCCCTCACCTGCATCGAATGCAAATACCGTCATTCCAACACCCGGCTGCTGTACAAGTGTCATGCTTGCTATTTTTCCAGCTTCATAGTCTACAAGATCTTTCAGACAAAATGCTTTTCTGTGCTCTACGTTTTTGATTAATTTTTCTTCCATGATTTTTCTCTTCTCTGCTATAAAAATTCTTACCGTCCGTAAAATAAACTGAAACCATTATAAATCTGTATTTTACAGATATCACGTACACCTAACCGGTTACGGTAATCTGCATGATTTTAAATGCTCCATTTCCCTTCACGCCATGTGAAATGCCTTCCGGGATCATGAGCGTTTCACCTTTTTGCAGCGGATAGTTCTGATCTTTCGTGTATATATATGCTTCACCGTCTAACAGCACATACATGGTATCTCCGGGATATTCTTCTTCCCGGACATCCTCGCCGTCTGCAAATGCGAGCATTGTCATGCGCACATGATCACTGTTTGAGAGTGACATGCTGACTACCTGATGCTCGCGGATGTCGATCAGGTGATCTAAGGGCTGGGCTTTTTCGGTGGGCAGGTTTTTTAATGTTGACATTGTTGGGTTCACCTCTATTTTGTGGTTTGTGTTGTGTAAATCCATAGTTGCGGTTTGTGTGCGAAAAGGTGTGTGCGATAGGTTGTGCAGGCAGATTGGCGGAACCCCCGGGCGGTTTTATTTCCGTTGTCCGAGGATAAGAACATCTAACTATGCCTGATACCGTGAATTGGACGATCGACGTGAGCGGCTTCAATGAGCCTTCCATGGCTCATGAAGCCTTGTTCTGCCGTCCGTGGCAGAACATCACTGGGGATGGACAGGCATACTAAGATGTTCTAATCCTCTACCAAAGTCATAAAACTGCCCGGGGGTTCCGCCAATCTGCCAATCCAGTTTTCTTGGCACACCTTTTTTGCACTCAAACCTTTTTATGTTTTATAGTATACACAGTTTAGAGGAAAAAATATGTTGTAGGTACAACATATTGGGGAAATCATGAGAAAAAAATTATTAGGAAAGGATTTTTATCCTAACTGTTTTCTCTCTTTTTCCCAGCAAGCATCAACCCCAGCAGCAATACCACCGGAAACAGGATGCCCGCAAATATTCCAATCCTCAAGTTATTGTCAAATGCGCTCGACACAAATCCAACCAGTGTCGGTCCGCCGGAACAGCCCAAGTCCCCGGCGAGGGCGAGCAGGGCAAACATGACAGTTCCACCGCGTTTTAATGCAGCGGATGCTTTGCTGAACGTGCCCGGCCAAAGGATTCCAACGGAAAATCCACAGATCCCGCAGCCTGCAAGTTCTAACAGCGGAACCGGGATCAGGGAAATGCACAGATAGGAAATGATGCAGAGCACACAGCTCAACTTCATGAAACGGTCGAGGTTTAATTTTTCGCCGTATTTTCCATAGATCAGCCGGGATGTTCCCATCAGGATGGAAAATGACATCGGACCAACCAAGTCTCCGACTGTCTTTGTGATGCCGAGTCCCTGCTCCGCAAAAGTGGATGCCCACTGGCTGACTGCCTGCTCTGCGGCACCGGAGCAGACCATCATGACCATCAGCATCCAGAATACCTTTTCCCGGAACAGTTCCTTCATGGTCATACCTGTCTCACCCTCCTCGTGAAGGCTGTAGATTGGCACTTTCGTAAAAAGGATCATATTTCCAATCGGTATGATCGTCCATAATAAAGTAAGGATTTTCCAGTTCCTTGTGCCAAAAGCAGCAAAAAATATGGTGGACAGCAGGACTACACCCGTACATCCCCAACAGTAAAACGAGTGGAGCAGACTCATTGCCGCCTCTTTATTATCGGTCGGACAAGCCTCAATGATTGGACTGATCAAAACTTCGATCAATCCGCCACCAACCGCATACACTACGACTGCACATAATATCCCGGCAAAATGATCCGGCAGTACTTCCGGTAAAATCGTCAGCAGTAAAAGGCCTGCAGCGGCACAGATATGTGCAATGATCACAGAGGCACGATAACCGATCTTATCTATAAACCCTGCAGAGAGCAGATCAACTAACAACTGGATCACAAAATTGATCGTGATCAGCAGTGTGATCTGTGTCAGCGGTATCTGATAGCTTTTCTGGAATGTCACAAATAAAAGCGGTACAAAACTGTTTACGATCGCCTGCACGATATAACCGATAAAGCAGGCATACGTTGTTTTTTTATAATCAAACTTCATAATCTCTTTCTCTTACGCAAAACATTTTTTGATCTGTTCTGTGATCTCACCGTCGATCCATCCCTTCTGCACCATATTTTCCAATATCTCACATGCTGCCTCGTGCGTCATTCCGGATTTATACGGTCTGCTCTCCGTCAGTGCCTGATAGATATCAATGCACGCCATGATACGTTCCTGCCTGTTTAGCTCGTCGGCAGTTTTACCGAACGGATACCCGGTGCCATCGAGTTTTTCATGGTGGAGTGCCGCCCAGTCACGGATATCTTCCATTCCTTCTGCCTGTGATAAGATCAGATATGTGTATCCCGCATGATTTTTCATTTTAGAAAACTCCTCGTCCGTCAGGCGTCCCGGTTTTTCTAAGATATCATTTCCGATCGCTGCTTTTCCGATATCGTGCAACGCACCTGCCAGATACATTTTCAGCACCGTCTCCTCGTCATCACCGAGATATCTGGACAATCTGGCTGCATTTTCCGCAACACCGAGTGAATGACGGCTTGTAAATTCGGATTTATAGTCGATGATCTTTGCAAACAGATTGGCAAAATTTTTGCACATTTCATCGCTTAAATCCCGCTTTTTTCTCGGAACAATATTCCACAGCCGCTCTTCTAAATCTGCATCTCCAAGGCTTAAAAAATGTTCTTCCCCAAACACGTTCAAAAAAGCATCCACACATGCAGTATCAAATTTTGTCCCTTTATTTTTCAAAAGATAATCTTTCGCGCGCTGCCACACGGCATCATTAAATACCGGTGTCCGGCAGAACGCATCTAAAATATCACACAGATGAATAATCCTTGCAAAAAGAGGGATCTCTTCCCACGTTTTTCCAAACGCTCCGCTGCCATCGGCATTTTCATGGTGATATAAAATCACATTTTTCACATCCGTCAGAAACGGGTACATTTTTAAGTTTTCTTCCCCGTAAATGCAGTGGATGCCAAGCTGCTTTGACGTTATATTTTCTATATTATTTTTTGTAAGGTCATTGTGAAATTCCTCATGAATATACTGCGTCAGCGCATTGTCATGCAGCAGCGAACATGCCGCAAGATCCTGCAGGGCATCTCCTGTAATTCCCATTTTTTGTGCTGTGCATACGCTCATATATGCAACTCTTTTTCCATGTTTTGTCGCAACATGGGTCAGTTCCGCTTCGACACAGTCGAGTACATAAGAACATGCACCAAGCAGACCCATAATGTCTAATTCCATTTCCCATTCACTCTCTTTTTATTTTTTTCTATCTTAGCACACCAAAATCACTTTTGATACCACAAAATTGCTTTTCATTTCACAAAATTATTTCTGCGGGTGAACACCGCTTTTTCCAACAGTTCGGTCACTTCGGTTTTTCCTCCGTGCTCTGACAGCATAAACGGCTCATTTTCCAGATTTTCAATTTCAAACTTTTCTTTAACGCAAAGCGGATGTGCCTCCGGCAGCACGACCATGTATTCATCCATTTTTGACATATCACTTTAGCAGCTTCTGCCACACACTCTCACTGTGACCGGCCTCTTTCTCATACAAATTGATATACTCTCCCGCCGTGCTGTGATCCTTAAATGCCGGATACAAAAATCCGCTCTCCGGCACGCCCGGCTCATACTCGCCCTCTAACGGGCTGACCGCACAGATCAGATATTCGTACACTTCCTCTGAGTCCTCCTGCCATGCTTTATCGGTTCCTTTTACCGGGACATCGTATCTCCCGTGGAACAAAAAACACGCATACGGGTATCCCGGTTTATATTTTTCTCCAAGCAGCTCATAGAAAAGATCTGGGAATGCATCGTCCTTCAGACCTGTCTCCTTGATTCCGTCAAATAACTGCCAGATACTCCCCGGCTTTCTTTTTTCGTCCGGAATCCTGTATTCTTTTAACTGTTCATTGGTTTTTGAGATCAGCACCGTCTTGGCAAGTTCTAAGTTTTTGGCTCTTTCAGATGCAGACAATTTTAAGAAATGCGTATTGAATGTTCCATCCACATATCCCTCTTCGTCAAAATATGCGCCTGCGATCCGGTCTATGGATGCCCGTGCGGGAGTCATCCGTCTGGTGAGTTCTAGCATGTCGTCGCGATTGATCATTTTAATCCCCATTCCTGCGCTGTTTTTTGCACAAATCTCCATATCATAATAGCTATTTTAACTGATTTAATATCTTTTTCTCATTCATTCTCGTAAAATCGCTCAGTCTGTATGAGCGTATTCTCTCCTTCACGATCACCGGCACTAAAAAACCATTTGTCGAGAGTTTTGCACACCTGTTTATGATCGTTTTACTGGTCACTCCCACCAACTTGCTGACATCAATCGGTGCAAATTCATACAAATGTTTTTTTATCAGAAATACCAGCAGCTCTTTCTCCTTTGCATTCAGATAAGACAATCCGACAAGCAGATCCTCCTCACTGGATTCCCTGGACAACTCGCATACTTTCGAGGAATATAATTCCATCATGCGCAGGAAATAATCTACCCATATCTCCGGATGTGGCGGATTATCCCTCCCGGAATAATACAGTGCCGGAAGTCCCATCTGCAGCGACCGGTAATACTCTTCGGCATCATATGCAAAATACTCTTCTAAAGAACCGATTCCATGAAAACCATATCCATTCAGGTCTAATATATACCCGGACATCAGTCTTGCCGTTCTTCCGTTTCCGTCTTCGAACGGATGGATCGTCACCAGTTGATAATGGACAACTGCAGCAACGATCAGCGGATGATCGTCTGTTGTATTCACATAATTGACCAATTCATCCAAAAGTTCTGGGATATCAATATATTCCGGCGGTATATAATCGGCATTTCCCGTCTCCGAATCATACACTGCAAACAAAAATCCCGGCGGCATGGCTCCCCTCAGCCCAATTTTTTCCTTAGATGCTCCTTTTTCCACTAACGCCTGAATCTCCAGAATCAATTCCTTAGAAAACGGGACTTTATCTTTTACCTTCTTTTCTAAAAGGCACAATGCCATGAAGTAATTCCTTACTTCCTGCTCCGGCTTTAAGAAATGTCTGTGCGGATCACTTTCGATTGCGGCATCTGCCTGTCCCTCTGTGAGCGGATTTCCCTCTATTTTATTGGATGCATAGGAACTTTTCTTCTTGGAATTTTTTCTTAACTTATTTGCGGTAATACTCGGTATCTGAACATTGCCCATTGAAAATTTATTTTTATCAATCTGTGATATCATCTTTAGAATATTGTTCGTAAGTGTAACATGGATCATTTTGCTCCCTCCTGCATCATTCTATTATACCGGATTTCCGTAATTTATTCCATTAAATTTACACTATTTTTACACTATTTTTCACTATTCTTTCACTATTTTTTTCTTAATTGCTTTCCTTTTTTACACCAGTCCCTGAATCAGGATAAACAGGATCAGCAGCGGCAGTATAAACTGGAAATACGGCTTTAACTTTTTCGAAATCTTAAGTCCCTCTCCCGTATTTGCCTCGTCAATATATTTGTCAAATCCCCAGCCCCACTTTGTTACGCTAAACAGCAGATAAATCAGTGAACCGATCGGAAGAAGCAGATTGCTGACGATAAAGTCCTCACTGTCAAGCACATCGCGGCCGCCTATCAGATGCAGGCTGCTCCACACATTGTAACCCAGTACACACGGAAGGCTTGCGACCAGGATAATGATTCCGTTGATGAGTGCAGCTTTATTTCTGCTCCAGTGAAACATATCCATACAAAATGACATAATGTTTTCAAACACTGCCATGACCGTCGAAAAACTTGCAAAGGTCATGAAAAGGAAAAACAGACATCCCCAGATCCGTCCGCCTGCCATATTGACAAACACATTTGGCAGAGTGATAAAAATCAGGCTCGGTCCGGCATCCACTTCCACTCCATAGCTGAAACATGCCGGGAAAATGATCAGTCCAGACATGATCGCTACAAAGGTGTCAAGGCCGCAAATTCTTGCGCCCTCACCGGCAAGCGAATGATCTTTGCCCATATAACTTCCGAAGATCTCCATTGCGGCAACGCCAAGACTCAGTGTGAAAAATGCCTGGTTCATGGCTTCCGTGATCACATTTTTAAGCCCTGTCTCTGCAACCGTGTCCAGATTCGGGACAAGATAAAACTTCACGCCTTCTGCCGCTCCCCGCAGTGTAATACTGTGCACCGCGAGAACAACAATCAGAATCAGCAGCGCGCTCATCATGATCTTGCTTATTTTTTCCAGTCCGTTCTGCAGTCCCCTGCTACACACAAGAAATCCCAGTATCACGGTAAGGATCATCCAAAATGCCATCTGTCCCGGATCTGCGAGCAGATTAGAAAATACTGCCGCAGTATTGTCCGCAGTCATGCCGGTCTGGAATTCACCTTTTAAAAATTTAAAGAAATACGATACCATCCAGCCGGATACTGTCGTGTAGTACATCATCAGCATATAGCAGCCGAACATTGCGATCCAGCCGTGAATATACCACTTGCTGCCTTCTTTTTCGAGTGCTTTATAACCTAACACTGCACTTTTTCTGCTGGCGCGCCCCACGGCAAGTTCCATGGTGAGCACCGGAAGTCCCATTGCCATCAAAAATATCAGGTAGAACAGGACGAAGATGCCGCCGCCGTTTTGTCCAGCCACATAGGGGAATCGCCAGACGTTCCCGATTCCGATGGCGCAGCCGGCGCTTACGAGCAGAAAGCCCAGGCGGGATTTGAAGGATTCTCTTTTCATTTTTATTTTGCTCCGTTTCTATTTTATTTTTTACTTGGTGGATTCAAATTCTTTCAAGGCGGTAAGTGCCTGACCACCAAGCAGATACAATATTCCTGTATTGAAGATAGTCATCAGACCGATTCCGACGTCGCCGAGATCCCATACGAAAGTGTAGGCGGCGATTCCGCCGATAAATAACATAATTAATGCAAGAATTTTGTACAATGTCTGAAAGATCCATTTATCTCCAAATAAATAGGCAACGTTGCTTCTGGCATAGAAGAGGATGCCTAAAAATGTGGAGAAACTGAATAAAAACAGTGTCACTGCGATGAATATGACACCAAATTCGCCCAGGTGATAGCGCATTGCGGACTGGAGAAGGTCCATGCCTTCTTTTCCTGCTACGATATTTTCCGGTGCAGTGAGCATGATCATAGCAGTGCAGCTGCAGATCACAATGGTGTCGACAAATACGCCAAGTGCCTGTGTCAGTCCGGCGCTGACCGGTGTCTCACATTCGGCTGCTGCGGCTGCACAAGGAGCAGAGCCGGAACCGGCTTCGTTTGAAAACAGTCCACGCTTGATGCCGTTCATAAGGACAGCGCCGAAGCCGCCGGAGACTGCCTGTCTGAGTCCAAATGCCTCCTCGAAGATCCGTCCAAAGACCGCCGGAATGGTGCCAATATTTTTCAGGATAATAAATATCGTGATCGCAAAATAGCAGACCGCCATAACCGGTACGACCACGTCAAGCACTTTTACCGTCGCATTTTTCCGAAGGACGATCACCGCCGCGATCGCAACCAGTACGATCGTTGTGTAGAATGGCGGGATGCCAAATGCATTTTCAAAGGAAGATGCCACGGAATTGCTGATGACCTGGCTGATGCCGCACCAGCAGATCAGTCCTGAAATTGCAAAAAGTACTGCGATCAGCACATGCTTTTTCTTCTTTTTCAATTTTTCTTCACAGAAATGATGGATATAATATGCGGGACCTCCGCGATATCCACCATACAAAGGATCTTTCTCCTTGTGTAACTGTGCGAGCGTTCCCTCCACAAATGCGGTCGAAGAACCGATCAGCGCAGTCACCCACATCCAGAACACAGCACCGGCACCGCCTGCCGAGATTGCCGCCACAACGCCTACCAGATTTCCCATGCCGACTCTGGTAGCCGTCGAGACGATCAGCGTCTGAAATGTGGAAAGACTGTCCTTCGTTTCTTTTTTTGCCATAAGTGCTTTTATCATATCCGGGAAAAGCCTGACCGGCAAAAATCTTGTGCGGACCGTAAAATAGATTCCTGTCGGAATCAGAAGAATTACAAGTAAAGAAATCCCTATGCTGCTTTCCTGCGGCAAAGGGATCGTAATCAGATCTCCCCATAAAAATGCGTAGATCTTTTCAATGACCGAGACTATCATAATATATACCTTTTCCATCCTTAGTTTGTACTTTCTCTATCATACTATAGATTGTCTCTTTCATGCAATAAAGAGGTGATAATTTAATGTAATATAGTTGAAATATTTTTTATTCTCCGTCAGTTTTCAGCTCCTGAAATAGTTCCTCCGAAATCTGCATCCCCTCCGTCAGATCCTTCTCATACAAAAGCGCATCCGCCACTTCCAGCATCTTTCTCTCTCCTGTCTCATCCTCGAACCACACCTGATCCATGCGCACACATCCCTCCAGCAGCCCCTCACATCCAAAATCCGGCTCGTCAATTCGAACTATCGTGTATTTATTCATATCTTCCCCCTGTTATTTATAATGCCTGGCTCAAAGCTGCATCATATTGATTACTTTTTTATCTATTATAATTGCAGCCATCCTCCCCCGCAATCCTCCTTTTATACTAAAATTAACATCAGAAAATGTGCCACAAAATACATCCTTTACCTTTCATAATCCGTCAAAAAAAGATCAGCGACATATGCCGTTGATCTTGTCTACCGTTTGGACCACTCATTTTTTACAAATAAAGTGCATTCTATTTTTCCAAAGGTTTATTTTTACTTTATCCCACATTGATGTCTTAGAAGGTTTATCTATAATTTTCTCCACCAGCATGGAGCATCTCACAAAGTCCTCCTCTCTGACGAAAGAATTTTCTATCGTCAGTGATAACATTATAGTTTTCCTAACCTGCATCATGAAATACAAACTGTTTTATAAATTGATTTTTTTCACATGGTCTGCCAAACAAATAACCCTGTAAATAATCAACATGTATCTTTTTCAGTTTCTGATACCACTCTTTTTTTTCTACACCTTCAATACAAATTTTGATATCTATGCTATGTACCAGTTCAACAATTTTATTTAACAGCTTATAATCCTTTGCATTACTCATAGCCTTAGCTGTAAAATCCTTATCCAGTTTCACATAATCAGGATTCATGTTAACAATACAATGCAGATTCGAAAATCCCGTACCAAAATCGTCAAGGACAAACTGAATATTATTCTCTTCAAATTTTTTTCGAAGTGTCTAAAAGTAAGGTGTCATATCCGTATGTCCACTCTCTGTCAGTTCTGCGCATAAACACTCTGCCGGAAGATCATAATGTTCTATGGAAGAAAGTATATCTTTGCAGACATCACTTTTCATCATCTGAATATACGATATATTTACGTTAATTTTAAATTTCCGGTATGTACTGCCGCATCTCATGGCACATAGCTGTAGCTTTATTTAAAACAAATTTTCCGGCTGGTATAATTAATCCTGTTTCTTCCAGAAGCGGAATAAATTCCATAGGAGAAATATTTTCTTTCTCATCATCTGTATATACAAAAAACCTCATAAGCGCTTCCGCGCCAATAATATTCCCTGAATGGCAGTCTACAATTGGCTGATTCTTTGATCATTTTGCATACATCTATACTCATAATACAAAATACCTCTCTGGTCAAATGCAATCTTGCTGCAGCCGTGCACTCCATTTTATGTCTGATATTTTTATTCTGTTAAATTTTAAATTTCCGGAACTTTAAATTTCTGGATCATTCCCTGCAGACTCTCTGCCTCACTGCTCATCTCCTGACTGGCAGCCGCACACTCCTCAGATGTTGCAGAATTTGTCTGCACAACGTCATTGATCTGCTCAATTCCCTCATTGATCTGCTGGATTTCTGTTGTCTGTGTCTCTAATGTATCCGCAATATGTGTAACTTCTTCCGTAATCTGCTTAGAGTTCTCTGCTACCTCCTCCAGCTGTGCCGCAGTCTCTTCTGCGATTATCATACCTTTCTCTACCGCATTCACAGATGTTTCGATCAGTGATGCTGATTCTTTTGCCGCCTGGGCACTCTGTTCAGCTAATAAATTTACCTGATTCGCTACAACTGCAAATCCTTTTCCTGCCTCTCCGGCTCTTGCCGCTTCAATAGAAGCATTCAACGCCAGCAGATTTGTCTGGGAAGCAATTTCATTAATTGTTGCAATAATCTTATCAATCTCTTTTGATGCCTCATTAATCTCATGCATAGAAGCAACCATTTCCTGCATCTTACCATTACTGTCTGAAATGGCATTTCCAAGTTCATCCACTCTTCCACTGATTGCTTTCGCAGATTTTGAATTTTTTTCTACCTGTTCAGAAACTCCGGCAACTGTAGCCGTCAGTTCTTCTACAACCGCTGCCTGATTCGTAGCTCCATCTGCAAGATCATTGGAACTTGATGCCACCTGGTCTGCTGCACTTGAAACCTCACTCGAAACATTTTGAATTCCTTTGATCGTTTCTGTCATACTCTTCTCAAATGCCATGAAAGAATTTAAAATACCGACAAAATCTCCCTTCCACTCTACTTCCGGCTGAACATCAAAATTTCCTTCTGAAAACAGTTTCATTGCACGATCAATATCATCTACATAAGTTCCCAAAATACGAATTGATTTGCGCATACTGTGCGCCAGTTTTCCAATCTCATCCTCCGAACGATATTCCAGCGTACTGTGTAAATTTCCTTCTGTCAGTTCCCTTGCAACGTCTTCCACTGCACGTAACGGATCCAGAATTGTTTCAAGTACCTTTTTACTTGTTACCTTAGTCAGTGTCAATGCACAAACCAGACAGACAATAATACACACAATACCTGCAACAGCAAAAATACCTGTAGTTCTTGCAGACTGCTTACTTACCTTATCTGTGATCTCATCTAATCTTATGGCAATTTCCACAAGTTTATTTAACGCAGGCGTGCAATCATTAAGAATTTCTTCAATTGCTTTCTCCTTATCGCCATTTTTAATTTCTTCTATAATCGAATAACCAATGTTTGCCCAATCAGAAAGAGCAGATGCATACTCATTATATTCCTCATCCGGTAATACTTTGGTTTTCTTTAATATTTCCAGCTGCGAATCCACTTCTGTAAGCAGCTTTTTTACAGTCTGCTCATAACTGTCATAAGCAGATGTATCATTATTTAATGCCATTTCCCTGATATTTCTCGCTGACGCATTCACATTGATCCTGCAGATTTTTACCGCCTGATCCGCAGCATTGACATCATCTATATAATGTAACAGATTAGCAAATAACACACCTATGACCACAATAGAAAACAGACCCGAAATCAACATCATAATAATGACTTTTCTGTAGCCATAGTTTATCCTTTCCTGCAGATGCATATTTTCCAATTTGTTTTTTATTGTACTCTTTTGTGACAACATAGATTGTTATTTCCTTTCTCTTTAAATGTTTGAATTTTTACTTTTATATACCAAAATCCATTTTCAAAGTCAATACGGTTTCGGTTAATTTTTCACATTCTATTTTTTACACAATATTCAGTGCCACCCCCCCCCGAAAAATTCAGCACTTTTACCAAAAAAAAAGGAAACCACCACTCCCCGGCTCCCGGTTTGTGATGGTTTCCTGCTATATTATTCTGTCCATTTCTTAAATTCTTCATCCGTACATTTCACATAATGTGTCCCGGACACCAGATGATCCGTTCCCTTATTGTAATCAATGCCGGAAGTCTTGTAATCGTAGCTCATTGCCACACGATTTTTTTCCACGACCGGATTCGGTGCAGGTATCGCAGAAAGAAGGCTCTTCGTATATGGGTGGATTGGATTCTCAAAGATTTCCTCCGTTGTTCCGGTCTCTAAGAGATGTCCCAGATGAAGTACCCCGATGCGATCCGAAATATATTTGACCATGGAAAGATCATGTGCGATAAACAGATAAGCGGTTCCTGTCTCCTGCTGGATATCCTTCATCAGGTTTACAACCTGTGCCTGAATGGAAACGTCCAGCGCAGAGATACACTCATCTGCAATGATCAGTTTCGGGTTCATGATCAGCGCTCTCGCAATTCCGACACGCTGTCTCTGTCCACCGGAAAACTGATGCGGATAACGGCTCGCATGCTCCGGTGCAAGTCCAACCTTTGCCAGAATATTTTTGATCTTTTCCTCACGCTCTGCGCGTGTCTTGTACATGTGATGGATATCTAACCCCTCGCCGATGATATCGCGCACCTTTTTTCTTGGATTTAAGGATGCCATCGGGTCCTGGAAGATCATCTGCATCTGCGTGCGCAGTGCCCGGCTGTTTGCCTTATTGATCCTGCCGCTGATGTCCATTCCATTAAAATTGATCTCCCCGGCGGTCGGATCATATAGTCTTATGACACTTCTTCCGATCGTTGATTTTCCGGAACCGGATTCCCCGACCAGACCATATGTCTCACCCGGATAGATCTGAAAACTTACGTTTTCCACCGCATGCACGGTATAATTATTACTTACCTTAAAATATTGTTTCAAGCCTTTCACGGTAAGAAGAGGCTTACTGTTTTCATTCACCGTCATCAATCTCAGCCTCCTTCTTCATTCGCGCAATACGCTCTTTTAATTCAGGCGGCATCTCTGCCTTCGGTGCCCGCGGATCTAACAGCCAGGTTGCCGCATAATGTGTATCTGTCACCTGAAACATTGGCGGATCTGCCTTGTCGTCGATCTCAAGCGCAAACTGGTTACGCGGTGCAAACGCATCGCCCGGTTTTTCGTTTAACAGGTTTGGCGGAGAGCCAGGGATCGTATAGAGTCTCTCATCCGCAGTGTCAAGATCAGGCATTGCGGATAGCAGTCCCCAGGTATACGGATGCTTCGGATCATAGAAGATCTCATTGATCGTACCTTTCTCAACGATTTTTCCAGCATACATAACATTGACGTAATCTGCCACTTTGGCAACTACACCAAGATCATGTGTGATGTAAATAACGGAAATGCCTCTCTCTTTCTGTATCCTGCGGATGAGCTCGATGATCTTTGCCTGAATCGTAACATCCAGTGCAGTCGTCGGCTCATCACAGATCAGAAGATCCGGGTTGCAGGCAAGCGCGATGGCAATGACCACACGCTGTCTCATACCACCTGAGAGCTGGTGCGGATAGTTTTTCATACGTTTTTCCGCATCCTCGATACCAACCTCTTTTAACAGTTCTACTGCCTTATCCCAGGCTTCTTTCTTCGGTGTCTTAAAATGCCAGATCATACCTTCCATGATCTGTTTTCCGATCGTCATGGTCGGATCAAGACTTGTCATAGGATCCTGGAATACCATAGCAATTCTTTTTCCATTGATATGGCGTCTGATCCACTTTTTATCTTTTGTTAAAATGTCTACCGTCTGCGGCGTTCCATCCGCATGATGATAGGAAAATTCTATGGTACCGCCTGTTACTTTCGCATTGGATGCCAAAATACCCATGGCAGCTTTCATTGTTACGGATTTACCGGAGCCGGACTCACCAACGATCGCAACTGTCTCGCCTTTCATCAGGTCAATATTGACTCCACGGATGGCGTGCACGCTTCCTGCAGTCGTCTGAAACGTAATATCCAGGTCCCGTATTTTTAAAATCTGTTCTTTTGTCTCTGACATATACGAATCCCCTTTCTTACATTTCTTTCAGCTTCGGATCTAATGCTTCACGTAAACCATCTGCTACAAGGTTAAAGCTTAACATCAGAAGAGCCATTACAACGATCGGCGGAATGATCTGGTACGGATGTGTGGTAAAACTGTTAAATCCTTCGGAGATCAGTGAACCAAGTGAACACTGCGGCACCGGAATACCAAGACCTACGAAACTTAAGAACGCCTCGGTAAAGATCGCCGTCGGGATGGAGAACATTACCTGTGTAATGATCGGTCCAATGATATTTGGCAGAACTTCTTTAAAGATAATAAAGAAATTTCCTGCTCCAAGTGTCCGTGATGCAAGCACAAATTCCTGCTCTTTTAATTTCAGCATCTCAGCTCTTGCGATACGGCTCATGCCGACCCACTCCGTCAACATCAATGCAAAAATGATGGTAAGCATACCCGGCTGCAGTACTAATAATAAAAGAGTTACGATAACAAGACGCGGAATACCGTTTGCGACCTCAAGGAATCGCTGCATGAACATATCGACTTTCCCGCCAAAATATCCTGAGATCAGACCATAACTCATACCGATCACCATATCGATGACGGCTGCTGCTACCGCGATGATCAGGGAAACACGCGCGCCGGACCAGGTACGTGTCCAGATATCACGTCCAAAGTTATCACTTCCGAACCAGTAGTAAAGATCATCCAGACCTTTTTCTTCATAGTAATTGATCTTTTTTGTTCCGGTCGTTGTCTTCATGCCTTCACTACCATCGAAGATACCAAGTTTTTCCAGACCTTTTACCCTTGGTGCAAAATTCTTCTGTGTGAGAGACTGCTCCGAATAAGTAAAATCATTCATCCCCGGTCCGATAATTGCAAAAATTGTGATAATAATGATCAGGATCAGACCGATCACTGCACTGATTTTTTTGAAATAGCGGATCAATACGTCTTTCCAGAAACTCTGTGCTGCAAAGTTGTCATCTAACGCAAGTTCGCCATCCGTATGTTTAAATTTAAAATCTGCCTCGACCGGTATGTAGCCGGCAGCATTATTTCCCACATTCATGGTATTTTCCTGTGACACCATATCAGTCTCCTTTCTTTGCCAGACGAATTCTCGGGTCAATGATTCCGTAAAGGATATCTACCACAAGCATGATGGCAATGTACATTGCAGAATAAATAAAGCTTAATGCGATAACCACATTGTAGTCGTTCGACTGAATGGCATTTACCAGAAGACTTCCGACACCCGGTATTGCAAATATTTTTTCAACAACCAGAGAACCGGTCATCAGATCGACGATCAGCGGTGCAAGCACAGTGATGATCGGGATCAGTGCATTTCGCAGCGCATGTTTAAAAATCAGCGCTGAACCCGAAATTCCTTTGCTCTCCGCAAGCAGCATATAATCACTGCCGAGTACTTCTAGCATTTCACTTCGCGTAAAACGGGCGATCGACGCCATCGTAAACATCGAAAGTGAGATACTGGGCAGCACGCTTGATCCGAAAATATCGCTCTCCGAAAACAGCATCGGGAACCATCCTAATTTAAATCCGAAGTTATAGCTGAGTGCCAGTGCAAACACATACGACGGTACCGACACACCGATAACCGAAATGATCGTCGCTAACGAATCCCATATCGTGTCATGTTTTAATGCCGCGAGAAGTCCAAGCAAAAGCCCGACCACGGCGCCGATCAACACCGCATATCCTCCGATACTGATGGAGATCGGAAGCCTTGTCTTTATCAACTGGGAAATTGGTGTATTCTTTGAGATATTGTAACTTACGCCGAGATCTCCCTTTAACATATTGCCTACATATTTCACAAACTGTACCGGCAGCGGCTGATCCAGTCCATATTTCGTATACAGTGCTGCCCTCTGGTCTGCATTTAACTTCTCATCGTTGAATGGAGAACCCGGCATCAGCTGCATCAAAATAAACAGAACGAGTAAAATTGCAAGCAGCGTAAACAGAGACGTTACGATTCTCTTAAGTGCATATTTTTTCACGTTCTAATCCTCCTTGTTTTTGCGGAGCAAAAATCCGAGTCCTTTGACGAGGAGAGGATTTTCCTCCTTTAGTTTTCCGAAGGAAAATGCGAGCCCATTGGCGAGCAATGCCCAGCACACTGGGCACGGATTTTCCTCCATGTTTTTGCGTTCACGACATAGGAAATTCCTGCCTCATTTCCTATAGCGTCAACAATATGATGAAATTGCCGCACCAAAGTTTTGCACTTTAGTGCGGCTATATTCATTTTCCTGTAAAACAGGATTTCTACTGTCTAAATTTCTTTATTCAGTCTTTACAGCATCTTTGTATACACGGTTGATAGCTACCGGATGATACTCAACGCCTGTTACTTTAGAAGAAAGCATCTCTGCGTTGCACTGTGTGTAAAGCGGATAAATAACTGCCTCATCCATAACGATCTTCTCAGCATCGTAGAGTCTTGCCCAGCGTCCCTCTGCATCTGTGCAAAGATCACCGGTTGTACACTCAGCAATGATTGCATCGTAATCTGCGCTGCTCCACAGACCGTAGTTGTTAGAGTTATTTGTTACCCACATTCCAAGATATGTCATCGGATCTGCGTAGTCCGGTCCCCAACGTGTTAAACCTAACTGGAAGTTACCGTTCTGCATGTCTTCCACACGCTGTTTCTTCGGCTCAACAACCAGGTTTACGGTCAGTCCAGGAAGAGTTGTCTCCCACTGCTCTTTTAATACCTGCGCTACTTTCTGAGGTGCGTCATCTGCATCTACTACCATGTCTAAAGTGATCTCTGATTCTCCAAGTTCCTCTAAACCTTTTGCCCAGTAATCTGCTGCTTTTTCTGTATCATATACACACACATCAGAGAATTTCGTCTGATCTTCAGAGAAGTCAGATCCATCAGGGCCTGCTGCAAACTGCATCGGAACTGCTGTGTATGTAGAAGCGGAACCATCTTTTAATACATCTGCTGTGATGGAATCACGGTCGATTGCCATTGTCATTGCAAGACGTATATTTAAGTTTGCGAGTTCAGGAACAGAATTCATATTCGGGCTGACATACCATAAGTAGCCTGCACCAACAGTTTTGAATTCAGGATCATCTTTTACCTGGTCAACCTGCTCACCGTTTACTAATGTTGTATCAAGTGCGCCTGTCTGGTAGCTCATTAATGCCTGCTGTGAATCCTGGATTACCTGATAACTTAATCCGGAAAGTTTTACTCTGTCGGTATCATAGTAGTCTGCATTTTTTGTTAAATGGAATGCAGTTGCTGCCGGCTGATAAGAATCCAGCACAAATGCACCGTTTGATAATACTGTCTCAGGACTTGTTGCAAATGTATCTCCACAGGAAGTAAAGAACTCCTCATTTACCGGATAGAAAGTCGGGAAATACATCAGAGAAGTGAAATAGCTGACTGGTACATTCAGTTCAACCTGAAGTGTATTGTCGTCTACTGCTGTCACACCAAGTTCACTCTTGTCTTTCTCACCTGCAATGATCTCTGCTGCATTTTTGATCTGACCGATATCACTTAACATATATGCATACTCAGATGCGACATCCGGATCAACAGCTCTCTGCCATCCGAATACGAAATCTGCTGCGGTAACCGGTGTGCCGTTGCTCCATTTTGCATCGGTACGAAGATGGAATGTATAAGTTAAACCATCGTCTGATAAATCATAGCTTTCTGCGATTGCCGGAACTGCCTGTCCGTCTGCATCCATCTGCATCAGACCGTCGGTGTAATCAGCGATTACCTCAAAGGATGTTCCGTCGGTAGCCTGCTGCGGATCGAGTGACTCAACCGGAGTTTCAAGCATAACATTCATGTCTGATGCGCTTGCTGCGGCATCTGTTCCTGCAGCATCACCTGCTGCACTGCCTGTCTCTGTGCCTGTGGTTGTTCCCTGTGTTGCAGAAGAACTGTTCCCACCACAGCCTGCAAGACCAAGCATCATTGTTCCGGCCATCAAAATAGCCAAAACTGCTTTGGTTTTTTTCATAATAGTAATCCTCCTTAATAAAAATGCGCAAAGATGGCTCTTTTCCTCTGCGCCCCTTTACGCTGATAACACTTTAGCACATTACATTACAAAATGCAAGTATTATGTTATACATTTTGTACTTTCGTACTATCTTTCCGTTAATATAATGGGCGAAAACCTTACTCAACCTAATGTTTTCACCCATTTTCTCGCCCTTTTTAATATTTTTACCGGTATTTTGGGCGAAAACTTTTTCGTTTCTTCCGTTTTCACCCCGATTTCTTCAATTTTATGGGTTATATAAGTAGTAGCTCACCATTTTCGCCCATTTTCTTTTATATCAGGCATATATCTATAAAAATATGGGTGAATAGCTTTTATTTTCTATGTTTTCGCCCATTTTTATTTTCCCTCACTCAAACAATCATGATTTTAAAATTTTTTTCACCTTAATCCTGTGCTGTTGAGCTCAAATAGTGCAGTTTGTCAATCAAAAATCTTGCATGTACTATTGTCATCCTATATAGATTCGGGTGTCAAAAGGTGGTTTTCAATCTTGGGTCTGTCAAATTGCACAAAACCAAACTTGTTTTGTTCCGTTGTCCGAAAATAAGAAAAACTAAGTATGCCTGAATCAGTTTTTCACAGAGTGACGTAAACGGCATTCAACGAGCCTTCCATGGCTCGTGAAGCCTTGTTCTGCCGTCCGTGGCAGAACATTACTGTAAATAGACAGGCATACTAAGATTTTCTAATTTTCTCCCAAAGTCACAAAAACAGTCTCGGCTTTGTGCAATTTGACAATCGCTAAGTTATGAACCACCTTTTGACACCCGAATCCTATACAGAAAAAAAGCCCTCCAGCCATTAGATTTTTCATCTAACTTCCGGAGGGCAGTTCCCAAACTGGAGTTTTGTAACTAAAAACAACAAATCCATTCCAAAAATACAGTCTATTTTACTTTGTAAGATCTTTGATGACCTCTCCTGCAAGGATCAGTCCCGCCACAGACGGCACAAACGCAATACTTCCAGGGATATCACGGCGCTCGGTGCATTTGTGGACGGTTCCCGGAGGGCAGACGCAATGTGACCGGCAGCTGATACTCATATCCTCGATCGGTCTTGTCGGCTGCTCTTTGGAATATACGACCTTTAATTTTTTGACCCCGCGTTTTTTTAACTCACGGCGCATGACACGCGCGAGCGGGCAGACTGTCGTCTTATAAATGTCAGCCACCTCAAACTGGGTCGGGTCTAATTTATTGCCAGCTCCCATGCAGCTTATGACAGGCACATTGCACTCTTTTGCGCGCATGATGATCTCTAATTTTGCAGTGACCGTATCCACCGCATCCACGACATAATCATACTCAGAAAAATCAAACTCATGCGCATTTTCCGGCAGATAAAAGCACTTTCTCGCCTCCACCTTTGCATCCGGATTGATTTCTAAGATACGCTCCGTCATCACATCAACTTTATATTTTCCAACCGTTTTTCTGGTCGCAATGATCTGACGGTTGATATTCGTCAGACAGACCTTGTCGTCATCCACGATCACAAAAGAACCGACTCCGCTCCTGGCAAGCGCCTCAACCACATAACCGCCGACTCCGCCGATTCCAAAAACTGCAACTTTTGCATTTGCAAGCCGTTCCATATTATCTGCACCCAGCAGTAACTGGGTTCTTGAAAACTGATTCAACATATCCTGTGCTTTTCTCCTGTTATTTCCCTATCTCTTAGTTCCTATTATCATTTGTGCAAAATTATTTTTTCCATATCGCGAAGTTCATTCTTGCCTCTTGTACAAAATTACTTTTTCCATATCGCGAAGTTCATTCTTGCCTCTTGTACAAAATTATTTTTTTCCATATCGCGAAGTTCATTCTTGCCTCTTGTGCAAAATTATTTTTCCATATCGCGAAGTTCATTCTTGCCTCTTGTACAAAATTATTTTTTCTCTATATCAAGTGTCTCATTCATACTTCCCATACGGTATCCGCCAAGGTCAAGCGTCACATAGGAAAATCCAAGCTGTTTCAGGTAAGAATAAATCTTTTCCCTGTTTTCCCCTTCTACCAGTTTTGCGATCTCATCCGGCAGCACCTCGATACGCGCAACATCCCCATGGATCCTTACGCGCACCTGATGAAAACCCATATCCAGCAAAAGCTGCTCCGCCTTATCCACCATGCCGAGTTTTTCTTCGGAAATTGTCTCCCCATAGACAAACCGGGAGGAAAGGCATGCAAATGACTGCTTGTCCCAGGTGGGCAGTCCCATCTCTTTGGAAAGTTTACGGATCTCTTCTTTGTTCAACAAAGCCTCCCTGAGCGGACTTTTGATACCAAGTTCTGCTACTGCGACCAGTCCCGGTCGATAGTCACCATTATCATCCATGTTAGATCCTTCAGCCACGGCATTGATATGATACTCTTTTGCAATTTCCAGTATTTTTTCAAACAATTCATGTTTGCAGAGATAGCAACGGTTCTTCGGATTCTGACGAAATCCCTCGATATCAAGTTCTTCCGACTTGCATACAATGTGTCTGATTCCCTGCTCCTTGCAAAACTGCTTTGCCTCCTCTAACTCCCTTTTCGGGAAAGAACAGGAGGATGCCGTAACTGCGATCACATGATCCGCACCAAGTGTTTCCTTTGCCGCTGCGAGCAGAAATGTCGAATCCACGCCACTGGAAAAAGCGACTGCAACACTGCCCAGTGACTTTAAATATTCCTGTAAATTTTTATATTTTTCCTGTACTGACTGCATAATAATCCTTCATTTCATATAATTTAATCTATTCTTACCACTGTATAATCGCCCATGGCATGACTGACATAAAAGATCACATATACTTTTCCATCGTGCACATAAGACTCTCCCATCGTCTCATCGGCTCCGTAATCGTCCACATCTCCGTCAAAATGGGTAAGACTTGCCGCAAGTGCTTCCTCCGTCGGTCCCATCCAGATGAAATTAAATTCCAAAATATCTTTCATCGTAATTTCAGTAGTCGGATTTCCTTCCGGATCCAGCACGGTATAGCCCTGTGCAGTATCTGTATTGTCTTTTCCGGCAAATAAAATTTTAGCCGTCTCATCCGGATCTGCAAAATCAGAAAATGTCATTTTTTCTCCGGTCTTCATGTTAATATTAACGGAAGTAAGTGCTGCAGAAGGATGCGCTGATCCTTCATAATCATAATAACTATGACAGGTCAGAGAAAGCATATCCTTTGTCTGTTCCTGCACGGTATATGTGAGCACCACGGAATCATTTGCACCAGGGTTCATCTCCTCCGTATCTCCCGTCATTTCCCCGACAGCTTCTTTTGCCGTATTTTCAAAGTAAGTATTCCATTCTTCCTGTTTTTCGGTATCACTCCAGCCTGTAATCTTCGGATAAGAAATATCAACCAGATCCGTCTTTTTGTAACTTACCATCTCTATCTGATAATCAGACTGTGCGTCCTGCCCTGTTTCCGCCTTCTCTGTTCCTGCCTGTTCCTCTGTTGCAGCAGCGGTCTCTGTTTCGTCCTGTTCTGAATCCTCCGAAACCTGTGAGGTTTCTGGCTCCGCTTCATTCTGTACTGTAGTCTCACTGGTTTTCTGCTGATCCATAGAGCCTGCCGCACCAGTGTTTTTATTTTCACCACAGCCTGCTGCAAACGTGAGTGACAGTGATAATACCGTAATTAATATAAGATTTCTTCTTCTCATATAGATCCCCTTTCCTGCGCAGTTTTTTGCGTATATCAAGTTTGTGCGCCAGCACAGATCCTGTGTGTGAAAAATCTTATTTTTCACACTGAATTTCTTTTCTTTTATAGATAAATTAGTCTGCCAGCATCTACTGCTCCAAAAACTTCACAATATCTTCCGGTTTTTCTGCAAAATTTGTCGCCCCATGTTCCATCAGGAACTCCTTATCACGGAATCCCCAAAGGACTGAGATGCACGGCAGTCCTGAATTTTTTGCTGTCATGACATCCACATCCGAATCACCGATGTAGACTGCCGTATCCGCCGGTTTTCCAAGTTCTTCAAGCGCCGTGTGCACCATATCCGGTGCTGGTTTTCTCGCCACACCTTCGCGCTCCCCGATCGCAGCCTGCACAATGCCTTCGAAATAAATCTCGTTTAACTCTTTGACTGCAAAATCAATCTTATTCGAAACGATTGCAAGCGCATAACCTTTTTCCTTTAATTTGCGGAGCACCGGAACAACACCATCGTAAGCTCTCGTTTTGTCATTACAGTGTTCTCCATAATACTTTTTAAAAACAGCAAATGTTTCTTCAAATTTCGGATTGTCAAATCCGCCCGGAACGGAAAGCTCCATCAGACGGCGCACCCCGTTTCCAACAAACGCACGCACTTCCCCGATCGTGCGCTCCGGCATCTGCATCGTTCGCAGCGCATAGTTTGTGGCATCTGCCAGATCCTCTAACGTATTTAATAAAGTTCCATCCAGGTCAAATACGACTGTTTCATATTTTTTCATAATACTCTCCATTTCTGTACTGCTTTTCATTGATAACAGCAAATTCACATGTATGCCGGGATCAAAATCCTGCACATGAAAATCTTTTGATCCACACTTATTTCCTTTTTCTAATTGACACTCACGTTTCCCGCAAGCACCTGCCTGTAATCTTCGTAATTCTTTGCAAGGAGCGCCGGTGTATCCAGTCCATACGGACATTTGCTCCTGCATTTATTGCAGTGCAGGCAGTTTTCGATTTTTTTCATTTTCGCCTGAACCTCCGGTGTTAGCTGCAGTGCAGACGGAGAGCGGCGCAGCAGAAGCGACATACGCGCACAGTTATTGATCTCAATGCCCGCCGGACACGGCATACAATAACCGCAGCCGCGGCAGAAATCGCCTGCCAGCTCTTTCCGGTCATTCTCGATCAGTGCACGGATCTCATCCGTCATTGTTGGCGGATTATCAATATATGAAATAAATTCATCCAGCTCTTTTTCCCGCTGCACGCCCCAGATCGGCAGTACATTTTCATACTGCGCCTCAAATGCATAGGCTGCCGCAGAGTTCGTGATCAGACCGCCGGACAATGCCTTCATTGCGATAAATCCCATGTCTGCCTTTTTACATTTTTCCACCAGTGCAATATCCTTATCCGTTGCCAGATAGCAGAACGGAAACTGCAGTGTCTCATACAGCCCGGATTCGATTGCCTCCTCGGCAACCGCAAGCCTGTGGTTCGTGATACCGATATGACGGATCTTCCCCTGCGCCTTTGCCTCAAGCATCGCCTCATAAAGTCCTGTTCCATCTCCCGGTTTCGGGCAGAAAGAAGGATTGTGGAACTGATAGATATCAATGTAATCCGTCCTTAAATTATGTAAGGAAATCCCAAGCTGTTCCCAGAATTCGTCCGCATTTTTTGCCGCCGTTTTGGTCGCAATGTAGACTTTTTCACGCATTCCGTCGAATGCCTCGCCTAATTTTTCCTCACTGTCCGTGTAAAACCGCGCCGTATCAAAAAACGTAATGCCCGCTTCATATGCTTTTCTCGCCAGTTTTACCGCATCCTCCGTGCTGACTCTCTGGATCGGCAGTGCGCCAAATCCATTCTTATTTACTTTGATCCCTGTACTTCCTAAAACTACCGTTTCCATAACTCTTATCGTTTTCCTCCTTAAATCGTATTTTAAGCACTATTTTGCACTTTCATCTAAATATGCATAAACCCAAATAGTGGTTCACAACCTATCGACTTTGTGCAGGTTGTCAATCAGGAAACTGCATCCACTATTTGCTCCATCCTCATCTATTCATTCTATTGTTGTAAATAAGGGAAAAATAACTCGCTCTTATTCCGCTTATCAAACATATTATTATACTGCAGTATCTCATAATTTTTCAGCCATTTTGCATCCTCGCCGGCCGCATCTTCCACATGTAAAAATTTGCCCTGCGATTTGGAATAAAATCCTCTCGAATTGACCGCCGGAATTTCTTCCATCATGTCGGCTAAAAACTGATTGTATGCCGGAAGCGCAATGCCCGCGCGCTCCAACGCCAATGTTGACAGATAATTAAGGCTTGTCAGTTCCACACTTTCTTTGCCGCTGTCGTAATTCGTCCAGATAAAAAACGGTACGGTGTAAAGATTTTCCAGTTCAGACAGCGTCAGTCCGCCCAATCCTTTTCCATTCAGATACGGATAAAAACTGGATGATAAACTCGGCTGATGATCCCCGAAAAAGACGATTTCAACCGGATCATCCACTTTTTCAAAATAGGAGATCAGATACTCTAATGCCGAATCACTCTCGTGGATCAATGACAGGTACTGGTTCACGTCCGGATAATTGATGCCAAGCATACGCGCCTTTTCATCAAAATTGTCATATTTCTCCGTATAACCGCCATGATTCTGCATGGAAATACTCATAATAAATAAATCCTCGTTGGATTTCTTACTCTCATAACGGTTGACGATCTTCTCATACAGTTCCTGATCTGTAATATAATCACGCAATATCTTCGTCTGGTCAAAATCATCGATAAAATGCGTTTCATCAAATCCCATATTCGGATATACGATATTGCGGCTCCATCCAGTATCATAATAAGGATGCATTGCCACACAGGTGTAACCGATATTTTTCAGATTTGACACCAGCGAGGTCGGTGTATCCGTGATATACTGCTGATAAACAACCGATCCGCTCGGCAGAAATGCCATGGAATTTCCCGTCAAAAATTCCCACTCGGAGTTTGGTGTTTTGGCGCCAAATACTGATGAGAGCGCATGCCCCTTGATCGTATTTTCCTCCAGTGAATCGTAAAACGGTGTCAGATCGATATTGGTTGAAAAATTACCCACCACACTAAGGTCCGCATAGGATTCACTCATAACCACGATAATAGTCGGCTTCTTCTCCGTTTCTCCGGTATTTGTATCCGCCTCTTTGCTGTACTGATCCTCAAGTTCCTTTACTGCCTCTTTCGAATACCCATCCGGTTCCGCAATAAAGCAGTCGCGGATGCTTAACACAAAGTTTAAGATATAGCCGTTTCTGTAACTTCCTTTTTGTTCCCATGTCTCCGTCACAACACCCTGCGTATGCTTTCCAATGTATGCACAGCACAGCACGGCAAGTGAAATGCACACGATCGACATCGGAATCCTTTTCTGAAAGGAAACGTGTAACTTTCTGATAAACGCAATGTACAGCGTGGAAAGCAGTATTACATAACCTGCCCGCTCGTCCAGGACAAATTCATAATTTCCCGCCACGGAAAGCCCGGTCTGGATGGACTTTAAATCACTGAAAATAAACTCATTTCCACGAAATAAATATACAAAATAGTTGACCCCGGCAAGGGACACCAATACAAGATGTGAAATCAGACAGGTCAGTCCTGTATTGTTTGTAAATACCTGAACAGCCAGAAAAACAACTATACAGCACAATACGTTCAAAAGCATTTTATTGTCGGAAATCTTAGCTCTCAGTTCCGCATCCAGTAACAGATACTGGATATGATATGCTGTAAAAATGCCGCCTGTCCCAAGCATGATCGCACTCCACAGCCATGATATTTTTTCATTTAATTCAATCTTTAAACTTTTGATTCCAAAATAAAGTACCCAAAACCCGAACAGTACCCATACCGGAAACCTTATCACTGCAAACAGCACTGCTGCAAATACCACTGCCACGGCAAGCCGGATCAGATTCTCTTTTTCAAAATATAACTTTATCTTCATGATTTCCTCATATTTCCATCTTTTATCGTCTCTTTTTCAACAAAGTTATTCTATCATTACATACAGATTTGTCAATTTTGTGTAGATTAAACTTTTCTTAGTTTTTTATCGCTTTGTATACATAAAAACCCCCTAAACAGTTTGGGACTATTTGCCCTGTCTGCTTTAAGGGGTATCATGCATTTCCATATTCTGTACACTTCATTGTTGATCGGACAGCCTTTATTTTGCCTGCTTTTGAAAGAAATCATCGATCGCAGCATGCAGTTTCTGCGCATCCATGCTTTTTAACAGGTAACCATTCGGCTTTAACGACATCACGTCCATAACCGTCTGTGCATCATTTTTTCCGGTAAGAAAAATGATCGGAATATTCTGAAATTCCGTATCTTCACGGATCATCTGCATAAACTGTCTGCCATCCACGATTGGCATTTCATAGTCTAACAGGATCAGATCCGGTATATTTAAGGCAAGATATTTGATCGCCATCTCGCTGGAATTGACAGGAATTACCTGATATTTATCTTCCAGCAGTGTTTTAATATTCCGGAGGATCACTCCTGAATCATCCACCGCTAAAATGGTTCTTTTTTTCATTTTATAATATTCATCCATCTGCCTTTTGATGTTTTCCACCATCTCAACCACATTGATCGGTCTTATAAAAATATTGGTAAACATCTGTTTTGGAAGTGTTTCCCAGAGTTTCTCAAGTTCTTCCACATTTCCCATGACAAACACAGGTGTTTTATGCTTGATTGCATGATCTACGATCACTTTAACCCCAACCGCCTTTTTCAAAAGTTCAGCACTTGTACAGATCAGATATCCCTGTGGCTGCTCTTTTGTGGTAAGTGTAGTCGCCATCGCAATACTTACAACCTTTGCTTTCACATTTTCCTTCTCAAACGTACTCTCAAATGACTTCATCAGATAACTCTGTTCTTCCATCAAAATAAGAAATTCTCTTTTGTCCTCAAGCATAATAAACCTCCTTTAATCCCGCAATAATTCTGTCATGGTATCTGTCAATTCCATAATCTCTTCCATCGATACATCCGCCACATAAACACGCAGCTGATCCATGGATTCCCGGATGCATTCCGGTATCTGATATTCTTCAAGTTTTTCCATAATACGATCCACACCATCAAGATCAAATTGTTCTATGCATTGATGAATCTGCTGTAATGCCTGACACCACTCTCCATTTGAAGCCTCTTGTCTGGCTGCTTCCTCCTTATCTGCATAAGGTTTCAATATATCCTTAAAATCACGGTACATGGCAAGCAAATCCGGTGTCTTTTCTTCCAGCAGCTCTGTCTTTCCCTGCTTCCCATAACCTTCAAGTTCCTTTGCTGCCTCCGACAACGGTACTGCGCCGATCAGAAGTGCAGAACTTTTCAGTGCGTGTACTTCAACGACATAGTCACTGATCAGACCTTCTTTCAGGCACTGTTCGATCTTATCTGCCTTGCTGTCAATCGTACGGTAAAAAATACGGATCGTTTTCATAAGTGCAGCTTTCGAACCACAGTGATTTACCCCTTCCTCGAATGAAAATCCCATCTGTGGATCTTCCGGCTGTATCTCACAGTCAGAGAGATCATCTGCAAGAAGCTTCTTTGCCTCCTCCTTCGGGACATCACGCACAAGATCTTTTGGCAGCCACAGTTTCAGCTGGTTACAGATCCGTGTAAAATCAATCGGTTTTGCAACGAAACCATTCATTCCTGCATTCAGGAATTCCTTTCTGGCATCTACCATTGCATTCGCAGTGAGTGCGATGATCGGAAGCTTCTGATACTTGTCCTCCGGCAGTGCACGAATAGCTTTTGCAGCTTCTATTCCATCCATAACCGGCATCATGTGATCCATCAGCACCAGATCATACTGGCTGTCCCTGACCATTTTTACTGCCTGCAGTCCATTTTCTGCCGTATCGATCTGCATCCGGAGAGGTTTTAGCAGTTCTTTTGCCACCACAAGATTCAATTCGTTATCATCCACAAGTAAAATGTGTGCCTCCGGGGCAATAAACAGACATTCCGCTTCTTTTTCCGTCACATTATCTTTCTGCCCATTATAATTTACCGCAGAAACAGGCGTCGGATCAATGATTGTCTGTTCTATCGTAAAGAAAAACCTGCTTCCCTTTCCGTATTCACTTTCTACTTCGATAACCCCTCCCATCATATTGACTAAATTCTGGGAAATTGTCAAGCCCAGTCCGGTTCCTTCCACATAACGGTTTCTGTCCATCTCTACGCGCTGAAACGCATCGAACAGAATTTTCTGATCTTCCTTGCGGATTCCGATCCCGGTATCTGCCACCTCATAATAAAGCATTACTTTATCCGTATTTTTCTGTCTGACATGCACGGAAAAACGGACGCTGCCTTTCTCTGTATATTTAATGGCGTTATTCACCAGGTTTATGATGACCTGACGGATACGCCCCATATCCCCTTTCAGCTTACATGGAATATCCTGATCAATATCATAGATCAGTTCCAGACCGGAATGTCCAATCCTGTTTTCCATACTGATCCTCAGATCATGAAACAGTGAACATGTATCATATGGTTCATCAAACAGCTGCATTTTACCAGCTTCCATCTTTGAACAATCCAGCACATCATTGATGATTGTAAGAAGCACACGCCCGGAACTCTGGATATTCAGCAGATATTCCTGCTCCTTCGGTGAATGCCGGGAACGCAGTAAAATCTCTGTAATTCCCACAATAGAGTTCATCGGCGTACGTATCTCATGTGACATATTCGAAACGAAGTTGGTTTTGGCACGGTTGGCATCTTCCGTCTGTAATACAAGACGCTTCATCAGATGGTTCTGTTCTATGATCTTTGTCACATCAACAATCGTCATCATATATCCCTGTATCAGTTCATTGTCCTTTAACACCGTTTCTTCCACCTGATAATGCCGGTCTTTCCAGTCAAAAAAATCCTGACTGCCCTGAATAAATGTATATATCTTGTCATCCGTGCAATATCCCTGTTCCTTATTTATAGAAGTAATAATTTTATCCGCCATCGAATTTAAAAAAAGGAAACGGTGATCCGCATCTGTTACAATGACAGCTTCTTTCAGATTATCAATAATATAATTTTTTGCATTTTTGACAGGATCAAACAAGCCGTATTTTACAACGGCAATGCTCATAAAGATACAGGACAACAGAATTCCAAGAGGTGTTGGATCATCTCCTTTTAGAATTTTTAAAATGCGCAGAGACAACAGGAGCATTGGTGAAAGCATCGCTGCACTCATAAGGAAATGGATCTTTCCTTTATTGGGCATACTTCTCTGAGAGCAGTAGGAAGAGATGATGATGCCGATCGTGGTCATGATTTCTGCCAGTAAGAAAGCCATATAGACATAGTACATTGGTGCTGGAGAGATTTCCAGCGTATATCCGTTCAGGTTTGCCTTCGAAGGAGCCAGCCAGTAATCTTTATAGTATAGATGATGATAATCAACGGTTGCGATCATAACATAAAATCCCATGTTTACCACAAGAAGCAGATGGATCACCCACTGTGGGATTTTTATATTTTTCCAGCGTATCATAAACATGAGGGCACAGAAATTACCAAAACATTTTCCCAGGTATTCCATTTTCCCGATCACGACCATAGTTTCTTTCTGACCGCCCACAATGTAAATACTTTTTGCCACAAGTGTCACCAGACAGCAGGCAATCGTTAAGATAAGCTCCCCTCTATAGTTTGTATCTTCCTTCCGGAAAACGATCACCAGTAAATCAAAAGCCACAAGAACACCAAATATATGAAGTAACAGCCACCCAGCCGCAAATGTCATAACTTACGCTCCCCTTTCTGCTCCTGCACATAAATAGTACATTTTTACCATTATACCATGTCCTGGTGGGTTTGATAAATGTTTTTTCGTAAATTTTAGTTGACTTTAATTTTCAACATCTGCTGCCAAAGCTGCCCGCACTCTCTTTTTTCAAATCCGGCTGCATTTAGGGATTCATCTTCTGTCATTAAAACTCTTTTACAAAAAAAGAGTTAACATACCACAATATGAGTGTGTCAACTCTTCCTTCATTTTTTTATTATTTTTATTTCTCCTGAAAGAACTCGATTTCTTCCCCCAGCGGCCCCTTACAAAATGCGATTCTTGCCGGGAATACCGGACTTGACTGGATCTCAATATCTTTTGGCTCAATAAATACCTCATATCCGGCATCTCTCACAGCTTTCACACATGCATCCACATCATCGGTCGCCAGCGCAAAATGACGGATCGTCCCCTGTGGCAGTGGTGACCCTGCATTATTAAAAACCTCGATCAGCCCTGCTCCCGTCTCAAACATGATTCCTTCCGCCCATGTGCGTGCCACGGAAAGTCCCAGTACATCCCTGTAAAAATGGATGACCTCCTCATACTCCTTTTCACTGCTACATTTCAAACATACATGATGGATTCCTTTTACTAAACTCATTTGATTTTCCCTCCTTATCTTCCCTGATACCCGCAGCCTTCTCTTCCAGGCATATCTTCACTTTTCACATAGCGGGCATTGAACTCCAGATTGAACTCCATATTGATCTCACGCAATTCTTTTTTCCCGTCGATATAATCCTGATACATTTCCACGAGTCCGGGCATGCAGCCATCACAGGCTGCATCAATATTTCCTAATGATTCCGCAACGATTTTCTTCCGCTCTTCTTTTGTTGTCTCTGAAATTAAATAGCCCATTGATCATACATTCATTTTATACCAAGAGCCCGACTTTTTCAAAGCCGGGCTCTTAAATTTCTTCACATAAATGCTGTGTCATAACCGATGACATTCTATTTAGAGTATCATGAAAAATCTCAGACTTATGCAGATCATTTTTTCAATACAAATGAAGCTTTATTACCTGTCAAACTGTCTTTTCCGATAAATATTTCAAATTCTCCTGCTTCGCTCGCATAGATTCCATCCTCTGTCAAAAAACGAAGTTCCTGTTCTGTTATGGTAAAGACTACCTTTTTTTCCTCTCCAGGCAAAAGCGTAACCTTCTTAAAATCTTTCAATTCTTTGACCGGGCGCACTACAGAAGCCGCAATATCATGGATATAAAGCTGCAGGGTTTCTGTTCCCGTGCAGTTTCCTGTATTTTTTACAGTCACCTCCGCTTCAATCTGTCCCGATGTATCCATCCATGTCCGATCTAAATGAATATCTGATACCTCAAATGTTGTGTAACTCAGGCCATATCCAAATGGATACAATGGCTCATTTGGAATATCCAGATATTTCGAGCGGAATCTGTCTTTATCTTTGCCTTCTATATGTGGGCGTCCTGTTGAATATTCATTATAATGTACTGGTACCTGTCCTACACAATATGGAAAGCTCATAGGCAGTTTTCCACTTGGATTATACTTTCCAAATAAAGTGTCCACAATTGCCCGCGCCCCTTCCGTTCCAGGCAGCCACACCTGAAGGATAGCTTTTGCCTTTTTGTTTATTTCACGTATGTCTAACGGACGTCCTGAAAATAAAACCACTACAATATTTTGATTGACTTCCGCAATTCTATCAAGCAATGCTTCCTGTACCTTAGGGATTCTGATATTTGCGTTACTGGTTGCTTCTCCCGACTGTAAACGGTCTTCTCCTATTGCAAGTACAACCATATCTGCCTCTTTTGCTGCCTGTACTGCCCCTTGCAGCATATGATTCTCCTGCTCCTGCGTATAAGATTGCTGCTGCTGTTCTCCAAATCCTTCCAGACGTACATCCGCCCCTAACATTGGTGATCCCTGGCAAAATGTACTGTTTTCTAAAGTGTACTGTTCCTGTACCGCCTCATGCAGCGTCATAACATCTTTTGCATCTGCGATAAACGACCATGCTCCAAGCAGGTTTCTGCTATCTACATACGGACCAATAAAAGCGATCCTTTTTTGTTGCTCTAAAGGCAGGATATGTTCCTCGTTTTTCAACAAAACAAAAGATTTCTTTGCTGCTTCCCTCGCCAGATTCCGGTGCTCCTCACATAAAATGTATTCCTTTTCTTTTTTCTGATCTGCATCTTTATATGGATTCTCAAAGAGACCCAGATTATTTTTAAGCCGCAGAATACGAAGACATGCCTCATCTATAAGTTCTTCTTTTATTTTTCCATCCCTGACCATCTGACACAGATTTTCACAGTAAATTCCTGTCATCATGTCAATATCTACGCCTGCTTCCACTGCACGCACTGCTGCCTCTTCTCTGTCTGCACAATATCCGTGATAAATGGTCTCCTCGATGGCTGCCCAGTCTGATATAAGTACACCATCGAACTTCATCTGCTCTCTCAAAATGTCCCGCATCAACTTTTTATTTCCAGTTGCCGGGATTCCATTGACTGTATTAAAAGATGTCATAACCAGAGCTGCACCTGCATCGATTCCCGCCTGATACGATGGCAGATAGAACTCTCTAAATGTATGTTCTGAAAGTTCTACCGTATTATAATCTCTCCCTGCCGTCGGTGCACCATATCCTGCAAAATGTTTGACACATGCTGCGATTGCATAATTATCTTTTAAGCTGTTTCTCTGAAATCCGTGCACCATTGCTGCACAGAACAAACTGTTCAGGTAAGGATCTTCTCCTGTTGATTCCATGACACGTCCCCACCTTGCATCTCTGACCAGATCTGTCATAGGGGCAAATGTCACATGGAGACCACTGACCGAAGCCTCCTTTGCTGCCACAGATGCACACTGTTCTGACAATTCCGGTTCAAAGGAAGCTCCCTGCGCAAGCGGAATTGGAAACACTGTCTTATAACCATTTATGACATCTAACATAAACAGTAATGGAATATGGTGCGGATGCTTTTCCATATAGTTTTTTTGTATACTTTTCAGGGTTTCAGCGCCCATGGATCCGATGACTGATCCTGCAAGATTTACATTGTCTTCTGTAAATCCCTTATCCGCCATAGGACCTGTGGCAACGATCTCCCCATTAAAAAATCCTCCTGTCACCTGGCTCATCTGATTTACTTTTTCTTCCAGTGACATATCCCGCAAGAGTTCTATTAATTTCTGTTCTGTCATATGCGTACTCCCTCTCCAAATTTTCTTCTATATTCCAGCGGCGTCAAGCCTGTATTTTCCTTAAACATTTTTGTAAAATAGGAAAAATTACTATATCCAATATGTAATGAAACTGTATTGATTGGAAGACTGCTGCCACATAAAAGTTTTTTTGCTTCGTCTACCCTTTTCTGCAATATATAATTGCTTATAGATACTCCCTTTTCTTTTTTGAACATCCGAGACATATAGTCTGTATTCAAATAGACTAACTCTGCCAGTTCATCTCTGTGTATCTCTTCCCTGAAATGACTGTCAATATAGGTACATATCTGATCTGCGACAGAGTCTTCTTTTGTAATATATAATTTATATCCAACCGCTTTCCGTATCAGATTTTCTACATACTCCATCATTTCGTTAAATCCATTTACAGCGCCAAGCATGTAATTCTCACTCTCTTTATCTGAAAAAAGTGCATTGGCATAAATCCCCATCTCTGACAGCCATACATACACCATCTGTGTAACGTCCGTCCTTAATGACAGCAAAAACTGCCGCGTGATCATCTCATTCTTCCTGACTGTCTCCAGATAACTGCGTATGCTTGCTATGACTGCTTCCACTTCCTCCCCTGCCAAAAGGGTTTTCCATGTATCCAGCTCCAGATTTTTATAGACTGTTCCACTTGGTTGGAACTCATACAGATATATAACCTCGTTCCATACCGACAGACTGCTTTCGCGCATCTTCCGCAAATCGTCAGCCTGTGCAGTCACTTCAGAAAATCCACTCCAATTTCCCGCTCCACACCAAAAATAGGAATGCACATGATCTGTCATCCATTGCACAAAATGATCGAGCAGATCTTTTTCCCTTATTTTTTCTCCTTCTTCCGGCATTTTATCCGTTGACAGAACCACCCAGTATCGACATTCATTTTCACAAAATACAGTGTCCACTCTGGCATAAAAGGAATGAAATAACTCCATCAACACATTTTGCATGATAAATTCGATGGTGGAAGGTTCCCACTTTTGTGTCTCTTCCGCTTTATGATCC
Source organism: uncultured Roseburia sp. (assembly GCA_934317215.1). Classification (GTDB taxonomy): domain Bacteria; phylum Bacillota; class Clostridia; order Lachnospirales; family Lachnospiraceae; genus Roseburia. The sequence goes on from CAKREH010000002.1 coordinate 147,064, forward strand.
ATATAAAAACAGATCAGTTTAAAATATATCAATCCATCCTGATACAGATCCATCCTTTTTGCAGATTCGCAGAACTGGTTTTGTGTCATGTTACCGCTTAATAGATTTCTCCAGATATCCTTTTGCAGGATTGTCCTGTCTTTTTCCCACTGCTCACTCGCTTCTGTAAGTTTTTCTATATGTTTTTCCTGAAGCACTGCCTGTTCTGCTTTTTTTAATGCTTCTTCCAGTTTTTCAAAATCAATTGGTTTTAACAGATATTCAACGCTTTCCAGCTGTATCGCACGTCTTGCATAGTCAAATTCCGCATAACTGGTCAGAAAAATAACCTGTATCCTGAAGTTCTGCTCACGCACCCATTGCACCAGATCAAATCCTGTTGCAGCAGGCATCACAATATCACTGATAATAATGTCCATTTTAACAGCTGTTATAATTTCCTGCGCCTGTTTCATAGTAAATGCTGTATAAATCTCAGTTATACCTGTCCGCTCCCAGCAGATATTTTTCTTTATACTTTCAATCACATAACGTTCATCATCCACCAGCAATAATTTCATTCCTGTGTATCGCTCCTTCCGATTTTATATGGAACATGAATATCCACAACGGCACCACCTAATGGACTATTGCTGAAATGGATCTCTCCCTGATCCCCATAATAATACTGAAACCGCCTCATACAATTCCAAATACCGATATGTTTTCCATTATCAGAAATGCTTTGTCCGTTTTGCAGTTTACATAATATTTCGTCTGGAAATCCTTTTCCCGTATCCGATATAAAAATATTAACGTATTTTTCATCGTCCCTGTCCTCAGGATATACCGTAACTGAGATCAGCATTTTTTCATCTGCCATCAATGCCTGTTTTGCAGCATTTTCAACATAAACCTGTATTAAGAATGGAAATATCTCCGCATCTGCCACTTCATCATGGACTTCAAAATAATAGGTAAACTTATCCGGATACCGCAGCAGCAGGATTTTTAAATAATCTTCACAATGCTTTGATTCCGCTAAAACCAAAACTCTGTCCGTTGTATTCCGAAAAATATACGAAAGATAATCCGAGGTAATTTTTGTCATTGCCCTTGCGTGTTCATAATCGCCAAAGTCGATCATGCTGTAAATAAAATTCAGGCAATTCAAATAAAAATGTGGCCGGATCTGCATTTTCAGATAATCCATCTCTATTTTCTGTTTCTCTAATTCCCGTTCATACAGCGTGATCTTCAATTTACGGATCTGATGGATCATTGTACGGAATTTTCCATCAATCTGCTCTAATTCAAGCAGATTTCCTTCCGTCATATTCAGCATATATCCACCCTCATCATATTGCTGAAGGTTTTGTGTGAACACTTTAAGCGGTTTCATAATATTGGAATACACATGAAAAAGTAAAATCCCACTCATAATAAGAATCATAAAGATCAATACTGTCATTCCGAGCAGACTTCCTGCCATCAGGCTTAAGACACCTCCGAAAGAGATCCCGATCCTGATCTCAAAGGGTGCTCTGGATAATCCCTGATGGATCGTATAAGTATTTTTGGTATTCATACTTTGCGGCTCTGATATGATTCCACTCTGGTCTAACATACCTATACAGACCTCATCCTGATCGACAAGGCTTACATATCCATGCTTTCCCAACGAAAGCTTTGAGAATGGTTCTAAGATACTTTTTACATTTACAATGCATCCTAAGGCAATTCCATTTTTTTGTGCAATTTTGCAGATATATACCTCATCATCACACTCCAAAACATCCCACTTCCGCTTCACTGCATATGCCTTTTCATCTAATTTGTCTATCTGCTCACGGATAGACGCTGCAATCTCGGGTGACATTGTGTAATTTCCATCAGAAGACAGGGAAAGCTGATATAATTTATCCGTATCGTTTGTGTATAAAAAAATCCTGTATTCTGTTCCATATTCCCATGCTGAAGAAAAATATTCTTCTCTGAGTTTTCCGATCGCATACTCCGAATAATCCCCATTCTTCATCAGATTTACATTTCCCCAGAATGTGGAATTTGTCTCGTTAGTATCCATAATCGTAGAAAAAAGATTCCGGCTGATCCTCAAAAAACGATTGTCAAGCTCCTGTGCATACAACTGTGCCATCTGGCTCATCTGTTCGTAAATCTGCCCACTTGTTTTGTTTAAAACATAAGTGCATCCTCCCAGAATAATTACCAGAATGACTGTCATTAAAATTAGTATTTGCTTACTCTGTTGTGCTAAAGATTTCTTTTTTCGTCTTTTTAGATTCATCTTCTTCCCAAACGCTATGATGTTCCCTTAACCTTTTACTGCCCCTAGCGTAATACCCTCTGCGAAATATTTCTGTAAAAACGGATAAATGATAAATAATGGAAGCATTGCTATAAAAGCAATTGCCATCCTTATGGATGTTGTCGGAAGTTTTGCAACTTCTGCCCCTATATTTCCGGCAACCTTACCGCTTGCAAGATACTGGATATCAGTGATCATCTGATTCAAAAGATTCTGGATACTATATAATTTCTGTCCCTGATTTCCTGATAAATAGTATAAACCATTTGTCCAGTCATTCCAATATGCCAGTGCTGAAAATAATCCCATGGTTACCAGGATAGGTTTGCCAAGTGGAAACGTAATCTGCAAAAAGATTTTTGTGTGTCCTGCGCCATCAATTTTTGCCGCTTCATACAAAGCTTCCGGAATACTTGTCATAAAATAGCTCCGTATCATCAGCACATTGTTCGCACTTAACAGCAAATTAGGAATTATCAGTGCCCATATTGTATTTTTTATATGAAAATAATTTACATACATCAGATATGTAGGTACTAAACCACCATTAAATAACATTGTAAAAAATACAAAAAAAGTAATCTGCCTTCTATAAGGCAAGGTCTTTACAGACAGCGGATATGCCAGCAACGCTGAAAACATAAGGTTTAAAAAAGTACCTATTACCGTAACTAAAATCGTAACACCATATGCACGGATGATTTTCTCTCCCTGTCTGATAATATACTGATATGCATAAAAACTTATTTTTTCCGGGAAAAAGGAATATCCATTCCGGATCAACACTGTTTCATCCGTGATGGATGAAATAAATACCAGCAAAAATGGTAAAATAATGGTCAATGTCATCACGATCAGTATCAGATTGATCCAAAACTGGTATCTCTTTGTTTTTTTTGAATTTGTCATAATGGACTCTCCTCCTAAAACAATGCTCTGTCTTTATCTACACGTCTAACAATCCAGTTACTTAACATGACAATGACAAAACCTACTAATGACTGGTATACACCCGCTGCGGATGACATACTGATATTTCCCTGTTCGATCAACGCACGATATACATACGTATCAATTACGTTTGTTGTTGGGAACAACACACCGGAGTTCATCGGAACCTGATAAAATAATCCAAAATCAGAATAGAAGATTCTTCCAATGCTCAATAATAACAGCGTAATGATTGTCGGTACCAGGCATGGCAATGTGATTTTTGTGATTTCCTGCCACTTTGTAGCTCCATCCAGTCTTGCTGCCTCATAATAAGTCGGATCAATACCGATCAGAGATGCAATATAAATCAGACATCCGTATCCCACTCCTTTCCAGCAGTTTGCAATGATAAGAATCGCCGGCCAGTATTTTGGTTTCTGATACCACTGGATCGGATCTATATGCAGTAATGGCAGGATCGTATTGTTTACAAGACCATTTTCGGCACTTAAAAGTGCATACACAATATAGCTCAGAATGACCATCGACATCAAAAATGGCAATAATATAGCACTCTGGTATATTTTTTTCATTTTTGTGTTCTTAACTTCACAGATTAAAATTGCGATTGCAATTCCAACGACCATATTGACAAGAATAAACGCTATATTATATAGCAATGTATTTCTTGTAATAATCCAGGCATCTTTTGACGAAAACAAAAATTTAAAATTATCCAGTCCTGCCCACGGACTTGCCAAAATTCCTTTTGAAAAATTTAACTTTTTGAATGCAAGTATAATACCTGTCATCGGCAGATAATTATTGATCAACAGATATAATAATCCCGGAAGCATCATCAGATAGAGCGGCAGATATTCCTTAACTTTGTTCTTTTTCTTCTTCATAAGTTTCTCCTTTTATGAAAAAAGTCCCACGCTTTATCTGTGGGACTTCCCTTCTGAACCTGATTATTTTGCTGCAAGAAAAGCATCTAACTGTTCCTGTTTTGCCTGGATCACTTCATTGATTCCCGCATCATCTAATGCCTCTAACAATTCCGGAATAAGTTCATCTGGATCTCCGGAACCGCTGTAAAGTGCTCCGCTGTATTGTTTTACAATATTGGAAAGAGCTGCGATCTCACTTGAATAATTACTGCTGTCAAATAAAAATCCTACTGCTTTGGAGCTCTTTGCAGAACCGTTAAATTCTTCCATTTTTTCCCATAATTGCGGATCGGAACCAGTCCATTTATAAGCGATAAACTGATTTGGCAATTCCCATCCAAGGTTTAAGTTATAGCCTGCATTATCAGAAGTGATTCCTTCCGGGAAATTGATAACGCCATTATCAGCATCTTCTATCACATAGTCTTTATCCTGTTCACCCCAGTTTAAAAGATTCATGATCGCTGAACTTCCGTAGATATAATCCAGTACTTCCATTGTTTTCTCCGGATTTTCTGAATTCTGGGCAATTGAGAATGTAACACCGTTATAGGATGAGCTATTTATGATTGGTTCATTATAAAACGGTACGATCTCAAATTCATAGCCGGTGGAGCTTTCAAATTCTACCGGTGTTCCAGGATGATAAGCAAAAAACAGTGAAAATAAATTTCCGGCCTTGCATACTGTTCTCCAGTTCTCTGTGTTGGTTCCTGCATCCTGGCTGATATATCCCTTCTGATACCAGTTATGCAGCATGGTAGTTGTATCTTTAAACCAGTCTGTCGCAAAGAAGTTTTCTAATTTTGTGCTGTTCGTCTGATCCATGAGTACACCAAGATAATTGTTATCTGACAGAGTATCTCCACGGAATAATCTTGTAGCCGGTGCATCATTCTCACTGCTCGAATATAACATTGTCATATCCGGTTCTCCCGCTTTTACTGTCGCAAAAATGTTTTCCAGATCTTTTGGTTCTTTAATCTGTGCTGTATCAATATTGTACTTTTCCACCAGATCTTTTCTCATAAATACGGCAGGAATGCTTCCTCGTTCAATCTGATTTGGTACGCCATATACGAAGCCATCAATCTGGTTGATCTTAGCTATATCCTCTCCATAAATCTGTTTGATGTTTGTTCCATATTTATCGATCAGTTCAGACATATCTACAATCTGTCCAGCATTCATATACTGCACTGCATTGGTTGCCTGGGTATAAAAGACATCAATTTTTTCATCCCCTGATAACATAAGCTGTAACTGCTGGCTTGCACTTGCCCACGGCAGCACAACAATATCAAGATTCGCATTAAGTTCCGGTTCAAGAATCTCATTGATTTTTTGTTCGATCCTTTCTTCATCCGGCTGTGTGCTTCCATTCAGAACCATGGTAACTGTATATGGTTCATCCCCATTACCGTTATTTTTAGCTGAATCCTTTGATCCTCCTGCTTCTGAATTTCCGCATGCTGTCATGGACACAACCATAGACAAAGTAAGCATAGCTGCTAATATTCTTTTTTTCATACATTTTCTCCTCTCTGTGACAGGTTAATATAAATCCACCTCTCTTCTGGTGTATCTTTATATTAATCATTTTCTTTCATCATCTCTATAACTGAACTGACTCGTCAATATCACTCTTTTGACACTTTTTAACAAAATAACTCTAAAATGGAAGATACTTAAGATATCCTCCTATCCAACATAACTATTTTTTCGGCTACCATCTCTACATGTACGTGGCATCCGATTCTCACAGCGACCTTCCCATATTTCCGCTTTTGGAACGGGCTTCCCGGCATGACATGCTTTCGTTTCTACATTCCTTTTTCACGATAAAAGCATATCTTCCTGAATTCCGGATTGAAAAACTCCTTCTGGATTCCGCCCATGATGCTTATGCTGTCTATGAATACTGTTGTCGGGAAAAGATCACGCCTTTTATCGACTTGAACCCCGGTCATACCGGACACTTCACTTATAAGAATGATTTCACAATCGACGATGATGGTGTTCCTGTCTGTAAGTTGGGCTTACGCATGCATAAAGATGGTTATGTCCATTTCTCGAAAATCCTTTTCCTGCACGATATTCCGTTGTCAATTTTCGGTTGGAATCTCATTCATTGAGATACCGAGAAGTTATCCCTGATACCCGCAGCCTTCTCTTCCCGGCATATCTTCACTTTTCACATAGCGGGCATTGAACTCCATATTGATCTCACGCAGTTCTTTTTTCCCGTCGATGTAATCCTGGTACATTTCCACGAGTCCGGACATGCAGCCATCGCAGGCTGCATCAATATTTCCTAATGATTCCGCAACGATCTTCTCCCGCTCTTCTTTTGTTGTCTCTGAAATTAAATAGCCCATTGCATTTCTCTCCTTTTCTTCAAATGCTGTGTTTACTATTACACTTGATTTCATTCCATATCTGATTTCAGTTCGTATTTTGTTTACCTCATATTTTCTTCATTATCCTTGATTGCCGTCCACAGATTTTCCTTTACTTTTTCAAGCCCGGCAGACAATGTTTCCAGCTCACTCTCACTCATTCCGCTTTTCATTATACTATCTGCCATCTCAAATATCTCAATAACTTTATCTGCCATCTCACATCCTTCTTCCGTGAGTGCAATCGTCCAGGAACGGCGGCAGACGGGATTGCTCTCCCGCTTTACAAGTTCCATCTTTTCTAAACGATCGATTGTCCGTGACATCGTCGTAACTTCGATCAGGCAGGCATCGGACAATTCTTTCTGGTTCATTGCACCGTGCTCCCTCAGTTCCTTTAAAATGCGCGGCTGCCCCTGTCCCACCGTAAGTCCAAGCTCTATAAAATACGGCCGGATAAACCGTCTCCTTAACATTTCAACATCAAAAATCTCATTTTTCACTCTAACATCACTCCAATTCAAACTGTCCTGTATACAACTGATAATATCTTCCTTTCTGCTCTAAAAGCTCGTCATGACTGCCGCGCTCAATGATCTCACCTTTTTCAAGTACCATGATCGCATTGGAATTTCTTACGGTGGAAAGCCTGTGTGCAATGACAAATACAGTTCTTCCCTCCATAATGGCATCCATGCCTTTTTCGATCAAACACTCCGTCCTTGTGTCGATCGAACTTGTCGCCTCGTCTAAGATCAACACCGGAGGCTTTGCGATCGCAGCCCTCGCAATCGCAATGAGCTGCTGCTGTCCCTGCGATAAATTGCTGCCATCTCCGTAAAGCATCGTGTCATACCCCTGAGGCAGGCGGCTGATAAAGGAATCCGCATTGGCGATCTTTGCCGCCTCCCGGATCTCCTCATCCGTCGCATCCAGTTTCCCGTAACGGATATTGTCTGCGATCGTCCCGGTAAACAAATGTGTATCCTGTATGACCATGGCAAGGGAACGCCGCAGGTCATCTTTTCGAATATCTTTAACGTCGATCCCATCATATGTGATCTGTCCCGCCTGAATATCATAAAACCGGTTGATAAGATTTACAATCGTTGTCTTTCCGGCACCCGTTGATCCGACAAAAGCGATCTTCTGTCCCGGTTTTGCAAACAATGATATTCCGTTCAGCACCGTTTTCTCCGGCACATAGCCGAACACGACATCATGGAAACGCACATCTCCCTTTAACAGTGTCAGTTTTCCTGATGACAGTTTCCACGCATACATTCCTGTAATTTCCGCGCATTCTGTCAGTGTGCCATCCGCATTTTTACATACATTGCAGAGTGTCACTTTTCCCTCGTCAATCTCCTCCGTCTCGTCCATCATGTCGAAAATACGCTCCGCACCTGAGAGCGCCGACAACAGAAAATTGACCTGTTGTGTAAACTGGTTTAACGGCATCGCACTCTGTCTCACATATACAAGATATGCCGACAGGCTTCCCAAATCCATGAGCCCGCGGATCACAAACATGCCGCCGGCACACGCTGAGAGCGCATAATTAAAATAGGAAAGCGCCACGATCACCGGCACGAGCATACCGGAATGTGCCAGTGCATTTGTAGACTCCCTGCGAAACCGCTCATTCATTTCACAGAACTCTTTAAAGTTTTCCTTTTCATGGTTGAAAACTTTCTCCACCTTCTGCCCTGCCATCATCTCCTGCACAAAACCATTGATATTGCCAAGCTCCTGCTGCTGTCTGTAATAATATTTTTTGCTGCATTTTCCATTGTACTGCATGAACAAAAAGGTAATGACTAAAAATACCACCACGATCATGGTCAGTTTTACGCTGAGCACCATCATCATTGTGATCGTTCCAAACAATGTCAGAAAACTCTGGATGATCATTGCGAAACTGTTGTTCATCGCCTCCTGCACCGTGTCGACATCGTTGGTAAAATGGCTCATGATCTCGCCGCGCGTGTTGTCGTCAAAATATTTCAGTGGGAGTTTCTGTGTGTGCCGGAACAGATCCATGCGGATTTCGCTCACGACTTTCTGCGAGGTGTGCACCATCAGCCGGTTATAGCCGAGCGTTGCGAGCGCGCCGCACAGATACATCACACCCATGCCCATGACTGCCAAAAGAAGTCCCTTCATATTTCCCGGCACAATGAAATTGTTGACGAGCGGTTTGATCAGATATGTGCCGCAGATTCCTGCCCCCGCACTGATAAATACAAGAATTGCCACAAGGAAAAATGCCCACTTGTAATGACCGAGATAAGTCAGGAAGTGTTTCATGGTCTTTTTCGTGTCTTTTGGTCTTTTATATCCGACGTATTTTGCCATTAAAGATCAGCTCCTTCCTTCTGTGATGCATAGATTTCCTGATAAATCCGATTATCGCGGAGCAGACTCTCATGTGTGCCGATTGCCTCGACATGCCCCCTGTCCATGATTATGATCTGGTCAGCATGACGGACAGACGATATCCTCTGCGCAATAATGATCTTTGTCATGTCCGGCAGTTTTTCCGCAAGCCCGTTTCGGATCTTCGCCTCTGTCGCAGTGTCCACCGCACTTGTGGAGTCATCTAAGATCAGTACTTTCGGCTTTTTCAAAAGGGCTCTGGCAATACAGATCCTCTGTTTCTGCCCGCCGGACACATTGACTCCCTCCTGCCCCATCTCGGTATCATAACCATCCGCAAGCCGGTCCACAAACTCATCCACACAGGCAATCCGGCATGCCTCTTTGATCTCATCCAATGTGGCATTTTCATTTCCCCAGCGGAGGTTATCGATGAGTGAACCGGAAAACAGCGTATTTTTCTGCAGTACCATCGCAACTGCGTCGCGAAGATGTCTGACCGGATACTCTTTTACATTAATTCCGTCGATCTTTACCTCGCCCTTTGTCACATCGTAAAGTCTTGGGATAAGCTGCACCAGCGTGGTCTTTGATGAACCGGTCTGCCCGATGATGCCGACTGTCTGCCCCGGTCTGATGTGGAAAGAAACATCGGAAAGCACATATTCTTTTGCCGTGTCCTTGTATTTGAACCAAATATGGTCAAATTCGATTTCGCCCTTCGTCACAGCAATGTCCTTTGCATTTTCATCCGTAATATCGATTTTTTCATCAATGACTTCCATAATCCGCTCTGCGGATGCGAGTGACCTTGTCATGAGAAGGAACACATTTGACATCATCATGAGAGAATTGAGGATCAGCAATACATAACTCAAAAAACTTGTAAGCTGTCCGATCATCATCTGTCCCTCATTGATCAGCCTCCCACCGATCAAAAGGATTCCAAGGATCGTCCCGTACATGACAAACTGCATGGCTGGCATGTTCAGCACTGCCGTTCCAAACGCCTTTTCGGACTCTGATTTTAAATTTTCATTGACGACACCGAATTTTTCCACTTCGTAATCGCCTCTGACATAGGATTTCACAACACGGATCGCCGTAAGATTTTCCTGAATACACCGGTTTACCTGGTCAATTGCACTCTGCATGCGCCCGTAAAGCGGCCCGACATTGATAATGATAAGAATTAAAAGCACTGCTAACGTCGGCAGTGCCACAAGAAAGACCAGCGCCAGTGTCGAATTGATCCGGAATGCAAACGATGTCGCAAAAATAAGCATGACTGGGCTGCGCCCGAACGGACGCATACCGGTGGACACTGCATTCTGGATGTTCGTCACATCGCTCGTCAGACGCGTGACAAGCGACGACACGCTGAAATGGTCTATATTGGAAAATGAATAAGACTGGAGTTTTTCGTACTCCGCCTTTCTTATATTTGCACCGAGTCCCTGTCCGGCAAGCGCGGAAAATTTTGCACTTCCGACACCAAGGATCAGTGCTGACACTGCGCAGAGTGCCATCTGCAGACCTTTTTTTATAATGTAAGTCTCATCCGCATTTGTGACTCCATAATCGATCAGGTCTGCCATGAGAAGCGGCACTGTGATCTCTAAGATCACCTCCACGCCGATGCATAACAAACCTGACCATGCATATTTCTTATATTCTTTCATATAAGAAAAAACTCGTTTTAACATTACTTGCACCTCCAATAGTTGCATATGCAAGTATTGTATTGCGGGGTGGAGTGGATGTCAAGAGGGAAACCAGGCTACTTCTCTTTTTCATTTTTTTCAACAACACTTATAAAATTATCACAAACTTCCTGATAATCTTTATATCCCATAAGAAGCATCTTGTCATACATCTCAGAAAGTGCATCGAGAAACTTTTTTTCATCCCTTTTTCTTATTTTGCAAAATATCACATGATACGGTGAATTTTCTTTTACATATTCATCTCCAAAATCCACAGTTATCTTGTATTTTATAAATAACTGATCTGCCAGATAATCTTCACTGTCAAGAAATACATATTGAAATTTAAAAAATAAAAGTGATCTCCGCTTTTGACAGGCTTACACGTCCGGAAAGGGTAAACGTTCTGATTCTGGACGACTCAGTGATCAAGCGTAACCGCAGTAAAAAAGTAGAACTGCTGGCACGCGTTTATGACCATGTGGAACATAAGTTCCAGAAAGGTTTTACCCTGCTTACGCTTGGTTGGTCAGACGGGTACAGTTTTATCCCGACAGGTTTCAATCTGCTGTCTTCAGCCTCTGAAAGCAACCGTTATAATGAAGTTTCAGATAGCATTGACCACCGGACAAACGGCTATAAGTTTCGTAAATCAAGTATGATGCATAAAACGGATGCTGCCATCCAGCTTATCCGGAATGCGCTCACTGCTGGAATAAAGGCTGATTATGTGCTTATGGATACCTGGTTTACGACAGAGCCAATGCTCAAAGAGATCCTGAATACAGGAATCCATGCAATCGGCATGGTAAAGCAGCTGAAACAGCGTTATACCTATAATGGCAGACAATATACACTTCCAGGACTAAAAAAATTCGTTGATATTTCCGGTTGTCCGACGGCACATTGTGGTAGGTGCTAACCGCATTTTATTTTCGGTATATCCACCTACCTGATCGTGCCGAAT
>CAKREH010000003.1 GCA_934317215.1 uncultured Roseburia sp.
GAAGATGATGCAGGGCTTGATTTGATTGATTTCTATGTTCTTCCGCATTATCTTACAGCACCATTTAAGAAAGTTACTGAGAAAATAATGACTGAATTTTCGGATTTGAATCTATGCCCAATTAACAACCATCAGGGAATTGTAATTGATGGTGAAGGTTCAAAGGTTGTTTGCAAAGACTAATTTGAAAATTCCAATTTATCTGACTGAAAAAATATATGGGAAACTAAAGTAGCATCAGCCGCCTATGACGATAGATGAACAGATCGTAGCATTGTATCTGTTTAATACCAATTTTAGGCAAATAACATTTGCTGAAATAGAAACCTATACTATATATCAGATTTGGAAGGGATGACGATAAAGTGTTAAAGTATGGCATTTATGCAAAAGCCGTAGAGCTGTTATGTTTCAAGCCTGCATTAGAGAAACTTGCAATTTTATACCCCAAAATGGATATCAAGGCTTACCAGAAAAAAGTAAAACACGAATACAGAAAAATGCTGCTAAGAACACCTGATATTGGCGGAAGTTCTCTGGAAATGAATCTGTATATTGCTGCTTTTGTCTTTTCCTTACATAAAGCAGAACCGGACAAAATCACTCCGGATGTTGTCGATCAGATGATAACTGCTGTTTTTGTCTCTCCATTTATGGTGAAGGCACATAAAAATAAGAAATGTACGTTATTTACCGATAAAGTACAGAATCAAAAAGTGAAAGAAAGCATTGCAAGTCGGACATCTGGTTATGAACTTGACTGGAAATTCCATTATGAAAAAGGAATCAATGAATTCTATAATACATACACGGAATGTGGCATTTGTAAATTGGGAAGAAGAGAAAATTGCTTTGAATTTGTTCCATGCTTATGTAATATGGATGAAAGAAACTATCGAAATGAAGGCGGACAATTACACCGGACGAAAACACTTGCACAGGGAGATGTATGCTGTGATTTTCATGTTACAAAGATCAAATAATATTCAAGTTTTGGCAAGTTTTATCATTCACTCTGCTTCACCCACGCCTCAAGTTCCGCCTTCGAACTTTTCGCCTGACTGCCTGTAATAGATTTTCCCTTCGCAATGTCTGCGCCCGGGCAAAGCTTCTTTAGCATTGCCTCGCTTTTTCCCATGCCGCTTCCCTCATTGGTACAGAACGGCAGGATCTTCTTCCCGTAAGAGTCGAATGACTCTAAAAACGTTGCCACTGCCATCGGTATCGTTCCGCAGTAATTCGGGTATCCGAGAATGAGCGTATCATAGGCTTCCATATTTTCCGGAAGTTTTACAAGTTCCGGTCTGCTGTTCTCCGTAAAATCAATTTTTGCCTGTGCAACACATTCCCTGTACTGATCCGAATACGGCTTTTTCATCTCGATTTTAAAAACGTCTGCATCTAAAAATTCTTTGATAAGATTTGCACAGATCTCCGTGTTCCCGACCGTTATATTCTTTATGGAACCACCAAAATAATTTTCTCCGGCTCTTGAAAAATAGGCAATTAATGTACGCATTTTTCGTTTCCTCCTACCTGAGTGACAGTTATGGCTGTATTTTTTACAGTCATTCTGCTCCTGATTTTTGTATCCAGAAATCATAATACGAGTGTACTCCAATGTCAAGATCTTTACACTAATTTTCTATTTTCCAGGCACGAACCGCCTCCGTGACACGCCTGTCTATATCGATACGCGCTGCCTTACATTCCTTCGGATATTTTCTTCCGGCAGCAAACACTCTTGTAATCAGATCCCCTCCGACCGGAAGCATCATTTTTACCATGCCCTCCGGGAAAACAAAATGCGTGGCATGCTTATAAATATAGTACTCGACGTCACAGGTGTGCTGTCTTTGGGATAAGCGGTCCCGCATCCTTCTTATGTACTTTGCCGCGTCCCACAAAACGTCATCCTCCGCACCGATCAAAAGGACTTTTCCCATAATCCGTTCGATTTTGATAAACTCTTCCTCCCGGATTGGATGTGCTTTCTCGGAATCGTCAAAAATCTGACGGGATGCGATCATATCGCCGCCCCGTTTTGACTCCTCCTTTATTTTCATGCCATATTCCGGATGACGGTATGCATAAGGAAGATACGGAAGCGGCTTTCCCTCCCAGGAAGCACTCGACTCACCCTCTCCCGGCCACTCGGTCTGTCCGTCCCGCTTGCCCTGATAAAATCCTTCCATGACAAAATCTGCCGGTGTCATTGCCAGCGTCAGCGTGATCTCCGGATAATACGATGCGGCGATCAGCGCATACATTCCGGTTGTAGATGCTCCTGTAATAGCAATTTTTTCAATGCCCTGATTCTTTAAATAGGTGATCGCTGCACCAATCCTCTCCACCGGGAGATTATGATGGCTGTAATCTTTGTGTGCCGGGCTTAACGTGAGGGCACTTATCTGCAGTTTTTTGTGAATCCATTTGACCGCCGATTTTGCCATATAGTCCTCGCAGTCATCCCCCAGCATGGCAATGATCGCACATTTACTTCCCTCTAACGGCCAGTAACAGCCGTAAAATTCCTTGTCGGTTTCCTTGATTTTTTTCATATACATCATCCTTTTTCTTAAAAATTAATTCTGACAGATATCTATCTATAATGTTAGTGTTAACTAACTATTTCGTCAAGTACTACTGGCAATTTTTTATGAAGATTCGGGTGTCAAAAGTTGGCTCACAACTTAGCGATTGTCAAATTGAAAACCACCTTTTAACACCCTAATCCTATAAAGTAAAAAAAAGCTGCAGTGTCTCCACTGCAGCTTTTCGTTTACATCTACTATTTTACTAACTCTTTTACTTTTGCTTTCTTACCAACGCGATCTCTTAAGTAGAATAATTTCGCACGTCTTACTTTACCCTGACGAACTACTTCTACTTTCTCAACGTTCGGAGAATGTAACGGCCATGTTTTTTCTACGCCGACACCGTTAGAGATTTTTCTTACAGTAAATGTCTCACGGTTGCTTCCGCCCTGTTTTTTAAGTACAGTACCTTCGAATACCTGGATTCTCTCACGGTTACCCTCTTTGATCTTACCGTAAACTTTTACAGTATCACCAACACGGAACTCCGGTACTTCTGCTTTTAACTGTGCTGTTTCAATGTTCTTAATGATTTCACTTGCGTTCATTTTGTGACCTCCTGATAATTTGGATGTTCTTAATACGCGAATTCGTAACAGAGGACCATCTATTTTTATTCACAACTGTTATAGTATATCACATAAGTTTGTGATTGTAAACAAATTTTATTTTTATTTTTAACGCCACTTTTTCCGCTCTTTTTCTGTCAGCTCTGCGCGCGCAAACAGATCCGGACGGCGTTCTTTCGTGCGGATGATCGATTGCTCCCTGCGCCATTCATCCACAAGCTTGTGATTGCCGGACAGCAATACCGGAGGAACTTTTTTTCCCATCCACTCCTCCGGACGGCTGTACTGCGGGTACTCTAACAAATCTCCCTCAAATGACTCCGTAGAACCGGATTCATCATTTGTCAGCACTCCCGGCACCATACGGGAAATCGCATCCACCATGACCATCGCCGGAAGTTCTCCTCCGGTTAAGACATAGTCACCGATCGAGACATAGTCGGTCACAATCTCCTCTAAGACACGCTCGTCAATCCCCTCATAATGACCACATAAAAAAATCAGATTCTCTTCTTTTGCAAACGACTTTGCCGCCTGCTGTGTAAAAGTCGGTCCCTGCGGTGTGAGGTAAATTGTGCGCGGTTTTGTCCCAATTTTATCGACAATTGATCTCCACGCATCATAGACCGGCTGTGCCTGCATCAGCATTCCTGCACCACCGCCATATGGATAATCATCCACCTTTTTGTGTTTATTGATCGTATAGTCCCGGATATTTACCGCTTCGATCGTAAGCAGTCCCTTTTCTGCTGCCCTGCCGATAATACTGGTATTTAATCCCTGCATGACCATATCCGGAAACAATGTCATAATGTAGAAATTCATGCTTCCTCCCGCCTGCTGTTTAAGTCTCTTAAGCCGTCAAGCAGATGTACCTGCATCGTACCGCCCTCGATGTCCACCTGTTTTACACAGTCTTTGATCGCCGGAAGTAAAATATCATCCGCACCCTCTTTGCTGATCACATAGACATCATTCGCCCCTGTCTGCAGTACATCGGTCAGCGCTCCTAAATCTTCACCCTCATCCGAGGTCACTTTAAGACCGATGAGATCTGCTATAAAATACTCATTTTTCTTTAACTTTACGGCATTTTCCCTGGTCACATAGAGACTTTTTTTGCGGAACATCTCCACATCATTGATATTGTCATATCCCTTAAACTTGAGTATTACCATATTTTTGAAGAACTTTACCCCGGCAATTTCCAGTGCAAGGTGTTCTTTTCCTGTGTCTAAGATTACCTGTTTTAATTTTTTAAAGCGTGCCGCATCATCTGTGGTCGGAAATACCTTAACTTCCCCGCGCACACCGTGTGTCGTTGTGATGACACCTACCTGAAGTAAATTCTCCATAAATTCTCCATTCCTGCGTGTGAAAAATCTTATTTTTCACACAAATTCTCCATTTCTTATATGTAAAAATCTTATTTTTATACAATTTTTCATTCTGTTATTTGATCCAGATTACAACATTCTCAACCAGACCTGTTTTCTGATTTGTAAAATTAATCTGCACGGAACCACCCTTTTCCAGTTTGATCTTCTTTGAAGAAGATAGATAAGATGTACTTTTTCCAAGCTTGTCATAATAGGTAAATGACGTCATCTTCCAGCCTTTTTTTGCTTTTACATCAAACTTTTGTGTCTTTTTGCTTCCAAGTTTATAGTTATAAATATTTGTGTCTTTAAACTGGTTTTTTATTTGTTTGCTTCCTATTTTATAATTTGCAACCGGATTACTCCATTTATAAACAGTCAGTTGTGATGTAAAAGTTGTCAGAAGCCTTCCTGTTTTTACCGTCACTTTAATCGTTGATTTTCCCGCCTTTAACGGTTTGATCCGGATATTATTGTCACCTATGGAAATCTTTGCCACTTTTCCATTTGAGCTGCTCACTTTTGTAATTCTTCCGTTCGATGGCATATTTTTTACTCTATATATATAAGTTGTACTTTTCTTTGGGCAGTATACCTGTGTCAGTTTTCCCCTGAAACTCATTTTCGTGGAAGCACCTTTACAGTATTCCTTTACGATATCTGCTGTCTCATCTGACTCATTATCTTCGGTAAATACTGTATAGTTTCCTGTGTCTGTCACTATTTCCCTGGCACTTGTCAATACCGGTATCTGTACAGTCAACAGCAATGTCAATAAAAATATAGAGCATTTTTTTGCGATATTTCTCATCCTTATCCCCCTTTTGTCTTTTCTGAAAGGATTCAAATGTTAAATGTCACCTTTTGACAGCTGAATCCTGATAGAAAAAAAACCGGCTGCACCATGTTCATGATCACGCCGGTTTACTGCAAAGATTACTGCATAATCTCCACAATCACTTTTTTTTCTTCTTTTGAGGCAGCAGCCTTCACAACAGAACGAATCGCTTTCGCAATACGTCCCTGTTTGCCGATCACCTTACCCATATCAGACTGTGCAACGCGCAGCTCTAATACGATTGCTTTTTCATTCTCGGTCTCAGTCACAACAACTTCGTCCGGGCAATCAACAAGCGCCTTGGCAATTACTTCTACTAATTCTTTCATAGGTCCACCTCACTGATCCTATTTCTCAATACCAGCATTTTTGAAAATTCTTGCTACGGTATCTGTTGGCTGAGCTCCGTTTGCTAACCATTTCTTTGCTAAGTCCTCATTTACATGATACTCGCTCGGATCTTTAGTCGGATCATATGTTCCAATCTCTTCGATGAACTTTCCATCTCTCGGGGATCTGGAATCAGAAACTACGATACGATAGAAAGGTGCTTTCTTCTGTCCCATTCTTCTTAATCTGATCTTTACTGCCATTACTTTCACCTCCTTAAATTTTTGCTGTTCATTTATTAAAAAGGAAGGCCTTTAAACATTCCCTTTTTACCTTTTTTCATCATGCCGGGCATCTGTTTCATCATTTTCTTCGCCTGGTCAAACTGTTTTACAAGACGGTTGACCTCTGCGATATCCACGCCTGCCCCCTGTGCGATTCTGCGTTTTCTGCTCGGATTGAGCAATGACGGATTCTGTCTCTCCTCAACTGTCATCGAGAAAATGATCGCCTCAGTGCGTGCCATATTCTTCTCAGCCGCTTCCTCGTCAATCTCAGGCATCTTACCGCCGCCAAGTCCCGGCATCATACCGAGGATACTGGAAAGACCGCCCATTTTTTTCATCTGACTCATGGACTCTAAATACATCTCAAAGTCAAATTCATTCTTGCGCATCTTTTCTTCAAGTTTTTTTGCTTTCTCCTCGTCAAGCTCACTCTGTGCTTTCTCAATAAGCGTCAGCACATCACCCATTCCAAGGATTCTCGATGCCATACGGTCAGGATAAAACTGCTCTAAATCAGAAAGCTTTTCTCCCATACCTGCGTAAAGAATCGGTTTGCCGGTCACCGCTCTTATCGAGAGTGCCGCACCACCTCTGGTGTCACCATCAAGTTTGGTAAGTACTACGCCGTCAATTCCGATCTTCTCATCGAAGGTCTTCGCAACATTGACTGCATCCTGTCCTGTCATGGCATCAACCACTAATATGGTCTGTGATACCGCAACATTTTCTTTTATCTGAATCAATTCGGCCATCATGTCCTCATCTACATGAAGACGTCCTGCCGTATCGATGATCAGCACATTAAAATCATTCTTTGTGGCATGCTCTACCGCAGCCTTTGCAATGTTCACAGGTGTGTTCTTATCTCCCATGGAAAATACTTCCACGCCCTGTTTCTCACCATTGATCTGTAACTGTTCGATTGCCGCCGGACGATAAACATCACATGCTGCAAGCAGTACTTTCTTACCTTTGGCTTTTAACTTTCCGGCAATCTTTGCTGTCGTGGTCGTCTTACCGGCACCCTGAAGACCTGCCATCATAATGATCGTCAGTTCTTTGCCCGGACGAAGTGCTATCTCTGTCGTCTCAGAACCCATCAGACGGATCATCTCTTCATTTACAATCTTGATGACCATCTGTCCCGGATTCAGTCCGTTCATCACGTCCTGTCCGATCGCGCGTTCCTGCACATCTTTGACAAACTGCTTGACTACCTTGAAATTGACATCGGCCTCTAAAAGAGCCATCTTAACTTCCTTTAAAGCAGCCTTCACATCATCTTCTGTCAAACGCCCTTTGCTTCTCAGGTTTTTAAACACATTCTGGAGTTTTTCGGATAAACTGTCAAATGCCATCTATAGCTCCTCTAATATCTGATTGGAGATCTGTTCGATCTCTTCTAACACTGCCTCGTCATGGTTCTTATAGAACTCTTTGGTCAACGTGTGGATCTTTGTTACCATACCTCTTGCGGTCTGGAATTTTTCGATCAGATGAAGCTTGCTCTCATATCCTTCTAAGGTCTTCGTACACCGCTTTACCATATCATGTACACCCTGACGGCTGATTCCTTCTTCATCCGCGATCTCACCGAGTGAGAGATCATTGAACACAAAATCTTCATATATCTTTCTCTGGTGTTCGTTTAAAAGCTCTCCATAGAAATCATATAGATACGCCTGTTCAATCTTTTCTTCCATCTCATATCCCAATCTGTACTCTCACATCAGCACCTTGCATAGATTATCATAAAAAAGAATGGGTGTCAAGCATTTTTTCTTGACACCAGTATTTATTTTTTCTTAAAACATGACTTTTTTCCTATAACAGTATTGACAACACTTTTTTTTCCTGTTTATAATGAGCTAAACCTAAACTAAAAACTTTTTTGCTTGCGTAAATCATGCGCAGGAATGGAGGTTCCCATGAAAAATAAATATCAGAAACCTGCAATTTATCTGTCGCCTGAACATACAGAAGGCATCTACCTTGCAAGCGGTGCCGGTTCCTCAGCTGGTTCTTCAGCCGGTTCTGTAACCGCATCTTATCAGGGCATATGGGACAGATGGGAAGGCGGCGGAAAAGGACTGGTTGCCGTAAGCTGGAGTAATGTGACAGGAAATGTTACCCTCACGCTTTCCTTCAATACCCCGATTGATCAGGTCGAAGTTGCCGGACACTCTGCATCCGCATCTGTTTCCGGCAGCTCCGTCACCGTCAGCTTTAATGCGGATGGCGGTTCCTGCTTTAATCTCGGTATTCACTTGAATCACGCCGGTGCAGACATTAACAGCCTGGATTTGACAGGCCAGTCCTACACAGTATCCTGACACTGACTTTTTTGTCTTTTACATCGGATCTCACATTGTACGAGCATACTGTTTCATAAACCAAAATAAGGAATTTCGTTCTGCAATGAACGAAATTCCTTATTTTTTGACCATTTTAAATTTTATGATCTGATTCTGCTATCAAAAATACACTCCTACAGACTTGCTCTGACTAATTTCGGCTTGTAACCATTTTTCTCTAATGCTTTGATGATCTGATTTTTGTGATCAGTACCAAAGCACTCTAAAGTAATACGAAGCTCCACGGCTGCATTGCGGTTTGTGCTGACAAACTGGTTATGCTCCAGCTTGATAACATTTCCCTGCTCTGCGGCAATCGTAGCAGCTACTTTTGACAATTCACCCGGCTTGTCCGGAAGAAGTACAGATACCGTAAAGATACGGTCACGGAAGATAAGACCCTGCTGTACCACAGAAGACATTGTGATCACATCCATGTTACCACCGCTTAAGATTGATACGACACGCTTATCTTTTACACCCAGATGCTTCAACGCAGCTACCGTCAGAAGTCCTGAATTTTCCACTACCATTTTATGATTTTCCACCATGTCAAGGAATGCAACAACCAGTTCATCATCTTCTACTGTGATGATATCATCTAAATTCTTTTTGATATATGGGAAGATCTTGCTGCCCGGTGTCTTTACCGCAGTACCGTCCGCGATCGTGTTGACGCTCGGTAATGTCGTTACTTTTCCTGCTTTAAAAGAAGCCTGCATACAGTTTGCACCTGCCGGTTCGACACCGATCACTTTAATCTTTGGATTTAACAGCTTTGCAAGTGTTGATACACCTGTTGCAAGTCCGCCTCCTCCGATCGGAACTAAAATATATTCCACAAGCGGCAGTTCCTTAAAGATCTCCATTGCGATCGTTCCCTGTCCGGTAGCAACTGCAAGATCATCAAACGGATGAATGAACGTATATCCTTTTTCCTCTGCCAGTTCGTAGGCTTTCTGACAGGCCTCATCGTAGACATCTCCGTAGAGGACAACCTCTGCACCATAACTCTTGGTACGGTTTACCTTGATTAAAGGTGTCGTTGTCGGCATCACGATGACCGCTTTACAGCCATAACATTTTGCTGCGTAAGCAACACCCTGCGCATGATTTCCTGCTGAGGCGGTGATGAGTCCTTTTTTACGCTCTGTCTCTGTCAGTGTGCTGATCTTGTAATAAGCTCCACGCACTTTGTATGCACCGGTAAACTGCATATTCTCCGGTTTTAAATATACTTTGTTTCCTGTCTGCTCACTTAAAAAATCGGAATATACCAGTTTTGTCTCTAAGGTGACTTCTTTTACTTTCTCACTTGCTTCCTCAAACTTGTCTAATGTTAACATTTATATTCTCCTTTGTCTGTTTATTATTCTGCCTGATCTTTTACGTCAAAAAGTGCGTTTACGAACTCATTGGAATCAAACTTCTGTAAATCCTCGATGGTCTCTCCGACACCGATATATTTGACCGGGATTCCAAGTTCGGAGTGGATTGCAACCGCGATACCGCCTTTTGCCGTTCCATCCATCTTAGTTAAAATGATACCTGTGATCTCTGCCACTTCTGAAAATTGTCTCGCCTGTGCAAGTGCATTCTGTCCTGTCGTTGCATCTAATACGACAAGAGTTTCGCGGTATGCATCCGGATATTCTTTTTCAAGAATACGGTTGATCTTTTTTAACTCTTCCATAAGATTCTTCTTATTATGAAGACGTCCTGCCGTATCACAGAGCAGTACATCCGCATTTCTTGCTTTTGCCGCTGCGACCGCATCATATACGATCGCCGCCGGATCTGCACCTTCCTGTCCGCCGATCATCTCAACACCCGCACGGTTTGCCCATTCTAACAGCTGGTCTCCCGCTGCTGCACGGAATGTATCGGCTGCTGCAAGGACGACCTTTTTCCCCTGGTCTTTTAATTTTCCTGCCAGTTTCCCAACAGAAGTCGTCTTTCCGACACCGTTTACACCGATGACAAGCACCACGGATTTTTCATTTTCAAAACGGTATGCGGTCTCACCAACATCCATCTGCTCTTTGATACTGTTGATGAGAAGTTCCTTGCACTCTGCCGGATCCTTGATCTTATTTTGTTTTACTTTTTCTTTGAGATTTTCGATGATCGCTTCGGTCGCGTTGACACCGATATCCCCCATGATCAGAATTTCTTCAATTTCTTCGTAAAAATCATCATCAATACTGGAAAATCCACTGAAGATCGAATCAATTCCGGATACAATGTTATCTCTTGTCTTGCTGAGTCCGGAAACCAGACGGCTCCAGAAACCTTTTTTTTCTTCGCCCATATATCCTGCCTTTCTTATTCATCTAAATCATTATTTGTCTAAATCATTATTTGTCTAAATCATTTTCAATCAAATTTACGGAAACCAGTGTCGAAACACCCTTTTCCTGCATCGTAATACCATAGAGACGGTCTGCCGCCGCCATCGTACCTCGTCTGTGTGTGATTACAATAAACTGTGTATTCTGGGTCAGCTTGTGCAGATATTTTGCAAACCGGGTGACGTTTGAATCATCCAGTGCCGCCTCGATCTCGTCTAACAGACAAAACGGTGAAGGCTTTAAGTTCTGGATCGCAAATAACAGTGCAATCGCTGTCAGTGATTTTTCTCCACCGGACATCTGCATCATATTCTGCAGCTTCTTACCGGGAGGCTGTGCAATAATACGGATACCACACTCTAAGATATCCTCATCTTCCACCAGTTCCAGTGTACCTTTTCCACCGCCAAACAGTTCTTTAAATACGGTATCAAACTGTTTCTGAATCTCTGCAAATTTCTCCATGAACTGTTTGCGCATTCCCGTATCAAGTTCCTCGATGATTCCGATCAGCGTTTTCTCTGCTTCAATCAGATCATCATGCTGTGTTTTTAAAAATTGATAACGCTCTGAGATCTCCTTATAATCCTCGATCGCATTGACATTGACGTCACCGAGCTTTCGGATCTCATCCTTGATCTGTGCGATCATTTTCTTTAATGTAGAAAGATCGTCATAGGTATCATCCCGAAGATCCATTGCAGCGTGAAGCGTCAGTTCATATTCCTGCCACATATAATTGGTCTGATATTCTCTCGCATCATTTAGCTTTTCACGCTGACTGTTCAGACGGAATACTTCCTTATCAAGTTCCGAGATCTGATTGGATATCTCCTCACGTTTCCGGAAAAATCCTTTATGTGAAGCTGACAGATCTTCTTTCTTCTGCGTATAATCTTTTAACTGCTGTTCGAAAGCAGCATGCGTATCATCCGATGCGAGGATCGTCTTTTTTAATTCCTCGATCTCTGCCATCTTCTGTCTTGCTTCTTCTTTTGCATCCCCTGCCTGCGCGATCAGCGTTTCCCTGTCCTGTGAAAATCTTGTGATCTCACTCTGAATACGCGAAATATTTGACTGCGCAAACTCCGCTTTCTGACGGATACCGGCTTCCTCTAAAGCAATCTTTGAAACAGTTTCCGAAGCTTCCTTCTCCTTCGTCTGATATTCCTCGAAACGTTTCTGGAAGTCCTCGTTTTCCTGTCCGATCTCTTTTTCACGAACCGCTGCAGCCTCAATCTCTGCCGCTATCTGAGCTTTATTATTTTCAAGCTCTGCAAGCTGCTCCTCAATCTCCGCCCGCTCCGCATGCAGACCGGCAAAAACTGTTTCCCTCTCGTTTTTCTGATCTGTGGCGCGGTCTAAGTTCATTTTTGCCGTGTTCTGAAGAATGTACTGTTCCTGCAGTTTCTCCTTTCCGCTTTCCATATCTTCTTCTAACAGTGACTGCGCTGTCTTAATATCCTCTAAGCGGTCTCTCGACTCTTTAATCTGACTCTGCAGAGAAGCAACAAGTGTTTCCAGTTCTTCTACCTCACGTCTTCTCGCAAGAAGATTGCTGGTATTTTTAAATGCACCACCGGTCATGGAACCGCCCGGATTTAAGCATTCGCCCTCTAGCGTTACGATACGGAATGAATAGCGGTATTTTCCTGCCAGGGCAATCGCGTCATCGATTGTCCCGGCAACAACTACCCTGCCGAGCAGATAATTCATCACACCATCATATCTGGCATCATTTTTCACCAGGGTACTTGCAAGTCCGATCACGCCCTGCTCCCGCAGTGCTTCCTGATTTTTAAACCCGCCGCTGCCATTCACACTCGTAAGCGGAAGAAATGTTGCACGTCCATACCGGTTCTGCTTCAGATACGCGATCATCTGCTTTGCAGTCTCTTCATCCTCCGTCACGATATTCTGGATACTTCCGCCTAACGCAGTCTCGATCGCAATCTCGTATTTTTTCTCAACCTGAATCAGATCTGATACGACACCTAAAATTCCTTTGTGTCTGTCTTTTTGTTCCATTACACGGCGGATACTGTTTCCATATCCGTCATAGCGTTCTGCAATGTTTTTTAGTGTCTCCAGCCTGGACTGTTCTTTATGATACCTGGTGACATCCTGCTCTAACTGCTGGCTGGTCTGCGAATATTTTCTACGCCACTCACGGTTCTTTTCTTCCATTGCGGCAGCAGATTCCTTCAATCCCCGGATCGTCTCGTTGACCTCATCTAATTCCTGCTGACAGGCAGCTAACACATTGTCTAAATCTTCTTCCTCTGTCTTTCTGGCAAGAAGTCTCTGTGTCAGTTTCGCTTTCCGGATGTTGATCTGCTCTGCCATCGTATCAAAACGCTGCTTTCTCGCCTTGACGGATGCCTTGTTGTTAAGGAGTTCGATGATCTCACTCTTTCCGCGTTCGATCCCGTCACTGCATTCTTTCATTCCATTGCGCAGCTCATCTAATTCTTTTTCAGCAGCCTGCTTTCTCTCTGAAATTCCTGCCAGTGCCTCTAACAGTTCCTCTCGTTCCCTGCCATAAACATCTTTCTGTGCAAGACGATCCTGTGTGTCTTTTTCGATAGAATCAAGTCTGTCTTTTAAATGCTCATCCGTCATTTCTGCCGTGTGGATCTGTTCTTTTAAGACGTTGATCTGTCCTTCTAACTTTCCTTTTAAAACAGTGGAACCGTTTAAATTTTCGCGTACCTCACCGATTGCCTGTTCTAACTGTTCGATTTCCGATTCCATGCGCTCATATTCTGTCTTTACCTGCTCATAAGAATCTTTTGACTCATGTAACTGTGCTTCCGCAATGCCGCATTTTTCGCCCACTTCATGAAGCTGTCCGTCAATGCGTGTCATCTCCATCAGAAACATGTTAACGTCATATGTCTTTAACTCTTCTTTTTTCTTTAAATATACACGCGCTTTTTCAGCCTGTTTTTCTAACGGACCGACCTGGCGTTCCAGCTCGCTTAAGATATCATTGACACGAACTAAATTTTCACGTTCATTTTCTAACTTTTTCTGCGCAGCCGCTTTGCGCTTTTTATATTTTACAATTCCGGCCGCCTCGTCAAAAAGTTCACGCCGCTCCTCCGGTTTACCATTTAAAATTTTCTCAATCTGTCCCTGTCCGATAATGGAATATCCTTCTTTTCCGATACCGGTATCATAAAACAGCTCGGTCACATCCTTCAGACGGCAGGTATTGCCGTTGAGCAGATACTCACTCTCCCCGGAGCGGTACACGCGCCTCGCAACCGTGACCTCCTCATAACCCACCGGCAGTTTATGGTCCGCATTGTCAAGTGTGATCGCAACATAAGCATAACTGAGTGGTTTACGGTTTTCCGTTCCTGCAAAAATAATGTCCTGCATACTGGCACCACGCAGCTGCTTGGCACTCTGTTCACCAAGTACCCAGCGCACTGCATCCCCGACATTACTCTTGCCACTGCCGTTTGGCCCGACAATTCCAGTGATTCCATTATGAAAATCAAAAACGATCTTATTCGCAAATGATTTAAATCCCTGCACTTCAATACTTTTCAGATACATACTAAACCTCATTCCCACGCTGGCTTTGCGCATAACAAGTCTGGTATAAACACAGACATGTTTCCGCTCTTACAGTTTCGGTTTTAAAACCAAAAGTGCCTGGTAGGCAGCTTCCTGCTCTGCCGCTTTTTTCGTATGACCGGTTCCTGTGCCGATCACTTTATCTCCGATCCGTGCTTCGACCGAAAACTGTTTGTCATGGTCCGGTCCTTCTTCTGAAATCAGCTCGTAATGCAGACTCTCTTTATAATTGCCCTGCACAACTTCCTGTAAAATAGTCTTGCTGTCATAAAACAGCTTTTTGTGCTCGATATCTGTCAGAATAAACTTATGTATAAACTTCTTTGCCGGTTCAAAACCACCATCTAAATAGATAGCTCCGATCACAGACTCTAAAGCATCCGATAAAATTGATTTACGTTTTCTTCCACCTGTCTGGTTTTCACCCTTGCCAAGCAGCAGATAAACGCCAAGATCCATCTCTCTGGTACAAAGTGCCAGTGTAGGCTCACACACAATACTCGCACGGAGTTTTGTCAGATCTCCCTCCGGCAGATCCGGATAATTACGGTATAAAAAATCACTCGATACGATCTCTAAAACCGCATCCCCTAAAAACTCCAGTCTCTCATTGTCAGAATGTTTTTTCATGTGTTTTTCATTAGCGTAGGAACTGTGCGTCAGTGCCTGACGCAATAAGCCCTCTTTTTCAAATGTATAACCAATCCTGTTCTGTAATTCCTGTAACTTTGACATTTCATCCTCCTGGTCAGGGGCTTTTTTCTACCTTACTGTCTGTCCAGTAAAATATAAAAAAGACTCTGTTTTCTTATATAATAACGGAAAAGCCCTTGCCTGACAAGAGGCGGCACATCGCGCACCGCCCTTTTGTCTTCAACAAGGGCATACGTCATCTTTTATTTAATTTAAAGCATTCTTGATCTGCTCTACGGCATCTGCAACTGTCACGATATGCTCAGCATCTTCATTCGCGATCTCGATATCGAATTCTTCTTCGATTCCCATAATAATCTGAAAAATATCAAGGGAGTCTGCTCCAAGGTCATCCACAAAAGTGGTGTCCATTGTGATTTCTTCCTCATCCACGTTTAATACCTCTGCAATGATTTTTTTCAGTTTTTCAAATTCCATAACTTTACATTCCTTCCTGTTCCGTTGAACTTATAATATTTTTTCTGATTTTTCCGTTGATGTCCTGCTCTTTGAACGTCACACATTGAAAAATGGAATTGGTAATCTCGACTGCTTTTGCACTTCCGTGCGTCTTTACCACAAGTCCATTCAGTCCTAATAAAGGAGCACCGCCATACTGAGTCGCATCAAACGCTTTTAATGTTGACTTCAATGCTGGAAGCGCAAGCGCTGCACCAATTTTGCTTCTTAAGGTGCTCATCATGCCTTTTTTGATTGCTCCGACAAGCGTTCCTGCCAGTCCTTCATACAGCTTTAAAATTACATTTCCGACAAATGCTTCACAGACGATCACATCTGCCTCTCCATGCGGGATTTCACGAGCCTCAATACTGCCCACAAAATTAATATCCGTACATTCTTTCAGAAGTGGAAATGTTTCTTTTACCAGCGCATTTCCCTTTTCTTCCTCCGCACCGATATTTACAATCGCCACTCTCGGATTTTTGATTCCAAGTACATTTTCCATGTAAATAGAACCCATCTTCGCAAACTGAACAAGATGTGATGCCCTTGCATCCACATTCGCGCCGCAGTCGATCAGAAGCGACACACCTTTTTCCGTCGGAATAAGCGGCGCTAACGGTGGTCTCTCGATTCCTTTGATTCTGCCTACGATAACCTGTCCACCGACTAATATGGCACCGGAACTTCCTGCCGATACGAAAGCATCTGCTTCTTTTTGTTTTACCATATTCATGCCGACAACGATCGATGACTGTTTTTTCTTGCGGATCGCATTTACCGGCGGTTCTGCTGTCTCAATAACTTCCTCAGCATGTATAACCTCGATCTGCTCTGCCGGATAAGTGTACTTTTCAAGTTCTTTACGAACCACGTCCTCCTGACCGATCAGAAGAACCTTGATATCACTTCTCGCATTTACCGCATCCACAGCCCCCTTTACAGGCTCGGCCGGAGCATAATCTCCACCCATCGCATCTAAGGCAACTTTGGTAATCTCAAGTGATTGATTCTGCTGCATAACTACTCTCCATTCTGATACGTTTTCGGGCTCTCCCTTCACGTCTATATTGAAATATACTATAACTCTTTCTATAAATCAATATAAAAAATCGATTGTCATTTACAATATCATTAGTTATAGAATTCCTGATTTCTTTCATTTTCTGCTTCACGGTCTTCATCTGACATATACCGTTCAAACACACCCTCTAAAATATAGTTGAGCAGAAGCATTCCCAAAGCCGGTGATATGATTGCTACAACCGGCAAAAGATAAGTTCCGATACAACATGCCAGGAAAAACATCAGTGCCATAAAGGTCTTTGGCAGATTGCCGATCGCCATCAGCGCAGAATTTTTAAGGATCATTTTTGTCGAATTCTCAAAACGTGCCATATACGGGAATACATAAATCGCCCATGCAATGACCACAAGCATCAGCACAAAGAACACAACATAAAGAACTCCTGATTTTTCACCCGCTTTTGCAAACTGATACATGATATAACCGTCAAGCCCCACCAGAACAACCGCTGTTGCCACGATAAGCGTTACAAATGCACCCTGCTTCATATTTGTTTTAAAAGAATGCCAGAAAGAACTCCACAGGTATCCTCTGCTGTGACGGATCACCTTGTTAACTGCATAATAAAGTGCTGTTGTCGCAATTCCAGCCGGAACAGCCAGTACGATACATGGAAGTGCTAATATGATCGCTTTTGACACATATGCCACATAAATGCCGATCGCAAGCGGTATACAGCAGATCATCCACAGCAGGCTTAGGCATACACAGTCGACGCCCTTTCCAAGTGCCTGAAAAAATTTGTTGTCTAAATTAAAAATATCTCCCATTGCCCTACTCCTTTGTTAAAACATCATTTTATCATTTTATTCTGTTCACACCGATTATGCAACCGGTAATTTGTGAAATTATTATAACTTTTTCAGAAGAAACAAAAAAGATCAAGAGGAAACTCATCGTTCCACCCTTGATCTTTCCGTGTCCCGTAAGGATTAGTCCTGAGGGATGATTTCTTTTTTGTTGTAAGAGCCACAGTTTTTACATACTCTATGAGGCATCATTAACTCTCCACATTTGCTGCATTTTACTAATGCCGGAGCAGTCATTTTCCAGTTTGCTCTTCTTTTATCTCTTCTTCCTTTGGAAGATTTATTCTTTGGACAAATTGACATATTCTCACACCTCCTTAAATTTGTTAAAGACATCTTGGATTGCTGCCATTCTTGGATCCAGTTCTGTTCTCTGGCAGTTGCATTCCCCTTTGTTCAGGTTCATTCCGCACACCTTGCAAATTCCTTTGCAATCATCCCTGCACAGAACTTTCATCGGCCAGTTCACCAAAATCTCTCCATAGATAAGTCTATCTATATCCAGATTAAATCCAATCAGGTAGTCATTATCTTCCACTTCTTCGTCATGAACAACAGAATCTTCTAATTTGATATCCTTGTCAACCGAAAAGTGGATATCTGTCGGAACTTCCTCCAGACAACGGCTGCACGGAATCGACACTCGCAGATCAACATCACCCTGGATAAGCAGCCGCTTGTTCTCCCGGTTTGCGATATGCAGTTCTATCGGTGCTGCACTGATAATAGGAAATTCCCCTAACTTTGATATAAAAGACGTAAGTTCAATCTGAACCTGCTTTGTTTCTTCCTTGTTTTCACAAGATAAAATGTCTGAAATATCTATAATCACGGCATTCTCCTATATCTTTTTTTGTGAATCAAACCTTTTATCAAGTTTTTCCACACCTAAATGATTATACATAGTGAAAACAGGTTTGTCAAGTATTTTTTCTTGACAACCCTGTTTTTTTATTTTTTTGTCTATGAACCTGAAAAACCTGCTGTTTTGCCTATTTTACAAGTGCAACAGTCTCTCTTGCGATTGCAAGCTCCTCATTGGTCGGAATCACGCAGACTTTTACTTTGGAATCTGCTGTGGAGATAACTTTTTCTTCTCCGTGTACTTCGTTTGCCTGTGCATCTACTGTAATTCCAAGATATCCAAGATACTCAAGTACCTTTGCTCTGACGATCGTTGTATTTTCTCCGATACCTGCAGTAAATGCAATCGCATCCACACCATTCATTGCTGCCACATATGCACCGATATATTTTGCAACACGGTAGCAGAATACGTCGATAGCACCGATTGCAAGCTCATTTCCTTCATTGGCTGCAGCCTCAAGATCACGGAAATCACTTGATAATTTTGATAATCCCTGTACACCTGACTTTTTATTCAAAACATTCATGACACCTTCGATATCTAAGTTCTCTTTCTTTGCAATGAACTCCATGATTGCCGGATCAATATCGCCGGAACGTGTTCCCATAACAAGTCCCTCTAAAGGTGTAAGACCCATGGATGTATCTACACACTCACCATTTAATACGGCACTGATAGAAGCACCATTTCCAAGATGAGCCACAATGATCTTAGAATTTTTCAGATCCATTCCAAGGAATTCAGCAGTACGTTTTGATACAAAACTGTGGCTTGTTCCATGGAAGCCATATCTTCTTACTTTGTACTTTTCATAGTATTCGTATGGAAGACCATAAAGGAATGCTTTCTTTGGCATTGTCTGATGGAATGCCGTATCAAATACACCTACCATTGGTACATCAGGCATTAATTCCTTACATGCATTGATACCGATCAGGTTTGCAGGATTGTGAAGCGGTGCAAGATCGTTGCACTCTTCGATTGTTTTTAATACTTCCGGTGTCAAAACGGTAGAAGAAGCAAACTTCTCTCCACCATGTACAACACGGTGACCTACTGCATCGATCTCGGAAAGACTCCTGATCGCACCTGTTTTCTCATTTACCAGTGCATCAAGTACCATCTGGATTGCCTGTTTGTGTGTCGGCATTGCTGCTTCTGTGATCTCTTTGTCTAATCCGGTCTTCTGGTATACCAGTCTTCCATCAATACCGATTCTCTCGCAAAGTCCTTTTGCTAATACTGCTTCACTGTCAGAATCGATGAGCTGATATTTCAGTGAAGAACTTCCGCAGTTTACTACTAAAACGTTCATATTTTCCTCCCATGCCCTGCCTGCTTTCGAATGGCAGTTTTCTTTTCTTATATAAATGATAAATGGGCAGTCCGACCGATACGAACCGCATATAACTCTAGTATACGCCTCTAACTCTGTTCGCACAAGGTGTTTAAAGTGAGATTTTTTGTACAAAATGAAAAACAGGTTGACAGAATTTTAACGTTATTTTTTTAACAAATTCCAGCCATTCACATTTGCGAAAAAAATCCGTGTATGGTAGTCTGTAATCATGCTGTTGCACGCAGGATCTGTACTTACGCCCAAACGAAAGCCACAGATGGAATCAGGATTTTCAAAAAACAGTCAGAAATGGAGAACCTTATGAAAACGATCGGAATCATCGCAGAATACAACCCTTTTCACAACGGGCATGCCTACCAGATTGCAGAGTTAAAACGAAAAACAAATGCTGACTTTGTCGTCATTGCCATGAGTGGTGACTTTGTCCAGAGAGGTGCCCCTGCCATCATCGATAAATATTGCAGGACAAAAATGGCACTTTTATGCGGTGCGGATCTTGTCATTGAGCTTCCGGCTGTCTGGGCAGTTTCCTCCGCGGAGGATTTTGCCATGGCTGGCGTTACTCTGTTTGACCAAATGGGCTGTATCGACGGGATCTGCTTTGGGGCAGAATCTGACCAGCTTTCCCAGCTTAAGATCATTGCCGGTGTTCTTGCAGAAGAACCGGATGTTTATAAATCTGCACTTTCTTCTTATTTAAAAAATGGAATGGCATTTCCAGCTGCAAGAGCTGCTGCGCTTTCGGATTATTTTAAGAACACCGAAATGGATTCTCTCATTTCCATATTAGATACCCCGAATAACATCCTTGCGGTCGAATATTTAAAGGCACTGAAACGGCGTAATTCTGCCATGACTCCGATCCTGATCCCGCGGGCGGGGAGCGGATACCATGATACCACGATCAACACACCCACTGCTTCCGCCTCGGCAATCCGTGCGGCAGTTTCTAATGTTACACCATCAGATGACCATGCTTTGCATTTTTCATCTGCAGATTACAATCCACAGAATATTCATCCCGACCCTGCACATCTTTTGGAAATTGCATCTACGATGCCAGAACCGGCTTTTGCACTGTTTCAAAATGAGATCGTATCTGACAATCTTATAGATGCAGATGACTTTTCCTCCATTCTCGGTTACCGGATCTTATCGTGCGGCAAAAAAGAATTGGAAAATGTCTATGATATTACACCGGAAATTGCAAACCGCATATTTAAAAACAGATACAATTTTTCCTCTTTCACGCAGTTCTGTGCACAAAACAAGAGCCGTGATATTACCTACACACGCATGAGCCGGATTCTTCTGCATCTGATTCTTCAGATGACCCAGACGGATATGAAGCAATATAAAAAGGCTGATTATATCCCTTACCTGCGGATCCTCGGTTTCCGCAAAGATACTTCCGCCCTGTTCTCCGACTTAAAAAAATCTGCAAAAGTGCCTGTCATCTCTAAGCTCTCCTCTTCCCTGCGCACACTTGACGGGACTGCAAAACATATGCTCGAAGGGGATATGTTTGCCGCAGAGCTCTATGAACAGCAAAAGACAGGAAAAACGAAGAATCGTTTTTCCTGTCCTGAATGCAGTAAAGAAATCATCCGCGTCTGATCAATGATGGAACAGACGGATTCCGGTAAATGCCATTGCCATATTGTATTTGTTGCAGGTCTCGATAACGTTATCGTCACGGATGGAACCGCCCGGCTGTGCAACATATGCAACGCCGCTTCGATGTGCGCGCTCGATGTTATCTCCAAATGGGAAGAACGCATCAGAACCAAGTGCAACATTTGTGTTTTTATCTAACCATGCACGTTTTTCCTCTGCGGTAAAGACCTCCGGTTTTACCTTAAAGATGTTTTCCCATGCACCGTCAGCTAAGACATCCATGTAATCCTCACCAATATAGAGGTCGATCGCATTGTCCCTGTCAGCACGTCCGATCTTGTCCAAAAACTGCAGTCCTAACACTTTCGGAGACTGGCGCAGCCACCAGTTATCTGCCTTCTGGCCTGCAAGTCTGGTACAGTGGATACGGGACTGCTGTCCTGCACCGATACCGATTGCCTGTCCGTCTTTAACATAACATACAGAATTGGACTGTGTATATTTTAAGGTGATCATTGCGATTGCGAGATCTCTTTTTGCAGCATCCGGAATTTCTTTATTCTCTGTTACCACATTGTCAAAGAAGTGCTCATCGATCACTAATTCATTTCTTCCCTGCTCAAAGGTAATACCGAATACTTCTTTGTGTTCGATCGGTGCCGGCACATAATCCGGATCGATCTGGATCACGTTATAATTGCCCTTTTTCTTTGCTTTTAAGATCTCTAATGCCTCATCTGTGTAGCCTGGCGCAATGACACCATCGGAAACTTCTCTCTTGATGATCATTGCAGTTTCCTTATCACAGACATCAGATAAAGAAATAAAATCACCAAAAGATGACATACGGTCTGCGCCTCTTGCTCTCGCATATGCATTTGCAAGCGGTGTAAACTCCATATCCATATCGTCAACCCAGTAAATCTTACGCTCCACATCGCTGAGTGGAAGTCCCACTGCCGCGCCAGCCGGTGATACATGTTTAAAAGATGTGGCTGCAGGAAGTCCTGTTGCCTTTTTTAATTCACTGACTAACTGCCAGCCGTTAAATGCGTCCAGGAAATTGATATAACCTGGTTTTCCGTTTAATACCTGAATCGGCAGTTCGCCGTTTTCCATATAGATTCTGGATGGTTTCTGATTTGGGTTACAGCCATATTTTAATTCTAATTCTTTCATACTTTCTCCTTTAAATTTCTCATTGATCTGTGAAATTCATGCTTCTTTGCCGCATCTTGCAATCCTGATGCCGATTATTTATTCTTATTGACGATTCTGCTCTCGTAAGTTCCGGTTTCAATATCAATATAACGGACAAATAAAGAAACTTTGTTATCTTCATTTAAGTTTTCCCATATAAATGAAGTGAATGCATCGATGTCGCCATCGATTGCAACCGGTGTCGGCTCTCCCTCAAAACTTGGCAGCGGGCTGCCATCTCCCATATAAGTATGGATAAAATGAGCCTCACCTGCTTTCGGATTCTCATAGGCAAATGTATAGCGGTTGCAGGAGGACGGATCCCCGTTGTTGCTCTTTAAAATAGACATTGCGTAGTTGAATTTTCCGTTTTCAATGTGCATGATACCTGAGATTCTCGGTGTATAGTTTGGAGCATCCGGCTCAAATTCTCTTGTGCGCAGTGCCTGCTCAAAAGTCTGCTGTTTGTCCATCAGTTCGTAAATTGTGTCAGTCTGGTCTCCGTTTGTCACGATTGTTTTATTGCCAAGCACACGGACAGGTGCATAGATAATCAGGCTCGGATCTGTCAGTTTGGAAGGATCAAAAGCCTGCGTGCGGATACCCTCTCCATCCTCAACAAAAACACGGTTTCTGCTGTTCTCACTTCTGCCCATAATAAAATAAGCAGTGATGGCATGTTTTCCGTCTGCAGATTTTCCGATAACGATTCCTCTTCCAGGATAGGAATTACCTGAAAGTTCATTTTTTAATGACATTTTCTCCATGATTTCCTCCTTCATGTGTGCGGTTTGTTGTTTTTCTTTATCTTATCATTTTGATGTTGTTTTTACAATTATTAGCGTCATGAATTTATTTACTTAATTTTATAAGATTTATTAATATATATTTTTGTTTTTTCAGTCCTGGTTATATGTGTGGAAAGCCTGATTCCAGGACGCAAAATAACCGCCTCACCCTTGACAGGTTAAGCGGTTATTTTACCAAATCTATCAAAATTTCTTCTGCTCTCTGTTTCCATGTATGTGTCCGCACAGCCGTCTCATAGCCCCGCTCTGCGATTTCCATACATTCCTCCGGCTTTCCCAAAAGTTTCCTCACCAGTTGAGGCAGTTCATTCCGCTTCTCAAGCGAATAGAAAACCAGTTCTTTTTTGTCCGTAAAATTCTCCCGAAGATACCCGCTGTCATCGGTCAGCGAAAGCGTATGCTGCAGCATCGCCGTAAATACACGGTCGTGCGCTCCATCCTTAAACCATGGCATGATATTCAAAGAAATCCTTGCATCTGCGATCGCCTTAACGCAGGTCACAGAGTCCACTTCCCTGCCATTTTTTATAATATAATCATGGCTGCTGCAGTCTAATTTCTCCCAGTTTGCGCCAAATACATGTACCGGGATCTTATGATCTGCAAAACATTTTATAATCTCCCCGCGAAAATAACTCCGCATGCAGATATCAATAAACACCATTCCTGCGATTGCCGCGCGAAGCTCTTCATCCGGCACTTCACCAAGTTCTTTTCTGATATGTGTCTCTAACATCTGGTCGATGGAAACCGCCGGATGTGCTTTCATATCTTCTAATATCTCATAATAAAATGCCCGGTATTCTGCGCCCTGCCTGTCGATTTCCCTGTAAAGATGTTCCACCGGCGTATAGTTTCCGGTAAATACAACGTCATAGTTCCGTTTCCGATATGGGATATTTTGAAATTCCATTTTCTGCCTGTGACAGCCTTCTGTACTGCAAGGTATCTCCTGCTCTCGGATGCAGTTTCCCGCCAGCGGCAGAAATTTTGCCGACAGTGACGGATAAAACCGCTTCATGTATGCCACATGCTCCCTGTCAATGCAAAAAAAACGCATATCAGGCACCGGAGGCTTTGCCAGTTTCGAATGATAATACAGCGGATGATCCACCAGGATATTGATGCACGCGATACCACGATTTTCCCAGATATAATGCCCGTTTTCCTCGATAAAGACTTCTTCACCGGAAAGTCCGATAAAATTAAACGTGCACAGCACCGTTTTCCCCGCCACGGCAAACCGGCTGATGCCGTCCACCGTGTTTACCAGATCATCATAATCCACAAAACAGGTGTCATGTCCCATCTCCTGAAACGTCTCTGCTAACTGTTCGGAAAAATATCCCAGTGTTTCCACTGCATTTTTTATTAAAATCACTTTCATGTTTACCAGTGATCCGCGCAGTTAGTTTTTAAAGCTGTGGATCGGTGCCGGGATTCTTCCGGTACGGTTGATAAAATCATCACAGGAGTATTTGTTGACCGGCATGATCGGCGCATAACCGAACAGACCACCGAACTCGACGGTATCGCCAACCCCTTTTCCAATAACCGGGATCAGACGTGCGGCTGTGGTCTTCTGGTTTACCATACCAAGTGCCATCTCGTCTGCGATCATACCGGAAATCGTGGTTGCCCTGGTATCTCCCGGAATTGCGATCATATCAAGTCCTACGGAGCAGACACAGGTCATTGCCTCTAACTTTTCCAATGTGATCGCGCCAGCCTGAACGGAATCGATCATTCCCTGATCCTCGCTGACCGGAATGAAAGCGCCGCTTAAGCCGCCGACATAGGAAGATGCCATAACACCGCCCTTTTTGACCTGATCATTTAACATGGCAAGTGCTGCTGTTGTTCCAGGTGCACCCGCATACTCCAGTCCGATCTCACAGAGGATATCCGCAACAGAATCACCGATTGCCGGAGTCGGTGCAAGTGAAAGGTCAATAATACCAAACGGAATTGAAAGACGTCTGGATGCCTCCTGAGCGACTAACTGTCCGACTCTTGTTACCTTAAATGCGGTCTTTTTGATGGTCTCGCAGAGTACCTCAAAATTCTCGCCACGCACTTTCTCAAGTGCTGTCTTTACAACACCAGGTCCGCTGACACCAACGTTGATCACTGCGTCTGCCTCTGTCACACCGTGGAAAGCTCCTGCCATAAACGGGTTGTCATCCGGTGCATTACAGAATACAACAAGTTTCATACAATCCACGGAATCGCGGTCTTTTGAACGCTCTGCAACTTCTAATAAAATCTCTCCCATCAGACGCACTGCATCCATATTAATACCTGTTTTTGTAGATGCAAGGTTTACAGAACTGCAGACACGGTTCGTCCGGCAAAGTGCTATCGGGATAGAACGGATCAGCATCTCATCCGCTTTTGTCATTCCCTTTGATACCAGTGCGGAATAACCACCGATCAGATCTGCACCGATTGCTTCCGCTGCACGGTCCATTGTATCTGCGATCGTTGCAAAATCTTCCGGTGTCTTGCAGGCTGCTCCGCCGATCAGCGCGATCGGAGTCACGGAAATACGCTTGTTGACAATTGGAATGCCATACTCAGCTTCAATCTCCCCTGCAACTTTCGCAAGATCTTTGGCAACTGATGTGATACGGTTATAAATGTTCTCATTTAATTTTTTTAAATCGGAATCAATGCAAGAAAGCAGGCTGATACCGATCGTAATGGTGCGGACATCGAGGTTTTCATGTTCCACCATGTTGTTGGTCTCTTTTACTTCAAATATATTAATCATTACCGCTTTCCTCTCTAAATACGATGCATTTTTTCAAAAATCTCAGCTTTCTGGCACTTGATGGATACGCCGATCTGTGCACCGATCTCATCGAGATCTTTCTGACAATCCACAAATGATCTGCTTGATTTGTTCATGTCAACAATCATCATCATATTGAAATATCCGGAAACGATCGTCTGTGAAATATCAAGTACATTAACACCATTCTCGGAAAGATAAGTACATACTTTTGCAATGATACCAACAGTATCTTTACCCACTACTGTAATAATTGTCTTGTCTGCTGTGTTCTCCATCTCTGCTCTCCTCACTTTTCTGCTTTACTAAATCAGCACAAATCTATTATGAATCATAATATCATATATAATTTATAATTTCCACTGTTAAATAAATGTGTATTTATAACTTTTTCTACTAAGCTTCATAAGACTTCCAGGCATGCGAATGTACGCTTAACTAAAAGATGATCCTCTCCGACGGTTCATCCCTCCTTGCCACATACATTGGGAAATCATCGCCTTTATAAGGATTTTCCCCCATCGACACCTCCAGCCGAACCGTCTCATATGCCAGTTCAGCATAATTATTTTCCTTGCTCAGATGCCCTAAAATAACTGTGTTAAAATGATCGTGGAGCACTTCCCCCAAAAGCCGGCCCGACAGTTCATTAGAGAGATGTCCCTTTTCCCCAAGGATCCTCTGTTTTAACGGATATGGGTAACTGCCAGCCTGCAGCATATGTACATCATGATTTGCTTCCAGTAAAAGCACATCGAGATTTTTAATTTTATCGATGATATTTTCATCATAAGTTCCAAGATCCGTCACGACTGCTGCCGTTTTCTCTTCATTTTTTATCTTATAGGCAACCGGATCTGCCGCATCATGTGAGGTTGGGATCGGCTCAATCATAAGATCCCCGATCTCAAAAGGCTGCTCCGGTGTGATCACATGAAATAATGATTCATCTATTTTTCCAACAGACTTTGTATTTAAAATGGCATCTATCGTACCCTGTGTGGCATAAATCGGAAGTCCGTAACGTCTGGCGATCACGCCAAGTCCTGAAATATGATCAATGTGTTCATGTGTTACAAGAACTCCCTTCATCTCTTCTGTTTTCAGATCAATTGAATTGAGTCCGTTTTCAATTCTTTTTCCGCTGATTCCCGCATCGATCAGTACGTGACTTTCATCTGATCCGACGCAGATACAGTTTCCACTGCTGCCGCTTGCTATGCTGCATAATTCCATTTTTTTAATTCTCTTTCCATCTAAGTTCGATCGTATCTCCTGTCTTCAATACAGCCGAATACGATGCATTCTCACCATTTAAATTGGTGATGATCGCCCTGCCGTTTGAAGCTGTGAGATCAAATTCGTAAAAATCAAAAATATCTACAAATATATACTGTGGTTTTCCGGTAAGTTTTACCGGCTGGCCGTTGATGTATACCAGAACCATGTTACCGTCTTCCTGCTGCTTTAGTTCCTGCAGATTCTGCCCAGTCGTAACTGCTGCCGGCTTTTCTTCATCTGTAACTGCTGTCTGGCCTGCAACTGCATTTTCTGTTGCATCATCTGCATCTGTCCAGACAGTACTGTCTGTCACTGACGTATTCTCTCCCGTTACAGCAGCGTCATCTGCAGCCTCTGTTTTTTCTCCTGTTGCAGCATCACCGGCTGTACTCTCTGCAGTCTCTCCCGTTACAGCAGCGTTGTCTGCAGTCTCTGTTTTTTCTCCTGTTGCAGCATCACCGGCTATACTCTCTGTAGTCTCTCCCGTCACAGCATCACCGGTTATACTCTCTGTGGTCTCTCCTGTTACAGTATCACCGGCTGCACTCTCTGCAGTCAGATTATTCTGTTCATCTGCCTCTGCACTGTCCTCTGCACTCATTTCCGGTTCAACAATATCAGGTATTTTTTCTTCCTTATATTCCCCGACAGTCGGTGTCCTGACTTCTTCCTGCTCTAACGGCTGGAAGCTCGGCTTGCCATAAGAACGCACCGTCCATTCAATCGTAAAGTTTTCATAGATCAATGAATCAAGGGTTGCTCGACGGTTATTTACCAGGATCACATGTTCAACATTCACTTCCACATCCATAAATTCTGCCAGCTGTCCTACTGTGTAAAAACTTCTGGTTTCCACCTGATCTCCCTCTTTGATCTGGTAGGAAGGAAACTCTAATTTACCGTTGACCTCTAAGAATTTCGGGCATCTTATAACATTTCCGTTGACCACAAAAGTAACTGAATCAGAGGTATATTCCTCTAACTGGTCTAACGTGCAGGTTGCCGGTTTTCCTGCCGTAGAAGGCTCGATGATGATCTCACAGTTCGGCTCTAATGCCGCGTTGAGGTTCGTCGGTCTGTCATTCATGTAAACTGCAGCGGACTCCCCCTGCTCTCCGCGGATGATGCGCTTTGCACCATTTACGAAGAAATTCAGTTCCGGGCCTCTCTTTGGAAACAGATCCTCATTCGGGAAACCTGCCTGCAATGCAGCATCCACAATTGTAAGCCCATCGTTATCATATAATTTGAGACGCTCACCATTGAAACGCACCATGATAAATCCGTTTCTCTGCTCATAATAATTCAGGCAGATTCCGATCGGTGTGACAAGCAGTGGATCTTTCTTAATATCCTGCTGTTCAAATACAACCTCCTGCAGCACCTCTTCCCCCCGCAGTGCCACACGCACATCCGGGAGATCTAACTTTTCCGCAAGCATTTTTGTGTAACCGTGGATCTTACCGCCACCGCCGACAATAAATGCTGCACTGACCGTCTGATCACCATTCAGTTCTTTGATCTTCGCAGCTACTGCCGTTGTCATCTCATCCACAACCGGTGCCGTCAGCTCCCACACTTCTTTTGCCGGAATCGTATGTTCGATCAGCATGATATCTTTATAGGTAATTTCTTCTTCGGTCGTACTCTGCAGCTTGATATATTCTGCTGTTTTAAAATCAACCAGATAATTCTGCACGATCAGTTCCGTTAATTCATCTCCGGCAAGAGGGATCATACCATAGGCAATAATGCTTCCGTCTTTGGTAATGGAAATATCGGATGTTCCCGCTCCGATATCGACTAAAGCGATATTCAGCAGACGATAACTTTCCGGAATTGCGACGTTGATCGCCGCAATAGGCTCCAATGTCAGATTCGCCACTTCAAGTCCGGCCTGATTTACGGCTGCATAAAGTCCATCTACTACATCCTCCGGCAGAAACGTTACAATGACGTCTTCGCCGATACGGTCTGCTTTGTGGGATTCAATGTTTGAAAACGGTTCATCGTTTAAGAAATATTTAACCACGGAATATCCAACACAGTAAAACTTATAGCTGGTATCATTCATTTCCTGCAAAATTTTCTGTGCTTTCTCGATTCCAAGTAAATCCAGCGTATGAATATCTTCCCCGGTAACTACGCTCTCCTCCGGATAATCGTAACTGATACTCGTTGTAACCGTCTTAAGCACACGGCCTGCGGCAGCAATACATACTTCCGTCAGAGTTTTTCCGATCTGTTTTTCCAGCTGTTCTTTTACTTTTCTTATCGTCCCTGATACGCGCCCGATATCGTGGATCTGTCCATCTAACATTGCTCTCGTATCATGCTGCATGATATACTGTGCAGTAACGATAAACTGATTTTCGGTACGGTAACCTACAGTTCCCACCACATTTCTTGTTCCAATATCAAGTCCGAACACCAATGGCTGTTCCATGTCTTTTCCGTCGCTCATCTGCAGTATCTCCTACTCATTTTCCATATTTGTGATTGCCAAATCAATCTGCTTTATAGCATCTTCCACCGTTCCATTATTATCGATCACCACTTTACAGTGTTTCCGGTAAACCGCTTCCTCTAACTGACTGTCAAAAATCTGCTGTACTTTCTCCGGGGAATATCCGCGCGATCTCATAAGGCGTTCTTTTCTTATATCCTCTCTGGTATAAATATACCAAAGTTCGTCACAAATTTCATCATAATGTTCTTCAATCAGCAATGCAGCCTCTAAAACAAGGATCTTAAGTACCCCATTTTTCCGCTCTGCATCTGCAGCAGTCCTGATATATTTCTTAACTGCCGGATGTACGATTCCGTTTAGTGCATCCCGCTTTTTTTCATCCGAAAAAATGACTGCCG
The DNA here is from genome assembly GCA_934317215.1 of uncultured Roseburia sp. GTDB lineage: Bacteria > Bacillota > Clostridia > Lachnospirales > Lachnospiraceae > Roseburia. The sequence goes on from CAKREH010000003.1 coordinate 30,142, forward strand.
CTAACTTTTTCCGGTCAAACGATCCATCCAAAGTCCAGATATCCTCATCTAAAAACCTGTCTTTCAATTTCTGATAACATTCCGTTCCCGGCAGCATCAGTTCATGTGCGATCTCGTCCGCCAACATGACTTTTACTCCATCTTTTGTTTCAAGATAATGAAGTATTTCTGATTTTCCCGCACCGACGCCGCCGGTAATTCCAATAAATTTCATCCGTTCCATGCTCCCCGCATCCATTTTTTCTCTCGTACCATCCGGACATATGCAATCCAACGCATCATCCCTCATAAATGATGACAGATCTTTATTTTGCCTCATACCAGTTATTGCCGACATGTGCATCAATTTCAAGTGTGACCGCAAGATCTGCCGCTCCATGCATTTCTTCCTCGAGAATCTTTCGAACCGCATCCTCTTCTTCGATCGCCGTCTCCACTAAAAGCTCATCATGCACGGTTAAGATCAGGCGTGACTTTAGATTTTCTTTTAACAGTCTGTCATGCACGCGTATCATTGCGATCTTGATGATATCTGCCGCAGTTCCCTGAATCGGAGAATTCATGGCAATACGCTCCCCAAAGGAACGCTGCATAAAATTACTGCTTGAAAGTTCCGGTATCGGACGTCTTCTTCCAAACATGGTCGTCACATAACCTTTTTCTTTCGCCTCTGTCACGAGTCCGTCCAAAAATGTCTTGATCTTCGGGTAAGTCTCAAAATAACGCTCAATATACTCTGCAGCCTCTTTTTTGCTGATGCTAAGATCCTGGCTCAGCCCAAATGAACTGATTCCATATACGATTCCGAAATTAACCGCTTTTGCATTGCGCCGCTGCAGATCCGTCACCTCGTCAAACGGGATGTGAAATACCTGGGACGCCGTGATCCTGTGGATATCCTGTGCTTCCCGGTATGCCTCGATCAGTTTTTCATCCCCGGACATATGTGCTAAAACACGAAGCTCAATCTGGGAATAATCGGCATCCATAAACTCAAATCCCTCTTTTGGCACAAATGCCTTGCGGATCAGTCTGCCAAGTTCGATCCTCATCGGGATATTCTGCAGGTTCGGCTCCGTGCTGCTTAAACGCCCGGTAGCTGTGATCGTCTGATTAAAACTGGTGTGGATTCTGCCATCTTTCGCGATATAATTTACCAGTCCGTCCGCATAAGTGGACTTTAACTTGGCAAGCTGTCTGTATTCTAAAATATCTGAAACGATCGGATATTCCGGTGCAAGACGATCCAACACATCTGCTGCTGTGGAATAACCGGTCTTTGTTTTCTTTCCATACGGCATGGAGAGTTTTTCAAACAAGATCACTCCAAGCTGTTTCGGGGAATTGATATTAAACTCTTCTCCCGCTTCCTCATAGATCTGCTTTTCCAGTTCAGCGATACGCACTGCAAGTTTGTCCCCATACTCTGTGAGTGCCTCCCTGCATGCGATGATACCCTCATTTTCCATATCGGCAAGGGTAAATACGAGCGGCATCTCGATCTCCGCAAACAGATGATCCATGCCCGCTTCTTTTAAGTCAGTCTCCAGCATCTTTTTCGATGCTTGTGCCACATATGCCATATAGCATACATAATTTAAAAATGCTTCCGGTGCCTCTTTCACCGCCTGCTCTATGGTCATTTTTCCAAGAAGATCTGCCTTTGACGGTATCATCTGTCCCATATAGTCTTTTGCGATATCCTCATGTGGATACTCATTTTTCAGCGGATTCAGAAGATATGCTGCAAGCACACCGTCAAAAAGATTCGACAGTCCAATATTGCCGTTTACCTGTCGCTCCAGTAAGCCAAGCGCCGCAAGCTGCGGTTTTAAATCCAGTGTCGCGTAGGACGCAGCCTCACTTGCGGTAAACATGGAAAGAATCTGCTTTGCCGGAAGATTTTCCCCTGCTTTTATGAAAAAGGTTTCTTCCTCTCCAGTTGAAACGGCAGCTCCAAGGCAGCACTCCACTGCAGCATTTTCTGCACTTTCTACGATGCCGTACGGTTCACTGTCTGCCCCCGGCATATCTCCTGCCGCAAACAGATTCATCTGCCCGTCCTCTTCCTCGTGGCTGTCTTTCTTTTTGCTTCCGGGAACAATATAAAAACCACAGTTTCTGCCGCGAAGCTTCGCAAATACTTTCTCTGCCTCCTTACGGTCTTCCACAAGTTTAAAATGTTCTGCCGCCTGATTTTTTGGAGTTTCCACCACAAAACGATTCAAAAGATTTTTAAATTCTAACCGTTTGCAGAGCAGGTATGCCTCCTCCGTGTACAGACTGGAAATACCGTTAAGCTTTGCACCAGAAAGATCATAATCAATGTCCGCATGGATCTCGATCGTCGCAAGCGTCTTGCTCATCTGTGCCAGGTCATAATACTCTTTTAAATTTTTGCTTGCACGGGGCGGCTTTAATTCGTCCACATGTGCATAGGCATTTTCAACACTTCCATACTGTGCAATGATCGCCGTCGCCGTCTTTTCGCCGATTCCCGGTACTCCCGGAATATTGTCTGCCGTATCTCCCATCAATGCCTTGACATCAATAAACTCGATTGGTGTCACCTGATATTTTTCCTTTACCTCAGCAGCATTGTAATCCTCAATCTCCGTACCGGTACGTTTTGTCTTCGGGATACGGATCTTAATCTGATCCGTTGCAAGCTGTAAGAGGTCACGGTCACCGGATACCACTGAAACTGTCAGCCCTTTTTGTTCACTCTGTTTTGCAATGGTTCCAAGCAGATCATCAGCCTCATAGCCGCCTTTTTCAATCGTAGTGATTCCCATCGCTTTTAACATTTCTTTCATGAGCGGAACCTGTTCCCGCAGTTCCTGTGCCATCGGCTTTCTTGTGCCTTTGTATTCTGCGAACATCTTATGGCGGAAAGTCGGTTCTGACACATCAAATGCAACCGTCAGATAATCCGGCTGCTCCTCCTCTAAAATCTTGAACATAATATTCAAAAATCCATAGACTGCATTCGTGTGCAGTCCTTCCGAATTCGTCAGATCCGGAATCCCGAAAAATGCCCTGTTCAAAATACTGTGTCCATCTATCAATACCAGCTTTTCGCCCATTGTTCTCTCCATTCCTGTCCTTTAGATCGCTCTTGTGTAGCGTTTCAGCCACTCATTTTCCTCCGCTGTCATATACGGGGAAATGGTATCATATACCATCTTGTGATAATCGTTTAACATCTTTTTCTCACGTGCACTTAACAGATCCGGGTCAATCGCATCGAGATCGATCGGTGCATAGGTGATATTCTCAAACTCCATGAACTGTCCATACTCATTTTTCTCAGCTTTATGGCATACCAGCTCATTTTCGGTACGGATACCGTATTTACCCTCTAAATAAACACCCGGCTCGTCGGTCGTGATCATGCCCTCTTCTAAGACACCGTTGTCATGGCGCTCCGGTACGACTCTCCAACGGAAGCCGTTCGGTCCCTCATGTACATTTAACACATAACCAACGCCGTGTCCGGTGCCGCATTTATAGTCAATGCCCATCTCCCAGAGTGGACCGCGGGATAAAATATCAAGATTTAATCCGGTACATCCATATAAAAACTTCGCATGCGCAAGGTTCATATTCGAACGGCAGACGGTCGTAAAGTGCAGACGCATCTCATCTGTGATCGGGCCAAGTGCCATGGTTCTTGTGATGTCTGTGGTTCCCTCAAAGTAATGTCCGCCGGAATCCACAAGTAAAAATCCCTCCGGTTTTAACTCAGCGTCTGACTCCGGTGTTGCGGCATAATGCATCATCGCCGCATTGGCTCCGTAAGCGCAGATCGTATTGAAACTTAACTCAATAAAGTTATCCTGCTCTCTTCTTCTCGCCTCAAGATAGTCAGAAGCTGATATCTCCGTCATCGGGATCTTTCCGATATTGGTCTTGAGCCAGTACATAAATTTGGTAAAGGCAACACCGTCTTTTACATGTGCAGCTCTGGTGTTGTCTACCTCTGTCTTATTTTTTACAGCTTTCATAAGTTCGGTCGGATTTGGTTTGTCCACGACTTTAATTGACTTATCAAGACTGTTTACAATGCGGTAGTTAACTGTGCCGCGGTTCATCAGAACGACTGCGTCTGCCGGGAGTTCCGGTACATAATCGTAGACCGCATCATACGGCTTTGTCGTGATATGGTTTTCCTCCAGATAAGCACGGATCTTATCATCCACCACTTCCTCCTGCAAAAACCAGATACATTCTGTTTCAGTCAATACCAGATATGACAGTACGACCGGCACATAATCAATATCGTTGCCGCGGATATTTAAAAGCCATGCGATGTCGTAAAGGGATGTCAGAATATGAACATCTGCACCGTTCTCCTTCATAGCTTTCCTAAGATCTGCAATCTTATCCGCAGTACTCTTTCCGGAATATTTTTCCTCTAAAATAAATAAAGGCTGTTTGGACAATGCCGGACGATCCGTCCAGATCAGGTCGATCAGGTCTTCTGTCACATGCATGGACGCATTTTTTTCTGCTGCAATCTTTTCCAGTTTGCCGCCCCAGGTACCGTTTACAACACGTCCGTCAAATCCGAGACATCCACCCTCTTTTAATCGATCCTTTACAAATTCATCCACCGTCGGCACGCCTTCTTCGCCCATGCGGTACAGTGTGACTGTGCTGTCTTTCAGCTGGTTTTCCGCCTGTACAAAGTAGCGCCCATCCGTCCAGAGTCCTGCTTCCTCTAAAGTGATAACAGCAGTTCCCGCAGAACCAGTAAACCCGGTAATAAACTTTCTCGCTTTAAAATGATCTCCTACATATTCTGATTCGTGAAAATCAGCAGTCGGCACAACGTATACAGTGACGCCTCTCTTTTCCATCTCCGCACGCAGTGCCTTTAATCTTTCCTGTATCATTACTCTTATTCCTCTTTCTCATATATTTCTAAACATTACAGCCATTTTTCATGCATCCGTATACTCAAAAAACTTCGTATCGATCTCCGGATAAGAACGTTTCAGTGAGATCGGTCTTCCCGAACGGTTCAAAAAGCAGTGGGAGCTCTTTCCGGTCGTGCGGAGTTCTCCTGTTTCCTTGTCTGTCATCCGGTATTCCACATCCATCTTGATGCCGTTATAACGTGTGATCTTCGTCTCGATCACGACCGTATCATCAAAATGTACCATGCTGTGATACTCGCAGGATACAGCGAGCACCGGACTGATGATCTCCATCTTCTCCATCTGTTTATAGCTGAGTCCGATCTGATCCATCAGGTCCATCCTCGCCTCCTCCATCCATTTGATGTAATTTGAATGATGGATGATACCCATCTGGTCCGTCTCATAATATTTTGCATGATGCTCATATGGGCGGATTTTGATTTCATCGGCATTTTCATTATAAATTTCTATCTCTTTTTTACTCATATAAATCACTACCTTTCTCAAACTCCTCCAAGCTATAGTATCTCACAGAACCGTTTTAATTTCAATGGTGCCTTTTTATCCATGCGGTCAGTATCACGATCAGAATACAGGCAAAAGAAATCCCTGCTCCCACCATAAATCCCGGTGTCCGGTAACGCAGTTCAATCGTATGTGTTCCTTCGGTAAGATATGTACTGATAAACGCCTCCCCAAACACTTCTGGATCCGTCTGTTCTCCATCAACATATAATTTCCATCCGGCATCATTCGCGATCGAAAAAATCAGCTGTCCCTCTTTTTTCACATCAATCGTCCCGGTGATCTTCGTATCGGAGAAGGAAGTCATCTCCATCGTCTGCTCATTCAAAGTCTGATAAGCCTTATCTGCTGCACCAAAGTTCAGGGCATATGCCGTAATATTCACACTCTCTTCATTACTGTTTTTGATCTTCACTTCCGTGCCTGCCGTACAGTATCCAAGATCAAGCGTATAGCCATGAGAAACTTTCGTAAAAGATTTTGTCCTGCCATCACTGATCTCCTCTGTCAGGCTGTCCACAGTTGTCGAGTCATAGACAGCAAAAATGTATGCATCCTCCAGCACCTCAATCGTCGATTCCCCGACCACAGATTCGGATGGGATTTCTGTCAGCATTGTCTCATCTGCGCCGAGAAGTTCCGCAAGCCTGTTCTGTGCCTCAATGTCGTCTAAATCAGAGTAATCCCACGCATCGATCACATCCTCATCTATCATAAAGCCAAGCGGGAGTACATATTTATTTTCATAAATGTAAGTGTTCCCACTCTCTGCCACGAGGGTGCGGATCGGATTTGCCTCCCGCTCATTATCCGCAATCACATAGCGAAGGGATAACATTGCAGAGAAAAGTGGTGTTGCCCCGTTCACACAGTAGAAATTCTTACCACCCTCCATTCCGACTGCCTGATAAAAATGACTGACATCCAGATTCATCAGCGATGAAAACTGCGTCGCAGAACGATATCCATACAGTGCAGCATCATTTTTCGTTTTGCGCTCTAATTCTTCCGTGCGGTAAAATAATACACCCTTATCCTGTGCCTGTTTTTCTGCCTCTGCAAGCACTGCATGATAGTCATCCATCGACTGTACATAGGCAGTCCTGCTCGTCGTATCAAATCCGGTCGCATTGTAGTTAAAGAATAATTCTAACAGCATCGCCGCACAGCCAAACGAGAGCATGATTTTCTTCAGATCTTCCCTGGTTGCCTTCTTGATCTTCCCGATCTTTTTTACCTCGTCTTCCCGGATACACTCCTCCGCATAAAAACAGATCAGTAACACCACGATGTAACTTCCCAAAAAAACATACGTTGCAGTTGCCGCACTCTCTCCTAAGATCGTCTCATCTGAGAAATGATACGAAACTGCCAGCAGACCGATCGATGCCACTCCCGCAGCGATCACATCTAAAAATCTCGTTCCCTTGAAATGCAAAAATGCCTCATAGCAAACTGCAAGCATGAAAAATGCGTACAAAAAGGTCTGTCTTCCCGGCAGCGAGTCCGGGAAATGCATACCGTGCCAGATAAAATCAAGTATATTATTCGAAAAACTGATGGCAAAAAATGCTGCCAGAAGTCCGCGTGAGAGTTTCTTTTTCCAGGAGATCTCACGGTTGAAAAGATATAGCACAAACAAAAGAAGTACAAATACGCCACAGTAAATATTCGGCCAGTGGTCTTTTCCCGTATAAGGTTCTGTCATCACCGAGTGTCTCCCCAGCTCTGCAATGATGTTAAAATACCATTCCATTGTATCCGGAAATGAAATATTCTGTGAGCCGCTCGCTCCAAGGGTGATTGCCTCAGGAATGATCAGTATCGCTCCCGTCCCGCCCGCCAGAAGGGAACAGACTGCAAAACGGATCCACGCACCGATCCCGGTTTCTTTATTTTCCAGCCATGTGATCAAAAACCAGATCACCTGAAAAATGCAGACCATGATCGCAATGTAATAATTACTGATAATGCATAAAGACAGTGAAATATAATAAAGCAGTACTTTTTTCTCTTTGATCAGCTGTTCAAGTCCAAGAACGACAAGTGGTGCCAGCATCATGCAGTCTAACCACATGATATCCCATGCATAGGCTGCTGAGAATCCGCACAACGCATAGGCTGTTGCAAAAATGCTGATTGCAGCATGATTTTTTTCAAAATGTTCCTTTAAATAATATCCAAAAAACAGTCCCGCCAATGAAATTTTTAAAATCACAAGCAAGGTCATAAATTCGATCACATGATTCTGCGGACAGAGTAGCAGCAGCCAGTTTAAGGGACTTGCCAGATAATAGGCGTACAGTGAAATAAAATCTGCTCCAAGTCCGATATTCCAGGAGTAGAACATGCTGCCGCCATGTTTGATCTTATCCATCAGTTCCGTGAAAAACGGGCAGTACTGATGATACATATCGATATGTAAAATACACTGCTCTCCAAACGGATAGACGTCATGAAGAATGCAGATCACAGTCAGAATAAAAAACGGCAGAAAGAACGACGCAATAAGCGGCATTCTTTCCTTCCACAACTGATTTTGGAGTTTCTTTTCTCTTTTCAAAACAAAACCTCTCTTTTTATCATTTCCTAATTAACAGTTCCATGATCAAACAGTTCATAATACTGCAGTTTCCGGTAAATATCCATCTCATCTTTTTCATCCAGGGCGCGGACTTCACTGCCATCGGCTTTTACCGTACGCACCGCAGAAATGACCGGATATTCTGATTTTAAATGTAACAGATACGAACGATATTCATCCAATGGAACACCGGCGCGCTCTAAGACTTCCGCTGCCAGATAGTTCACACTCGTGTCTGCACCCGTTTCCTCTCCAATATCATAGTTTGCCCACACCACATAAGGAACCTGATAACGCAGTTTCTGCTGTTCCTCCGTCAAGTGATTCCAGGACATCCCGTTCTTTGCAAGAACCGTAGATGCGACGGCATCACTTGGCTGATGATCTCCGAAGAAAACGATCACTGTTTTTTCATCTGCCTCCTCAAAATAGGAGATCAGATGTTCTAACGCGGAATCGGAAAGTTTTACCAGGGACAAATACTGCTGCAATGAAAAATTTGCAGAATCTTTCACCGAGATATCCGGTGTAAAATTGCCATACTGATCCTGATATCCACCGTGGTTTTGCATGGTCACATTAAACACAAACAGCGGTGCATCCTTTTCCTTATTTTCATAAAATTCAATAATCTTATCCACACAGTTCTCATCGCTGATGTACTGTCTGACATACTGTGGATCCACATAATCATCTTTAAACACGCTCTCATTAAATCCCAGCATCGGATAAACCGTATCGCGTTCCCATCCGCCGGCATTGTAAGGATGTGTCGCAATGGTCTGATATCCTAAAGTCTTCAGATAATCCGGAAGTGCTTTCAAATCTCCATTAATGTACTGCTGATACGGAATGCTCCCCTGCGGGAGGAATGCCATTGTATTGCCGGTCAGAAATTCAAACTCTGTATTCGCAGTATTTCCACCGCAGACAGATACGTTTAACATTCCCGTAACCGTGTTTGCTGCACCCTGCTCTAAGCTGTGGACAAACGGCATGTAATCCTCGTTGGTTTCAAAATCACCTAACACGGACAGATCCGAAAATGACTCATTCATCACTACGATGATATTCGGGAGATCTTCCTCCTTTTGTGTATCGTCTTCTTCTGCCTTAGAGCCTGATTCCTCCGACATTGCACCGCCCTCCCCGTAGGAATCAAGCACTGCCTGTGCCTCAGCGGCGCTATAATGCTCCGGTTTGTCGATCGACATATAGGCAAGATTCATGACAAATGTAACCGCCATACCATCCACATCCGTCATGTAGACCGGCGTGAACAACTTATTGTAAAGTCTGTGGCTGTTCTGAAAGCTCTCCTGCTGCAGTGTTCCTGCAAACATTGAAAGTGCAGCAGCCACAAGTGCTGCCGGGATCAGCCGTTTCCAGAACACCAAACGTGTCGCTTTTATTTTTATAAAACGAAATAATACGATTGCTGCAAGAAATACCAGTGTCACGACGACCATACGCGTATCCGGCATAAAATCATAATTGTCCGCCACACTCGCTGCCGTTTTCCAGGAAAAAATATCCCACGGCACGATCGGATTCGTGCGGAAACGCACCACATAACTGTTCGCAATCCCATAGATCATCGCCACACCATAAACGATCCTGTCTGCAGTCTTTAATTTTCCCGTCAGCACAAACAGGAAAACTGTTACCAGTTCAAACAGCACGATATTAAAAAACTGTGCCCACGGACGTACCACTGCAAATGGATTGTGTGAATAACACTCCATAAGATAAAAACAAACTGCCGGCGGCAAAATGACAAGCAGCAGTGTAATAATACCACTCCCTGTCTTTTTTAAGATATCTGTTTTCCTGTCCGTCTGTTTTGCTCTGTCCGCCCTTCTCTGATTACTCTGCTCCTTTAATTTTTCCCAAAAACCTTTTGGTTTTGTCTTTTTTCTTTTTCTGCTCGCATTCATATCAAACCTCACTTCAAAGGGAAACGTGTTTTTCCCCGGATCTTTAGCCGAATGCTATTTTATCACATTCCTCATGCAAATAACATCCGTTCGTAAAAAATTCATAAATTCGTGATTTTGCGTGTTATGTCGAATCAGACAATTATTTTGACATTTTATGTTAATAAAGTAACAATGTTTTCCACAGACGTCTTTATTGTCTTGACATTTCAGGTAATGTTTCTTAACATGTAATATATACGATGTATAGGCTTAAATGGCGTAAAAAAGGAAGATGAATATGAACAGCGAATCTGAAATCACCCGTCTGACAAAAGAAAATGAGACATTTCGAAAAATCATCGAGACACAGCGGCATACGATCAATCTTCTCATTGATCATTTTATTGCTGATAATACAGAGAACTATTCAAAAAAAAAGTGAGATCTTGTATATTCTTTTTAAAAACCGGAACAGGACGACATCTCTGCCGCCCTGTTCCGGTTTTCAATGATAATTATTCTGTTTATGCTCTCTCTGACATAAAAAAAGAGCTGCTGACGGGAATCGGACCCGTTATCAAATCCCCATTTTTATTGATTTTACGATAGTTTCAGCGTTTTTCTGTTGATTACCTTTGATTACTTTTTGATTACTTTTCTAATTTGCCCTAAGTTCCGGTATCTCGCTTAGAATTTGTGTTTTTTTATCACTGTCTCGTCTATTCCTGTGATAATGCTGTTCCGTACAAGATATATCCGTATGCCCCATTTGCTGTTGAATCAAAACGTTATCCACATTGTTATCAAGAAGAATCGTACCATAGGTTTTTCTTATTTTATGTGGAGATTTCTTATAAACACCTGTCTTTTTACATACAAAATAAATTCTTTTTCTTACGGTATATGTATGTATTCTCTTCCCATCTTTTTCCATCATATATTGTCCAAATGGATTTAAAAGCTTAATTTTTTTGAGAATCCACACATAATCAAATGGGACCAATACATCCCTTACTCCTGCATCTGTTTTGGGCATTTCCTTTACTTCATATACATTTTTCCCATTTTGATCTAAATATCTCGATTCTGTATGTCGTACTTTTATGATGTTACCATCAACGCACGACCACGGTATTGATACTAATTCTCCGACTCTAAGACCTGTAACAAATGTTAAAAGTAATCCAAGGTTTAAAATATCCTGATTCTCCATAAGATATTTTTTTACCTTCGGTTCTTCGTCTTCCATAAAGACTTCTTGATAATCTTCTTTAATCACTTTCCTAAAAGAATTTTTTGAAAATTCTATATCACTAACTACAGACGTTACACTGTATGAGATAAGTTTCATTTTTTTTGCTTTTTTAAATATCCCATATATAAGAGTCCTCAAATTGCTAAATGATTTCGATGTAAGATTGTATTTTCCTATAGATTGAAGTAGAAAATCCTCAATATCAATCTCTTCGATAGATTTTACTTTCTTTTTCCCGAAATCTCCAAAAAATCTTTTAAAATCAACTTCATATCTGTCGTATGTAGCTTTGGATATTTCTTTATTTGCAAGCCTACCGTTCGCCCATACATAAAAAATATCTTTTACAGTTGGGTTTTCCTCTTGTTCTCTCCAATAACTTACAATTCCATCTTCCAATGATTCTTTTGAACTTCTTTTCAAAAGTTTTCTGCCTTTTTGTGCATCAGGAAGATATGTACGCCATTTACCATCTTCTCCTTCCCATATTTTATACGGATGTTTTTCTAATATCTCTTTTTTCTTCTGCATCTCAATTTTTTGCTGCACAAGTGCTGCATCAATAATACCATTTTCAATGGCATATTTCAATAATTCACTATCAGACGGTTTTATGTCTGCCATAGGCTGATCCGCCCTTCCTCTCCTTTCAATTATAGTCATCCTTTGAATAAAAATTTTACCGGCATATTTCAGCCGGTAAGTCATTTAAAACATTTGTTCAATTTCATTCAGTAACATTTCTTTATAATCTGCCATTGCTATAATTGGTGTGTAATAAGTATATCTTCCAATCTTTTCCGCTGACAAAAATCCTCTTTTTCTTAATCTGGCTAAAAAAGTCGATACGGTCTGCGGTTTCCAGTCATGGTCAAATTTTTCATTGGCTGCATTCATAATGGCTTTCAAATCGACTGGCTCGTTACTTTTCCAGATTACTGACATAACCTGTTCTTCTGCACTTGGTAATCTTTTCATTGTTTTATCCCCTTTGTTTTTATATATAGCACTGCATTACACAGTTACAGTCATTTTACACAAGAATATCAAGCATTGAATCCTGACTGTTGGTATTTTCTATTCTTCAAATTGTTCTGGATTAAATTCATTCATTACGGCAAGTATGTATTTTCTCCATTTATTAACTATTTTTATTTTACTCAGTGCATGAAGTACAATAAATAGTTCGATTAATAGAGCAATTGTCACTGTAGGTGACATTGCAGTCTTCGCACTTTCTAGTGTAACAGAATACAAAAAAGCAAGAGCAGCTACAACAAATCCCAGAAGAGAAAAAACATATCCCATAGAATCCGTTGAACTTGGTTCAAAATCTGCTTCTGCTTTTAGCTGAATATACTTATCTCTGTCACCACCAATAAACTCCTGCACTTTTTGACGTGTAAGCGCGATTTCACTTGTTGCCGATTTCTTCGATTCTTTTTCCAAATCTTTACACAATTTGGTAAATCCCGTATTTTTGTTCATAAAATGAATTCCTCCTTAGTTTATGATGAAGATTATATCACTACATACGTCAATATTCAATTATCAATGTACTACATCTTTACTTTTTATTCCTCTCCATGCCAGATCTTCGGTGTACCATCCATCATTGCCACATATTTTCCGTAACTCAACCCTGCTTCTCTTGCCTTTTTCAGTACATCATTCAGATTGCCGTTGCTGTGTGTCTTTTCTCTCTGTTCTCTGCGTTTCTACAATCTTTCCCACAGGTAAGTGCTCTGACTGATATTGATTTGTATTCTTTCCCACAGATCACACACTTTTTTGTATATACCTTGCTATTGAGCATCCTTGCCCTCTCTTTCTGTATTATATTTCTTCCACGCAACAATTTTACTTCTGTAAAAATACTCTGAATCTCCACTAAAGCACTTACCTCTTGTAGAAGAATGTCCTTTGCGCATAAGAGTGCCAACAAATTCACGCTGTGGCAAAAGTAGGTTGTCGTTTGCTGACAATAAGAAAACCTTTGTATCTAACGGACAACTGTCCATGTCATAATTCCAATCCATCTGTTTTTCTCCCTTCATGAGCCACCTCCCCTAATCTAAATAATCTCTTATATCATCTACATCTCCCGCTAAAAACCCATCAAATATATCATCAATTTTCGCAACAAGTCCTCCATCGTAGCCGTCCTCTTCCATTTGTGCCCGAAAATCTTTCTGTAAGCACTCAAGAAGACCATTTTCTCTTCTTATCCACTCTTTTTTGTAAATCATTCCATATAATTCCAGAGTCTCATTAACACCGTTTTCCGTTGTTTCTACTGTATACTTCATCTTTTTCCTCTCTTTCTCGGCTAAAGGTCAGTTTAACTTTGTATTTGATACTATCTCTTTGACTTTTTCTTCATAAAATTCTTCTGAAATATACTCTTCTCTACTAGGAAACTTACTATCTGTCAACACTGCATATACCTCAGCCCAACTTAATCCTCCTCTTTCTGCCAATCTATCCAATGTCTGATAATGGTTTCTCAATGCCTGTTCTTCATGTGGTTTAATAATATCGTAGGGAATGTGTTCTTTCCCTTTTTGGTTTGATATCATAATCGGAAATTCTTTCATCTTAAATCCTCTCTTTCCGTACCACCTCCCACCCTCCGCACATACTACTGCGGAAGGTGGTATGATGATCACTTGGTTTTTTATCTGGTTCTAAAATTTAAAGGTTAGGCAAACCGAAGCTGTCCTGTCACCTTTTTCTATTCTTTACTCGCTCTTGCTCCATCCATTGCCAAGATTGGCATTCCACTGTTGATAATCATAATCAATTTCCTCATCTGGCACGTCATCTGGATATTCAAATTCTTCTATCTCTTCGCCCGAAACAAATTTAACAATCATTTATAACGCCTCCTAGTAAAACGATTTATTCACTATGCAAACCGGACAATTCCGGTTCACTATCTTATTGATCTATATTTAAATTACTAAACATTTTGCACATTACATCTACAACAATACTGTTGCCGAACTGCTTATATAACTGGGTATTGCTATTAACTTCCGCCATTTTTGAAATATCTTCATCGGATACTCCCATCAGCCGTCCACATTCTCTTGGTGTTAGTTTTCTGATACGGTATTGCGTAAATACTTTTGAATTTGCATCTCCATGCGTTCCAGCAGTCAGTGTGGGAGATATACCACTATCAGAATAAACCGTTCCGCACTGAGAACCATCATTTGAAATCTGACCTACTTTTTCAATCCGTACAATCTCTTGATTTTGTGCGGTTAATGTAGGACACGTATTGCCATTATCTTGTACACGCCCTCTTCTTGTCCGGCTTTCTGGATAGCTTGCGTCAAAGCATCCACCAACTTCACATTCAATAGAACCACTTTTTGTAGCCTGCTTAATCAGAACCATATTGTCCTTCTGCACACTTGTTAAACAGTTACTTGTGCCTTGCATATTTATTTCCAACCTCTGTTCCGTTGGCCTTCCAGTAGTTCTATCCGATGGATTGTCTGGATTTCTGCCACGCATGGCAACTATCTGACTTTCAAGTATTTTCGGCTCTTGATTGCCGCCTTGCATTGTACTCAATGTTGGACTACACCCCCCTACATCATAAATTCTACTGGTACTCTCAAATTTCGCTTCGAGAGTACCTAAAACATTTACATCTGCCATAATCACTCCTAAATCATGCTGTTCAACTTTCACACACCTCGCAATCGGATATACACCTCTTTGAAAATCTGCTGTTACTCCAGTGTATATACTGCCTATTACTTCCATTCAATCACTCCCGTATCATTCTTGGCTCTTTATATTCCCTTGCGGTTATAGACGGTGCAGTATCTCTATAAGTTCTTATTGCGCCATCCTCTAAACCGCTCATGCTTATATCAATACATATTTTCTGCAACCATGTTTCCGACTTGCTGTTGGTTTGAGATTCCGCGGTCATTTGCTGTGATACAGTTTGCAACTTCTCTCCGCTGTGTGTTATTGATTGTTCCGTCAACGCAAATCTGCTCTGCTCTCAGGAGAGTGTTGCAGCAGTGTTCCGTTGTCAATAAGCTGTTTTATCAGCTTTTCAGCCTTTTCATTGTTGATGTAATATTTCTCGTCCACATCATCTTCAAGGTAATCTTTCAACTTCTTTTTCAACGGTATCGGTTGCGGAAAGTGGTAGTTGTATTCACCAAGGAACGAAAACATGAAGCATCTGTTCCGGTTCTGTGCAACACCGTAATCTTTCGCATTTAAATCTTGCCAGTAGTTTACATATCCAAGTCCAGACAAGAAATCAATCCATTTCTGGAAGTCAGCCATATTCGCATCTGCGTGAACCTGTGGTACATTTTCCATAAAAAGAATCTGCGGTAATTCTCCTCCGCTCTCTTTTATCTCACGCAGGATTCTTTCAACCTCCCACAGTAGACCTGACCTTGTGCCGCTCCCCTTTTTCATTCCCGCCTGTTTCCCAGCAACTGACAAATCGGTGCATGGAAAGGAATATGTCATAAAATAGCAATATTTTCCCGCATCGCAGATATTCAAATCTTCTGCGTGTAATTTGGTAATATCCATTGGTTGAAAATCCGTGCCGTGAACCGCGTTGTAGCTTGCGATAGCATACTTGTCAAACTCCACAACCTTGTAATGTTCAAATTTCACACCAATATCCCGCAGTGCCATCGCCTGTGAGCCATATCCAGCAAAAAGTTCAATCAGCCGAATTGGTTTTGTTATATGTATTGGCTCTCTCGTAATGTCAAATATACTTATCTGATTTTGACACTCATAATTAAATTTGTCCAAATCACTCATTTTCTTCACGGAGTAAAGACGTCTTTATCGCCGGCCGGCAAACCTCTTACTCCTTTCTTTTTATTTCAAAATTTCATCCAAGCAAGCGTTCCAACCAGATGTAAACGCTTTTCCCAGTCTGCCAAACTCATATTCCTCAACCGAAAGTTCCTCTTTCTTCTCCGGCAGTTTCCGAAGCGGGCACCAATCCGGCTTCTTATATGTCTCTGAATCAACTGGTCTCGCTTCCTCTCTTGCCTGACAACTATCAAGATTTGTATCTCCGTCACAATATAAGAAGTTGCATTCAAAACACGATTCTGGATTATCCATAACCAATACTGCTTTAGCCATCTACTCCACCACCTTTCACGAACTCTATTGCCTTCTCGATAAAATAATTTGGGTCATAATCCTGCAATGGATCTTCACATTCTTTTCTAAGTTCTTCTAACTGCTCCACAATCTTGTCCGGATCGTAGGCGGTCGGAATGCATTTCAATTGGTCATAAGCATTATTTATACTTGTACACATTCTGTTATTAAACATAAATTCTGTAACATCTTTTCTTCTAATCAAATCGCTCATTCTTCGTTCACCCTCCTGTTCCATGCTTTCACAAATTCGCCCCAGTCATATGTACCAGTGCAAAACTCCAAACCACACTTACAATTAATGTTAATAGGGGCGCCGCCACTATCTGGGTCAATAAATGTCGGGTGCCAATCCCTACTAGGCTCATACACATCTTTTTCAATATCTATACTGTGTCCACAGAACGGGCATGGTTTAAGTTCTTCGTTCATGCTTCATCACTCCAATCCAATTTCTGTCCGCATTCAGGACAATAACGCGATATATCCCATGTCCCTATGGTAACAATAGCACCGCAGTTTTGGCAAAAATGCTCATATCTATCAATATTTCTTTCGATATTAAGTTTCTTCGCTGTCTGCATTTCCACCGCCGCTCGGCATTCTTCCGGTGTGCCGATTGCACGGTACTGTTCAATTTCTTCAAGTGCATTGATTGCCATTTCAATCTCTTCTGGAAATGATGTTCCACTCTGTGCTCTGTAGCATTTCAAACATTCTATTGCTTCACTCTCCGTCATTGTTCTATCTTTCATCTCTGCCAATTCCTCCTGACTGAATTTTGTGTAACCGATTCCACAATTTGTAAATCCTCCCGCTCTATACGCTATGGTTCTCGGCATTCTACACCTCCAACAGTTCCGGGTTATCAATCATGTTGCCGATCACTTCAAAATTCTCTGAATCAAAATCATCCAGTTCCTCGTAGTCATCACAGCCCGGCTCATTCGTACACCATCCGTTTTCATGCCACACGACACGCTTTCTCGTCTCATCTTCTGGAAACTCAACGTCGATATGCCCTGAAAGAATATCATTCTCAAAAATCAGCTTGCCGTTCTTGTCCTTAAGTCCGGTGCACTGGCAGATAGTGCTACCCAAAATATGTGCGTCATGCGGAATACCTGTAAGCATATTCCACTCCACCCATTCGCCGTTATCAGACCTTTTCCCGTGATATAAATATCTATTCTCCATCGCGTTCCACCTTTCTTCCTTCACAAACTCCATTGTGTTCATGCACAGAGAAAGAAATACTTCCAGTCTGCTTCATGTAAGTCAATTTTTCTCCGGTCAACTCACATTTGTGTTTACGTTCGTTCAAATACTGACATCTTCCATCACAGTACATTGCTTTCCTCCTCCATTTCTTTCAGCTTGGCTTCAGCTTCCTCACTTGTTAAAAACCAAGTAACTCCATAGCTTGTATCAAGTAAAATTCTCCCAGTTCCATACTCTAAATCGGAATCACATTCCATATACCATCCATTTTTTCTGAATGTTATTCTGTCTACTGTTTGGTGAAATACTCGGTTCTCTTCCCCGTGTCCATCCAATAAATTTAAACGGAAATTTTCCTCACTTGGAATGTAATATATATCTGTACCAATACCGCATGGCAACCGCAGGAGTAATCCCTGTTCCTCGGCATCCTCATAATCTTTGAGTTTCCGATATACGGCATCTATTTCCTCGCAATCCGGTTCACATGCCCTTTCCCACAGTTCATCATCGATCCACAACGGATTCCTCTCTGTTAATCTCTCCATGCTATCCCTCACATTCTGCCTTAAGCCAGCTAAGTAAATCTCCATAACTATCGTGTATTTCCTTTTCATTATCTGTGTCAAGGTTATAAATTGACTTATATGGTTCTCCATGTCTTTCAAACTCACACATATTGGTAATCCATTCTGCCAGTTCCTCATCCGTCATGCTTCTGATCCGGTCTGCATTGGTCTGTGGCTTTTCTGTATCTGCACTGTATGGCTCCGGCAACGGCATCCATGCATTTACAAATAATCCATATTTTGCATAGCTTTTATCATCATCCCCCGGATAAAACGCACCGTTACCATCTTCATCAGTTTCATATCTTCCGATATCTGGAATAGTAAAGTTTTCAAACGATACCAGGATATATTTATCAGTATTAGGAATCTGCTCATCTACTGGAATCCATCCGCTTTCCTGCTCCAAAATTCTGTTGATTTCTTCCTCCGAAACCACTTTTGTTAGTGGAGAATATCCGCAGGCTTCTGTTGCTGCCTCAGATATCCGATTCTTAATTCTGCTTATTGACATTCTGATCCTCACTTTCTGCCAGTTTGGCACGACCCCACATGGTCATATTTTTGCCATCACTCCAAGAAGTTCTACCATCTGTCCATGCATACACATGACCATTTTCAAACTTAGCAAAATATCTTTTACGCCAGATTAAAAAATTTCTCTCTTTTACCAAAATCGGTGTGTCAACAGGAACTTTACTCCAATCAACATACTGGCTGTTCGCCCATTCTTTTGCTTTTTCTCTGCAACGACCAGCATTTCTAATGTCATTATCGCAAAAATCGCATTTATCGCAGACCCCCCTGCATTTTTCCAGTTTCCCATTAATTAACGCAATATTGCATCCATCACACGCAATATCTAAAATCTCTTTTTCATATTTCTCTTTATTCAGCATTTTCCTGCTCCTTTCCGATCCTGTTCACAAGCTGTTCTGACCTCGTATAAGCCTTATCCAACAATTCCAAGTATTCACTAAAGGAAATCTGTGCTTTTTCAGATAACTCCCTCGGATAACGCTCTAACAAAGCCTTAATGCACTGTTTCATGTCTCCAAAATATCCGATTGTTCTAACGCTCTCTTTTTCATTGCCGTCCTTATTCTGTCCGGCGTATCTCTGTCTCAGGGTGTGATTCAGAGAATCAATCTCCACAAAATATCCATCCTGCAGTTCCACAACTAACTTATCCATTAACCATTCCTCCTATATTTCATACGTCTTTCCGATAAAACGCTGATCCATGTATTTACATTCCCATTCCAGCACGCTTGCAATCCCCGCCATGGTTTCATATCCGGTAGCAAGGCAGTTAATCAAATATCTGATTCTCTCATGCACCTGTCTGATCTGATTTGCCGAAAACTTAAACTGTGTTTTAAGGCAGACGCCCAACATAGCAAAGTAATTAAATACCTGCGCCAGTAAAAATTTATTTGCCTGTATCATGCAGTTCGGTGCGATCTTCCGCTCTACCAGATAAAAGCTCTCACGATACGGAATCTTATTTGTTTCCTCTCTCACGTCAATCTTGCATTTATCTTTCAGATAAAAACCAAGTTCCTCGCCTGTCGTTCCATCCTTTGCATTCTCCACATATGCATCAATAGTCTGCTCAACCTTTATAATTCTTTTCTGGTCGAATTCGAATTTATCATGCAGTGCCTGATATGCCATCATGCGGACGTTATAATAGGATTCCTCTATCAGATACTCCGCATTGCTTTGTGCCTTGGCGTACTTCTGTATTCCAATTAGTTCACTCTTGGAATATCCAAATGGCTGCATCCGCTTTTTCTTTCTTGCCAGTGCATTACTCATTTGCTCTTCCATCTCCTCTCTACATCCTCAAAATGACTAAACACAAGACTTTGAACATATTTTGATATATTTGTCCGTGCATATTTTTTAATTAGCAGTTCCCCTGCTTCCATCATTCCTTGGAACCACTCATCTTCGTTATCAGCTTCATAAAACTGCTGTCGGAATTTATAATAGTCATTGAAAAACTGCCATTCTTCGGAACCTTTTTCAAATTTCTTACTTGCCATAATCATTTACCTTTTAATCAAATGGTGTGCTGCCACATACTTCTCGGAAACCGTCTTTCTGTCGCATCCGTGCTTGAATCTGTTCAATGGTTTCGGTTCGTTCCATGAATCTCATGTGATCGCCGTCAAATTGGAGAACTTCTTTTAAATGTGTTCCCTGCCTTTGCTTTTCAATTTTCCATCCCTTATATTGACCATCCTCATCAAGATTCCATAACAAGATAATGTTTGATGCATCCTGCTCAATATCTCCGGATTCTCTCAATTCTGCCATTGTCGGTTCTTTCGTTTCCTTTAGCTCCGATACTCGATTAAGCTGTGACAATAAAATGATTGGTATGTGCAGTTCCATTGCCAATGCTTTGATTGCTTTCGAAATATCTCCGACTTCTGACGCTCGATTGCCGAATCTTCGATCAGCCTTGATTAACTGCAAGTAGTCAATCACGATCACATCATATCTTTGGTGCCTGCATTCTGCCCGGATTTCACTTACCGACTTCGCGCCGGTTGAAATAGTGATGCTATACCCGGAAAGTGCTTCATTCGCCTTGTCGAATGCTTCTTTCTCCCCACCAAGAAAAGCCTTTGCCCGGCGAACCCTTGTCAGACCGATTTCAGACATTCGAGAAACGAAACGTTCATACACCTGTGATTCGTTCATTTCAAGGTTATAGTAGCCAATGTTATAACCCTTTTCTGCCATCTGCCCGATCATTTGCGTAACGATTGCAGACTTTCCAACACCCGGTCTTGCGCCGATTACAGTAACATCTCCACCTTCCAAGCCGCCAAGGCAATCATCCGTTCGATAAAATCCAGTTTTTATCAATCCCTCGCCTACATGCTCATTGAAATAATTCCCTTTATTTTCTGCAACAATCTGCTTCATAGTTTTTGAGCGAACGGTTTTGTTTTCTTGGATTTCTTCAAGCCTTGTAAGAACTTCCGCGATCGAATTATCAATGTCACACGGTCTAAGGCTCACTCCTTGAAAAAGTTTTTTTGCTTCTCTTGCTCGCCAATCTTTAACAACTGCATCCGCATAACTTTTCATGGCTGCCGATAACGGAGTTGCGGCAACACATTCCTTAAGCTCCCCGGCAATCATTTCCGGCTCCCATTTGTGGTTTTCAAGTGTCTGAGACAGTGAAACGATATTAATGTTTTCACCCCGGTCATACATGGCAAGCATTTCTGCAAATGCGTCTTGGCAAAATTCTGTGCTAAACATTTCCGGCTTTAATTTGTTATAAACCTTGTACATGGAATCATTGTCAATCAATACACATCCGATCACTCCAATTTCTGCTTCTGTCAACTGTCCTCACCTTGCTTTCGTTTCTCTACTTGGCGAATCCAGTAATCGCAATCCTCTTTCAGCCAGTCTCCGTATTTTGGTATGTAGCGATAATTCGTATCATCCGGATTCTTCTCTTTATAGTCAGTAACATATGCCACTGTAGCCTCATATATCAGCTTTGCAACGGCTTTCCTGTTCGGCTCGATAACTTCTAAAAGCTTGTCCATCCATGCTACCTTGGCAGACGTTAACGACGTTTTCTTTGGATATGCATTGATCGTGTATTCCCATCCCCATTCCGCGTCAAAGTCCAAATCATATGCAGGCACGCTTTCTTTTGTATTTTCTTTCTCTATATCTGTATCTATATCTTTCTCTATATCTATCTCTACATTGCAATTTTGTTGCAAAATGTTGCACTCCGCTGCTCCACTGTTGCATTGCAACGCTTTTTGTGCATTTTTCCTAGATTTACGACTTCTACGAGTGCTTGCAGTCTCACTTCCTAGGTTATCTTGCACAAATGGCAACTTGTACTCAATAGAATCGGATGTTTCAAGCAAACCGCAGGAAAGAAGAAACTGAATCGTCACTTGAACATTGATTTCGTCCTCATCAATGTCAAGGGCAATCTCTTTGTAAAATTCATCTTCCAAACCGGAATACTCTAAGTAGCCACCCTTTTTCAGCGACAACAACTGCATCTTAAGGTATATGATCGTGTATGTATCGCCGCCTGCCATCCTTCGGAGTTTCTTGATTCGTTTACTGTCAAAGAAATCATCCATCAGTTTAAGCCAGTAATACCGCTTATTCTCCGCCATTTTCACTACCTCCAAGCAATTCAATAACCTTTGCCCCTGCATCTTCCGGGCGACAAAATACGAACTCCACGCCATATTTAAGTTGCATTGTCAACATAGCTTTTGCCAATACCTTGCCAGATGTCGGCTTTGTTTTCGGTAGCGATACATTCAGCAATTTCCCAAGCGTATGCATATATGCAATATTGTTATACCGGTCTACTCGTGGATTATGCCATGTAAATACATCATTGACGGAATGCACCTTGTCTGTATTTTCAATAAGCACATATAGCTTGATTCCGTTGTTCTGCGCTAAAATGCACTCATCACGGAATCTCGGATGTGCTTTTCCACAGATATTCCCTACAATTTCCTGCATGCCCTTTTTCGTGTCAACAGAAACATCATATGTGCCAAGAAAATCCATCTTTTTAAGTTCCATTTTTCTAGCCGATTTTCTATGGATAACATCCGCTACCTTGTCTGTGGCAATTATGTAATCTCCAACCGGCAATGGTGCACGCAAGACTTCTATATCGTGGCTTTTAAAATATCTATTCTTAAGGATATGCAAGCCCTCTTTCTGTCCTTTATCCTCAATTATTAACACGTATTCTCCTTTCTGGCGGTCACTTTCGGCAACCGCCAAGGTATCTCATGGCTTTCAATTTAGTTTTTTTGTGATATATTAAATTCCTTGCCAAAGTATCAGATACCGCATGAACTGGTTTCTTTTAGGCTTTCGCCTTGGTGTTACAACCTATTTCAGTTTTTCAAGATGCGCAATGTTTTCCTGCGCACGGTCGAGATTTCTTTTTGCAAAATCCGCACGTCTCTTTTCTCTTGAAATGAACGCTTCAATCGCCGTATTCCTGCTTTCTTCCAAGAATACGATTGTATTAGAATGTTCAATAAGATTGCCAATGCTCTCTTTATTAATTCTCATACCCTTATATATACAACCGGTTACACGTTCTAAGGCGGTATATGTCTTAGAACATTCCTTTGCTTCAAATACTTTTTCTTCCAGCTTTTCACCGCAGAAAAAATAGCTGTATAATTTCATATTTTTCCCTTTCTACGAGATCACAGTAAACTGCTTCAGATCAGCAAGTTCATTCTTCAAATACGCTTTAATATTGTTCATGGCTTCATTTTTCCATGCTCCACCGTCTGCTTCGAAGATGGCACACTGCACGCCACAGGAAGATTTCATTCTAAAAATAAAATCACTTGCCGGCTGCTGCACCTCTAAGAATGTTCTATACGGAATCAGATTAACAGGGTTAGGCACCACAGCATCTGCTTTACTTGCTACACCCGTTTTAACAGTGGCTTTCTGTGTAACACCGTCATCTCCATACTCTGCAACCGTTCCATCTTCTACCGTTCCTGCAAACTTTAAAACAAGATCCCTGTCAGCATTCGAAACAAATTTTGACTGCAAGGCAATCACAAAGCTTTCATGATCGATAAAACTTCCAAACCGGAAATCCGGCAACTCTGCATTGACCTCAACCAAATATTCCCGCTTTCTATCTGCATCGAGAGATGAATATAAGTGAACTTCCGTCGGAGAAACCACATGAACGATCATCTTTTCCGACATGCAGTCAATGTTTGCCTTGATATACTCTACAAGACTCGTCAATGTTTTCATTTCGATCGCACCCGCATAAGGAACGTAACTGATGCGGTTAAGCGGCTTGTCCGAATATGTATTACCACCAATTTCATTGATAACCGGTGTTTTTAAACCAACGATATACTCCAATGCTTCTTTAATCATAATTTTTTACCTCTTCTTTCTATGCCTGTTTTACTTGTCTGAAATCTACAACTCCATCATTTTCCTTAGTGTCCTCGATTATTTCTCCTGTGTCCGTATCTACGGTTTTCCCGTCAATCTGCTGCTCTTTCTGGTATTCATCAAGAGAAATCTGCCCTTTAATACCTGGTCCGTATTCCTCCGCAAGAACTTCTCCTGTTGCAAGATTGGTTCCAAGGGCAAACTTTGTCTCTACCGGCTTAGGCTGCGCAAGTTTCTTTTCAACAGAAATTTCACAAGTTGCATCGTCTCTGTCCTCGTTCTGTGTGAATTTCAACTTGATAACTACCTCACGTTTGTTTTTCCACGGTGTATTCGGGTCCTGCATATTCTCAAAAACATCCTGTAATGCTTTCTGGGATTTTTCCTGTAATGCACCGCCTGCTAATTCTGCTAAATCAATTGGGTTCATAAAAATTCCTTTCTGTGCATGGTTAATAGTTGCTATATATAAAATTGACCGGTCAAAATTATCACTTGTTAAAACGGGCAAATGTTCATATCAACCTCTAAACCGCTTTCTGCCACATAAACATCGGCTCCATATTTAATTGTTTCTTCTGTCTTTTGTTTGAATAACACGGGATCTCCACTTTTATCTGATAAGTGAATTAGAACGGCATTTCTCAATGCCGGGTTATCGTTAATTTGAATAAAATTAAGTGCCGTATCAAGGCTCATATGCCCTCGTAGGCGGTGTTCGTAGTTCGGCTCGTTCCGGTCTACGAACTGCATATCGTAATTAGCTTCACAAAGAATGTGATTTACACCTTTGAATCGCCAGCGGACATATTCCGTGTCTGTGACATATACTAAACTTCCCATTTCCGGATGTGTGACATGGAACCCATAGCACGGGCACTCTGAACCGTCAGAATTGTTATGTAGCCATCGCCTGTCTTTATCTTGATTTGGAAAGGTTCTTACTTCGAATGTCCCATACTTTTTCATGTCACAGGATTTGTAAAAATCCATATCGTATGGTTTCCAAACCGGTACACCGGCTTTTTCATACTCTCCTATGTATTTTGCATGGTCTCCGTGGATATGGCTCACAAGGACGCCAACAATCTTCATCACATTGAAATCCAGCGCTTTCTTGACTTCCATGAATGGCAACCCTGCTTCGATTATCAAGGCTTCGTTGTCATTCCCCAAAATGTAGCAGTTACCGGACGAGCCGGAACCTAAGACTTTAAGTTTCATCTCTTCACCCTTTCCGGATTCACTTTTCTTGCACATTCTTCACAAATGAACATATTCTTGTGATTCCTGATTAAGGCAAGATACGGATAATCCGTGGATTCAAACATTTTCTTACATGAAAAACACTTATCAAGTCCACCAGATTTCATTCCAATCTCTTCTCTTTTTAAGATTGTATCTCCAACAGACATTTCCCATTTCGCACAATCAAATATGTCATATGTCTTGGTTGTAGTTCTGCTAATTTTCATGTAAAAAACTCCTTTCTTACATCAACAATGCTTCGTGTCTGCTTTATCAACTTCCGGTTACGTTTTGCCCTCTGCTCATTGTCACAAATAAACTGTTTGCAGATTTCCGGTCGCACCGGATAAATGCGGCACTTTTCGCAACTCTTTCCAGTATCAAGGAACGGACAAGCCATGTCGTATGTTGCCATTGTAGGGACGATATGCCGACATTCCTTAATGTTGTTCTTTCGGATATACCGGTGAATAACTTCGATTTCCTTTCGACTCATAGGCAATAGATTTGAACAGCAATTTCCACATTGACTACATTTTCCATCCTTACAGAAATTGAAAATATTATCATCCATGCTTTTCCGAACCGATTCCAAAAATGAAATAATTTCCATATGCTACTCCAATTCTTCCTCTGCCGGAAACTGAAATGTCATTAAGCAATGGCATTTTATACATTTTTTATAGTCTTCTCTAAGCATTTCCATGGCTTTCTGTGCTTTTTCTGCGGTGGAATATGTAGCAACAACCATATCACTAACAAGTTGCTCTACCCCTGTGAGGTTGCTATTCAGAAAGTAGATATCTTTCCCAAACCTCTGAATAATCACCTGTTCATATGGCATATCCAATGTTCCATCTTGCGATATAACTCTCATGGCAACCTCCTAATCTTTCATAAAGTCCGGCACGTTTTCGTCATTCTCAACGACTTCTCCGGCTACTTTCTCTAGATCCGGTTCAACTGCTGCACTTTCGGTTACTTCGGATTCAGAGACAACAAACGGCTCTGAATTGGCATTTTCTTCGATATCACGAGCAACAACTTCTTCTGTATCAAGCTTCTTTCCAGACACTTCCGGGAACTCTTCTTGTGCATACATCCCTTGGAATCTATCCGGGAATGCTTCTCTAAGAGCCTGCACAACTGCGACTTTACGAATCATCGTTGCCGGTTTCTTTGACCACTGACCATTGATTTCTCCGCTCTTTTTTCTTCCCACATATTCATCAAATGAAACGCTTGCATACTCTGGTGTGTCATGCCCTTTAATAAAAATCTTCGCCCAGCCACCAACAAGAGTTTCATTTGGAAGAACAAGCGCACCCTCACGCTCTTTTACTTCTCCGTTCTTATCAAGAATAATAACCCCTGCCTGCTTACCACCATATGTGGGCGTTGCATCTGCTCTTTTTGTGAAAACATCTTTTCCAACAACAATGGTTGCAGGATCGTTACTGCCATACTTAATAAGATAAGCTTCTTTCAAAAATGGATTTAAATGCTGGTAGCGGCAAAGTGATAAGAACATCATCACTTCTTGGTCTGAAACATTTCCGCCACCGCTGACAAGATACTTCTTGACTGTTGTAGGGGAAAGTTTTACAAGCTCTCCATTTGCTTCATACTCGACAAGCCCTGCCTGCTTCCCCTGTGCCGCCACTTCCTGCTTCTTCGTTTCTGCCATAATTATTTATTCCTCGCTTTCTTAATGTCTTGAAATCTCAATCTCTTTGTCCGTATAAAGGCTATTGAACCTTGCGTTCAGCGCATCTAATTTATACTTAATAATCTCCTTTGCATCAGCCACACAGCCGAAAAGTTTTTTATTTTTAAGCGGTAAATTATCAATGCCTAACTCGGAACAATCAAGATACCATGTGTCGCCGCAACCATGAATTTTGTGGATGCAAATGTCAAAACCATAGTCCTTAATTGTGAAAATCGTTCCACTTTCCACCGGCTCTGTATATTTTGCGTTACTAATCAGCTTCATGTTCGCCCTCGCTTTCTCCGGCATCTACCAGCTCTTCATATTTCTTCACAACTGCCACCTTGTCAGCACCGTAGGTCTCTACCCACTTCATATCCACGGTTTCATCCGTAACGGTCAACTTTGCGCCTTTGGCATTTACAACCGTGTCACCGGCTTTTACGGAATCCTCGGTGCGGTATGTATAGCTTCTAGCGCTGTTTGGAAACTTTGCTTTGATATAATTCATTCTGATACCTCACTCTCTAATTTTTGATGGTCTGATAGCGTTTATCATGGTCATTCCACTTAATAGGAATCGGTGCACCACACTCAATGCAATTCATATCAAACATTTCCTCATCCATGTTCGTCATGTACTTGAAACGCTTTCCGCACTCACAATCTGCATAAATCGGTTTCAATGGTTCGTCAAAAAGTGAATCATCTCCACAATTCACGCAATGGATGCCTTTGCTCTCTTTCTTTAAGCAGAAACCTCTAACCGAACCACATTTCTTACATTTCCAATAGACAAACCCCCTGTACGTCAATCCGTGATACTCTTCTGTAACTTTTTCCTCGGTACCGGATTTTGGTTCTTCAGGCAGACTTCGCATTGCAGGCATCTCTTTCTTTTGTGCATTTTCTTTCAGTTTTTCAACAACTCTCTCTGCTTCGGTATCTCCAATCGCATTACAAATCAGCTGATTAGCAATTCGGGTAAAGAGATAATTCGCTTTATCTCCAACATCAACGGCAATATTCATTCCGCCTGTAGAAAGTCTAATTTTCATCTATGCATACCCCTCTTTCCTTTATTTCCCGTATCTTTTTCGCAATACGGAAGAGAACAATGTCCGGATTCCGCAAAATCAAAAAATCCTTTCTTGCTTGCACTCTTCCAACGCTTGCATGACATACACCGTGCATCCGGCTGTGTAACGTTGTTTCCAATTCCTACTCTCGACATTCGACACCCCCGCTTTCCGCATTGTTGATTGGCATATCCAATGTAACCGCCACGTCTCTGATAAACTCGTCTGGTATATAGATTCCTGCCTGCACACATATCGCATACTGCACCTTTGCAATGCTTGTAATATCAGAACCTTGCTTTTCCATTGTCTTTGTCAGAACTTTCAGCAGATTAGCCACACCACCATGCGATTGTGGTGTTTTCCTTACCGATACGCTCCGAATCTCTTGAATATCTGCTTTCATATTCTCCATGAATTTATTTCTCCTATCATCGAACCATTTTTCAAATACATTCCACAGTTCCAAGAAACAGTCGGTTTTAAGTATTGCATCTTCGATACTTCCGTAACTTTCCGAAAGAAACAGGCTTATTATCTGCCCCGCGCGCTTTTCAAAATATAATTCGCACTTTCCTTTTAGAAAGTACCGATACCCGGAACCGAATTTTCCGCCGAGAAAAGAAAACGAATAAAACATGTTACCCTGAAAATATGTATCGTATTTCATATCCCACTCGGTAAACATGGGTTCTTCGCCTTTTCTATGTACCAAACGCATAACACATTTCTTATGAAATACTTCTTCACACATGACTTTGAATGTAGCCATACAAATCCTTTCAGTTCCAGGCTCAAGCGGTTCCCCTGCTTCCATGTATTTGTCAATGATTTCGATTGCCTTTGCATTTATTGGATAGTCCATATCATATAGCTTCAACTTTCAACCGCTTGTCCTCGGAAACGCTCAAAAGAATTAACTGTGCATCCATATCCGGCACATTGAACTCATTCAGCGATTCTGCATTATCAACGAAAATCGGTACACTCACACCGTACAATTCGCTAAGAGAACGGATAATATCAAGTCCGGCTACGATTCTGTGACCGCTATTCAAAGTCGAATAAGGAACGCCATTTACAGTACATTCACAACAATCTTTAAGACCGCCATTTAATTGCGTTTCAAAGAGTTTGAAATTAACTGTTTTGAAATGGCTGTTGATAGATTCAGAAACCTTATTCAGCTTGAAACGAATGAACTCTTCCAAGAGATAAAGCATCTGTTCCTGATCGGCAACTTTCTGCCCGATCTCTTTCTGCTCGTCATGAAGCGTTTCGATACGATCATCAATCGCCACATTGTTAGCCGCCTGCGCAATAACCTTATTCACTTCGTCAAGTTGCGCCTGCAGATCTGATTTCTCGGCTTTCAAATCATTAACAAGCTTGTCTGCACCCTCGGATTCCAACTTTTCGATTTCAGCAAGAACCTTGTCGCACTCTGCTTTCAGTTTCACATATTCTTCATTCTGCGAATAATCAGCTTCTGCCGGGATCTCGGATAACTGCTTTGCATATTCGTTCTGCTTTGCAAGTGCCTTGGATTCCTGCTCTTTGAGCGTTCCAATGGATTCCTGCAAATCAGCATTTTCCTTTGTTAATCGCTCAATATCAGCCTTGCAATTGTTACCTTTGGCAATCAAATCCTTAAGCTTTCCGCTCTTTGCATCATCAAATGCCTTGTGTGCATCCTCTAACTGCTTGTCCGCGCGTGCCTTGGCATCTGCCTTTTTCTGCTCAAAATCAACCTTAAGAGACTCAATCTTATCAGCCGGCAATTTCTGTCCACATAAGGAACAAACTGTTGTAGATTCGTCGAATACCCACTTGGTTTCATCAAACAGATATGGTGCCTCGTCAAATGCATTGGCTTTTTCCGCATTGTATTCAACGCCAAGATTTTTCCGCTCTGCATCCGTATCGGCAATAATCTTCTCATTCGCCTTGATCTGATTCTCTGCGGTCTGAATCTGATTATGTAAGTCGTTGAACTCGCGCGTTGCATCAACCTTTACGTTGTCAAGCTCTCTGCGTTTTGCAGAAAGTTCGTTATTCATGGTCTGTGCAATGCCGGACATATCGAACTGTAGCTGCATTTCCTTACTTCTTAAATCGCCCAACGCACTACCGGCATTCTCAATCTTCTTGTCACATTCAGCAATTCTTCTTGTCAGATCAGCCTTGGCAAGTTCCTGCTCTGCTACATCCACATCAACTTTTGACTTTTCGGCTTCATCGATACGGACAGGGATTTCAGCCTGTTTCTTCTTCCATTCAGATAAAGCCTTGGAAAACTTGGCACGAATATCGTCTGTAGACGGTGCTTTCTCCAATTCTCCGAGTAATGGTGTATACTTGGCATCTGTCCGTGCCAGTTCTACATCAGAAATATCAGCAACAAGTTCCATCAGAATGTCTCGCTGATCTTTCCATTTCAGAGAAGAGAAATAAGTCGGATTGGTCAGCATCCTGAACATATCCTCGCTCTGCGCCAGTCCGGAAACATATTCTTTGAAATCAGCTTCGCTCTTCGGATAGCCGTCAATTTCAAACGAATTGACATTTCCCTGCAAAGTCGCAGTGTCAGTGCCGCGCTTCTTAACCCAGTTCTGTTTCTGCGTCTTGGAAAGTTCCACTTCCTTGCCATCTACATCCAGAACCGCTACAACATTAATTTCTACATTGTCAATGCGCTTTCCGTCCTTATCCAGTGGGCGTACATTGAACTTTTCCTCTCCGGCACTGTTCTTGTTAAACAGAAGCCATGTAAACGCATCAAAGATTGTTGTCTTTCCGGATGCATTCTGCCCTTTAATACTTGTCTTATTGGAGAAATTCACATCAAGGCTCTTAATCCCTTTGAAATTCTCCATATGTAACGATCTAATTTTCAGTTTCATTTTCTTTTTCCTTTCTCTCTTTATATTTTTTAAGTGCCTCTTCAAAACACGCTTCATCGGCAACATATCCAAGAACAGTCTCAATCAACTCTGCATTGAGAGTCATTCCCTTGCTTCCAAACAACTCAATGTCTTTTTTGTGTTCATTTGTGATAATCACGCATGCTGTATGAACTTTCGTCCTGCATGCAACCAGATCTGCATATTCCTCAACGGAAATTGTAACGGTATTTTCTGCCATCTTAATTTTCCTCCTCTAATACATTAATTTTGCTCACAGACACCTCATATGCTGTTCTCTGCTCTTCCGTCCCGTCTTCGTGCATCTTTACATACCCACGGCTCTGAATGCGTCCACCAATCTCAATATGGGTTCCCATTTCCAACTGACTTACAAACATTGCATTTCTGCCCCAAGCAATGCATGGGATATAGTCTGATTTTCCGTAGGAACGATTGACTGCGATTAACAAATCTGCAATTTCTCTTCCAAGTGGTGTTTTTCTGTAAGTCGGTTCTTTGCATACATATCCGTCAAGCTGGATATTGTTCAAATCTGTATGCTCTCCCGGATTCGCTTTTTCGATTTCACAGACAAATACATCTAGTAACAGACGATTTCTCTTTTCCTCGTGTTTGTTATAAGAACGATACACACCGGAAACATTAACGGCAGTGCCCGTGTATTTATCATTCAGATTGATTAATTTCTCTGAAATAATTAATGGGATAATATCAGCCGCCCCACTTAATCTATCCACTTTGAGGAACATATTATAAAATCCCTCTCCGTACATCTCATGGCTAAATTCCGGCTCTGTGATAATCGTTCCTGTAAGTTCCACTTTATTGTTTTCTGCTCTCATATTTGAATTTCTCCTTTTCTTATGCTAAAATGGACACAAATAGCTTTTGCTATTGCTTTGATTTGGAATCATTCAGCTTTGGTCGGTTCGGATGATTCCTTTTCTTTTTCATAACTTTTTTATAATAAGGAAGTTTCTCTTTATCCTCGCTGCTGTCACAGATATAAACAATTCCATCGTCTGTTTCTTCATCAGCAATGAAAACATGATCCTCAACAATTTCTTCTACTTCCTGCCAGTCTCCATCCAATTTGCATCCTATACAGATCATCAGTAAACCACTTAGTACAGGAATGGCTACCATCGGATTCACTGTCGCGTCAGCACTGATTCCGAGGAAAAAGAGTAATGCTCCGGTTAATTCAATTCCCTTTGCAAACTTCTTCATAAGCACCTCACTCATGCCACTTATAGGAACCATTGGCAATCTCATCACCGTATAAGGAAACAAAATCTGTTATTAATGCGATAAACTCTGAATTTGTCGGTTTCCCTTTTTCCACTGAAACCGTGTAACCAAAAATTTTGTTGATTGCATTTGTATTGCCATTTGTCCAAGTAACTTCTATCGCGTGCCGGATTGATCTTTCTACTCTCCAGACTGTATCGCTGTTTTCTTCTGCAATTTCAGTGTAAAGTTCTTTAACAATGCGGATAAGTTTACTTCTGTTTTCAAGACATTTCTCAACTGCACTGATTATGTAACCGTAACCTTTAAGGCTATGTTTTACGCCGATCTGATCTAATGTCTTTCTTAAAGCAATGTTCATTTGTCTATCCATGAATACCTCCTATCTTCATTTTTAATTTCACACAGTTTTCCATTAGTACCAGTCAGAAACAAATGTGCCAAGTAACTGACTTATAACAACATCTACGAAATGTGTTCCACTATCCTCATCTTCCATACAATATGTAAAGAGCATAGCTGGTGTATAAGTTCCATCCGCTGTCTGTATTTTTACATCGCTTACCGAAATCTCATATCTCGTTTCTTTATTTAAGAAAATGCTTCTAAGTGTTTCTGCAGAATCAGCTTTCGCCAAATACTCGCTTTCGCCACAAATTACCCTTGAATTGATTTTTTTGTACTCAAAATGACTCATTTCAAACCTCCCTTTCAATCTGATACACAGTAATAAACCATCATTTCTTTAATTACCAATTCATAAGCTGGTCTCAAGTCTTTGTCATTGGCAATTATGTAAATCTTATTGATTTTATCCAGTTCGGACTTCTTAATGTCCGGTCTTTCTTCCAATGCTCTGCCCTTTGCTTTTTGAACCCTATCATCAAGGCGACAGTTTCTTTTCTGCTTTAGCCTTTCATAGCTTTCAGTTCGTGCAAGAGAATAATTCTTGTTCCTTCCATATCCCTTATCAAACTTCGGGCTTTCTGCAATCTGCGCAATACGGTCATTCGCCCATTTCTGAAAATCTTCCGTATCATCGGTTTTCTGAAATGTTTCCACGATGGCATCCTGCTTCTGCTCAATGCGATTCATCTGCCCTGCTTGTCGCTTCTGTTCTAACTGCTGTTCCGCTACAGAATTGAAAATCTTCTGGAACATCTGCAATTCTGGCGACAACTTAGACATATCGTACTGTCCCTGCGGATTGTAATAATTCTCTTCCAAAACATCGAACTGCTCCCATGCCTTATCCGTTCCAAGCATCTTGCAATGGCGACTTGCTCCGCGGCGCGTCCAGAGATAAAGTTGCGGAGCATTCTTTCCAACTAGGTCGAATTTTTCTACCATGTTCTTAAAAGCCCTCAATTCCTCTCCCTTAAGCAGGTAGAAATGTTCACCCTCCTCAAAACGCCCTGTGTTGTTTCCGTAGTTCTGTTTAATTTGCACCTCTGTCGCCTCATAGATGTCTGCCAGTTGCGCTGTAGTAATAACTCTTTGCCCATTCCATTCAATAACAGGCAACTCCTTTGTTCCAACCTTTACTAATTCGCTCATGCTTCTCCTTTCCGTTGTTTTCCTAATTTTTAACTTTTACACGTCCTGTTCTAATAAGTCTGTAACTGAAACATCTAATACCGCTGCAATTTTTTCCAGTGTTTTAAGGTTAGGCTTGCTTTTATCCCAACGGCTAATTGTTCCATTGCCAATCTCAGCCTTGTTTTCCAGTGCGGCAATACTTAACCCTTTTTCTTTTGCCAGTTCCTTAACTTTTTCAAGCATTTTTAGACCTCCATTCCATTAAATTTAGACTTTTCTCCTTGACATTACTTAGAGAATACTCTAAAATATACTTGTCCAGAGTTAATATTTAGAGGTATCTCTTTTTTATTTAGAATTAAGTCTAAATAAAGTATATTGAGTTATCTCTAATTTGTCAAGCATTTTTTAGACCTTTTTCTAATTTTATTTTTGGAGGTAATTATGGATAGCGTTGAGTTGGTAAAGAAATTGTGCAAAGAAAAGAAAATACCTATCTCGAAATTGGAAACCTCATGCGGGTTCGGGAATGGATATATAAGAAAATTAAAAGAGGGAAAATTTCCGTCAGATAGATTAGTAAAAATTGCAGAGTTTCTAAATGTGACAACAGACTATTTGTTGGGAAATACTATTTTTTCGATATGTCCTGTATGCGGATTTGGAGACGATCCTCTTTCAACACAATCAAGAAAAGAACATGAGTTATTCCATCAGCGTTTTTTAAAGATAAAAGAAAAATACCCTTTCTTTAAACCGTATTCTATTGCTGATAAAGAGCGTACTGATAGTATCTTTGAATTTAGAAGTTATCGGAATAGTTTAGAGCAGAAAATGACTGCATTTGAAAAATATTTGCAATCTTCTTTTTCCATAGAAATTAATCGCAACGATTTCATTATAGATAATTTAGACTATAAAGAGTTTTGCAAAACAGAAGTAAGTGCCTTACATGAAGATGATTGTATTTCAAAAGAATTTATGGATGCGCTTATTGATAAATATGGTGTAGACCGTGATTTCTTATCCGGTAATGAATATTTGCTTGCAAGAGCAAGTAACAATTCCAGACTCATGCGTCTACTTGCATATGCTGAAAAATTAAATCCAGAAATGCTAAATATGTTGGAAATACAAGCTAAAGCATTATCTGAACAATCCAATAAAGACCAAGGGTAGCCTTTGCTACCCTTTTATTTTTTCACTTATAAATATATAAAACCATCTTAATTTATAATTTTCTTGCATTCCATCAAAAATCTTTTTTATTTCTTCTCTGTATTCTTCATTAGTCATTGCTTCATATTCTTTTTCATCTTCCATATTAACCCATTCTCCTATGTACCATGCGCCAGTTTATAAGTTCCCCGAAAATGTCCTTGCTTAAATTATAGAACACCTGTTCGTATTTTTCAATAGGCAAATTTTAACAGTTGTAATCTACAATTTTCGTATCTACATATTATCACTACATGTTTAAAAATGGAATATCATTGTAATTTATTTCCACATATGTGGACAACTATTTGTATTGGGATTCGTAAAGATTTGAAATAGATGTGTTAAGAGCCTTTGCGATTAGCTCCATTTGATTCATATTGGGGTATCTGATACCATTCTCGTAATTGTCCAAGGCGCTCTTACTGATTCCGGTACGCATTGACAATTCGCGCAAGGTCACGCCCCTTTTCGTTCGTTCCTGCCAAATTAATAGTTTCATGAATACTATTATATTGCGTGAAACCACGGAAATATACTGGTAAATATTGGTAAAAGCCGGCAAAGGACTGACCTATGCCGGCTCGCTCTCATTACCCGATATAAACTCTTCCATCCACGCCCACAACCAGACATGCAATCGTGGCATCCAGCTTAAACCACACGGATCCATCATCGAACTTTCTGACCTCTACCGGTTTAATGTCAGCACCTTTTCTCAGGTATCCGATACCGCCCTTATTGTCGCAGGATGTCTTAATCTGATTGGATAAGTAAATGTACTTGCCATGCTCGCCGTAATAGCCATTGCAGACCGGGACAGCTTCTTTGACACGGTACCAGTTTCCGGCTTTGTATTCGGTCTTGGCGGCTGTGACAGCCTGTCCACTCTTTTTCCAGGCAGCCATGAATTTTTCCGGTGTGCCGTACAGTTTTTTTAACTTTGTCGGAGTACTGCCCCAGTTTGGTAACTGGAAATGCGGTCTGTCCTTAATGGATTTCCATGATCCGCCCCACTCTAAGCCGATGCTCTGCCCGATTTTTCCTACCTTATCATATAATCCTGTAGAATTATTAAATGCATCATCCGAAATGCTGCCGTCCCCGTCCACATCCATCTTTAAATAGAAATCAAAGGCTACGCCCCACTGGTGCATGGAACTGTAACTGGATCCTTTTGCATTTGTGACAATCTTTCCCGGCTTTGTCCTGCCCTTTGCATATAAAGCATCCTGCTCTGCTTTCGTCCGCAGGCATTCTCCAATGCCGATCGTAATTCCGGCAGCCGCGCATTTCTTCTGTAAAAGTGCGATTTTCTCCTGTAAATCCGGGTGTAATGCTTTAATATCTCTCATAATTATTCCTCACTTTCTACTTCCGGGATTCCGGTAATTGACATTAACATAGACAACACACCTGCCAGCGCGGATGCCGACAGAACATACTTCCAGTCAACCTGTCCCATTGCTGCCGCCGCTCCGATTCCAGCAATCGCAGCCTGTGCCATGGTCTTTACCGCTCTGATTCCTGCGGCTTTCAACCATTTCTGTGTATCTACTGATGGTTTGAATACTGAATTTTTTAACATAATTATTCTCCTTCCTGTGGCTCCGTTGGCAGAGCCATCAATGCGTGGTATAAATTGGTTCCAACACCATTTCCTTTTAAGGCATGGTACTGCTGATACTCGTCCTCTAAGGACTGTTTAACATATACCGGGCAATACCCAAGATCATCATGGTATTTATTGTAGAGACGGATCAGATCCGCCCTTAGAAGTGCCCGGATGCCTTTTCTTGTGGCGATAATCT
Organism: uncultured Roseburia sp.; assembly: GCA_934317215.1. Classification (GTDB taxonomy): domain Bacteria; phylum Bacillota; class Clostridia; order Lachnospirales; family Lachnospiraceae; genus Roseburia. Next base: position 67,066 of record CAKREH010000003.1, read on the forward strand.
GGCGATACAAATATGCGATTGCAGTTGCAAAGGCGGTAAATATCTGCCAGTTATCTGTGATGAATTTTAAGTGCATAATTTTCCTTTCTGCCCGTAGGCATGTTATTTAAAAGAGCCGGCTACACAACACATGGTCATGTAATCGGCTCTTGGGCTCTTTATTTTATTCTAATTCTACTTTCATTTACATTTGTGCCAAGTTTCCTGTTTTCGTTAAACGACGGTTTAAAGAAGTTAATGTTAGAGAGTTTTATTATTCAATTCACTGTCGGAAAAGGCATCTACGGTTGGTATGCAACAAATGCAATATATATCGGTGATTTCAGATCACTTAATATAACACATTTAGGTGTATTTGGAACAAATACCGTGCTTGATTCATATTATAATAATCCTACTTATGATAATAACGGTATCACTGTTGATGGTAACAACGGGCTTGTTTTTGTAAAATTTTCTGATTATAAAATTGTAGAATTAATCCCTACTGGCACAACAATTTATATTCAAGGAACTATATCACGCTAACATAACAACAATCTGTGCTCTGATACGTGAAATTGTGCATGTTTGATCTCCATAAATACGAATTACATTGTTAGCTTTATTCACATCAATTTGAAGTGATTGATTGTCATAACTATATGTAATCATCGGAGTAACATCATCCAATATAAATAAATCAGAAATATCCAACACATTAGTAAAATTATATGCTACTATCGGTATTCCTGTTATATCGATAGAAATAACCCCAATTTTCAATAATTTACTAATATACAGATTGGAATAGTTCGTTTCTACATTTATACCACGATTACTTAAGCCGATTGCGGTAAAACACATATTCTTTAAACCGTCGTTTAACGATGATATTGCTCCCGTGCATGTCCCATTCCCAATCTTAGAAATATCCGTCGTTCCAAGCATTTTATAGAGATACCGCACATTTTTGAACATCTGTGACATCTTTGCAAAAATAGAAGAATGTTTTTCACCACTTGATAATTTCGATACATTCGTCCATGCTGACGCTGATTCATCTGTCGCATCACTACTTGTAAAAGCTACTGTATTCTCGGCTGTATTTCCACCAGATGGTACCGCACCGATATTTTCTGCTGTCAGTACCACATTTCCCCGACGGTATGATTTTTCTTTCGCACCTTTCACGCCAGTAACCGGCGTACCGGCAAGCACATCCCACTTTTCATCCGATGTTTTGTAGATGTTCGCTCCCGCCGGAACTGTATTCCCTGCTCCCTCTTTAAAATCTGCGGTGGTCGTAAATTCATCTGAAATATTAAACATCCATCCTGCAACACAGTCCGCAAGCTGTGGCAGATCTGCAAAAGCCACCGTTCCTCTCGGCTGCAATCCGCCCTTAATAGCTTCGGACACATCTTTTACCTGTTCAAAATAATACTTCGCATTGTCGGAATCCTCTCCGTCTCTGCTCCCGGTGCCGCCCACAGCATAACTCTGCGCCTTGGCTGCACTTTCTGCGGCAGATTCAGCTTTGCCAATGATCTCAGATGCTTTCTGTGCTGCAACCGCAGCTTTATCTGTGGCGGTAACGGCTGACTGACTGGCGGATGTCGCTTTACTTGCCGCTGTGGTCGCAAACTGTCCGGCGGATGTCTCACTGGCTTTTGCGTTAGTCTCGCTCGCTTTTGCGTTGGTTTCAGAAGTCTTTGCATTTTTAGCTGATGTGGCTGACGCCGATGCACTGGATGCTGCATTTGTCTCTGACGCTTTTGCGGCTGATGCACTGGATGCTGCCGCCTTCGCGCTTTTTAATGCATTACTCTCTGATGTCGCTGCTGCGGACTGGCTCGCCTGTGCCTTTGCCACTTCTACCTTGATAGCTGCAAGATAGTTCGGATTCAAATGCCGTTCCTGTATACTGCCGTCTTTTATGACAGCAGACACCTTCCCGGATGAATCGACAGAAAACGTAACCGTATCTGTATCAAGAAATTCATACTGCGTAATCAATGCAGAAAGATCTATGTACTGCTTCGTGCCATCGATCAAAGTCAGGATAATCTGCTGTGTAATCGGGTTGTAATCAAAATTGACTGCAATTTTCTCCATCTGCGTATCGATTGTAACCTTAGAACCGTTCTTTTTTATAACCGTGATGATTCCGGTCGATTCCTCAAAGGTCACGTCTGCAACAAGAGTTGCTACCTCTGCTTTTGTGGCTTTCGTGGTATCAAGAGTGATTACACGATCATCAATGATATCAATCGAGCCATCCATTTTATTGAGGTTTCTTTCATTGACCGGAGTTTCATCACTCGGGTAATTCTCCCAATTAATATCAATATGCGCTTTATTCATGTTCCTCACTCTCCCTTTCCTTTTCAATCCTCATCTGATCCTGCTCGGCTGCAACATGCCTGTTTGCCTCTTCCTTAATCTGATTCAGAATATCCTTAAACACCAGATACTTAGCTTCGATTGGGATATCATCACACACATTTACGTAAGTTATAATATCGTTTTCAAATTCCCGAATTTTTGCATTTATCATAAATTGCTCACCTTTACTTTCAACTGTTCTATCTCATCATGCTGTAGCTGCACCGTAGCAACCAGATCAGCAATCAGTTCTGTATATTTCAGCCCGTAATACCTTTTTCCATCACTGTCAGAAAACGTTTTAGGGCAAATATTCCAGCCTTTTTCCGCACCTTTCAAAACATCCTGCGCAATAAATCCATGATGAAATCCTTTCTTTTCAGCATTGTAACGATACGATTTTGCTCTCAAAGAATAAATAAATTCCGAAGACTGCTTTTTATCCAGATCTGAGATCGTATTTTTCAGCCTTTTATCTGAACCGTCAATCACACCACCTCTAAATCCGCCGGTACCGTTATCTCCGTTTAGATGAATACTTAACTGGTCGTTTCCTGCCCCGCCTTTATACAAGGCAACCTGGTTATATTGAACTATGCACTGATGTATTGGATTTTCAAGCGTTCCTTCTACCGTTCGAAAACCATCCGTTCCCATCTGTATAAGCGTACCGCTTCGTTTTAATTCAATAAGGTTTGCTGTGGATTCTTTTGTCTGAATGTGCACATATCCGCCGGTCATTTCCATGGATCCTTTTAATTCAAGCAGATTCGCTTTAATTTTGATTCCCTCGGCTGACTGATTAATCTCAGATACAACACTGTTTTTTGTTACTTTTAAGCTGATCTGAGAAGATGTCTGCGTAATTGCACTGGACATATTTGACGCAAGCTGTTTGAATTTCTTCAATAATGTCCACTTATATTTGCCGCTGCTTAAACTGCCATCCGGCTCACAGCCATAGTAATATCCGTTATTCTGATTTAAAAAAGTATTTCCGTTATAGTATGACGATGCCGGATACGTTTTTTCCGGATTTCCAAAACCATAATAGGTAATATCGTATTCCCCGATATCCCATGCTTTTAAAGAAGCAGTGACTTCTGACCGAATACCGTCTGCTGTCAATTCTAACGCTGACTTCATATCTCCTTTTGTGGTGTAATTCTCGGAAACCTCTGCTTTTATGGATTTTGCCGTCTGCTCTATTTTTGATGATAAATTATCCGTTATCTTGGTTAATTTCCCAACATATTTCCAATCAGAATCTACAGAATCTCTGTTGTAATATTTTCCACTGTCCTGATTTAGATAATATAAGTAGTTTCCACTATCTTTTTTTGCCGGAGGACTCCCATATCCAAAAAGAATTTCTTCCTTTGTTACCCCATTCGGTAATGCCCATTTATCCTGCGCTTTTGCCACTTGTGTTTTTATGGATTCCGCCGTCTGTGTGATCTTTGAGGATAATTTCCCCTCTGCGTCATTTGCGCGATTCACTTCTGTGGTTATGTCTCTTGCCGTCTGCGTGATCTTCGAAAATAAGGAGGACGGATTACTGCCGTCTGTTGTCTCGCTTACAAGACTTGTTATCCGATCCTTTTCTATATTGATGGAAGCCTCTAATTTCTTGGAAACCTTCTGCAATTCTTTCATTTTATTCCACGAAGACCCATCCGACAAATAGAGATATCCTGTTTTCTGATCCAGATAATATTTTCCTTTATACTTATCCGCAGGATAAACTTTATTGCCTTTTGAATCTAAAATCGAGTCCGGTGCACCGTAAGATGTGACTGCTATGTCATATCCTGTCGTGTCCCATACATCCCCGTAACTGGCTACCGTCATCTTTATTTCACTGGCCGTCTGATTTATAGAAGATTCCAACCCTTCCTTGGTATCCTTTACTTCCAGACGGATATCTGATGCAGTCTGTGAGATCCGCGATATCAGCCCCTGTTCTTTTTCTTCAATCGTACTCTGTGTTTTTTCGAGCGTCCGCTCTAAAACATTGCTTTTACCTTTCAGCTGCAAAATGCTCCGATGTACACCATTGGCTTTACTGGTCCGGTACTCTTCCCCGTCTGTTTCCAGATCGTCCCTTAAAGCCTGTATACCTTTTAAGGTTCTTTTAAAGATATATGACTCAATCAACTCGTATTTTGTCGGCAGCCGCACTGCATCCCCGACCTCAAGGCACGGATTTCCTTTGCAGTCCGCCGTAAACGGGCGGTAAACAATACCTCTGATCTTGGAAAGAATATTTTTTGCAATGCCCTTCAGTTCTTTTGTGCCTTTGCCATAGACAAGAAAATTATCCTCAATCACATAAGCATTGTCTCCAGTACCCACGATCACGCCGATATCATTCTTCTGCTCCCGGATCTGTAACTTATTGATCGTTTTAACAAGAAAATCTTCATACTCAGCCGTTATATATAAATCTTTCCCAATCCGGTTGCTTTTCGGATCTCTTGGGAATAAATCATCTGCCGGATAAAGATCGTTTCTCGGATAAAGTCCCTGTATATTCTGCTCCAGGTATATATAATGAAACTTCCCGTCACGCCCCATGTGCCCCATGCAGCCATTGATTTCACAGATGCAGGATAATACCTCTTTCCCACTTATAGTCTCGCCTACAGTGCTTATTTCTTCCGTATCAGAGTTCTTCTCGCCGGATGCCGCAACCGCAATCGTTTTTTCAATGGACATATCGTCATTGATAAGTTCAATATCTGCCTGCTTAATCCCGAAGTGCTTAAAAAAGCTGTTCCGGAATTTTTTCATTGTGACTGGATCATAAACGGTAACAGTCGTGGTTTTTCCATCTTTATCTTTCCGCTGCTCTTTATGGGATGGAAATACAGTGTTGTACCATGCTGCCACATCTGCATTTAAAATGTCATAAAGAGCGTCATATGCAACCACATCACGGCACGTCCTGTCTGCCGTGGGCGTATCAGAATCAACCTTATATCGTCCGAACTGGAACGGGATATCTGTATGTCCACCAAGAGACATCCTTACTGTCATCCATCTGCCTTTCATTGGCAAAAATGTATTTGACACCGTGAATTTAATCATGGCAGCTTCACATGAGCCAAACGTCAATTCCTGTTCCGAACACAAACTTTCGGTCAATTCGAATTTTTCTTGGTGTAACTCTGTATTTGTGATATTTATTTTTCCGTCATCAGATACGATGGACAACTGTTTGTCAACCGTATCTTTTTTGAACAAGTCGCCATATTTATAATTAACCACCGTACACACCTCCTATGAAAGCAAGCCGAACTGAGTTGTAATGAACCATTCCGTCATACGTTCCGTATATCGTAGGCTGAAAATCTGCCATATAGCCGTACTGCGTCACATAATCGTCATATTCCGGGATATACGCTGTGATATAGCAGGCTCTCCCTGTCGCATTTGTGAACTGGCTTCTGATATTATTTAAAACCTCACTAAAAGTCTTATTGGTAAGCATAGCCCGTGTTTCAAACTCAACTTTTAGTGCCTTTAATTCCACGGCATTTCTATGCAGATAGCCGTTGGCGTCTGTATAATCGTCCAAATCCTGCATGTTGACATATGGACTGTATGTCTCTGCTTTCATAAACGACATCGGCACTGTGTAATTTCCAATCTTTAACAGCCATCCGCTGTACGCCATGCGACCACCTCCAATCAAGTTACTCTTTCAGATTTACAAATACGAACACCGTTATCATCACTTAAAAATAAGATTTCAGTTTTTCCATCCGGCAGAATATCCGCGACAAAGCAATTATTCGGATTTCCTATTGGCGTCCGGTTTTCCGAGCACTTACCCCAGTCTATTGGTTTATATTTTTTCATGACTATTCTCCTAAAAATGGGTACAAAAATAGCACCTACCGATTTGATAGATGCTACTTTATATTGATTTTTATGAAAAAACAATTTACAATTATGTATAACTACATTTAACTTACAAAAGAAAAGGAGACGATAATAATGTCTGAAGATCAGCCAAAAATAAATGTTCTCCCAGAAGTTCCAAAATCTGTGGACAATGCAATTGAAAATTTAACCGACCTACCAACAAAAGGAATAGGTCAAACCTTCGCTGATTGTTGGTATCTCGCATTTGGCGGCATTTCGCAATTAGCAGAAAAACGTCGTATTAAATACGCCATAGAATTAGAGAATTTCAAAAATGAACTAGAAAATTCTTTATCAACCGTACCAGAAGAACGTAAAATTGAGCCGACCACACAAATAGTCTTAAAAACTTTGGACGAAGCAAAATATTGTGTCGAAGAAGAAGAACTCCGAAAACTTTTTGTTAATTTGCTTACATCATGCACTGACTCTCTCAAAAATGTTCATCCATCGTTTGCGCAGATAATAGGACAAATGAGTTCAAATGATGCAAAAATGTTGCAAACATTCAAAGTAGCTAATATACAGCCAATTTGCAATATTAAAGCAGTGTCAAAAGAAGATGATTCTTTTAATATTGTAGCACGCAATCTATTTATGGCCGGACCATCAAATATGAAATTAAATGAAAAATCCATCTCCATTTCTTCATTAGTCCATTTAGGATTACTTGAAATTCCAGAAGATGCTCATTTTACTGATGATTCATTTTATTCTGGCTTTGATGAAACTGATATTTTTCAAAATAACATAGTTCATTTTCCAGATAAAGAAATACGATTGCAAAAAAAGATTGTTCAAACAACGTCTCTCGGAGAGTTATTCATCTCTTGTTGTTTGCCTTAGAATGGCTTTAACATCAGAAATCATTCCTTTCATATAATCGTCGATTACATCAAAATATCTGTATGCAAATAACTTTACAACCGCCACAGAAGTTATGGCAGATACTATAATGCATATCAATATTGTCATATTTTTCACCCTTTCTTCAATACAAAAGGCACCCTGATGGATGCCTTTTGCTGCATATAAAATCTCATTTTTAAGTTATTTGTCTGCACGCCCTGTAAAATACACTTCTACATGATCGTATCCGTTGTAACAGTCAAGCTGTGCAGAAATTGTTTTGCTTGGTTTTATTTCACTATCCGAGTCTGTAACATATGTACTATTATAGCCAACAACATTATCATTTCCATCAAAAAACAATGCATATGCCTCTACAAAAAGTACTGGATATTCCGCGTTATTGGTAACTGATATTGTTACATTTTCGCTGTTAAGTGTTTGTTCAACGAGTAAATTATTTACAACTGGCTTATAATATGGCTTTTCGTTATAATCCAATGTATATTCTACTTTGTCAATTCCAGAAACACTATCAAAATAAAAGTATCCAATAGATGTTTCGCCAGCTCCTAAAATATCAATACTCATGTCTCCAGCTCCTATTGAATTACCGCTTTCATCTTTTGCCGTTGCATTTCCAGATACCGAAACATCTGTATCAGAATTATTTGTAATAACCAAAAAATACAAAGTATCGCCTATCTGGTTTTCATATTTATATTCTTTTATTGAAAAATCAGAATCAGAAACCTCTTTTACTTCTGGCTCTTTATTATTGCTTACAACATCATTTTGAACAACTGATTCTGTCGACGCTTCATTTACTCCATTCCCTTTTTGTTCAGTATTTCCAGTATTATTTCCACTTTTTCCTATTGCGTACGCAATAACAACTAAGACTATGACAAGTATGCCTAATTTTACGTTGAATCCCTGTGCTCTCCGGCAATTCGGACATACCCTTGCTTTTGCCGGAATTTCTGTTTGGCAATATTTACATAGTTTTGTTTCTTTTTTCTCTTCCATTTCTCATTCCTCCGTCATTTGTGATAGATTGATTCTACCACAAATAACGGTTATTGTCATTAAAAACTATATGCTTCTCTTCCGGTTCTATTAAAATATTCTCTTGCGTATTTTCTAGCACTTCTTCCTATCTGGTCTTGTGTTACACCAAATTCTTTTTCGAGGATTCCTTGCAATAATTGATTTTGCTGTTTAAGTAACGCAATTTCCTGCTGTGACGTACTGTATACAGCATCACGAATACCTGTGATTTCCTGCCCCCCAGCAACTGCTGTCTTTCCTCCAACTGTTCCAAGGATTTCCGGTACGCCGTTTTCTCCTGCCATAAACATGCTGTACTGTTTTGGAAAACCTCCTGCAGCGAACGTTGGGATTTTTCCAAGGTTAATATTGCCAGCTTGAATTATTTCTTTTCCACCAATATTTACAGAATCCCATGAAAAAGACAGTTTTGAATTAAGCCACGTTGCAAAATTATTCCATACCTGCTTAATTCCTGCAACAGCATTATCAAATGCCTGCTTCAATCCGTCAGAAATGCCACTGAATGTCCATTTGTCTTTCGTAAAATACGGGGCGACATGATTTGTCCACCAAGAACCAATTCCAGATGTACTCCACCAGTTACTAAATTCGTCCCATTTTTCAGAAAGACCTTTTTTCATTCCTTCTCCCTGTTCATCCCATTTTTCTTTTGTAAACCAAGGTTTCACATGATTTTCCCACCAATTATATATTCCTGTCTTTTGCCACCAATCAGAAAATTCATCCCATTTAGCAGATAATCCCTCTTTTATTCCATTTCCTACTTCCATCCACTTTTCTTTTGTGAACCACGGGAAAATATTCTCCTGAATGTAAGTTAAGGCTTCATCCCACTTTTCTTTAATTTTTTCTCTTATACTGTCAATTTCTGCTTTCACTGACAGTTTCTTTTCTCCCCAGTAGTTCTTCACATCTTCCCACCAAGAAGAAATATCATTTTCGGTCGTTGTCAATTTGTTATGAACTGGAAGTTCTACATTCAGTCCCCACCATTCTTCTACATTGTCTTTGAACTCTGAAATCTTCTCTTGTAAATTTGGAAGGACGACATCTGCTCGTAAATCTACATCATCTAATCCATTTATATTCTTCCATTCATCTATCCACGCCTTTAGATCAAAGCTGTCAGGTACATTTAATTTATTAGGCATATTATCATTGAACTCATTTAATGCTTTTTGGAAATCATCTAATGATTTGTAATCTTCCTTTTTAGGCAGATTTTTGACAAATTCATCAACATTCATTCCATTTCCAATGCCTAATTTGTCCATCACAGTATCATGGCTCAAAACTCCACCGCCATATGTATTAATCCATTCAAACGGATTAAGAAGTTGTTTAAAACTTTCCTGAAGATATTGCAGAAAACCGCCTTTTTCATACGCTTTTTCTAAATTATTAGCATCTTTTTTTATGCTATCTTTTCCAACCGTAAAAGATAACGTTGCCACTACTACAGCAAGTGAAATAGGAATTGCATAAGAGAGCAATGATTTTACCGCCGTTGAACCAAAAGCGGCTGTGAATTTTGCTCCTATTAATTTTCCAATAGTCTCCTTGAGAAGTTTCCCTGTTAACAGTTTGCCTGCAAGTTTCAGAGCAAATGCTCCAAGAAGAATTTCAACTGTCTCGATATCAATGTTTGAAAGAAAATCTTTTACGCCTTTCCAAACATCAGACCACTTGATATTTTCTATCATGGTCTTAATTGTCTTGTAAACTCCCTGTACCCAAGTATTTATATCTTCTGCAAGTGCTTTAAAATCAAATGTTTTGAAGAATTTATTTATTCCCTCTGCCAGTGATTTTCCAAGGTTTGACCAGTCAAATGTCTGGCCAAAGGAAAGGGTGGCATAAATCGCCGTATTCAGTGCCCCGGCAATCGTTTTTCCTACATTTCCAAACAATCTTGGATTGATAAGACCATTAAGGAAATCTGCCAAGCCTTTGCCGAAATTTCTTGCCTTGGAATAAATCTTATCCCAGTTGATAGACTCCATAGCTTTTGATAAGGCATCACTGATGTATTTTCCAAGTTGTTTCAGATTTTTAATATCACTTTCGTAATTTTTGAAAATAGTATCAGTCTTGACGAGTTTGCCGCCACTGGCACCACCGGATGCACCGCCGCCGGAACCGCCCGAACCTTTTTTACCCGAACCATCATTTGTTGTAATCAGTTTCAATTCGTCAAACTGACGGACGCCCTTATTCATCTTGTCGATGTTCTTTGCCGCCTGTCCTGTGCTGTCCGCAACATCATCTGCACTCTCTGCCGCATCTGAAAAGTTATCTGCAAGTCCTGCGCCGGAATCCTCATATTTCCATCCGAAGATTGCGCCTAAAGCGTTTGTAACCTTTGTGACAAAGCTGATAACAACCAGTAAAACAGAATTGAGTGCTTTTACGAATGGTTTGAAAGCATTGATTAATGCCCCACCAATAACACTGCCAAGCTGTTCAAATGACTGTTTTAAAATTCTGATCTGGTTCGCCCATGAATCGGCCGTACGCGCAAAGTCGCCCTGCGCTGTCTGCGTATTGGCAAGGACGTACTGATACCGGAGCATTGTCTTTTCAGCCTGTGACATAGACGCAATATCAGAATCTAATCCCTGTTTCATCGCCCACTCTTTAAGGGTTGCCTGTGTAAGATCAAGACCGTAATCTCTTAATGGACGTGTCTGTCCGGTAAATATTGCAGCTAAATCCTGCGACACAACATCCTGATCTACGTCATACAAAGAAGCCATATCAGCAGTTAATTTTGTTAAATTCAAAGACACATCAGCCATGGAATCAGACAGACCAATATAGCCATCTGTCTGTTTGTTCAAGAACTCATTGGCTTTCTTTATCAAACTGCTGTCAATTCCCATGGCTGTTCCCATTGCTTGGAATCGGCTTGCCGTCTGTTTCAGTGTCAGTTCTGACATACCGAACTGTCGTATAGAGTCCTGTGCAAAATCATTGACTTTCTTTGACATGTCCCCAAAAGTAACATCAACAACGTTCTGAACCTCTGTTAATGCGGATGATATGTCGATTGCATTTTTTATTCCCCTGATCGCTCCGTACAGACCAAGATAAATCCCCATAGAGGACAAAATCTGTCTTGTGAATGACTTGAGTCCGATCAATGCTTTCCCTGTGGATGTCTTAAATCCAAGGAAAGAACCGGAAAGACTACTGATGCTGGTATTTAATCCAGAAATTGCGCCACCAGACCTGTTGGAAAGATTGCCAAGCGCCTGCGTCATCTGAATGATATTCGAAGATACATTTGGTGCTTTTGAAAGCGTCTCAAACAGGTATTTGAGGTTGTCAGCAAGCAAAGGTATATTAGTTACCGCACGACCGCTTGCAACGCTTCCAAGCCTTGATATGGACGTTACAAGATTACTCATGTTGGTCATATCAAAATTCAATGCACCTATCTTGTTCATCTGGCGTATAAAGTTTTGTAACTGTGCAGAAAGAGCCGGCAGATTCTTTGTCGCCTGTGTAGATGCCTTGCCACCAATTTTTGACAACGCAGACACCATGCTTGTGAGTCCGCTTGTATCAACAGCCTTAACACTTGCTATTCCAGATGCAAGATCTCTCACAGCAGAAGATATTCCGTGGATAGAATTTGCATCAACACCAGAAAATTTATTGAGTGCCCGCACCATTGATGTGATTTCCGAAGATTTACCACCTTTGAATCCGGTAGCTGCATCGGAAATGCTTCTGATTCCGCTTGCAATATTTGAAAGTTTCGCAGTGTCAAACGATATGTTGTTCCGCAATGTCTGCATACTACTTGCAAGGCTTTCTATTGATTTACTTGCATTTGCGGCATCCGCTTTTATTTTTATTTGTAATTCATCAATATCTGCCATATCTGCACCAACTTCCTATAATTGTTCTAGGTTAGTGACTATCTTTCTCTCTGATAGCCAGTAAAAAGACGGTAAGATTTGACTCTTACCGCCCTTAATAAGTTTATTTAATTATTGTTTCCGGCAACCCTTTTCGTTCTGCGGCTACCATATACATTTCTTCTGTTAAAATTGCTTTCCTTATATCCTTGTCCGTGATTTCTTTTCCGGCGATACCCTGCTGTTCCATGACAGGTCTGTCAATGTATTTTGATTTTGCTTTTTTACCAGACAAACAGTGTTCTACAGCAACTGCCACCGCCGATACCCCATAAGAGCCAAACCACAGCCACATTTCGTTGTCTTGTTGCCTTCTTTCAAGGCTGTAAGAATCTGCATATGGCTGCAAGTCGGCAGGGCACGACATATCTATGTCATGTACAGTAAATCCGTATCCCTTGGTTACCAAAAGCCAAAATGGGCGGATTTCTGTACAATATCTTTCCCATGTAATTTCTTCCGGTTCTCCCGTCTTTACTTCCGTTTCGTTACTTTCTTGCGCTCCTGATTGAGCATCTTGGATAAAAAACCGTTTGCAAGCATCTCCGTCAGCAATGATTCATACAACGCATTTCCATCTGCTTCTTCCTGATCAAAGTAATCATCCAGCATAGAAAACACTTTTTTCATCTGCTTTTCTTTCTGTTCCTCATTGTTCTGATCATATCCAAGTTCTTTTTCATGGAACTTCTGCGCACCGACAAGAATCAATTCCGGCAGAAGCATAAGAACTGCACTAACGCTTTCAACTCCGTCCTCTATCTGATCTAACTGTACAATTTTGGCAATGATCCCACTCTTTAGAGTAGCTTCATACCCAAATTTGATATTCAGTTCCTTTTCTCCAAGTTTAATCTTTGTCATATACTTTCCCTTTCTCCCTCTCAATAGGGAAAGGGCAGTCCTAAGACCGCCCTATTCTGCAATATCGATAATTATTCGGCTGTTTCATTTTTGGGGTCAACCGCAACAGCCTTTGATTTTTTAAGCGACTGACCTACGATTTTTTTGTTACAGTGAATGATCCATCTTTGTTATCAACAACGGTAAAATCATCTGTTACCCATTTCGGAGATGTATTCTGTACAACCGTTGCTGTAATCTCAAGGATCTCATCAACTCCGCCTACGTCATTAACAGTAGGTGTGATCTGTCCTACATAACAGGATTTTGCTACGCCGCCTAACCCATCAGTTCCGTAAAGCTGCATAATATCGCATTTCTTTCCCTCAACTTTTAAGAGCCTGTCGAAATCCTCTTTGATAAGGTTTCCTGTAAACTCCTTTGAATCTGTGGTTTTGATACCCATTTCAAATGTCTGTGTATCATCTTCAAGTGTTGTGCTCTCTACCGTATTCGGTGCTGATGTCGGGGATGGAATAGATTTTGCAGGAAGCATTAGCCTATATGTTCCTGTAAAATCTGTTTCTCCAGTTTCGTCAGTATGCTCTTTATAAATTACGCGAGCTAAATAACTTGTCGAAGCCATTTTAACCTCTCTTTCTACCGCATAACTTTGTGCGGTCAGTGAACGCCTTTCAATTTAACGTCCAGACATAAAAATAAGAGCCTTTCGGCTCCAAGTTTCATTTATCTAAAGGGTTCGATTTCGACCCCTTTATTTATAATTTATCTTCACTACCAAAGAGTCTTTGGTATCTTCCTACCCAACGTGAAATATTCGGGTCTGTAGCATTTGTAACCGGCGCCGGTCCGCCGCGACACTGAAATCCATAGGACAGCATAATTTCTTTTGCCTTTAGACTCATGGCATTGCATATTCCATCTGCCGCTGATCCAGTGGCATAGGCAGATATAACAATAAGTGGATGCTGACTCCCCTCATTCCCGGATAACTCATAATCGCCGCCGGCATTGTCTCCCAATGCAACGTCCAGATAAGGGAACTGTGTGTTTTTAGGTGTAACATAACGACCGACTGTACAGTTTCGATATGCTTTTTTCATTTTGGTACTAAACACCGTATAAAATTCATTCCAGTCGAATCCTGCCATTATGCCTCCGATCTTATCCGGTAGCCGTCGCTTCTGCTACATCTCTTTTAGCCGCATGGCGCGTGGGTGCAACGAATTTTCCCACCTCGGATAACTTAGTCTTTGAATACATCCCTTGCAATCTTCAAGACCTTGTTTCTTAATTCTTTACCGGCAAAATACATAGGCATTTTGGGAGAAGTACCACTTGAATAGTGCCATTCGCCTTGTAAATCCATGTACCACCATCCCGGCTCATTGCCGTGTGTGCCGTATGTTCCAGTGCCTACTCCCGGGATGCCCGCCGGATTCTGCGCCGGAAGTCCCGCACCGAACTCTAACATGAGTGCCGGAGAGATTTCTTTGCTCTGCACGCCGTCTTGGTTCTGCCATTTGCTCACAATCTTCTGTGAATCTTCCATGAAAAAGATTGCTTTACATCCAGCTTTCTCCGGTGTGATTTCAGAAGATAAGCGGATATACTTACCGAAACCGCTTTCACCTATGTACGAGCGTGCTATTGGCATTCCTGCCTTGCATAATTCAAAGCACAATTCCTCGCACTTTCTATCAAGACTGTTTTGATACTCTCGCAACTCTTTGATTGCCCGGTCGATTTCCGATACGGATAGACCGAATGAAATGGTCTTACTCATTCAGTAACCCCGCCCGTTTTGCCGATTCAGCGGCTTTTCTTATCCCATCCGAAATGTTCTTCAATGCTTCGGCTGCACCTGCATTTACGAAAGAGCCTGTTTGCAATGGAGGAATACTTGGAATCGGCATATCAACAAGTCCCAACTCCGAATATACTTTGAAAATCTTCGGAGACTGGATAGCGAACCAATCGACCATTTCCTCATTTGTCGCCCAACAACCAGAAAATCCGGCATTTTCAGAAAGTCCGCTTTCGAATAAAAATGCATGAAGAATTTCGTGTCTCAAAACATTTTTTATAAGCTGCTCTTTGTTTTGGCAATCGCAATCAGACATATCCTTTACAAAAATATCCTTATCAAAGCCATTGCAAAGTCCTGTTGCGGTTTCCTCATGTTCTTTCAAATGTTCTGGAAATTCTTTTACAATATGTATGTTCCATTCAGTTCCAAGGATATTGATTTTTCTGTTTTCCATATCATCCCTCCGGTAATTCCTTAATCGCAATCACAATTCCATTCAGACTTTTCGCAGGCGGTGCAGCAACCTCATAGTTGGCACTATCGCCATTTACAGAACCATCCTCGTTGTATTGTGGCTCACAGCCAATCCATAGCCTTGTCAGCTTGGTAATCGAGCAATCCATGTCACAAATAGAAATAGTCCGGGAATAATCAACGCTACTTCCGAACACATCAGTCTGTACATCGCCCTTGCCTGCGGAAATGTTGGCATAAAAAAGAACCGGGTCATTATAACCTGGTTCTGTTCCTATCTCGACAGGGATTTTCTCTCCGTCAATCTCTATGTACTTGATATTGCCGTCCTCGTCACGGTCATATATCTTTTTTTCGGCATCGTAGGTGGCGTAATAGAACGGTTGCTTATTCTTTTTCAGTGAACGCATTTTGTTCTCCACAAATCGTCATTACACAATCTCTCATATTTATTGTTTTTGTTGGCCAATCCTTCATCTGAAATAAAGATGAATTCTTTTGCAAATTATCAAGCTCTCCTGTTTGAGCAACGATTTTCTTTAGCAAATAATTTTCAATAATAAAAAGGGCTCCTAATGAATTTATAGTATTTTCAAGATTTGCTTTCCTATAATTTTGGGCTCTCCCATGCTTAATTCCATTATAAGCTTTCCACCAAGTTGGTGTCTTTTCACTCCATTTATCAAAGGGCGTAAGTGTAATTCCTGCTACAGTTATTTTCTGAGACAAAATATCAGAATAATGTTGCATTACTTCTTCCTTATATTTAGAAATTTTCGCATCTTCATCCCGTTTTATGTCGCATAGTTCTTTAAAAGTAACATCCACCTCTGAACCAATCTCACGAATCATACTTGCATATGTCACCGAAAAAGTCTTGAAATTTGTTTTATCAAAATCCACATATTTTTCAGTTTCTGCAAATCGTTGTTCAATAGAGAGGTAAAATCTCCAATAATTATCCAAAAAATCTGCTTTTGTCATTAGTAAACACCATCCTTTCACTGTCATTATATGACAAAAGGAGAACTACTACAAGCAGATATTACAGGTCTACACCCTCCATAACTGCCCTTGCTTCAAGAACTGCAATATAGTCAGTCATTGCCTTAATCTGCATATTGTAAGTGCTTCTAGGGCATGTAGGCTCAAAATTAAGTTCTCCTGCATCCCACTTTTCAAGCATAGCCTTTAATTTCTGATAGCGACTAACCACCTGCTGATATTCCGCTCTAAAACGTTCCTTATAATCGGTACTATTCATCATTTCAACTGTATCTTTTAATTCCATAATCTCTTTACCTCCAAACAAAAATATGGCGCACCGCCCACCACCACTCAACGTGCGCCGCCTGCAAACTTGTAAGTATTACTTACCAGTTCACGCACAATCTTCTTTTATTTATGCCCTATAGGCGATATTTACCGCTTAACCCTGCGGTTGGGAGATATTCGGATCACCAACCTTTCTTTTTAAATACAGTTTGCAAATCCTATCACTCCTTTATAAGCCATCAAGCAATCGCTAAAAGTTCTTGAAATTCCATTTTCAGAATGACTCAATTGATTTTCTGCCCCTCCCTTTGAATCTATTTCAATCGCAGCCATAGCGATCTTGGCTTTGTTTTTCTCCAAGTCCGCAAGAATCTTATCTTCATCCCATGAACCCGGATAATTTCTAAGCGTTTCAAACGATTCAATGGCAAGGCTTACTGTCAGACCAGAAACACTGATTTCTGCGTCATATTCAGTTATCATCGACTTAATATCTTCTCTGAATTGTTCCATGGGAGTGAGTGTCACCTCATCATCCTTTGGTTTTTCTTCAATATCAGCCATCCCGCCACCTCATTTCATTTACAGGCCAAGTTTTTCAATGATCTGTTCTTTCAATATCTTTCCGGTAGATTCCTCTGTTACTTCCAACCCCAAGGATTTTGCTACTTCTTTGAGGTCAGCCGTACTCATTCGGGTAATCTCCGATCTCTGATACTGCATTTCATTTTCTTTGACATTATCATGGCTTTCAGTCTCTTCCATTTCAACAACCGGCAGTACAGGAGCGACAGGCTTAACGCCTGCCGCTTTTTCCCGGTACCCTTCTTTTTTAAAAAGGTTTGCCATATCTTCTGAGACAACCATGATTACACCGTCTTTTTCCAGCTTAATCATGCCGCACCTCATTTCATGAAACTGTTACAGCCTGTGTTGCGGTTGCAGTTACACCACATTCTGTATAAGTTACAGTTACATTGCCGGATTCATTAATAATATCCGGTGCATATGTATAATCTGTAACAACTGCTGTTCCAGTATCGTATGTAGCGGTTACAATCATTCCGGCAGGATCAAATTTCTCGCCTTTGTTATATGCTTTCTTGGTTGGCTGTGTAGTAATTGCAATACTCTGCAATGTTGCAACAGCGTGTACGCCGATAGCATCCAGTTTCTGTGATAAGCAGAAAGCATCATATCTGATACGACCCTCTACTAACCAACCGGAAATACCTGGTACATCCTGGTGGATTTTGTATTCAACCAGTTTCATAGGTGCTACGGTTGCGATCGGGTTTGTGATGATGAAATCAACATTCGCTGGGAAATAAGATGATGGCGCTTTTACAATCGGTACGCCGTCAACCTCACCAACAACGCCGTTGATTGCGATCTCTGTTGCCATATCACCTTTCTTGGTGAATGCTTCGTCAAGTTTAATGTTCTTATAGAAAGACGGTCTACATAAGCAAATACGTCCTGCTGTCGGAATCTTATTGTCATCAAGCAACTCCTGCACAGACAGAAAGTTCTCATATGCATTTGTCTTTGTTGTTGCACCGGTCACGATGTTCTTTTTCTTTGCAGATGCAACCATCTTGTGGATGCGGTAAATGTCAACCTCTGGGATAACGACCTCCGCAATCTGACGTGCGAGTGCTTTTCCTGCTTCCATGGTCATCTGTGTATCGTCGTAAGACTTGCGGTCGATAGTGAATGTAAATGATCTGTCACGGGAAAGTGTCATTTCCTGCACTTCGTTTCCAAGCTCGTCCGGCTGGCCATAACGGTTAGAACCATTTGTCTTATAGTCGTTCATTCCGACTGTTGGAATGGAATACACCTTTACCGTTTCCACACCGATGAAATCATAGTTGCTGTTTACTGCTCCGCCAGTGAGAGAGCCAAGGTTGAATCTCTCGTCTACCTGTGGGCTGTACTTTTCTGCATAATTTACTACTGCCATATTTTTACCTCTACTTTCTTAATATTACGAATTGAATCCCTGTAAGAATGGATCATCTTTTCCATTACTTACCCCGGTGTTAATCTCCGGGCGGTTTTTGTACCACTCACTTTCCTTTGCTTTTAAAATGGCTTCCTGCGCCTGTGACTGAACAAGGAAAAGTGTGTCTGTATCGCCATCAAACTGCGCTTCTGCAGCTTTCTTGGCTAATTCCTGTGAGTAACCAAGTGTCAAGAAATTCTTTTCGAACTTGGAAACGGCACTCTCTCTACGGAGCCGGTTAAGCTCTGCATCCTTTTCCGCTTCCTTATCAGCCTTTTCCTGTGCCAACTTTTCAGCATCACTCAAAGTGGCGTTATACTTCTTCTTCCAGTTGGAAGCATCCGTAGCAGCATCTTCCTGTGCCTTTTTCAGCTTTGCGTTCTCAATGCGCATCTGCTGTAACTGTTCTTCAAGGGTTGGCTGTGGATCATCGTTTTTCGGCTCATCTTTCGGAGCATCCTTTGGTTGCTCCGGTGTTGGTGGCTTCGGCTCGTCCTTTGGTGACTCCGGTGTTGATACCGGTTCTGCAAAATGCTGCAAATTCATTTTCAAAAGTTCTTTCTTTTCCATCTTGTTACCTCTGCTTTCTGCGTTTTTTTAAGTGCGTCCCTGCACTGTTTTTGTTTGCGTTTTTATAGACATTCCCTTGTCTTGTGCGATATTAACGTCTTTCCCTAGACTATATAAATAAAAAATTCGCTAATCTGCGAATTTCCATTTACAACCATAAGCCGTCTTTCTATTTCCATAACAGCACTGAATAATCGACCAGCAGCTTAATTTATTGTCCTTGCAATAACAATACACGTTCTCAAATTCTTGAATTACATTTCCATTCAAGTCCATTTTTATCAAATGTTTCATATGTCTTCTGTATTTCCTTGATGATTTTATTTTTTCCCTCTTTCTTCTTTCAGGATGTAGCATCAAGGAATACTCGACATTATACAAAGGTGTACACCATTCAAGGTTATCCACACAATTATTGAGCGGATTTTCATCTTTGTGATTGACAAATGGAAATTTTTGTGGATTGTCAATAAATGCATTCGCCACTAGTCTATGTGCTTGTTTATATTCCGAAACTCTTTTAGCGGTTAATTGATAGGACAAATATCCCTTATTATTTTTTTTCGGTGTTAAATTTTTCTCATATCCATGATTTCCGTAATTAAGGCTTTTTACGTTTCCCAAATTACTGACTTGGTATCTTCCCTCATATCCTTCAATGTCTTTCCAAATTTCTTCCATACATTACCGCCTTTTTGTAATCTGCCTTATTGAAAATGCCAAGGAAACATCTAAGGCTTGATGCTTTCGCCCCGTCGGGCTATCCTTGGCATATTATTTACAAATCTTTTAACGGACTGTTTCCTGTCTGGTCGGATGAATCCGACATAATCCGCTTGGAATCCGGATTAACAGTTTCTTTCAAAACTTTATCTGCATTTTGTTGCTGATTGCTTTTTAGACTTCCGCTTTCTCTCATTTTCTTTTGATATTCGAGAATCTGTGGCGCAGAATCCTCGACAGCTTCGGCAAGATTACTGAACAGGTCAACAGTCTCCATTGCAATTCTTGGGTGTACTTGATTTTGAATCATAGTAGCCAACGAATTAACCTTTGTTGCCATATCGAACGTTTTCTGACGGATTGGTCGAATCTCAATATCACTATTCTTTAATTCCAGAAGCGGGCTTTCCGGGTCTGTATCCGGAGATTTCTTAATTGCAATCAATGCAAGACGGTTTCTCTCTTTGTAACCTCTCTTGATGATTGCCGCCTGTTTGCAAGCCACAGCTTCGGTTGTAGTCCATCCACTTGACAGGCTTGTTGCTCCGGTCGTAGAGCCGCCACTCTGCTCTGTTTGCTTTGGTGTGAACGTTCTTTCCAAAATACCGTCATGCTTAGCTTGGATATTGGCAAGAACGCCGGTATAGTCGTAATTAAGTACCAGTCCCTTAATATTTGGTTGTTTGCCGTTTCCGTTGGTCTTTGTTAAAATCCACTGCCCAGCCTGCGGTCCCTTTACTTCCCCGTTATCATCAGTATCTAATTCAATGTCATTGCCCCACCAGTTCGCCTGTGTGGTCTGCGACACATCATTACACAGATCGGATTCAAGGATATTTAAGGCATTCAGTTCATCAAGCTGACGCTCGAATGCACCGGTCCGGTCTGTAGAACGTTCAAACTCAACGATATTTACTCTGCCGAACGGATTTACCTGTACGCCGTCCTTACCCTCTGTTATTTTCTTTCCCTCGCGGGTTTTTGTTCCGTGAACAAATTCAACCATGTCGCTGATTTCATATATCGCATCATCCGTAACACAAGTGAAAATCTTTGAACCGTTCTCATCCTCTGAATACGACACGCCCATTACAGGTCGCTCATACGCATCAGAAGAATAAACAACAAATGAATACAGGGGATTCAGCGTCACAAGATCAAACACCGCATCTTCATCATCCGGGTTGCGCTTAATGTCAATAAGCTGGCAGCATACGCCGCACACTTCCAGATAATAGGCAAGCAACTGATCCTTGCTTTCCATGTCCTCTGCATCGTACATTTCATTCAAAAGAGTGATCGCAGAATCACTATCTGTCGGGTTGCTACCTTTTGGGTGCTTGTCCGACTTCTGCACAAATGCCATGTGATTTCCCCAGAAATAGCCAAGCCAAAATTCTGTAATTTGATGCGCAAGGTTGGAAATCGACTTAATATCAATATCCTTACGGACATTCTTCTCGCGCATAAGTGGTTGATCGCCTTTTTCAAAATTGATAAGGTTGCGGATCTGCGTGCGATTCAGCTCATGTTTTGTCATGGCAGTAGAAAGAACCTGGATAACATTGTTCCTTGTGATTTCTTTCACATCCGTATAGATTTTGATTCTTCCACGATATTCAATGTTACGTTCTTTTTCGCTCACGCTGACTCACTTCCTTCACTGTCAATATATCCTGCATCCAGATGCCGTTCTGCGCTCCGGTGATTCAATCTTCTCAATCTCAACCGAACGGAAACGATATTTGTAAAATTCTTTGCATATCGGGCATTTGAAAATCTGATCTCCCATGCCTGCCGGGATCTCGATTTTCTTTCCGCATCTGCGACAATTCCAATAAATACGTTCTGGTTCCATACGCATTTCTCCGCACTAAAAAACCACCGCCGGATTTCTCCAACGGTGGCTTACTTTTCATTTTTCGATGATATAATAATATCATGAAAGTATGTCCTTTTTTTCCGCATTTCACATTGCTTTATTTTGGTCAAGCAGATAAAAGAAGAATCTGCGCATCTCATAAAATGCCGATTTTCCAATTGGCATACCCTCACAGGCGATCAGATATGTAACAGGAATCTCATAACATACAGACTTGATAATATATTGGCTCAAATCCTCTCCTGCCTGTTCTGCCGTTTCTTCAATCAACCGGCATTTTTCTTCCAATCCTGTTCGCTTAATTGCCAAATTTCCGGTAGCATCTGAATTGCTGTGATAAATTGGCATGTCCGTTATTTCAAGGCTTTTGACGGTATCATTATTGTATTTCAACTGATTTTTCCATTCCGGATATTGCTCACAAAATCCACAAAGTTCTTTATATCGCTTACCAGAAATCCCATATTTTTCAAGATTCAACTGTCTTTTATTCACTCTATTACTCCTCTATCCCATTGGACTATCAATAACTGTTGTTTTTACCCCACCAACGTTTTCAATTACCATCGCCAACTGTGTTAATCCGTCGGCCGCGTCATCGTGTTCGTTGCTTCCAATTTGAACAAACATAATTAGTTCGTCCATTGCATCACTATACTCTTTTGATTGCTTTTCATCTTCCAAAAATACAAAATGTTGAATTATGTACCCCGAATACGCAATGATTTTTGAAAGTTTCTCCATGTTGCCAGGTGCTTTTTTATCTGTACAACTGCATTTATAGCCATACTCTTCCAATTTCTCATCAACATACTTACGGTACATATCGCCGCCATTATTTGCTTCAAAACAAATCTGTCGTATCTCTTCTCCCATAAGTTTTCCAATGACTAACGGCAGAGTAACTTCTTTCTTCCCTTTATTGAAAATCCAATCCGTAATGTACACATCTCCATTCGGGTATTCATATCCAATCGGCATTGAAAGGCTATCACCGCCGCCCCACGCCACATCACACGCTGATATAGCACGGTGATCTCCTTCCGGCAAAATTCCGTTGTAATGTCGCAGATCATCTTCTGGATAAAGCAATCCTTCTCGAACAAATGGTTTCTGCTGATACTTTGCTTCCCATTCGTTTTTATCAAGTCGCTTTTTAAGCCTTTTATAATATCTGGTTGAAAATCCTTTTACCGGATAGTCAAAATTGGATTCGCCTTTTTCATTAAGTGCCGGAATTTTTCTAAAACGATACAATGGATCATTTTTGTTTTCTGCTTCAACTCTTCCTAATGGGTCTAGTACATTCCATCTGGTGCCAACCATCAATTCCTTAGATCCATCGTTTTTACGGTCGACAAGAATGTTTAAGTAGTCTTGGTAACGACTTTCCAATCGTCTAGGACTTAATGATTCCTTTCGATCACGAACAAGGTCGTCCACATACAAATACCCATCTTCGGAAATATCAACTTCTCCGGTCCATGTACCGTCAATACCTCTACAAGTCAGTGTTGCGAATCTGTCTGGCGTATTGTAATTAACCTCGTTCTTATCTGAATGTTGGGATTCCTTTTGAACATCGGGGAAAATCTCTGAAAACGTGTATTCACTTGATGTTGTCAAATTAAGTATTTCTGTATAGAATCCATCTGCAAGCAAGCCGGAATGTCCGGCCATAGCGTTGTGGCTATCCGGCCTCTTACCGATTATCCATGCATAAAAGAAAATACATATAGTTGACTTGCCAACTCGCGGTGGCATAGACAATCCGTAAAATTCTATCTTTCCATCTTCCAAATCCTGCAGATCGTCAACAACAACCTTTAATGCTTTCTTCCTGTTCTCATAGAATTTCTTCCTTTGAGGTCTGTTCTTCTCCATGTAAAACAGGAATGATTCAAAATGGTACGGTGCTTCCGCTTTCATGGTTTTCCAGTACAGATCGTCCATCTGCACGACTTCAACGTCACAGTTAATCGCTATCTGGCAGCATTCCTTGATGTACGAAGTGACTTTTAGCGCCCATTCCGCGTCATTTTCCTTTTCAAATGCTATCTTTGCCACATCTAACAAGTCGTACAATGGTTGATAACTGATATTGTTTTTCGCTATGTAATTTTTTATATTATCAGCGGTTCCCCGCGTCTGTTCTGAAACCAAAAAAAGAGAGCCTCCTTTCCTCAAACTTTGGAAATTTGGCTCTCTCTACGTGTGCTATCGGCACTCGCAACTGGTGCTCTGAAATCTATTTAATTCGAATAAAAATGTCAACCTATTATGGTTAGTGATTATAATCTGCATTGTTAATAGTTATCAATGCTTTTTCCAGCTCCTTTGCCTCTTCTTGCCGACCATCATTGCAAAGCCGCTCTATTTTTGCTCTTATGATAATCCCGACTGTTTTAAAAGCATTCTCTATCTCTTTCCCGGCTGTCGCTGAAAAAACATTCTCTGATGTATTAATCTTCTGAGTAAATTCTCTATCCATGCCTACGCACCTCCCTGATATGAGAATACTATACCATTAACCATATTCAGTTTTCAATGCTCTTTTGCTCTGCATATGTGCCGTTTGGCACTCTGCAACTGGTGCTCTGAAAATATTTAATTCAGTTCTGTTATTCTATATCTCACTGTGCCGTCATCGTAGTTTTTTGTTTCAAGCATACCGTCAGCACATTCTCCTACTTTATCTGCATATTTAACGTATGTATCACTTCCATCTATGACATAATCAACATTATCATATTCAACTGTAATTTCATACACTGCCGGATATGAAATCAGCTCTATTGTCTTTCCATCAGACACCGGGATCATATACGCTCCCCTGTAATATTCATCTACAATTTTTACTTCCACTGTAGAATACTGCGTATCAATGCACTTCGCACAGCCGGATAAAGAAAATATCATCAACGCCACTGCTAAAATAGCACCCATTTTACTTTTCACGCTCATTTCACCCCGATTCTATTGATTTTCTGATATTTACATATCTCCGGCGTTCAAATCGTCAACTGCAATAGCCGCAATATGAATATCTCCAGCAATTCTGCGAAGTGATTCATTCACATCGTCAATAAAAAAGCATTTAATCTTGTTTTTATCATAATTGCCACTTACAAAATCAGTAAACGTAATTGCAATTATATCATTTTCCGTGAATCCTGCATCTATTACTGCATTATGCACAATTTTAATGCGTTCTTCATCCGCGCATACAATACAGCCGCCAAGCAGTAAACATGCATTGACCAACTGCGTTGTTTTTCCTGTTCTCGGTTTCTGA
The DNA here is from genome assembly GCA_934317215.1 of uncultured Roseburia sp. Lineage (GTDB taxonomy): Bacteria > Bacillota > Clostridia > Lachnospirales > Lachnospiraceae > Roseburia. The sequence continues at coordinate 92,113 of CAKREH010000003.1, forward strand.
TAAATTGTTCTCATGAATTTTAACCTCCAATTCTATTGATTTTCCCGCATTTCGGGCATTTAATTTCAGCCTGTCCGTTGAATTTACCTAAAAGACGGTTACAAAAAATGCAACGTTCATCTTTTAATCTTTCAATCGGTTCCTGCATATATCTTACAGAGGGGTCACGTCTAATTCCCTCAATTACTTTGCTCATGCTCATTTTTCAATACTCCTATCAAATCATGCATTTGATAGGAGTTTTTAAATATTCAACGAACAGTGTCCAAGCCTGTTCGCATGTTAAATCGCCAACAGGATTTTGAACATAGTATTCTTGGAAATATTCCCAGGCCTTTTCTTTTTCATCTTCGGAATATGAATCCAATTTAGAAACTCCAGATTTCTTTTTGAAAAATTCGCACTCATGTTCACTGTCAGCAAATCCAGCACCAGGAATCCATTTTTCCGGATGGTTGCACATTTCAGCCGTCCCTACAACTTCGTTTCTATCAAATCCAAGGTAAGCACAATCATGACACGTCATTCTTCCACCAACTTCCTGCCGCACATCGGGCAAAATATGATATCAAAGTAGCCTGCTGCCTTACATCCTTTATAAATTATGATGCCTGGCACTTTATCGCCGGTATTCTTCATAATCTGCGCATCTGTTAAATCCGTTTCATTGGCGCACTTTTTGATAGGAATATCAGCACCGAATATTCTGTTATCACTATAGTTCTTACAAAAATCACACATTTTCAACACTTATCCCTGCATCTGTGATAAAAAACTTTTCTTCTTACATTCGCTTCATATGCTCTTCCAAGTGACCGAACAAACAGATATTTCTTTTTCTCACAATCCATATAATCCAAGGAATTCATATATGGCTCCAATTCGTTTGAAAGCTGTTCCACAAAATCCTTGATATGCTTGAATGCCTTAATTGCCTGTTCTTGTATAAACAAAACTATTGCTTTCCATGTATCAATTACTTTTACGGCATACACAAGAATCATTTCGCCTAATTTTCGATACCATAATTTGAACTCGACAACCATATATCCTTGCGATTCAATAATCTTTTTCTGTTCTTCTGACACATTAAGAACCATGCTTACACCTCAACACCATCGCATTTTGCATAAGAACCGAGACCTTTAATGTAATGGCTTCTCGTATCTTCAACGTTTCTGCAATCTATGACTTTCCCCTCGTCAATACACTCTTGCAAGTATTCGCATTTATCGCATTTCGTATCTTTCTCAATGCGCGGTGTAGGATCTGCTTTTTGCTTTTTCTTGAATATTTTTTTAATAATTTTCCATAATCTCATTTCCGCACCTCAATCAAAGTATCAATCAGCTCTGTCAATTCCTTTTCTGTCTTTTCTTTTGGAGTTTTTCTAAATCTTGTGGAAACATATTCCAAAATAGCTTTTATCTTCAAACATTCTCCTGGACAAGGAATATAATCCTTCGGTCTCGCAGTTTCTTTGCAGATATACTCTGCATTTTCCATGCCAAGACAGGATAAACGACCGGAATATATGGGTAATGCACTGCATTTGAATAATTCAGCCTTAATCACTAAATGTTCTTTGTCGTATTCAAAATTCTTATCATGTGTCTTTAATTTCTCTTCAATTCCATTAAGAAACTTAACGCATTGTTTTGTTGAATAGCCAACATAAACAAATTCAAGATACATGCTCACACCTCGTTTTTCCGCAAAAAAATACCAACCATCGAATATTGACGGTTGGTAAAAATGATTATTTTCTTTCAATGTTATACACTCTATTATAATATTTCATTGCATAAGCTACAAATTCATCGTATATTTGAATTTCTCTTGCCCAATCAATTTCCTCATTCTCTATTTTGGCCAAAACATAATTTACAACATATTCTTCCTTTGCAACAATTTCGCCCATAGTAAAAGGAAATGATGGACATTTAAAAATTTCTCCAGAACGTACCAGATTAGCGTTATATGCCCAATCATTATCTGAATATTTTATTATTTCAATTTCTAAATACAATTCAAAACTTGGCATCTGATATATCTCTGGCAAAAAAGCTTTGATATATTTTGCTCCATCATCGAAAATTTCTAATTTACCATCAAGTTTATTTTTTCTAGTGCTCACATCCTCTTTTTTATAAGATTCCCGAACACTTTCTACCAACGTTTGAAAATTACGTATTTGTTCATCGTTTATTTGCGATGATTCATTATTTAAAGCGCCACGGGTCCACCCTCTTTGAGGATTATTATTTACTTCATGCGACAAACTTATAATAACTGATGTTACTAGCTCAGTTAATGTGTACCAATTTTTACAAACTCTACCAGTTAAAACTTTTTTTCTGAAATTTTCCAGCAATTTTCTTTTTTTATCTTCCCTTTTTTCAGCAGGAAGATTATACGGATCTCCATGTAGAAATGCTAAAATAGGTATTCCTTTTTCAACTGCATAATCAAATTCTTGTTCTGTAAAACTTTTTCCAACGGATTTATTGATTGTCCCGTACCTTGCACCAATAATTATAACGTAATAATCACAGTTATCAATAATTTTTTTAATGTACTCAAACTGTTCATCATCTGATGCCGAAAACAATTCCATTCCAGCCGGAATATACCCCGCATTCAAAAGTTCCTCTATCACAGCTTTTCTTTCTTTTTTTAGATCCTCAAATGTAGAGCTAACAAAAACCTGGTAACGTTTGTCCATAAAGCCTCCTCATTTGTATTATATTATAAATATTTTACCACTTTAACCGTCAATATTCAATTATCAAAGATCGAAACGCCGTACACAGGATTTGAACCTGCAAGCCTTTTACAGCCAACGGTTTTCAAGACCGCTCCCTCACCACCCGGACATACGGCAGATATGACAGTGTAGTGGAACTGCCATATCTGAAATCACCTTTGCCACTACTTTGTATGATTTCATGCGGACTTTCTACCGCTTACGGCAAGGTTCACCCCTGTCGTAAGTTAGCGCAGTGTGCAGGATTCGAACCTACAAGGCGAATAAACGCCCGACCGGATAGCAACCGGCTCCAATTCCATTATGGGAACACTGCAAAATAAACATGATTAAGGTTTCCCTTTATTCACCATAGATACAGCCATTTTCAGCCACCATGACGATAAGTCTGAGCTTCCGGGAGCTACCCTTGGCTTCTTACCGCTGTCAAGCACGAATGGGATTGATACCCACAAATTTCACGGTTCGTTCAGAATGTTTTGGTTTAAGCATAACCTCGATTATTTGTTTCTGCCATACCGCTACTTTAACGAATTTCTTGTGTTATACTCCGATTTCTCGGATTCAAGGCAAACTGACTTAATGAGTTTTCCGCATATAGTCCGTGGTCTCTCACACCGCACACATCAACGGATTATTCTTGCACAGCAAGCGTCTATTATTCGTCAGCCACAAGGATTCTGCTTTTGACTTCTCTATGATGATACACCGCACAGAATTGTTGATAGTTTCTATCTTCTCGTTTGAAATCACTTTCAAACAAAAGCTATTTCCAAATCCAATATCTCGAATTGGAATAACTCATTACCATGCGTCTCGGCAGGATTGAAAAGTCCATCTACACCGAGGTAATCATGTTTAAATGATCGGTACGAGATTCGAACTCGTGTTACCACCGTGAAAGGGTGGTGTCTTACCACTCGACTAACCGATCAAAGACACGCGACCGGCTGTTACGCCAATCCACGTCTGCTGTGACGTAGTTTAAGTTTTTACTACTCGCATCCAAATAACCTAGGATAATCTCGCAAACCGGTTACGCGGGACTAAATGGATGCTTTCGCTCATGGGGAAGAGAGGAATTGAACCTCCAATGTTTACCACTTGGGAACTGATTTACAGTCAGCTGCAACACCGCCAATCGTTGCCGCTTCCCCAAAATGCGCGGACACCTCACTCCATATCTCTGTACGCGACCGCGCTACGCATACAGTATCAGATCAGCTCGGCACCATCGGAACGGAAGGATTCGAACCTTGCATTATCGGTTTCTGAAAAGGTGTTGTTGCTGACTACGGATGATCGCCCGTCTGCCACTTGGCAACACTCTTACCGATAGGCTTCTTTACCTGCAATACCCATTCTGCCACTGCCTAACTATATGGGGGAATTATATCTTTGACAGCTCAGGCACCGTGGGATAGGCACCCGAACTATCAAGTCTGACTGCTATATGGATTGCTCGTCAGCAAATTACGGAACGATCATCATTCATCACCATATAGGCTTACGCCTAATGCCGCGCTCCGCGGCAAATACCACCGGACGGTCTCGCACCGCCCTTAACAGAATCGTCCTAGTGGCGAAAGGAGATGTCATGAAAAACACCAAGAAGAATATCTTTTACGGAATGAATCGTTAAATCCATTCCTCCAGTGGAGCGGCAGGAATCGAACCTGCGACCGATTGAATGCTCTACCGACTGAGCTACGTTCCACTATGGCATATTTGAATGCCGAAATGTAGGATTTTTATCTTATTTTATATTTGCTCACAGACATCAGTATTGAATCGCACACCGAGTTATTCTGATTCAAGCTGTTTTTGCCTGTGAGCTTAAGTTATACCGGATGCTCCGATTTCTCGCTCTGGTGCTCGGCGTCGCTATCCAAAGCAATAATACCTGACCTTTTTCCCGGTTCATTTTCGTGATTTATATGTATTCTTTCCACTGCACAAATAATAGGCAGTTGAAAGTTAATACCAAAAATTGGACTGTATAAAAGCATTTTCTATCTCCACATCAAAAATATATTCAGCATCAATAGTACGATGGTTATTCCTAATCCAACTGCTGCTTCTCTTTCTTTTACTTCCCTGCCATACATGAATAACATCAACATCAATAACACATCCAGTGTTGACGTAACTGTTTTAATGATCTCCATCATTTACTCTCCCATTCATCACATTCGTGGTCGTATTCCACGAAATCAGCTACATATTCGCTCTCATCGTTCACGCATACATAGCCCTGCATTTTGTCGTATGAACTATATTTACAAGTGCCACAGCACTGTTTGCATTCTGACATTACACGTCATCCTCCGCTCTGTGGTTCGCTCTTTCAACGTCAAACCCTTCCGGATAACGCGCCTTAAGCTTGTCTACGTTCATCTGCATAATCTCATCAAGGCTCCAACCGAAGGATTCACAAAGCATTGCCATGTACCAGCAAATGTCTCCTGCTTCTTTCTTTGCATGTTCAACATCAAGCGGCTTCTCGTGGAAAATCCACTTTTTAATCATGTCGTTGAACTCTCCAACCTCGCCGGATAATCCAAGGCAAGAATTGAAAATACCACCAATGTCAAGATGTCGTTCATCTTCTGCAATCAAATTTTTCTGTAACAGATATTCCATGTCGCATGTCAACATATTTCCAAGCAATCTATCTGTTGCCTTATGATCATTTGTCCGCATAGCTAATTCTTGGTATTCATTTCCGGTCATGTATTTTTCTCCTCTTTCTCAATTCCAATCAAACGATTCAACATAAGTTCTGCTGCTTCTTTGAAATCGTCATATCCAATATCAAGCTGATCCACGGCGGTTTCCCTACTGTTCCAAAGGTCATCATCTAATGCACTTAGCATACTTGTCAAAAATGTGCCGCGTAAATCTTTATTGGCAATCAGCTCGTTTCGCAGCACTATGGATGCCTGCTGAACTGTTTCCGGTGTGAATCTGAATCTAATATCGCCGCTCATGTCAATATCTGGCAGACCCACTGTTTCAAAAGTGAATTGTGGGAACTCGTCAACTGCAACTCGAAAATCAACGCTCTTAACATGTTTAAATTTCTTGTCGCCTATGTAATATTCAGTTCCAAGCCAATCTTCTGTCGGATTTACGACCTTAACTCTTGGTGTTCCCATAATACATACGCCCCTTAAAGTCCTTTTTTGTTTTTGAAAAAAATTTGAAAATCGTTATCGAATGTAACTTTTGAATTTTTATCGGATGTGAAAATTTGATATGTTAATCAATGCTGTATATATGGCATTGATTCTTACCAAAGGCACGTTCTTTTTTGTGGTAAAAGCATTCTCTCTTTAACCGGAATATCTTCCCCTTCTCACCACCGCGATCAAGTAAGGTTCTATGTGCTTTCCTCTTTTTGCTTATGCTCGTCATTCCAGATCTCCTAGTTGAATTAGACTATGCGCGAAAATGTCTTTTTATTTTGTGAATGTTTCGGAGACTCAGTTGCGCCCCGGGGTGTGTTCCCACAGAACCCCCGCCCACCCTTTCCGGATGTTCGCCCTATGGATGCTCTTGAATTGTGTTTGAATTGTATCGTAATCAAAGACAATTAATACAATTTTGATTTATATGATTTAACTATTCGTAAAACCCGAGTCTTACGAATAGTTTGTTAATTCTTTAATCGCTACAAGCCTTGATTTTACAGGCTTTCTAAATTGTTGTTAAACCACACACAATTCTGTATTAAAAGTCCGCGTCTGGTGGCTTTAATTGTGCAGTGTTTTCTGACAATTCAGACAGGGAATATCGTTCCCTGATCTGTTCGATGCTCTGCGTCTGCTCCCCGCCCTGGCGGTTAGTGCCCGGCATATTCCAGTTGTGCCGCCTATTTAAAGCCGGAAGTACTTTCATCGGATTCAGACCACCGCTTATAAGCTTATCGCTCAATGATTCCTCGTTATTTTTGACGAGTTTTTTGTATACATCGGAACAGGAAGAACCGGATCGCCGCTCGCCACTGCCCCATGTGTAAACAGTATCTGTATTAATTCCAGTTAAGAAACAGAAACCATTTATACTAACCTCTTTGTCGTATTCATAACACAGCTCTATGTAAATATCACAGATATCATTTATTAATTTATCATTATAAGTGTCTTTATCAGGTCCTTTTAATCTCTCCCTGTTATTCTTAAATACAGCCTTATAAATATATATCAAAGCTGCATTCCATTTACTCTGGGGTTCTTTTGACATGTCTTCAACATTTTTCTCAAGTATATACTGGTCAAGGTATTCAGATATTTTATTTTCATAAATTTCTATTCCATGCTCTGCTCTCACTGTATTATCATTCATGATTTATTTATATCTCCTCTCTCCAGTACTGGAATACTTAAAATAAAAAATGCAACTGATACAATCAGATCATGATGATCTCAACTGTACCGGCTGCATGAAGTCCGTTTCTTTCGGGACCTCGACGGATCAGCTCCGCCCGTTGCCCGAATGCCTATTTGATTTAACAAAACAATATCATTCTATCATTTTCTTGTCAAGATATATTTTTAAATTAAATTTTAAGCCTGTATATTATATATTATTTATATAAATATACTGCATTGTTTATAATATATATTTTTAATATTACAAGAGAGAATATAATCTTTCTCTAACTCTAGTGTCTATATCTACGTTGCAAAAATGTTGCAATTTGTTGCAGAGGTGTTGCATTGCAACAAAACTAATACTATTCTATTATTTTTTCTTGTCTGTAATAAAATTATCGCTCTTGAAATTTTATGAAAATTTAACAAAGATTTTCTACGTTTTACACAAAAAAGACGGCTATATTTCAAGCCGCCAAATATTATGCATACATCAATTTTCCTTTTGGAATTGGAATCTCACGCCCAATTTCCTTTGCCGTCTCAATCCATTCTGATATAACCGTTTCTACATTTTCCAATGCTTCTATCGCTGTGCTCCCATCTGCCATACATCCGGCAAGTTCCGGAACTTCAACAATAAATTTTTGATCCTGTTCTGACCAATATATAATTCTCTCATACTTATGCATATACTTTATACCTCCAATCCATATTTTAATATTATGTTTCTTACCTGTTTTACTTGATACGGTTTTGCTTTATTTCCGTCTGGCTGAATATTTATGATTTCATCTATTCCATCCAGCCAGTATATGAAATGATCGCCTTTAATTCTGCACTGAAAACCGAGCACCTCAAGTATTTTCTGCAGATCAGAAAATTTTATATTTCTGTCTTGCGTGCCGCTCATTATTGAATAAAATAACTTTTCTAATGTTGCCATTCTCTTTGGTATCTCCTTTCATTTGATACCATTATCATAATCTATTTTCATGTATATGTCAATAGTCTATTTTCATGTATTTTAATTATTTTTATATTCCATAATATCGCCCGGCTGACAATTTAATAATTTACACAAATTACATATAACTTCGCAAGTTACATTCTCGTTTTTGGTCAGCTTCGCTACTGTATTAGAATGTATTCCGTTATTCTTTAGCCACTGCTTATTATATTCTTTCTTATCCAAGATATTCCACAGCTTGGAAAAGTCAATATATCCATTTGCTCCATAATTCGCCATGCGTCACACCTCTTTTCTTTTTATATATGATAATAGATTTTTCATATCATGTCAACGTCTATTTTCATGTATCATATTGCACAACAAACCATTGTTTTATTTCGTCTATTATTGTGTATTTTGTCAATTGTTATTTGGTCTATTATCGTGTATTATAATCTCAACAGGAAAACAAAGAACACAAAAACAGAGGATAAGGGGTAGGCAAAAAGCCAACCCCTTATTTACTATCCTACTTTTCTATTTTCCCGCACCAGATTTATAATAAATTCACGTCCAACTTGCGTGATTTTTCTGTGATATACAACTGCGCCATTGTCAAGCACTTCTTGCTTTATCTCTTCATAACCAAGATTGCTATAATCCGAATACATTACCCATGTATTATTGACTTTGTATTGAATATGCATTTCTGAAAGCATTTTATTTAATTCTATTGCACTTCTCAAGCCCAATTCTTTGGCTATTTCGGTCATAGTATAAGTTTTATTAACATGCATCAAAACAGCGTTTCTCTGCTCTGCTTTCACTCTGGCGGCTCGTTCCTCTTTTAACCTTGTTAATAACTCAATTCCAAAGTCCGGATTGTTTAAAATATTATTAATGACATTATCTGTTGCATATATGCCATGTTTGCGGATATCTTTTAAAATCTCTTTAACCTTTTTCTTAAATTGCTTTGCTATTGGTTTTCTGCTCTGCATTAGAACTTCATAAAGCCCATCTTCTGTAAGGAAAGTCATTTCCCTGTTCTGACCTCCGCTAAAGATTGTTGAGTTCAGCTTTTCATCATCGTCAACCCCTTTTATCATTTCCGTTGGGTTGCTGTGTTCAATCCAAGCTGCTACATCCTTAGCCAAAAACAAAGGATTTTCTACTGTACCCCAAATTCTAAAATCTTTATTAAAAATCTTTCGTTCATCAATCACTTGTAAAGTGCTTTTATCTGGTGCAAGAATTTCAGTGCTGTACATAGCTTTTTCCTCCTACATCTTGAAAAATAAAAAGCATCCAATACCAAAATGGTACTGGATGCCGTTTCACTGACAACTCAAGCCCAACCGCTAAATTATGCGATACGCTTCTAAGAACCTAGTTCAAGGGGCTAATTATTAAATTCTTTCTTTGCTTGCGGCATCCTCAAACTCTAATACTAAAGAACACCCCAAAGCCTCAGCTATTTTTTTCAACTCATTTTCTGAAAAATTGTTTCTATTCAGTTTATTAGTTAAATTTTGTCTAGTTGTTTCCAAAGATTCGGCTAAACTTGTAACCGTCATCCCTTTTCTTTTAAGTAATAATCTTATTTTCTCGTTAGTTTCCAGCATGCTAAAACCTCCTAACACACTTTATATTAATTTGAACACTTAAAAATGTCAATAGCAATTTGTTATTTTACAAAATAAATTTAAAAGTGTAAATTATGTATTGACAAACGACACTTTATAGTGTACTATATAACCATCAAGAGAAACACGAAAACAGAAAGCGAGGAAATAAAGATGGATGAATTTTTAAAAATTGTAGGTATGAATCACATTATCAACAGCGGTACATTTGAGAACTATCAACCGGAGGTTATAAAACTCCTAGATGAACTCAAGAAAATTGTAAGTGATGAAGTATTTAACCACTTAGAAGATTTAATTGATGACGCAGTAAATGCAACAAATGAATACGCTTTTGTTGAAGGAATGAAAACTGCCATAGCAATTACAGAAAAGAATTATAAGCCAGTTCTTTAATCTTTCCGGCGGCGGTTCAGCCGTACGCAGCAAAGCAACCGCCGGAACTACTGAAATTAAATAAAAGAACGAAAGGGGAAATCAACATGGCACGGAAACAACCAAAAACAACCTACGTTGTAAAAGATGTTTTTAAAGAGCCAGACAAGAAAAAACGCGAGCAGGAAATCATTGATATAGTCATCAAGCATATAAAAACAAAAAACACAAAAACAGGAGGGAACGATCATGAAAGTTAAAATTAAAATTGAGGGAAAAATAAATGATATTTACACTTTTCAGCAACCAGAAGAGGGAAATATCCTTGACGAACTGACGGCGATCATCGAAGAAATGAAAGCCGGAAGAATTGAAAAAGTAGAAATTGAGAGGGAGGCGTAAACATGAAAAAAGTATTTACACCAGACGGAACATTTTTAGGAAGAGCGTTAAAAATTGAAACCACTGAGTTAGGCGTTGAGATGACAGCGCCGGGCGATTTTCCGGGGATGATCGAGAAAAACACTATCTATCTTGGCGGCTCTATCGTTTATGAAGATGAAAACCGTGTGTATATAAAATATTAGCCGAAACGCCCGCCAGGGCGTCAGCCGCGGGATGGTCTCCCGGCTCTGATGAGGCAGACTAGGAAGGGAAAACATGGAAGATTTATACCAGATCAAGGACATTATAAAAGAAAATAAAGACGGCGATTTTCTCGCCATCTGCGAAAGTGGTAACTATTACGAATGCAAATTCGTTGCAAAATTCCGGGCAATGTTTTTTGCAATGCCGGAATCGGAAAAGATCTTAGGCTACACAAAAATCATTGGAAGAATTTAGTCGAAACCGCCCGCCCGGCGGTCTGGTGTAGGGTTGCAACCTTGCCACTGACGAGATAAGCACACATAAAGGAGGTTTTCACATGATTATCAAAGCAAGTGATATAAAAATAGGCACACAATTAGCAGAGTCAGACGGCTTTCTGTTTGATGTTGTAGAAATCGTCAAAGAGACAGAGAAAACAATAACGGTTCGTCTCTGCTCCGACTTTTCGAGTTTTCCGGCACACTGGAGGACAAAGAAAGACGGGACACCGGGCGGAGTTATTAAGACTTTTAGAAAATCAACTAAGTTATACGGCGTCAATTAGTCGAAACGGTGGAACTTCCACCGTCTGCAGGAACTGCCCCACCTGCACTGATGAGACAGGGCGCACAATGAAAGGAGAGAAAAGGACATGATGAAAGAAATTTATGCAATCTGCAACAGTAAGAAAGTACACATAGGAACAGTTAAATATTTTTCTGACAATGGCGAAGAATTTTTCTTAATAGAAAGTCCTTACAGATTTTCGCAAGTATGTTACAAAGAAGATTTAGAAAGTACATTAAAAGAAATGAACCCAAGCTACAAGATAGCATAGGTAAGCGGCGGCATTTACCGGGGTTCGACCCCCCGGCTTTTTCCAGTGCCCGGATATATTTCAGCTTGACAAGATACACGCCCGGTCATATAATGCGCTTAAGTGAACGCGTATAAGCCATTTTAAGGCTTGCGCAAGGCTATGCAGTACTTTTTATATATTCACAGCACGAAACGCCTGTAAACCGTTTTTACGACGTTGCGAACCTGTAAACACTGTGTTTATCTTGCCGTGCTGGTATCCGGCAGCATGTCAGACAGTGTCGGTCTGCTGATCGCGACGATGCGCATTATCCCGGGAGACCGCCGGAAAGCATCCGGGATGCACCAGGGAAGACACCGGCAGACCGCCGGGGTGTGAAAATTCTGATTTCTAATCTCAAAATCGAGTCATTTCCAATGAAGAAAAAATCCAAAAGTTGAAAAATGAGATTTCAACTGTGAAAAGACAATGTGCACAGTAAAATACTATGCGTCATTTCGCAACTTGTGAATTTTGACTAATTCGCTCTCTTCTCTTCCTTTGACTCTCGGTCTGTTTCTGCTTTTTCTGCGATTTTGTCGTTCTTGTTCCCATTCGAAAATCCCTCATTTACTTTCTGGTTACGTGACTTGTAATTTACAATCTTTACATCTGTGTTCAATTCATCCGGTATCTTCCCGACGATCAACACTGTATGCGGTTGCAGCCTGTCTGTCATTACTTTGAATCCCTCACAAAACTCAATACGCGCTGCCTTTGCCCGCACTCTTCCATTTGTACAGGCAGCAATCACACCTCCCTTACCGTACCCGGCAAAGCACAGATCATAATTGTCTTTGTCCGGGATGCCTACGGACGGTATAACACGGATCCCGTTCAGAAGCATGTAATGTGCAAGTGCATGATTCCGGTACACATTATATAGATTCAAAGCAAACGGCATACCACAATCACCGGTAGCAATACTGAAATCCGGCATACAGACCGAGTGGAAACACTTCAAGTGCTCTAGGTATTTATCCGGGTTATTCCACAGCCTTTGAAACTTTGAATCGTCAATATAGAAATTTACATTCAATTTTCTATGCCCTTTTATCTTTTGCGAAAAGCTCTCTCCAAAATCTATGGAGTCCTCCGGCAGATAATCCAAACTACATGCCGGGACAATCGGGATCTGATATTTTTCATCAAGCTCCGCGCCATAGATCATATATTCTTTCATGACATCAAAAGATGTATGGCATCCGTTATACAATCACATCACCTCATATATATTAATTCAAACTTCCCATCTTTCGTAATTTGCAATTAAAATTATGACATCATAATTATATAACAAATCATATTTTTGCGCAAAAAAATAAACCGGCTCATGGTCGATTTATCCTTAGTAGCACTTGTGCAGAATCTCCTTTCCTGCCTAAGTAAAATATGTTTGATTACCTTTTTGATTACCTTTTGAATACCCAGTCTCTGAAAGTCTCATATTTCAAGGATTTTTTAAAGCTGCTGACGGGAATCGGACCCGTGACCTCCGCACTACCAATGCGACGCTCTACCGACTGAGCCACAGCAGCATCGTGTTATCTCAACACCTGTATTACTATACAACAGGATCATTTAATTGTCAAGCATAAAATTCAAGAAATTTTTCAAATTTTTCAAAATATTTATACTTATCCAACATTTCTGGTGAATCGAAATAACTTTAACCACCTTATAACAATAAAATGAACACCCCGGATGTGTATTCAGTACACATCCGGGGTGTTGTTCTTCGGGTCTTCTGGCTGCTAAATGTTTCGCCACCACATCCATTATGTTCTTCCCGTTTTATTTCAATCAGCCTCTCCTTTTTACATCCGATTCATAATCTTGATGTGTGACTTAAAAAGAGAATAATATTTCATTCCCTTATCTTTGCCATAATGCCCCTGCAATGCGGCTCTTAATGAGTTAAGATTTTTTCTCTTTGTATTTGCCTTATACAAAAACGAAGAAAAATCTTCCGGACAGTCCAGTTTCGGATCACTGTAAGCAAATACCGTCTGGCAGTAAACATCAAACTTCTCTTCCTCACTGATTGCAGTCTGGTTCACACGGCATATTGCATACGCAGCACTGTTTTTCGCCTCCTGATAAAGTTCTTTTCCAATCTCTTCCCCAAAGAACAGTACCAGTGCATTGTGAAAATCTGCAAGACGCTCCTTGCGGATGCAGGTAAGGAGGCTGCGGATGACCTCATCCTGTGTCCCCGAAATCTGTGTCTTTTCGGTTTTTTCCCTGTGCAGATCTGTAAATGGCAGTTCCTGATCAGCATCTACCGTCTCATCAGGTCTCATGATTTCATCTGGTATCTCCATCTGAATTTCCCCTGATTCTGACTGTTCTTCTGCTCCTGCAGTTTTTTCCAGCCGTGCAGTCTCTTCTCTTTTTACAGTTTCCGTCTGCTCTGAGGATTCGTCTGACTCTGCTGCTTCATCTGCTAAAATTCCAGCCACATTTCCATCGGCTTTTTTCTCCGGTTCAAAGACAATTTCTTTTTCTCCATTCGTCTTTGCCTTCTGCTGCAGTCTGCGGCTTAATTCCTTTCCGCTCAAACGCTGTACCGGCATGTTACGCTGTTTCCAATAGCGTATTGCCGCATCAAATCCAGTATCATTTGAGACAATCACATAACTGTTTTCCTGATTCTCACATAACAGATACCCAAGCTGTGTGACAAGCTGGAAATCAAGCGCATTGCTTCCCTCAAAACATTTTACAAATTCAGCTTCTTTCTCCGTCTCCTTTAATAACCTCACATTTTCATAATTCATATGCGGACTTTTCTGCGTATAAAATACGATTACTTCCTCATCAGGCTGTGAAGCTACCAATAACGGCACCCATATATCTCCTACGTTCTCACTGTCAACCAAATATATTCTTTTCATCTGATCACCGGCTGATTGAAACGTTTTTATTATAGCATAAGACAGAATAAAGCCTCCACCATTTTTTATAAAATATCAATATATTCTCCTGCAAGTGCTTTGTTCATGCTTCGCACAGCACAGAATTTTCCACACATGGAACAGGTATCCTCATGCTCCGGTTTTCTGCTGTTCCAGATTGCTTTTGCAGTTTCCGGGTCAATCGCACATTCCCACTGTGCATCCCAGTCTAAGACGCGTCTTGCATCTGCCATCTTATCATCGATCTCCCTCGCACCGCGGACACCCTTTGCAATATCTGCAGCATGTGCTGCAATCTTCGATGCAATGATTCCCTGTTTTACATCCTCCACATTCGGAAGTGCCAAATGTTCTGCCGGTGTGACATAGCATAAAAATGCTGCTCCGTTCTGTGCTGCGATCGCTCCGCCGATTGCGGATGTGATATGGTCATATCCTGGTGCAATATCAGTAACAAGCGGTCCTAACACATAAAACGGTGCACCCATGCAGATAGTCTGCTGAATCTTCATATTTGCTGCAATCTGATCCATCGGCATATGTCCCGGTCCTTCTACCATAACCTGTACATCTTTCTCCCATGCACGTTTTGTCAGCTCTCCAAGTCTTACTAACTCTTCGATCTGGCACACATCGGAGGCATCCGCAAGACATCCCGGACGGCAGGCATCTCCAAGTGAAATGGTAACATCATGCTCACGACAGATTTCAAGGATTTCATCATAGTATTCATAAAACGGATTTTCCTCCCCCGTCATGCACATCCATGCAAATACAAGGGAACCTCCGCGGGAAACGATGTTCATTTTACGCTTATGTTTTCTGATCTGCTCGATTGCTTTTCTTGTAATTCCGCAGTGCAGTGTCACAAAATCCACGCCATCTTCCGCATGCAGACGCACCACATCAATAAAATCTTTTGCAGTCAGTGTCGCAAGATCTCTCTGGTAATGAATCACAGAATCATAGATTGGCACAGTACCGATCATTGCCGGACATTCTGCGGTCAGTTTTCTGCGGAATGGAATGGTATTGCCGTGTGAGGATAAATCCATGATGGCATGTGCTCCCATATTGACAGCTGCCATCACTTTCTCCATCTCCACATCATAATCCTTGCAGTCTCTCGATACACCAAGGTTGACATTGATTTTTGTGCGTAACATCGAGCCGACACCCTCCGGATCAATGCAGGTGTGATGTTTGTTGGCGCAGATTGCTACTTTTCCCTCTGCTACAAGCGGCATCAGTTCTTCTGCGGTCATGCGCTCTTTTTTCGCTACGATCTCTAATTCTTTTGTCACAATGCCTCTGCGTGCGGCATCCATCTGTGTGGTATACTGTTCCATACGTTTTTCTCCTTTTTCGCATGGGGGACTGCCTGAGGCTCCGTTTACCAGACAGTAGTTCAAAGTTTAGCAAATGGATTCTCTACGTCAAACAGAACTCTTTGGCAAACAAATTCTCCACGTAAAAAAATCTCCTGCCGCAAGTGCGACAGGAGATAACATCTTCCCAATACGCTCCCTACGACAGTATTAACTGACAGGTTCAAAGAGTCAGGTTTTAACCTTCTCAACTGCAATCCTACCGGGTATTCTCCCGGACATGCAGTCCCTCTGCGTTGTTTTCTATTAACTTTTATCGACTCGTTCAGTCTATCCTAATCTATGGTAGTTGTCAACGCTTTTACGCTTTGCTCGTGTTAAAGTACAGTTTTACCCGCTGCTGTTCACACTTACAGTGTGACCAGCAACGATTACAGCCCATGAAAAGTGCCTCTTCGAGGCAGGGGCTGTAATCTCACAATAATATACACTACGGCGCATAGCTTGACAGCAAGGTGTCAATCAAAAAAACCAAAGAACCACCTTTTAACATCCAGTCTCTATAAAGGACAAAGAGTCGCCTGCGACTCTTTCGCGCTCGAGCGGTGCTGTTTACAGCTAACTTCTACTCCGCGAGATGCGCATCCCGCCCGGAGGGCTTTTTAATTCATAGGACGTACTTTCCTATGAATCAAAAAAGACAGCCATTTGCTGTCTTTTTTAGGAGAAGGTATTTTTACTATGGGGTATAGCAAAAACTATATATAATGTATTGGGGGGTTTTTACAGTGATTATAATAGCATGATTTTCTCAATAAGTGTTCACAAATGTTACAATTTTCTAATTTATTTTTTATGCATTATGCACAAATATTTTTCGTGACAATCCACAAAAACAACGGTGAATCTTCTACATTTTACCTATTTTCTGATTCACAAAACGAATCTTTCATCTCCCGGATTTTTGCTTTGATACGGGAGAGCGCATTATCAATGGATTTGGGTGATTTTCCCATTTTTTCCGCAATCTGCTGATAATGAAATCCCGCCAGATACTGGTCTAATACTTCCCTCTCCATCCTGCTTAAATGCGCCCTGAGCTTCTCCCAGAACTGTGCCACACTTTCCTGATCAATCATCATCTGTTCCGGATTTCCGATTCCGTCCATTGTCAGCGTTTCCGCCAGTGGATATCCATTCTCACTGCTTTCTGAATAGAAAGAAACATAGGAATTGAGCGGCGCGTGTTTTTTCCGGTTCGACGCCTCAACTGCCTTGTACAGCTGCCTCGTAATACATAATTCTGCGAAATGAAAAAAAGATGTCTCTTTTGCGTCATCGTAATCCCTGATTGCCTTAAACAGACCGATCATTCCCTCCTGGATCAGGTCATCGGTATCCCCACCGATCAGAAATACTGCATTTGCCTTTTTGCGGACCAACGGCTTATATTTATCCAAAATATAATCCATGATCTTTCCGTCTGCATCGCCGCTGTTTTTTAATGCCGCGATCAGCTGTTCGTCTGTCAAATCCTGATATGACTCTAACATGTTCCTCCCAAGACTCCTGATACAATATCTATCACTATGATATCTTCTATCGCTGCGGTGTTTTCTACCGCTGTGGTGTTCTCTACCGCTGCGGTGTTTTCTATCGCTGTGGTGTTTTCTATCGCTGTGGTGTTTTCTACCGCTGCGGTGTTTTCTACCGCTGCGGTGTTTTCTACCGCATGCGCTGTCTGACGATCTCATAGGCAAGCACACCTGCTGCCACCGATGCATTCAGCGAATCAATGTCCCCTTTCATCGGAATGGATGCGACAAAATCACAGTTCTCGCGCACCAGTCTGCCAACACCCTCACCTTCGCTGCCGATTACAAGACCGATCGGTCCTTTCAGGTCAAGATCATACATGCAGGTTCCATCCATGTCTGCACAGACAAACCACATTCCTTTGTCCTTTAACTCTTTCATTGTCGCAGTCAGATTTGTCACCTTCGCAACCGGTGTATAATTGATTGCTCCGGCAGATGTCTTTGCAACTGTAGCAGTCAGCCCAACTGCGCGGCGTTTTGGAATAATGACACCGTGCGCACCGGCAAGATTTGCCGTACGGATGATGGCACCAAGGTTATGCGGATCTTCGATATTATCCAGAATAAATAAAAATGGAGACTCACCTTTTTCCTCTGCCAGTTTTAACATATCCTCCACCTCGGCATACTCATATGCCGCAGCAACTGCGATCACACCCTGGTGTTTTTTTGTCTCAGAAAGCTGATCTAAGCGCTCTTTTTCCACAAAATGTACGATCGTATCATGTTTTTTTGCCTCTCTGACAATTGTGCGCACCGGACCATCCTGACAGCCGTCTAACACAAATAATTTATCAATTGTTTTTCCGGAACGGAATGCCTCTAACACGGCATTGCGTCCCTCTATTTTCAGTTCTTCGAAGCCCATTACTCTCTCCTTTTACATTTTAAGTGCAAGTTCGTCCACACCGGTCTTTACCAGTTCCACCAGACGTTCAAACTCATCTTTTAAATACAGGTATCCCATCAGCGCCTCAAATCCGGTTGCTTTCCGGTAATCTGACATCGTGGCATTTTTTGCCATCGTCGGTGACTTTGCATTTCTGCCACGGCGGTATACTTCTGCTTCTTCCTCCGTCAACATTGGAAGTATTTTTTCGATCATTTCCGCCTGTGTGTGTGCTTTTACAATCTGGCTTGTCCGCTTGTGAAGTTCCCCCGCTCTTGTGTTTCCTTTTCCGACAACGACAGAGCGGATTACCAGATCAAATATCCCATCTCCGATATACGCTAATGTCAGCGGTGAATAAGTCCGGATATCCACCTCACTGATTCCAAACTGTTCTTTAATATAGGAATCTATCCCTTTCTGCATTGGCATTTCCTCTCTCTCACGCTTTGTGCCAGATCACGCCTTCTCGGGTATCTTTCAGTACAATGCCTTTTTCAAGCAGCTCATCACGGATTGCATCTGCTTTTGCGAAATCTTTTGCTTTCTTTGCTTCCTTGCGTTCTTCAATTTTTGCAAGTACATAGCTTTCTAATTCTGCATCGATCTCCTCTTTTGTATCTGCCTGTGCCGCCGTCAGATTCAGGGATAATACTTTATCAAAATCATTGATCAGCGCAAGTTTTGTCTTATCATTCATATCATCTTTGAGCAGATCGTAAATGATCGTGATCGCCATTGAGGTATTTAAATCGTTACTGACCGCATCCTCAAATTTTGCCTTGTATGCCTCAAATTTGTCCTGCTGAACCACTCCCTCATCCTTTAATTCCGCAATTCGTTTTGTCAGTTTCTTATAGGCAGCAGCCATGTTGTCTAACACCTCATAAGAGAACTCCAACGGTTTTCTGTAATGGGACTGTAAACAGAACATACGGTATACGATCGGATCATATCCTTTTTCCTGCAGCAATGATACGGTAAGGAAATCCCCTTTGGACTTACTCATTTTTCCGGATTTATCATTTAAATGCTGTACATGGAACCAGTATTTACACCATGTATGGCCAAGATAACTTTCGGACTGTGCGATCTCGTTGGTATGGTGTGGGAAAATATTATCCACGCCGCCGCAGTGGATATCTACATACTCACCCAGATGTTTCATGCTGATGCAGGAACACTCAATGTGCCATCCCGGGTAGCCGCCCCCCCACGGGCTATCCCATTTGAGTGCCTGATCCTCGAATTTGGATTTTGTAAACCAGAGTACAAAATCATTTTTATTTTTCTTGTTCACATCTTCTTCTACGTCATCGCGGACACCGACTAACAGCTCTTTTTCACTCTGGGAAGAAAATACATAATAATCGTCTAATTTGGAAGTGTCAAAATAAACATTTCCGCCTGCAGCATAAGCATAACCTTTTTCAAGCAGAACCTCGATCATGTGGATGAACTCCGGAATACAGTTCGTTGCCGGCTCCACAACATCCGGAGTCTTGATATTTAACTTTTTACAGTCACTAAAGAATGCGTCCGTATAATATTTTGCGATCTCCATCACTGTTTTGTGCTCTCTTTTTGCACCTTTTAGCATTTTATCTTCCCCGGTATCTGCATCGGAGGATAAATGTCCAACATCCGTGATATTCATGACACGTTTCACATCATATCCGACGTAGCGGAGTGATTTCTCTAATACATCCTCCATGATATAACTTCTGAGATTGCCGATATGGGCAAAATGATACACCGTCGGTCCACAGGTGTACATACCGATCCTGCCATCCTCGTGAGGGATCACGGTCTCTACTTTTCTTGTTAATGTGTTGTAAAATTGAAATTTATTTTCCATAAATAATGTATGCTCCTTTTCCATATCACTTATTCCATATTTTTATTTATTTGTACCGGCACTTAAAATCCGGACTGCCTGTTCTAAATCAAGCACACGGTTGACCAGTTCTGCATTTTCTCTCTGCAGCACATTGATGTCCTCTTTGACCGGATCTGGCAGATGACACTGATCCATATCACTCCGCGGCATCTTCACATTGTCACGTTTTACGATTCTTCCCGGAACACCAACTACGGTACAGTTTGGCGGCACTTCCTCTATGACCACACTTCCCGCTCCGATCTTGGAATTTTCTCCAATGGTGAATGAACCGATGATCTTTGCACCCGCACTGATCATAACGTTATCCCCAATCGTCGGATGACGTTTTCCGGTCTCTTTTCCGGTACCGCCTAGTGTCACACCCTGATACAGAGTAACATTGTCCCCAACGATCGCCGTCTCTCCAATGATCACACCACTTCCGTGATCAATAAAAAATCCTTTCCCGATCGTTGCTCCCGGATGTATCTCAATTCCTGTTTTTCTCGCTGCCCGCTGTGAAATAAATCTCGCCCAGAAGAAATGTCCTTTTAAATACAGCTTATGCGCACGTCTGTAGCTCAACATAACCCGAAAACTCGGGTAAAGCAATACCTCCATCGGCGATTTGATCGCCGGGTCACGCTCCTTTATCACTGTAAATTCTTCCTTAATATGACTGATGATTCCCAAAACTGGCATCCCCTTTCCTTAACCAAATAATAGAATGTACGCTCCGCGAACATTCCATTATCATGAAAAACGGATCATTTCATCTCTAAGAGACGAAATGATCCGTGGTTCCACTCTAACTTAAGGATCTTTTGATCCTCACTCAATACACTTAACGCGTGTTACTCGTATCCGGATACTGTACTGGCAGACAAACCGTTTCCCCGGACAGGCTCACGGAGGCACTTCGGAAATCTCTTTCTGAAAACTGCTTGCAGCCGATGGCAGTTTCTCTCTGTCAGCACTCTGATTTCTTACTCTTCCCGCTCAACGCCCTTATCATATTTTACTGGTAAGTTTATTTGCTTACTCTAGTTTATGCACTTACCCCCGATTTGTCAACGGTTTTATTTTTTCTCAGTCTTTTTCTCATTGCACACAACCATTTTCCATGTTACATTATAGATAGTATCCTGTGGTTTCCAGGGGGATAATTTATAACTGATACGAAGGATTTTTTAATATGGAACAGTCAAAAGAAACTCTGCTAATCGTAGATGATTCGCGCTTACAGCGTGCTGTTTTAAATGAAATATTCTCTCCGAGCTTCAATATTCTTGAAGTATCTTCCGGTGAGGAATGTCTGCAGATGATCAAAGATAAAAAAAATATGATCGACCTTGTCCTTTTAGATCTTGTCATGCAGGGAATGGATGGTTTCGATGTTTTAAAACACCGCCAGGAAATGCCGGAGTTTAAACAAATTCCAGTCGTGGTTCTGACAACCACCGACACTCCGGAAGTACAGACGAAAGCTTTCGAATTAGGCGCAAGCGACTTTATCAGTAAACCCACTGAACCTGCCATTGCACGTTACCGTATTGACAATATTTTAAAGACGAACCGCAGACTGAATCATATTTTACAAAAACAGGAAGCTCTGCGGATTAAATCAGAAGTGGATGAGATGACGCATCTGCTGAATAAGGCCACAGCAGAGCACGCCATTTCCCACATACTTTTATCCACTCCGGAAAAATTACACGCATTGTTTGCCATAGATATCGACAATTTCAAAGCTGTCAATGACATCTTTGGGCATAAAATGGGCGATCATACAATCTCTGTCGTAGCCGGTATTCTTGCATCTCATTTTTCCGGTTCCGACATTGTCGGACGCATCGGCGGAGACGAATTTGTTGCTTTTATGCGGGATATAGCCTCCAGACAGGCTGTCTATGAAAAAGCACAGGAACTTTTAGATGCAATTTTAGATAAAGAAGCTTTATCCATTCCTGAAAACGTTACGATCAGTATCGGTATTGCATTCACAGAGCCTTATGAAACTTCCTACACAACACTTTTTCAGAAAGCTGACACTGCTTTGGATAATTCAAAAAAATCCGGGAAACAATGTTTTTCCGAATATGGTGTTTCTGCACATAATCCAGACACTGCCATGAAAAATATTTTATTATATACACATTCCAGAAATGTTGCTTCCACTTTAAAATTTGCATATTCTTACCCGGACAGACTCATAAAAGTATCTTCCGTTACGGAAATACGCTATGCCATTATGGATAAAAATAACCATGTTCCTGCCGTTTTCATAGATGTATCCGAAACCGGAGATGATGGCAGGCAATTGTGGGATGAATTAAGTCATGAGTCCTGGACTTCGTCAACTCCCATTATCGCAATCTGCAAAGAGGGTAATCTGACCCAGATTCGAAATGCCATATTATCTGATCTGATCAATGATCTCATTTTTGAACCGATTGATGTGGAAAGCATAAAAAGACGTATCAAAAAACATCAAACCCTGTAAAAAAAACGGTCAGATGTTACTTATCATTCATCTGACCGTTTTTTTTCTTTCATCCGGTTTCTTTATCCGAACTATTTTTTATCTGAACTATTTTTTTATCTGAACTGCTTTTTTCTTTGACCAGTCTGAGTAGATCCTCACTTTTTTTGTACCGGACTTTACTTCTTTATATGTACGTACTTTTACATAATATTTCTTTCCCGGTTTTAATCCGTTGATTTCTTTAACTGTCGTCTTATTACTTTTGATCACAGCCGTCTTCGTATTTTTTTTGCCAAACGATGCATCTGTTGTATATACTATCTCATAACCGCTCGTCTGTGACACCTGTTTCTTCCATTTCACAGTCATGGATTTTTTCCCGGATTTTACACTTGAAATAGAAGTTCCCTTTGGACAGATTTCAAATGTCTTTTTCAGTATTCCCGAATAATTTCCCTGAAACTTCACGGTCACTGTTGCTTTTCCGACTTTTTTGTTATTCTGATACGAGACTTTATAAAAGCTGCCTGAAATCACTTTTCCCTTATTATCTGTCACTTTGATGGAAGGTTTTTTCGCTTTTCCATCATAACTATAATGATCTTTCGACAATTTTACCGTCTTTGGTGCATTGATTTTCACCTGTTTCAATACTGTTTTGCACAAGCTGCACATGGTCACATTCTTTCCATTGCTGCCCGGTTTTGCAGGTGTCAGTTTTTTCTCCGGTGTATGGGACTTCTTTGCAATTTTTTCTGTATAACTGTCCCCACAGGTACAAGAATATACCTTCTCACCTTCCTCTAAACAGGTTGCCTCTACTGTGTTCTGCAGTACATAACTGTGATTGTGAACTGGTTTCTCCGTCGGCGTTTCCGTTGGCGTTTCCGTCGGTTTCTCTGTTGGTTGCTCCGTCGGCTTTTCTATTGGTTTCTCCGTCGGTGTTTCTGTCGGTTTTTCTATTGGTTTCTCCGTCGGCTTTTCTGTTGGTTTCTCTGTTGGTTTCTCCGTCGGTTTCTCCGTCGGCTTTTCTGTTGGTTTCTCTGTTGGTTTCTCTGTCGGCTTCTCTGTCGGTTTCTCTGTTGGTTGCTCCGTCGGTGTTTCTGTCGGCTTTTCCGCTGGTTTCTCTGTTGGTTTCTCCGTTGGTTTCTCTGTTGGTTGCTCCGTCGGTGTTTCTGTCGGCGTTTCCGTCGGTTTCTCTGTTGGTTTCTCTGTCGGCTTCTCTGTCGGTTTCTCTGTTGGTTTCTCCGTCGGCTTCTCTGTCGGCTCCTCCTTATCAGGCTCCTTCAGAGCTGGGATCACCACTTTTTCACGGCTGAGTTCTTCTTTACATCTGGTGCAGTATACTACTTTATCATAACTTCCGTCCACGCCCACTTTCGCTTCCACGCGATTTTCAGTGACCGGCTCTCCTTTTTTATGTCCTAATGCCGGAACCGTTATGTTCTCACGGAAAAGCTCTTTCCCGCAATCTTTATCCTTACAATAAACTACCTTATCGTAGCTTCCTTTTTGGGTACAGGTCGCAACTTTCTCGTTTTCTTTTACCGGCTCGCCCGCCACATGCTGATGTGATACACAAGGTTCATCTGTGAATATTATTTCCTTTTCCACCAACACGGTATCTTTCAGTGCTTTTACATCTGCCACAGAATCAAAATCATCAAACGGCTCTGAACATAATAATAAGGTATATTTTCCTGTTTTCACTTCACCATATGCAATCAGATAATAATGATCCGGTTCATTTTCATCTACATCTAAGCGAATCGGATTTCTCCAGTCTGTTTTCTGTTGTATCTCTTCGTCGTCACTATTCCAGTAATCCGAACGGATCAATACCATATTTTCATAAAATGCTTCATAATTTACCACATCATCAAATGTATAGGCTTCTCCATACTGATCCTTCCACACCAGATCCAGATATGGTGCATCATCGGTTTTATCTGCAATGTCTGTCGAAATATTACCGGTGTAAACATTTTTCGGCCAGGATTTTATCTCGACACTTTCAAGTTCACGTTCCTCTGGTACATAATTGCGATACGCTGTCCACTTCCCATTTTTGCAGATCAGACTGTAGTTGTTATTGATATCTTTATCTGATAACACAAAATTTCCTGCTGTTCCATTCTCTGCTATGATATAGGTATGCTCATTTAAAAGATTACCAGATATAGCATGACTACCCACCTGAAACTGCGTAACCCCACTTATCTGCCCATTAATCTGAACATATCCATCTTTATTAAGAACAAGTTTTCCTCTGGATGCAGCATCATCACTACCGGCAAAATCGCCCTTTACCAAAGCATCCATCACCTGTGAGAGATCAAGACATCCTCCATTTTTCAGTGTAACGTTATTTAACTGCGCCATCCCATCTTTCGGCTGCAGTCTTCCTCCTGCATCTAAAACAATATCTTTAATCCCTGTTGTAACGATACCTGACACAGTACAGTTGTTTACGGTCAATACTGTATTTGCATTTCCTTTGACTTTTGAAAGAGTGATTTCGTCATATCCCTTCTGATCTCCAAAAAAATCTAAGGCTGCCAGAGTCGTGTTTTCTGCTGAAATAGTCCCCCGAACCTTTGCATCGGCATCAAGATCTAATTTTGCGCTGCCTGTATAAGATGTCCGTTGTCCGGCTGATGCGTCATGTCCCAGATAAATATCCTGAAACATCGTCTTATTATTCGCATTGATCACAGTAAGTGACGCATTCTCTCCCACAGCATTGTTACTGTGATAACCTCCTGCATATATGGTCGGAAGAAGTTCTTTTTCCGTACCCAGTATACTTCCCGGTGCTGAATTTCCACCCTCTAAATAAGTTTTGACATTATCCAGAGTAAGACTGTGTCCTGCAAGATAAATTTCACGGTGCGGCACACTGTGCATGCTGTCTGTTGAATTAAACAATAACTCTATATCACAGATTTTTACACCATCTCCCATAACTTCAATCGGATGACTGCTTGTGATACTTCCTGTTCCATCTCCTGTGATGACAGTTCCTCCCGGTATCTCAATCGGCTTCATCTGCCCCTTTATGGAACCTTCTGTTTCTATCAGACTTTTATCACGAATCGTAAAACTGCCCTGTATAACAATATTCTTTTTCCCGTTGTTTAATGCATTTGCAAATTCGTTATAATTCGTAACGATCGTCGCATCTTCTGCCAGCACAGTCACTGCTGCATTCAACGTATCTGTACGCCTTCCGCTCATCACCGGAAACGGCAGACTGGAAATCAATACCCCTGCAGCCATAACACCACAACAGAAACGCATCATTCTTTTTTTCATAAACTCATTTTCCCTTCTTTTGTACATAAAAAGACCCAGTATATATCTTTGTTTTGAATATCCCCTGATGTCCTTACAAAAAATATATCTGAGTCTCACTTCAATCCGTCAAATCTCGGTTTATCATATCCTATTTATATAGCTGTGTCAACAAGTTTTATACTTTATTTATATTTATCTTCCGCAGGCACGACCCGGACAGCCTGCACAGCCTCCGGCGGAATCAGCGACGCTCACACTGCTCTCATAGATCGTTGTCAGTGCACAGACTGCCTGCGCAGAGATTCCCTGTTCTGCTCCGGTAAATCCCAGTCCCTCCTCTGTGGTTGCCTTCACATTGATCTGATCTTCTGATATTTTAAGTGCCTCCGCAATATTTTTCTCCATCTGTTCGATATATGGACGCATCTTTGGTTTCTGTGCAATGATCGTCGCATCGATATTTTCCACAATATAACTTTTTTCTGCGATCAGTTTTGCCACATGTTCCAACAGCTTAATACTTGAAATTCCTTTATATTTCGGATCTGTATCCGGAAAATGCTTTCCGATATCTCCAAGTGTTGCTGCCCCAAGCAGTGCATCCATAATGGCATGAAGCAGTACATCTGCATCCGAGTGTCCCAAAAGTCCTAATGTATGTGGGATCTTTACCCCTCCAATGATCAGGTCCCTGCCCTCAACTAATTTATGAACATCATATCCCATTCCTACGCGCATATTTTTCTTTTCCCTTCTGAAAATTTTTTACTGTGGCGGATTACACTTTGAACACGGTGTAAGTCCTCTTGCTTTCGCCTCTGATAATGTTACTTCAATATCACTTTTTCTTAAATACTGGCATCCTGCAGAGTGGTATTTTTCCCCCGTTTTCGTGATGTGAACGATCACATCCGAATTTCCATCCGTCTGGTCTGTCGGATTACTTACAGCCGCATTGGCGGCATTCGCATCACTGCCGGCATTTATGTCACTGTCTGCTGTACCATCTGAAATATTACTGTCCGCCGTATCCGTGCTGCTGTCTGATACACTTTCATTCTCCACCGCATAGGCAGCACTCTGCGCCGCTGTCTCTGCAGCCGTCTCAGCACCCGTGCCAGAATCGTCTGTTTCTGCATTGTTCTGGCTGTCTGTTGACTTTTCACTTTTATCTGTGTCCTGGCTCTTTTTTGCTTCCCCTGCCTGCCAGCTCTCCGATGGAGACATATTCCAGGTCAGCGTTGTCCCGTCTGACGTGGCAACGATCGTTCCCTGCTCATCCGTGCGGAAAACAGATACTCCGGCTGCGCGGAGTCTGTTTAATACTTCCGCATGCGGATGTCCGTAGGAATTGCTTTCCCCGGCACTGATCACCGCATACGTCGGATGTACCGCATCAAGAAATACCTGGGATGTTGCCGTATTGCTTCCATGATGTGCAACCTTATAGACATCTGCCGAGATATCAATGCCATTCCGCAATATATCCTGTTCTGCTCCCTCTTCCGCATCACCGGTAAACAAAAACCTGTGATTTCCATTCTGTAAAAGGACGCCGACCGACCAGGAATTCATATCATTTCCATACTCTTTGTTTGGAGCAATGATCGTAAATGCCGCACCACCGATCGTATAGGTTTCTCCGACAACCGGATATGTCGTCTTATATCCCTTGTTTTTCATCGTCTGCACAACATCATCATAAGTGCGCGTGTTGTTGGCAACATCCGGCATGATGATCGTCTTACAGTCAAATTTATAGAGAATGACATCCATTCCTCCGATGTGGTCTGCATCCGGATGTGTCCCGATTACATAGTCAAGTCTTTCAACACCCTGATGCTGCAGATAATTCTGCACAAGTGTACCTTTATCATTATTTCCGGCATCGATCAGCATATAATGACCGTCACATTTGATCAGAGTTGCGTCGCCCTGCCCCACATCTATAAAATGTACTTCCAGATTACCGGCTGACTTTCCTTTTTCTGTATCGTTTTTTTCTATGGAAGACTGACGTTGCTCTGTCTGTTCCTGTTGTTCTGTTTCTGATGCTTTCTCTTGTTCCTGTGCCTTTAAAGGTCCCTCGACAAGTTCCATCTGAGTTTCTGTATTCTGTAACTTATCCGAATCTACAATATAGCTCTGTGATGCATTTCCGGTATTTTCCATGCAGCCGCTTAAAAACATGCAGCCAGTGAGCATACTCAGTAATAATGTGAGAAATGTCAGCTTCTTATATTTTTGTTTCATAGCTCTCCTCTCCTGAACTTTAAAAGTAAGATTGATTTTTTCCTGTGTTAAGGTTCATATCATAATCCTATTATATAAGAAAATCTGCCGATATACAACAAAAGGGGCTGTCGCATTAACACAAATTTTTTTTGGTGCGACAACCCCTTTTACATCCTTTATTATTTTATTCTTCATAATGATACTTACACGAATATATAATTAAATTGTGGTTACTGTCAAAATTATATGTAAGCCTGTGCTCATCCGTGATCCGTCTGCTACAAACTTTCCTATGCTTTAACGGCTCAGGCTTACCAATTCCTTCTAACAGTCCATCTCGATCTATACTCTTAATAAGCTCATTAATACGCTTGACAATCTTTTTATCTTCCCTCTGCCAATCCGTATACTGTTGCCATGCAGTAGGCGTAAATACAACATTCATCATTCATACGTTCCTAATTCATCTATTGTCTTAACAACAAAACCTCCGGCTTCTGCTTCCGCCATAGATTTATCCAGCATAGCAAGATATTCCGCATTTTTCTTTGCTTTCATAATATTGTTATACTCTGTTTCTGACATCATCACAATATTTTCATTTTTCGGTCTCGAAACAATCAAAGTTTCACCTTCAAAAACCTTATCACATAATGCTTTAAAATTATCTCTTACATCCATCGACTTTACCGCCAACATTTTAACACCTCATTTCCGTATTATAAATCGTACGTTTTTTCGTACTTTTATTATATGCTATTATTATTCCAACGTCAACCGATTTTATACGAATTTCCGCTAAAACAATTTGAATGTTACCGATTTAAAGATCTGTCAAAACATTTTGCTATCTCCCAATTGGTGCTAGAATAGAAATAGTACAAGCCAAAATGAGAATTTCCAAATACACATAAGCATGGTACAATAGAGGCATGCTGAAGGAGGATCTCATATGGCAAGGCTAAACGACTTCTCCAGTGAAGAACTTTTTCAGCAGATGGGAAATTACAAATGCGTCAAAAAAAATTAGAAAAGATCATTGCAAACGATGCTGCAGACGAACTCGATCCAGAACTGGTAACAAAATTATTAAAGAATATGTTAGAATATGTTAGAATATGTTAGAAGATGTTTCAACTAATATTGATGAAGTAGTAAAACAATTTGTAACAAAAATCTACGCCCATCCGAACGGTAATTGTACCGTACATCTGGGCGTAGCACATTTTACAAGTAGCGGAAGGGAGATTCGAACTCTCGACACTACGGGTATGAACCGTATGCTCTAGCCAACTGAGCTATTCCGCCATATTGAATTGTCATCAGAACTTCTGATGTAATGGGACCTATAGGGCTCGAACCTATGACCCTCTGCTTGTAAGGCAGATGCTCTCCCAGCTGAGCTAAGATCCCATTTGCGTCGGCTACTTTTCGCAACCGACTTCTAAAGTATACTATTCCAGGATATAAATGTCAACACTTTTTTTATATTTTTTTGCATGCCAGTAAACGTTCGACCAGTTTCACACATTCCGCTGCATCTTTCGAATAGCCATCTGCTCCGATCTCATCCGAAAAACTCTCCGTGATCGCTGCTCCTCCAATTACGATCTTCGCCGTACAGCCTTTTTCTTTTGCCAGCTCCACAACGTCTTTCATCCGCATCATTGTGGTCGTCATCAGTGCGGAAAGTCCGATCACCTTCGCACCTTCATTCATTGCAGTATCCACGATCACATCTGCCGGAACATCCTTGCCAAGGTCAATCACGTGATAACCGTAATTCTTCAACATCAGAACCACAAGATTTTTTCCGATATCATGGATATCGCCCTCAACTGTCGCAACAACGATCGTAGCCATTGCCTCTGTATTGCTGCGCTCTAACATCGGCTCTAAGTACTCGATTGCAAGTTTCATCGTATTAGCAGAAGAAATCAGCTGTGGCAGGAAATATTTCTTTTTATCAAATAATTCTCCTACTTCATTAATCGCAGCAATCAGATGCTCATTGATAATCTCATCCGGTTTGGCTCCGCCATCCAGCATCTTTTTTACTTCTTCTAATATATGTTCTTTGTTTCCCTTTAAAACTGCCTGAAACACACCGCTTCCCGTACTCTCTTTCCTGGTTTCTCCGCCAGCCGCAGATGTACCTGCAGGTGTTTTCTGAACCATGACACGCTCCATACCGGCATATTTTTCTGACAGAAAATTCATACGCTCAATATAACGGATGTCGCTTTCTTTCTTATTCAACAGCATATCCGACGCAAATGCGGCATTCATCAGAAGTTCCTGTGACGGATTTGCAATCGCCATCGTAAGGCCATTTGCGATCGCCATTGTAAGAAAGGCCGTATTGACATAAGTACGTTCCGGCAGTCCGAATGAAATATTAGAAAGTCCGCATGCTGTCGGCAGTTCCAGTTCATTTTTGCAATAGGAAAATGTCTCAAAACACTCTAACGCTGCATTCGGATTTGCTCCGATCGTGGCAACCAGTCCATCCACAATGATATCTTCTTTTGCCATACCGATCCGCACCGCCTCATCCATAATCGTGCGGATAATGCCGTGTTTCTCAGCAGAATCTTTTGGCAGTCCTTCATCCGAGAGTGGAAGCAGGATAAACATTGCCCCGTATTTCTTTGCAATCGGAAGCAGTTTTTCAAACTTTTCTTTTTCCAGTGAAATTGAATTGATCAAAGCACGTCCCGGATAGATGCGGAGCGCAGCCTCAATAATATCCACATGGCTGGAATCAATGCAGAGCGGACAATCCACCGTCGAAGTCACTTCGTAAATGGTACGCAGCATCATCTCTTTTTCATCAATACCGTTCATACCCATATTGATGTCAAGGATCGATGCTCCATTTTCCTCCTGTTCTAATGCCATAGTGCGGACAAGATTTAAGGAACCCTCTTTTAACTCTGCCTGCAGTTTTTTCTTTCCGGTCGGGTTAATACGTTCTCCAATAACCATAAAACGTCCTTCAAGCGTGATCTCTACAGATTTACGCTCTGAAGTCAGCATTCTTCTCTTCGTCTGAAGCGGTGCTTTGACCGGGATACCTTTTACTGCTTCCTTTAAAGCACGGATGTGCTCCGGTGTTGTTCCACAGCATCCTCCAATGATGGCAGCACCCTCTTCGACCAGTTTTTTTCCGACTTCGGCAAATTCTTCCGGCTCTACATTAAAAACGGTCTGACCATCAATCAACTCCGGCATTCCGGCATTTGGTTTTGCGAGAAGCGGTATCGCTGCATACTCTGCCATCTTCGCGATCGGCTCTAACATTGCCTCCGGTCCGGTCGAACAGTTCATTCCGACCGCATCCGCACCAAGGCTCTGCATCACAACAACCGCTGTCACCGGATCTGTTCCATACAGTGTTCTTCCGTCTTCATTATAAGTCAATGAAACCATGACTGGCAGGTCACATACTTCACGGATTGCCAGCACAGCCGCACGGCATTCCTGCAGGCTCATCATCGTTTCAACCACAAAAAGATCTGCTCCGGCATCCGCAATAATTTTCGCCTGCTCTTTATAAACATCCACCAGATCCTCAAACATCAGATCTCCCAACGGATAAAGCTGTTCTCCTGCCATGGTAAGATCTCCGGCAACCAGCGCATTTGTACCCTTTGCAGCCTCTTTTGAGAGTGCGACAAGCTTGCGGTTCATCTCCTCTAAATGATCTTCCAAACCATATTCTTTTAATTTTATTCTGCTCGCGGTAAAGGTCGGCGCAAATAAAATATCGGTTCCGGCCTCTACATACCGTTTCTGCAGATCGATCAACACTTCTGAATTTTCCAGGATCCACTGCTCCGGACATACTCCGACCGGCATTCCTGCCTTCTGTAAATTCGTTCCTGTTGCACCATCAAGCAGTACCGGACCTTTTTTTACCAGCTCCCTAAACGCTTCTCTTGTCATTGCTGCCAGTTCCTTTCCTTTTCACGTCATTTTTATCTTGTGTAATCTGCTGTCTTTTTTATCATTCAGCGGCTTTCCGTCATATCGCTTTTCTAAAGGATCGTGCCGCCTCCGGCAACATATTCTCCATCATATAATACGACTGCCTGTCCGGGTGTCACTGCACGCACCGGCTCTAAAAATTCACAGTGTATCGTATCTTCTCCGGTTCTTGTCACCTTACACATACTTCCACTGTGGGAATAACGGATTTTTGCCTTCAAAAGCATCTCATCCTGAATATCCGGGATCGACATAAAATTAATATGATCTGCATCCAGTTCATAAGTAAACACATCTCTGTTCTCACCAAGTACGACCTCATTTGTCTCCGGCCGTATCTCCGTGACAAATACCGGATGCCCGAATGCAATACCCAGTCCCTTTCTCTGTCCGATCGTATAATGCGTAATCCCTTTATGTTTTCCGACTACAGTTCCGTCTGTCAGAACAAAATTTCCCGGAGGTGGCACCTGATCGCCGCATTCCCGGTCAATAAATCCGGCATAATCATTGTCAGAGATAAAGCAGATCTCCTGACTGTCTTTTTTATGTGCAACCATAAGACCGATCTCCTCTGCAATCTTACGGATCTCATCTTTATGATAGGCACCGACCGGCATCAATGTGTGTGACAACTGTTCCTGTGTCAGATTGTAAAGTGCATACGTCTGATCTTTGGCTGCTGTCACGGAATTTTTAATTGCATATCTTCCATTGGAAAGCTGCTCGATCCTCGCATAGTGCCCGGTTGCAATGTAATCTGCACCGATTGCAAGACTCCGATCTAACAATGCTTCCCATTTTACATAGCGGTTACATGCAATACACGGATTTGGCGTCCTGCCTTTTAAATATTCCGCAGTAAAATAATCCATGACATTTTTCTTAAATTCCTGTTTGAAATTCATGACGTAATAAGGAATTCCAAGACGGTCTGCCACTCTTCTGGCATCATCTACTGCCGAAAGACCACAGCACCCGCCACTCTCCTCCTGCACAAATTCATCCTCATCCTGCCAGATCTGCATGGTCACACCGATCACATCATATCCCTGTTCCTTCAAAAGGTATGCTGCCACAGAGGAATCCACACCGCCTGACATACCGACTACTACTTTCTTTGCTGCCATTCTTTTCTCCATTTCATCTATCTCAAATATTTTCTATTCTGCCAGATGTCAACATCCATTTTTACA
Organism: uncultured Roseburia sp.; assembly: GCA_934317215.1. Classification (GTDB taxonomy): domain Bacteria; phylum Bacillota; class Clostridia; order Lachnospirales; family Lachnospiraceae; genus Roseburia. Next base: position 125,494 of record CAKREH010000003.1, read on the forward strand.
CTATCTATTATTTGACCATACATCGCCCCATTGTGCAATCTTTTTTTCCGGTGCGCTGATTATTTTTTTGCAAAATTTATGAGAAACCCAATCCGAGTTTCTCATAAATGATTGTTGTGATATAATCCTTCCACCGTCCGGATCACATCATACCAGTATGACCGCTGCTGTCCGCTTTCAAAACATATGAAACACAGCAGCATATTTTTCTGCAGCTCTGCGATCAGATCGTAGAGTTATAAAGTTCGCCTGTTCTGTAATTATAGGTATAAGAACCTGATTTCTGATAGGTATTCGCCTTTGCGGCCTCACTCTTTGCATAAGACTCTGCACGGCCTGCCTGCCGTTTCACTTCTGTTCCATAATAGCTGCTGTCTGCAAACATTGCCTTTACCTTACTCATATCAGTCTTCTTAAACTTCTCTTCATCAATGGTAAGCTTGTTGTCTGCACCTATAGAAATACCGATATCAGAAAGTGATTTACGGTTTGCCTCTGTCACATTCACCATGCTGGCACCGGCTCTTAAAATACTCTTTGTATTAGAATTGCCCACTTCATCGATTAGACTATTATAGCTGTCTGTAAAGTTTTTAACAGCTTTATAGATAGCATCCGTATCATAACCGGTCGTCTTGTTTCCATTTTCATCTGTCTTTGTCACTTCGTTAAATAAGGATTTATCCCCTGTTTCCTGAAGAACCGCAACCGACTTCTCCACACTCTTCGCATCACTCTCAATCACAGCGAGTGTCCTGGTGCTGTCTTTGGATATTGACGTTGAGGAAGATGTTGTATCGTCTGAACCACTGACCTGTCCACCTTTCCCATAATACGCATTTAACAATTTGAAATAGCTGCCCGATCTGATTGTTGCCCAGTCACTGTAATTGATTCCAAGTATATCACTTCCTGACATACTGTTCGAAAACAATGAATTCTTAGATGATGTAGTATTTAAACCAGAAAACAAAACTCCCATTGAATATGAATTATAACCGGAAATTGCTGCCATATATCTCACTCCTTTGAAATAATACAATAACCTGTTCGTTGTGAATCAAACATCCCTGTTTTCTTTTATATCGTCATTTTAGACCGTTCTCTTTATATTTTCAAGCATTTTCCTCAAGCAAAACCGTCTTTTCAGGTATGCGAATAACCTGACCAATTTTTTTGTATTTTTTTCTGTTTTTTTGTTTTAAATTACTAAAAAATTGTTAATTTATTATTCACACTTTGTTCATATATGATTGATATACTAAATACAGTTAAAAATACTTAGACAACTTGTTATAATATACTTGATAAATTTTTTTCATAATAGCCCGGGCGCCGAAAGGTGTCTGGGCACTCCTCATTTATGGGAACTTATATGTTCTCGATCTGCCAGTCGATCGGCTTGACCCCATTTGCTTTTAAGAAATCATTTGCCTGACTGAAATGTCTGCATCCAAAAAAACCTCTGTATGCAGAAAGCGGGCTTGGATGCGGTGCTTTTAAAATCAGATGCTTCGGATTTGTCAGCATCGGTATCTTGCTCTGTGCCGGTCTTCCCCACAACATATATACGATTGGCCGGTCCTGTGCATTGACTGCCTGTATGATTGCATCCGTAAACTGCTCCCAGCCTCTTCCCTGATGGGAATTCGCCTGATGTGCACGGACAGTCAGCACCGTGTTTAAAAGCAGTACGCCCTGATCCGCCCATTTTTTTAAATATCCGTTGTTCGGAATATAGCATCCCAGATCATCCTGAAGCTCTTTGTAAATATTCTGCAGAGATGGCGGGATCTCCTTCTGTGATGGCAGTACGGAAAAGCTCAGACCATGTGCCTGATTCTCATTGTGATACGGATCCTGTCCTAAAATCAGTACTTTTACCTCACTAAGCGGTGTAAAATGCATCGCATTGAAGATATCATCTGCCGGCGGATAAATTACCGCCCTGCTGTATTCTTCTTTTACAAATTGAAATAATTCCCTGTAATATGGCTTTTTAAACTCTCCCTGAATTGCCGGGAGCCAGTCATTCGTAATCATTGCCATGATATTTACCCTCTTATTATCTTCTGACAGAGACACCGCGTTCTGCCAGATAATCTTTCAGATCACAGATCTCAAGTTCTTTGTAATGGAATAAAGAAGCAGCAAGCGCTGCATCCGCTTTTCCCTCCGTCAGCGCATCGTAAAAATGCTCTTTCGTCCCCGCTCCACCGGAAGCGATCACCGGAATAGAAACATTTTCTGCGATCATACGGGTCAGTTCAAGATCATAACCTGCCTTGGTTCCATCACAATCCATACTGGTCAGAAGAATTTCTCCTGCGCCAAGCCGGTCCGCTTTCATTGCCCATTCCACAGCATCAATTCCGACATCAATACGTCCACCGTTCTTGTAAATATTCCAGCCCGAACCGTCTGCACGCTTTCTTGCATCGATCGCTACCACCACACACTGGCTGCCAAACTTATCTGCCGCCTCACTGATGAGTTCCGGACGGTTGATTGCAGAAGAATTAATCGATATCTTGTCCGCACCCTCACGGAGTAATGCCTTGAAATCATCCACAGTACGGATACCGCCGCCTACAGTAAATGGAATAAACACTTTTTCTGCCACTTTGCGCACCATATCCACGACCGTCTCTCTGGCATCTGAGGTTGCTGTGATATCGAGAAATACCAGTTCATCTGCCCCCGCCTTATCATAAGCCGCTGCGATTTCAACCGGATCTCCTGCATCCCTTAAATTTACGAAATTAACACCCTTTACCACACGTCCGTTATTCACATCCAGACACGGAATAATTCGTTTTGTAAACATTTTTATCCTCCTGTCTTAAATCCCGGCAAAATTTTCCAGTATCTTAAGTCCGACTGTACTGCTCTTTTCCGGGTGGAACTGACATGCAAAGATATTGTCCTGTTCCACGGAAGCATGAATATGTGTGCCATATTCCGTAGTTGCCTTCACAATTCTGTCATCTTTTGCTTTCAGATAATAAGAATGAACAAAATAAACATATGGATGCTCCGGCAATCCTGCAAATAACCTTCCGTTATTGCAAAGATCCAGTGAATTCCATCCGATATGCGGAATTTTTAACCCTTCCGTATCCGGGATACGCAGAATCTGTCCATCCAGCAAATGCAGACCTTCCACTCCGCTGCTTTCCTCACTGCCCTCAAATAAAAGCTGCAGACCAAGGCAGATGCCAAGAAATGGCTTTTTCTCCTCCGCCACTTCCTGTATCACTTTATCCAGTTCATATTTTTTTAACTGGGCCATCGCCTCACCGAAAGAACCAACCCCAGGTAAGATTACTTTATCTGCCTGACGGATTTCATGAAAATCTCTCGTTATCACACATTCCTGATGTAAAAAGTCAAGTGCTTTTTGTACGCTTTTTAAATTGCCGGCATCATAGTCAATGATCGCTATCATTTATTTTCATCTCCCGCTATTTCTTAAAATATCCAGCAACCATGCGGTTTCCAGCTATCAGCCAAATTACATTTCGTTGCTCTTTGGTACGTCTTGTTCCTTTTTATTACTCAAATTATTTAGTACGTATTTAGTATACTAAAAATTATACTAAATAGCTACCATAGTATTTGCCAGCTCATTGATCTCTGTCAATTGCTGCGCTCCAGGCTTCGCATCTACGTAGTTGTTCATTGTTGTACTAATATTACCATGCCCCAAAATATATTGAAGTGTCTTTGGCGTAAGCGTCTGCATATTAGTTGCAAAAGTATGTCTGCAAATATGAGGTTCAAACTTCCGAATTGGTGTATCTGGATTTACAATATTGAAACGCTTAATGCAATTCTGCAAATATTCCTCAACATGAGCCCTAACAATTGTTTTACGGCTTCTTGTTGCCAAGAACACAAACCCTTCGTATGCATTGCCCCTCTCGTCATAGCAAACCGGTTCAATATCACCTTTTAAATATCGATTTTTCAGTACACGTTCAAAACTATTGTACACACCATCTGTCATAGGAATGAATCTTATGCCATTTGATGTTTTAGGTTTTCGCACTACATGTTTATGATTCAGACATAATAACTGTTTTTCAACACGTACCATCCTCTTATTCATGTCTATATCATCCAAAGTAAGCCCACATAATTCAGACACTCTCATGCCTGTCCAAAACAAAATATAAAGCATATCATAGCAGTGTTTACTATGTGCATCTGTTAAACAAAACTCCAAAAACCTGTTCATATCTTGTATAGTCAGCGCTTCCATCTGTTTGCTATCGCTTCTGTCAGTCGTAATTCTTCTAAACGGATTCTTCACAATATAATCGTAGTCAATAGCATACTCAAATGTTCTCTTTATAAGGCTGATTTGCGATTGTATAGATGACCCTCTATATTTCTTTTTCATGTCTGATAACCAGTCTTCGCAATGCTCTGGTTTAATCTTACCTATCTCCATATGTCCAAGACGGTATTCTTTTAATGTATTTACAGTTACATTATAGCCCATTTTGGTATTTGGACTTAATTCTTTCCTATTATAAAGGTTTTCTAAATATCGTTCCATGACCTCAAGTAAAGTAAGTTTTGCCCCATCGATGTCAATATGATTTTCAAGCTGTGTGTTTAATTCTGCCTCCTTTTCACGCAAGCTCTTTCCGCTTCGTTTACCTTTTGGCAACTGATCTGTTACGTCCAGTCTATATGAACTAATTACTCGTTCTTTCCCTAAAGCATCTTTATAGTGATACTCATACCGTTTTGTTTTGGGATTGTAATACTCATTAGCACGTAACTTCTTTCGTGTAGGTTTATTTTTTTCTGATACTGTTTTATTTGCCATATTCTCAGCCCTCCATAAAAAAAGGTGCCTCAAACGAATACTCTTAAATGATATCACATTCGAAGCACGATGTCGATAATTTATATATGCTCAACTTTGCTTATAAATTTTTCAAATGGTTCTCGTTTAATCCGTATAACGCGTCCAATCATCAAATGATATTTACATTCGTAATCATCCCGAACCAGTTCTCTTAATCGATGCTGTCCTATACCAAATAAATCAGAAGTTTCTTTAATAGATAGCAAATATTTTTCTTGCACAACGATCACCTCCATTCTGAGGTAATCATAAATGTTTCAACTGTAACCTACATACGGAAAAAATAAGAGGGAATGCTATTTTCGCTGTTGATGGTAAGCCATCTCTAATTATTCAGAGACAACCTACCATCATATATTATTTTGAATCTGTAGCTTCTGTTTTGGTGTCAAGCAATTTCTGTGTCACATCAAGTCCGGCAATCAAAAACGCCGGTACCCTTACATTCATTTCAACCAGATTTTCCAAAATGCTGCGGACCTCATTAATTAAATATGTTGCCAGCGTGAACCATCCGAAGAGCTGCACAAACGAAAGATTAATGCCGATGATTTCCCCCATATGTACAAAACTCATTGAAACAAAAAATGCCATACCAATTACAATCCAGTACCATACTTTTTTTAAGATTCCCTTTGCGCCGATCGCACTGGACTCATTCTTTTTGTAGAACTTCGCCTTGCAGTATCCGGTAATGTAATCAACCGCATTTAATACTAGAAATCCAAAAAACAGAAACCAGTACTTCCCAAACAGTGCCACCCCCATCGTGGCAATTACTCCATAAATCACGTTTACTTTGTCAAATTCTTTCATTTTCTTTTTTCCTCTCTTTCTGCCCGTAGGCTTTATGCAAAAGAGCCGGACATATAAGTTTTTCTTACACATTCGGCTCTTAGGCTCTTGGTTTTTTCAATTCTGCTATATCCTGCTGTATCGATTTAATCTGATCTTGCATCTCTACATTTTCTTTTTTCAATATTTCCATACAGTTCCACAACTTCTGAATTGCATACGTGTTTAATGCGATAAATTCTTCATACCTTAATGAATAAATATACTCTGGATTGCCATTTTCATCTAAAATTGGACGTTCTTTTTCTATTTTATCTCCGTTTTCATCCTCTTCAAAGAACACTTCTACTTTTTGATCTTTGCAGAATCCAGCGAAATCCAAGTCTGTCAACCCACATTCGGACATTGCCTGTTCTACATCCTGTGCGATAAATCCAATATGTGTTCGCCCTGATTCACCATCTTTAAATAAGAATGAGACTGGCTGTAACTTTAAGAAAAATTCCAAATGAGTATCCGTAAGCTGATATATATCTTTTTTTAAGTTTCTGTCAGATGTTGATATAGTTGCTGTTGTTGCAAAAAGTTGTTTCCAACGATAACTTCCAGATCCTAAATTTGTATACCCATTGACAGCCGCAGTACCAGCTTTGTTATATGTTCTAAAATTTACGCCCTCACCAGAAAAGCCAACACGAACATCGCCAATACTTGCAATAACTCCGGCTGTATCTCGTGCATAGGCAACAGAAAAATTCGATGGATTATACACATACATGTTTGTGCCGTCTTCTCCGCCCCATACCCAAGATGGCTGTCCTCCTATCCCTGCCCAGTTCCAGTTTTTATTACAGGATGCAGAGGTTGGTAACTTGGAATTTAATAAATCTATCACACTTCCGACGTTTCTTATTGTTATAGAATTGCATATAATGTTTCCACTCCTACAATCTATTCCGACAGTCATTCCGTGTCCAGAACAACCGTCTACAAATCCAACTCCGTACCATGATTTGATGATTAGATTTGCAACGTCAGCCCCATTTCCATCTCCGTTACCATTAAAAATTCCTGTATTACCTGTTGTCTGAACACCGAGAACCATTCCATTGGAATCTGAAGCGGTACTACCTGGTAACTTATGTTGTCCAATAATAGTTCCAGTCATTGTTCCGCCGGAAAGAGAAAGTTTTCCATCGAGTATCGCTTTTAAGAATCCACGGTCGCTTAACCATAAATCGCCAACACTTCCAAGAATATGTCCTCCCATTTCTAGGTTGCCAGTCATTGTTCCGCCGGATAATGGTAAGTAGTTTGCTAAACTGCTGTTTAACGATGATATTGCCCCGGTACAAGTACCATTCCCAATCTTAGAAATGTCTGTCGTTCCAAGCATTTTATAGAGATACCGCACATTCTTGAACATCTGTGACACCTTCGCAAAAAGTGAAGAGTGTTTTTCACCGCTTGATAATTTTGATACAGTCGTCCACGCTGACGCTGATCCGTCTGCCACATCACTGCTCGTAAATGATACGACGTTGTTCGCTGTATCTCCATCAATGGTTGTTGCATTAGAAAGATTGTCCAATTTTTTCTTATCTTTCGGACTCATTAAGCCAGCTTCTGATTGCGTTGCATTATTTGCAATAAGCGTTCCATCTTTTGTTAACTGGCAAATTTTTTTGACGGTACCGTCATTATTAAAACAAATAAACCTCAAATCGCCTTTAAATGCATCCAGTTCCCATCTTAAACCGATATCATCTGGGGATATAATCTGAATGTTTCCACCCTCGCTGCTGGTATAAAGTTTAACTTTCTCGCCAATTTGTAATTGACCTGTTAACTTTCCACCAGATGTTGAAAGGGCACCAATATTCTCCGGCGTGATATTGACGCTCCCTGTGCGGTAGGTGCTTTCTGCATCGCCTTTGACTTCGACAGCTTCTGGTATCGTCGGTTTATTACTCAGATCGTTGTAACTGCCGCTGAAAGCAACTGTCTTTAAATCTGTGAAGAATTTTTTAATTTTTCCTAATGAAACAGCAAGTTTTTCCCCAGTTGCGAGATTCGTTCTGATCGTTACAGATTGAATATCGCTAGTCACATTACTTGCATCTCCAGTTTTATCAAGTTTTGCATCATCTAGTTCAGAAAATTTATTGTCAGTATATTCGGTAAAATCGCCAAAACTATTTTTTTTGATATCATTTGCAAGATTTTTCGCCGCTATAGTTTTTGTTCCTCGTTCGCCATCAATCAAAAATACGTCTTCGTCTTTAAGCGTTTTTACTTGATCGTATTCTATGAGTTTAGCCATTTACATTCACCCCTTTACGTTCTCGCATAGCATTGAATCCAATAATAAGACTTGTTCAATACTAATATTCTTCGGAAGATCTTCTTCTGTAATAGTATTAATATCCAGAACAACATCCACAGAATTTATTGCATAAAGTTCATCCATAAATTTGTTATATCGAGGATTCGTATGGTCAATATATGGTTCATCACCAATTTTGTACTCTTCGATTAATTTCTGTCGCGCTGAAATATATTCTGATAACTCTCTTTCAATCTTTTTAAGATTACGGCATATAATCAAAGCACCTCTTCTTGAAAATTCCAGTTTTACAATATTATTTGATAGAAAACCGACATACATATCATAAAGCTTTCCAGTTTTAATCTCTAATTTTTTCATATAAACCTACAGTCCTTTCCTATAAAGTATTTTTCTTTTTTATTACATCCATTTCCGTTTCTATTTTTTCCATTTTGATAAATAACTTCTGCACCATGTGAACAGTTAGAAAGATAAATTCCTGATATCGCAATGCGTAATCATAAATGAGGTTTCCATCTTCATCGTTACATGGAACTTTCGAGGACTGCACAGGAGTTCCATCTTCATCGTTGTACTCTGTATATTCATACCGAATATCCTTGCAGAATCCTGCAAAATCCCCTGCGCCCATACCAAGCTCCTGCATGGCATCTTCGACATCCTGTGAGATAGCACCAATGTGCACACGATCACCGTCATTAAAGATGAATGATTTTGGTTGCAACTTAAGAAACAGCTTTTCATATGCCTCTGTTAGATCTTTTATGTCGTGCTTCTTGGTTCGGTCAGATGTGTTGATTGTTCCAGTCTTTGCATAAACAGCTTTCCACAACTTGTTTGATGTTCCCAATGTGACATCATTTGTAACGTTCGGGCAAAAAGCAGCATCTGTAAAATTATATTCTTTTCCTTTCGCATGAAGATACACAGGCGAAGAATCGTCTCCGTTATAATCTCCCATATGAACATTGTTTTTGCTGTTCATACCAATCAATCTGGTTAATCTGCCTGCTGTATTGTACGAACGAAGCCATAAATCATTTAATAAATTTAATGAACATCCAACATTTCCATCGACTGAAAGCAACATCTTGTCGGCTGTAAAAAATCCTGATAGATATTTACCATTATATATTGCATCATCAGTTATAATGAATCCTCGCTTGGATGGTGCATTAATAACCGTATCGTCATTACGATACACTGAAATACGTCCAGCTTGACACTCTAATGAAAGAGATAGAGTTGGTGATACAGATGATGTCAATTCTATAATCGGATCATCAGTACCAGGCTGAATCCCAGAATTTCGTCCTGTGATTTTTCCATTTGCTATTTTTATATAATGACCACTACCACTACTATTTACGGTTTTTATACCATCAGTACCTATATAAACCCCTTCGTTTAGACTTTCAAGTGAGTCTGTACCTGAATACAAAGAATTTGTTCCGATTTTGAAACCACCAATATTTCCCGTTGGTGCTGATAATTGTCCAGCAAAATAAGTATTCCCGGATGCATCGATTGCAAATTGTCTACTGATTATCTGACCGGTTCCCATGCTCATTTTTACACCTGCTGTACTATAAATACCGCTTGTGTAAACGTAATTACTACTCTTAATGCTTCCGGCCGCTGTAATATCCGTGGCAAACAGATCGTCTACTACAATATTTTTAGAAGTCAGTCTATTTGTTTCTATTAATCCTGTAGCAATTAGGTTTTGCACATTAATTTCAGTCGCTGTAATAGCCTTTGCAACGATTCGATCTGCTGTTATCGTCCTCGGTGTGATTACTTCGCCATTAATTGTATCAACATTTTCTGCCTGAAGTGCACCACTTATGTTATTCAACTGATAAATTACGCTCTGTTCGCTTCCTCGAAAAACAAGTCGGTCTACTGATAAAGTTCCTGCTGTGATATCATTAGCATAAATATTCACTCCTGTTAAAGCATTTGTTGCTACAACTTCCGAACCAACAACACGATCTGCTATTATCCCCTGTGATACTAAAAGAGATTCCATAAACCCTTGTTTAATATGGGCAACATTTATGTTTGCGAAATCAATTTCTGCATAATGAGCTTCGAGATAATCTGTTGTAATTTTATTTGCTTCAAGAACCACAACTTTGTCCGATACTTGTTTCACGTCATCACCAAGAACATCAACTTTGTCCGATACTTGTTTCACGTCATCACCAGTTGCAGATGGCGAGGATAAATTTCCAGTAACTAATACTGAATGATTTCGTATTTCACAAACTACTCTATCTCCAGTTTGTCCATTAACAACGGTGTATGTAGGGATATATTCTTCTGCCCCATCGATTTTAACGTAAAAATCATTCTTATCGTTTTTTAAATCGCCATATACGGTTGATGTTTTAGATATCTCTTTTGAAGGCTGATTTACAATTTTTGCAAATGACTTTAATAATTGTGCTGATAATTCCATGTTACAAACCGCCTTCCCATAAATTGTTAACAAATACTGCTGTTTCTTCTACTGTACATCCAATTCCGCAATTAATAGACTGACTGATAACTTTGGCTTTTATGTTTTTTAAACCAGCTCTTTCATAGTTTAATAGCACACAATCACCAACTCTTACCGGACAGTAACCATGTGTATAAGTTACTTTATATTCTAATTTTGATAAAGTTGCGAGTAAATTTCTTGCATACTCCTTCACATATTCCGTATTCGGTATACCGCTAAGCGACGGATTTACAACACGATGAACTATTTCCCGACCTCTCCGCCTAACTGATACCGGACTATTATCATCTGTGTTTTTTACAGTCACACTTATTGGTTTTTTAACTCCTTCCGAATATATAACCTCAACCACATTTGGAATATCATACATATCTCTTTCGACCGTAACGTCTGGTAATAAGATTGACCGTTCGTCGTCATTGAACGTCATTACTGGTTGCATTTTCTCTGTAGCAATTACAGGAGAAAATAGAATATGTCCAAAAGCATCTATATCATATGCGTAATGATCTGTAGCAATTAGATCTGTCAGATACGTAAGCCATTTTTCATCTGTGCCAGCTGTAAAATTAGAACTTAATTTACTAGCAGTCGTGATACCTATGACTGGAGCTCGTACGTTTTCTTCCGTTAATTTACTTGCTAGTTCCATATATTTTGTACCTTTTTTTATTGTATACCCGATAGATGGCGCCTTTTCTTTTAATTCTATCAGTGGTGTATAGCCATTCATTTTTATGTTTTGACACTTTCCATCATAATCATTGGACGGCATTTGATACAAAAACGTACCCATTGGAATCGTTTCTTTTACTCCGTTTTGAATTGCTACCATATATGTTCGTATGTAGCATTCTTCAATTATCTCGGTTGTTGTGATAGATGCAGAACCAAGTGTACTGCTTGTCGAATCCCAATTAATAGAACAATCAGAAATCTGATTTAATTCATGACTGTCCATCCATGTTACAGGGTCAACTTTATAAAATCTGTAAGATTGTGACATAGTCTGAGTCCAATCCAGCATTTTAAACACTCCCTTCAACTCTTGTTATACTAAATGAAATCGGTATCACCAATTCGGCGTGCGTTTGACTATATGAAACCTTTATTTGTGCCCAATATCCCGTACCAGATGGTTCCCGTACATAACAATTTCCAAAATAATTAGCAAGTCTTCGTATTGCATATAATGTTTCGATATCATCTTTTGGTATATCTACTGACCATGTTGCCGTATGTTCCTGTTGCGTTCCATAATAACTAACCGGTCTTTTTCGACCAATGTATTTTTGCAAATTAACATCATTTGAAAAGTCGTCAGATATATCAATGTTATACGGTAACCGTACCAATGAGCCACTCCAACTTGGTTCTGCTAAAATCAAATCTTCAGTTCCGATATAGTTTTGCCACTGTTCGGACCACTGAATAATAATTGCTTTCTCTTGTATTGGATATACTGGCACATCATAGAAATCAAAACTTCCGTTTCCAGTTAAATTTGCAACTACTCTATATCGTGCATAATCTAATGCTGGATGCGGATCAATAAAAGTGTTATGCTCACGGTTTATAGCATTTTTTACTATTGCAGTAAACGATCCATCAAATTCTCTTCTATATATAGAAACTAATGCATCATCCAACAATTTCCCACCATTTGCATACACTACTTCACCGTTTTCATCAATTATAGAATCCAACTCATTATCCTGAATCTTATCATACACAGCTACTTCAATTGATGTTGTATAATTTTTAGTGTTGTAACTGATAACCGCTTCTATATCAATCGGTGTTTCCAACATTGATACTTTAAAATATTGCTCATATGATGCTGACAATCCAGTATTCATTCCAACTACGGTTTTTACAACGTATGCTTCCCCGTTTTCCAAATATGTCAATGCCGGATTAATGGTTAAAGTTGTTGATCGTTTAGACGCATTAAATGACTCAGACCAGATAATATCATTTTTCATTACAGTTTTAACCTGACCAGTTTCATCGACAGTTTCGTATGTATTTCCAGCAGTTATTTCGTGATACCAGCTAATTGGTTTCTGTGTAGTCGGACCTGCTTCATATATCAATGTCAATGGGTATGACAAAAGGTTTTTATTTTCATCTAAACCATTTATCGTGGCTGTCAACGTTGGTGCTTGGTATAATCGAATTGTTCTAGTTGTTGACCAAGGACTCCAAGCATCGTCACCGTTTGGTTTTGTTTGAAGGATTCCCATAGTTCGTATTTTAAACTTGATTTTCGTATCTGATGAAAAAGTCTTTACTAACTTATTTAATGGAAATGAGCATATTTGCCCCTGTTTCTTCTTTTCCGTATCGTATAATACACCAACATAAACGCCATTGATGCTAATGTACAGCTCCGCTTTTGTTTCATTCGAACTGTCACCGGAATTGTGAGTCCAATATAAAACAGGTAAATGTGTAACTTCTGCCGTATACGCATCTGCCCAAGTTGTTGGCGCGTCTGGTACCTCTCCAACAATTATAGATACAATCTCGGACCAGCCGGAATTACCAGTGTCATTCTTAGCTCGTACTCTGAAGAAGTACTTTGTTCCCGTTTCAAGACCGGAAATCTCGGCATGACTAAAATTTGATTTGTCATTAACTGTAATCGATGTAACATTTCCAGAACTATCGAAGTATCTTTGATATTCTGTATACTGCACCTCAAAACTTGTTGCCCCATTCGAATGTGTCCAGTCAAGCTTTACTTCTGTTGATGTTTTAGCATAATAAGATATCCAGTTTGGTGTGTTCGGACACGGAGACACATTCGATGAATACTCAGACCACTCTCCAGTCTCAAAAGAACCCATATGATCATTTTTTTGATTACTTCCACATGCCTTTGCTTTATATTCTGCACCAGCATCTACCGCAATCGTAATACTTACATGATTTTTAACTACATCTGCTGAATATTCACCATATCGTTTTGTATCATTTTTTACAACATAGAAATACACCGACTTCGTATTCTCATCATATGTATCTAATTCTATTGTAAGAAGATTTCCACTTACACTCAAAGTTGGTGTACTTGGTGTTTCTGGCGTTTTGTCTGCGACGACTTTATATTCTTTCCATGCTGTATATTCAGATGTATACCATGCTGTATCTACATTATTATTCTTGTATGTATTTGACTCCGGTTTAATCCTGAATCGTATTTTCTTTGCATTAGAGGGAATAGAATATGTAAGATTACGAACATTATTTGCAACTGTCGAGCCATTTTCTCCCCAAAACCACACGCCATCACCTGTTGCATACTGAATCTGGTATTTAAAATCTTTAGTGGTTTTATTTTTACTCCAGTCCTTATGAGTACTTGGTATATAGCCATCCCATACCCATGTAAAATATAAAACATTAGTGGTACCCGATTGGATACCACATGTCACCTTCTTACATTTTTTATTTGCCATGTTTTATATTCTCCCTTCCACTATTGTAGCCCTAACAAGAGTCTTGATTGCTTCTGCAACTACGCTTCCATCATCATACGTAATACCATTCAGATTATAAGTATCTCCTCTGAATCTGCTTAATGATGCATCGAGCTTATCAATCGCAGATACAACATCGCCCATATCTTCATTTTGAAATTTCGCCTTACGTGTTACTTCTATCTGACTTCCTAATGACATAGCCTGTTCATAACTGAATAAGGCATTCAAATCTGAAACGCTTTTTGTCACATCCGATAAATCTACAACAGGTCGAATTGTTGGTTCAGCATCTATTCCATTGTTTAATACATCTACAATTTTTCCAATTGCATTCCGCGAACCGTTAACAGCAGCTTTAGCGACATTTTGTCCTGCATATCCTGCTTTATCTGTATAATCAGCAAGTGCATTTATAAAACCTTTACCTGCAAAATCGCCAATTCCATAAAATACTTTTGACGGAGAATGTTCATCCAGCTCTTTTTTTGCAGCCACAACTGCCGCCGAAGCCATTGCTTTAGCCTGTGCAGCCGCTTTGTATGTATTGGCGCTGATTCCGTTGACAAATCCATCAACTAAATATGCTCCAGCAAGACTGAAACTAGCATGAGATGTTCTGATTGTATCTACCGCTGACTGTGCGACTGTTCTAAATTCGGCATTCGAATCTGGATGCTTTGCTTCCACCCCAATTATGAAATCAGTAATCATTTGACTTCCTGTGTTAATGATCTGATCTTTGGCATCACTAAAAGCTGTTACAAAACTGCTTAATCCATTTTTAGCGATTTTTGATAATGACTTTCCAAATGTAGTCAGACCCTTACATCCATCAGCTGAAATATCATTGGACAGGATAATCAATGACCTTATTGCCTTATTGATCTCCAGGATCTTATCAGTATTGATTTCGGATATGGAAATAGAATAGCTTGCTAAACATGATCCAAACCATGACAAATCATCTCCAAATGTACCGAAATCTGCTATCTTACTAAAGAAACCTTCTGTCTCCGGTAAACTGTTGGCTAAGTCAGATAACGCTTTTCCTGTAACCACAGCTTTGTTGATATTTTCAGGCTTTACACCTTCTACGGAATTTGAGAAGTTTGTTAAAGATGTTCCAAACGATTCAAGCTGTGTACCAAATTTTGCCATATCACTTTCGCCTGTAAACCATTGCACAACCCCTTTATAATTAGGTATGTCATTCGCCATGTCTGCTAATACTTTTCCTGCTTGTGCAGCTGTGTTTACATTCTCTGGATTTACGTTTACCACAGAATTTGAGAAGTTCGTTAAAGATGTTCCAAATGATTCAAGCTGTGTACCAAATTTTGCCATATCACTTTCGCCTGTAAACCATTGCACAACCCCTTTATAATTAGGTAT
>CAKREH010000004.1 GCA_934317215.1 uncultured Roseburia sp.
ATTAAAGTTACCCTTTTTTCTGAAATACATATCAAAATCATTTAAAAAATTAGCTTGACATATCACCAGATTGCTTTGCAAGGTGAAATAACTGTTAGCGATGAAAGTATTATAACAAACATATGTTTGAAAATCAATAGGAAAGAGATAAAAAACAGAACATGTGTTCTTATTTTACTGGCGTATTTATCTCATTGCATTTGTGTGAAGAAAATGCCCGCCTGTGAACAGTAACTGGCGCTCTGCGAAAAAATAAAATTACATAAAATATGTATTTACTTTAAAACTTTAATATGCTAAAATGTATCGTAGGTGTATAGCGCATATAGCGTGTAATTAATAAAAAAGGAGAAAGGAATATGAGCAAGAAACTTAGGACAGAGGCAGTCGATCATCTTTTTGATGCTATCTTAAGCCTCCAGAACAAGGAAGAATGTTATACATTTTTTGAAGATGTATGTACTGTAAATGAGCTGCTTTCTTTATCACAGAGATTTGAAGTTGCAAAGATGCTTAGAGATCAGAAAACGTATCTCGATATTGCGGAAAAGACCGGTGCTTCCACTGCAACGATCAGCCGTGTGAACCGTTCATTAAATTATGGAAATGACGGATACGACATGGTTTTTTCAAGACTTCAGGACATGGATAAAGAATAGAAATAAAAAGAACCGCTGTGTTTGATTTGTAACAACAGAATTTTGGGTAAAAATGTGAAATCTGCTGTTACATTGAAACTGGCGGTTCTTCTGTTAATATAGTGATTCATAATAATCGGTCAGAGATAGAAGTATGCATCTTATTGTTTTTTTGATGGCTTTGTTTCAGGATTTTTCGAAGCCATCTGATCGATCATTTTTTCAATCAGAGTTTTTTTGATGTATACATCATAGCTGAGCATACAGATAAAGCTGAATGTGTGTAAAAGATCCGCTTCATCTTCCGATGCATCCGGGAATGTGTTCATGGAAGTTTTGAATTTTTTAGCAAGATCTTTCATCAGGTTCTGTGTTTCCGGATGTTCTAAACTGAAAACTTCTTTATAGATATCTTCGAGACTGTAGTTCACATCATTGCCAAAATATTTTTCAGTGATCGGATTTAAAATTCCCTGAATGTCGCTGATGCTTAAAATACTCTTCAGATAATAAATGAAGATCAGGACTAAGACATGTTCCTTGGTATACTTCTTTTTCTCCGGTGGAGGAAGTAGATTATTTTTGGCATAATTGTTGATCATTGTCTTGGTCAGGATCTTATCGTCATCATGACGCTTTGAAGCTGCAAGCTGCGAATCCATGAACGTGGTTACCTGATCCATATATAAATCAATGTTTGGAATATCTTCCGGTTTGACATAATCAATCTGCTGTAAGGAATCTAAGATTGAACGTAAAAACTGTTTTGTATCCATATTTGTGTCACC
The DNA here is from genome assembly GCA_934317215.1 of uncultured Roseburia sp. GTDB lineage: Bacteria > Bacillota > Clostridia > Lachnospirales > Lachnospiraceae > Roseburia. The sequence goes on from CAKREH010000004.1 coordinate 1,427, forward strand.
TCTTATCACATTATATAGTATTGAAAACTAGATGACAAGACATAAATGAAAAAATAATTTATTATAACTTTTATTGCACGAGGTATTTATGATATAATAAGACTGCCGAGCGAAGCTCGTGTAGATCACGATCATGAAGCGTTGCTTCATGATATAATGAGCGCAAGTGAGTCAGCATGCTTGCATGATTGACGAACGGCGAATTGGATCATGTGCTGATTTTGCACATGCTATAATAAGACTGCACTATTAAAATATAATGAGCAAAGGAAAATAACAACCATGAGCATATATGATACCTTAAATGAACAGCAGAGGGAAGCGGTATACCAGACGGAAGGTCCGGTGCTGATCTTGGCCGGGGCAGGTTCTGGGAAAACGCGTGTTTTGACACACCGTACTGCTTATTTAATCGAAGAAAAGGGTGTCAATCCTTACCATATCATGGCGATCACTTTTACCAACAAAGCGGCAGGGGAGATGCGGGAGCGAATAGATAAGATTGTCGGATTCGGTTCGGAGAGCATCTGGGTATCGACCTTCCATTCAAGTTGTGTGAGGATTTTGCGCCGTCATATCGACCGGATCGGATTTGACACCAATTTTACGATCTATGATGCGGATGATTCAAAATCTTTGATGAAAGATATCTGCAAGCGTTTAGAGATCAATACCAAAATTTATAAAGAAAAAAGTTTTTTAGCAGCAATTTCATCGGCAAAAGACGAGTTGATCACACCGACAGAACTGATGCAGCGTGCACTGGCATCCTCTGACTTTGCAAAGCGCAGACAGGCAGAGGTATACCGGGAATATCAGGAGGCACTACATAAGAATAATGCGCTGGATTTTGATGATCTGATCATGAAGACGGTGGAATTATTGCAGTCTGATCCGGAGGTGAAAAATTATTATCAGGAGCGTTTTCACTACATCATGGTGGATGAGTATCAGGATACGAACACGGCACAGTTTGAACTGATCCGTCTTTTGGCAGGCAAATACCAGAACCTTTGTGTGGTGGGCGATGATGACCAGTCCATTTATAAGTTCCGTGGAGCGAACATTTATAATATTTTAAATTTTGAAAAACATTTTCCAGATGCAAAGACGATCAAGTTAGAGCAGAATTATCGTTCCACGCAGAATATTTTAAATGCAGCAAACAGTGTGATCGCAAACAATGTCGGCAGAAAGTCAAAGACACTCTGGACCGCAAATGATGAGGGAAAGAAGATCGGTTTCGAACAGTTTAATACAGGCTATGAGGAAGCAGATTTTATTGCACGAGATATTGCAGGCGGGGTAAGAAACGGTGATTACCATTACGGTGATCATGCTGTTTTATACCGGACGAATGCGCAGTCGCGTCTGTTTGAGGAACGTTTTATCGTCTCAAACATTCCATATAAGATTGTTGGAGGAGTAAACTTTTATGCGAGAAAAGAAGTAAAAGATCTGCTCGCATATTTAAAGACGATCGACAATGCGCGCGATGATTTAGCGGTACGCCGTATTTTAAATGTTCCGAAACGCGGTATCGGCGCAACGACTGTAAACCGTGTGTCTGATTATGCGGAGGCATACGATATCAGTTTTTACGATGCCTTAAAGCGTGCGGAAGAGATTCCTTCGATTGGAAAAGCAGCATCGAAGGTAAAGCCGTTTGTAAATCTGATCCAGGTATTCCGCAGCAAGATGGAATTTATCAGTATTTCTGATCTGCTCAGGGAAGTGATCGAGGAAACCGGATATGTGAAAGAACTTGAAGCGGAAGGTACGGATGAGGCAGAGGCAAGGATCGAGAATATCGATGAGCTCTTAAGTAAAGTTGTGAGTTACGAGGAAAGCGAAGAACATCCGACACTGAGCGGCTTTTTAGAGGAAGTTGCACTGGTGGCAGACATTGACAGTCTTGAAGATGACAGTGATTATGTTGTTTTGATGACTCTGCACAGTGCAAAGGGGCTTGAATTTCCCAAAGTGTATCTGGCAGGTATGGAGGATGGTCTGTTCCCGAGTTATATGTCGATCACATCGGATGATTCGAGTGAGCAGTTAGAGGAAGAACGCCGTCTTGCCTATGTGGGCATTACCCGTGCCATGAAGGAACTGACGATCACCTGTGCAAAGCAGAGAATGATCCGCGGTGAGACACAGTACAATATAGTTTCCCGTTTTGTAAAAGAGATCCCGGTTGAGCTTTTGGGTGGAAAAGAACCGGTTTCTGCGGGAAAGAAGCCGGATGCTTCGGCAGGAAATACATGGAATGTGAAGCCAAAACGTATGACGATGAGACAGCAGCCTTCCGGACAGAGCATGCAGGCGCGTGCATTTGCCTCCGTTCATACGAAAGAAGAAAAGCTGCCGTATGATATCGCAGACCGTGTTTTGCATGCGCGGTTTGGAGAAGGAACTGTGGTTGCAATCGTGGAAGGTGGAAGAGATTATGAGGTTACGGTTCAGTTTGACACGGTGGGAATCAAAAAAATGTTTGCTTCTTTTGCAAAATTAAAAAAGTTATAAAATCGCTTAATTTATAAATTTTTTATAGGCGAAATGGGAAACATATGATATAATAAACGTGTGCAATAAGCAGTGCAGAATTATTTGTTTTCTGAACAAGTACTGCAATACGGTAATAAGATGTATCATATGACTGTAAGATGCAGCAGTCTGAAAATAAAAGGAGGAGAGCCACATGAACAAGATGGATGATTTAAAAGATTTGGTTAACATTTCAAGATTAAATGAACTGCTGAATAAAAAAGAAGCAGAGGAAGAGAAGAAAGCTTCCAAAGTTGTCTGGGTATTCGCAATTATCGGAATCATTGCCGCAGTGGCAGCAGCAGTTTACGGAATCTATCGTTTCTTTGCACCGGACTATTTAGAGGATTTCGAAGACGACTTCGAGGATGATTTTGATGATGATTTCTTCGAGGACGAAGAAGATGACGACAAAGCAGAAGAGCCGGCAGAGGACAAAACAGAAGAGTAAGAAATATCTTTAAGGGGCTGCAGTGTTGCAGCCCTTTTTAAATTCATAGGAAAAGAGAAAGGAACTGGTTATGAAAAAAGGGCAGATCGTAGAAGGAATCATTGAACGGGTGGATTTCCCGAATAAAGGAATTTTAAGAGCGGAAGATGGCACGCGTGTCATTGTAAAAAATGCGATCATGGGACAGAAAGTATCTGCGGCGGTCAATAAGGTCAGAAAAGGAAAATGCGAGGGACGTCTGCTCGAAGTGCTGGAAAAATCCGCACTGGAACTGCCGGAACCGGGATGTGTTCATTATGGTATCTGCGGCGGCTGTACATTCCAGAGCCTTCCGTATGAAGAACAGCTTTCGATGAAAGAGCAGCAGGTAAAAGATCTGATTGATGCGGTCATTACCGAGGAAAATAAGGGATATGAGTTTTTACCGATTAAGGCGAGCCCAAGACCGAAGGCATACCGCAACAAGATGGAGTTTTCATTTGGAGATGAATATAAAGACGGACCGTTAGCGCTTGGCATGCATAAGCGGGGTAGTTTTTATGATATCGTAAATGTAGGGGATTGTCAGATCGTCGATGAAGATTTCCGCCGTGTGCTTAAGATCACATTGGAATATTTTAAGGAAAGACAGATCCCATTTTATCATAAACTCCGCCACTCTGGATATCTGCGCCATTTTCTTGTGAGAAAGGCAGCAAAAACAGGAGAGATTTTAGTTGACCTGGTAACAACAACGCAGACGGACGGACTTGGTGCGGAAACGGAAAGCACATTATTAGACGGATGGGTAAAAGCACTCTGTGCGGAAACCTGTGACGGTGTGTTAAAAGGAATCCTCCACACGAAAAATGACAGTGTTGCCGATACGATCAAAAATGAAGGGACAGATATTTTATATGGACAGGACTTCTTCTATGAAGAACTGCTGGGTCTGAAATTCAAGATCACGCCGTTTTCCTTTTTCCAGACCAACTCCCTTGGTGCGGAGGTGCTTTATCAGACGGCACGCGAATTTATCGGGGATGCACTCGACGATAAGGCGAGCCAGACGGTATTTGACCTGTATTCCGGAACCGGAACGATCGCACAGATCTTATCCCCGGTTGCAAAGAAAGTGATCGGTGTGGAGATCGTGGAGGAAGCGGTCGTAGCTGCAAGGGAAAATGCTGCCTTAAACGGACTTACCAACTGTGAATTTATCGCGGGAGATGTGTTAAAAGTCATTGATACGATCGAAGAAAAACCGGATTACATCGTACTCGATCCGCCAAGAGACGGCATCCATCTGAAAGCACTTGAGAAGATCATCCGCTACAATGTGCCGCAGATGGTCTATATTTCCTGCAAACCGACAAGTTTAGTGAGAGATCTTGAGGTGCTGCAGGTGAGAGGATATAAGGTGAAGAAGGTGCAGTGTGTGGATATGTTTCCTTCGACGGGGAATTGTGAGACCGTGTGCCTCCTGGGCAGATGAAAAGCCGGATATGGTCAGTTTTATGCCCAAGGATGGTCTGACGAAAATTGTGACAACTGCTGCTTAACATAAATTTGCACTATTTTAAGAATTTACATTATTTTGATGTCTTTTTGCTATTTCCTTTTTTACGTTTCGTTTAGATGATATAATGAGCGCAAGCGAGTCAACATGCTTGCATGATTGACGAACGGCGAATTGGATCATGTGCCGGTTTTGCACATGATATAATAAGACTGCCGAGCGAAGCTCGTGTAGATCATGATCATGAAGCATTGCTTCATGATGTAATGAATGTACAATATGGAGTAAAATATTTGCAATATAATGAGCAGTGTCACGAGGAGAAGGATACATGATTCGGGTTTTGATTGTAGATGATGAATATATTATGCGGCAGGGGCTGAAATATATGATTCATTGGGAACAGGAAGGTTATGAAATTGTCGGGGAGGCAACCAATGGAAATGAGGCACTGCGGCTTACAGAGGAGTTAAAACCACATATTATTATCAGCGATATTGTGATGTCTGTGATGGACGGGGTTGCATTTACAGAGATGGTTCATCAGATTTATCCGGATATCGCCATCATTATTTTAAGTGGATATGATAAATTCGAATATGTGAAAAAAACGTTGACCAATGGTGCCATAGATTATATTTTAAAACCGACATTGAACGAGGAAGAACTTTTAAAAGTATTAGAGAAGGCATCACAGAAAATTCCGGGTTATAAAAAGAAGGACAAGGGTGAAGGGATCAATTACGCCGCAGAGATGGAGCGTTATCTGATCGGAATGTCATTGGAATTGGAGGAAGCAGCTTTTGGAGAGATTTTTCCGTATTCGCATTTTCGTATTTTTGGTATGCGGATCAAAAATGAGAATGAAATCCCACCGAATGTGTCGGAACTTTTGTATCAGAAAATAAAAAAAGATGTCGCTGATTTTGAATCTGTAAATGGAATGGTCATGATTTTGCAGGAGGAACTGGTTGTCGTATTAATGTGTGCGAAACCCGCATATGATACGCAGATGGTACTTTTTTTGCAACAGATGACAGAGGAGTTATCAGTACTTTCCGAATATATTCTTGGAGTGTGCAGCAGATCATTTGATGGAATGAGACAGATCAGACAGTATTACCAGCAGGATATTTTAGCTTATGTAGATAAGGTATTTTATTATAAGGATCTTAAATTCTTTTCCATAGATAAAATGACAGAGAAAGAAAAAATACCGGCTGTAAAATTTGATTTTTTTAAGTATAACAAATTTCTGTCTATGAAAGAATACGGGGAAGCACTGCGTCTGCTGGAGGAGTATAATACACAGGCGTTGGAAAGTGAGACCGATATCGCATCATTAAAAAATCAGATTAAGAACATGCTTTATTATTTTCTGGATCAGCTTGATCTGACGGAGGAACAGAAGGATGCCAGCAGATATGAGTTTTTCAGGGAAATTTCCAAAGCGCATTATGAGCAGGATTATAAAGAGGTAATGTGTCAGATCTTAGAGAAAATAAAGACACTGATCGGAATTACAAAGAAATCTTTGGATGACAGGATCCCGAGAATGTTAGCCTTTATTGAGAAAAATTATGAGCAGGATTTAAGACTTGAGGATATGGCGGAAGAATTTAATTTTAATTATCACTATCTCTCGGCATATTTTCATCAGCATATGAAAGAGGGATTCAGTGATTATCTGAATGGAATCCGGACTGCAAAGGCATGTGATCTTCTGGAGAATACAGATCTGTCAATAGCTCAGATCAGCGAAAAAGTTGGGTATTCGGAGCATAGTTATTTTTGCAGGGTATTTAAAAAAGTTACGGGTAAAACACCGTCAGTCTACCGAAGGAAGAATCATGTTTAAGATAAAAAGCCGTTTGAATAGTTTTTCTGGAAAAGTTACGCTGATCGTAATGCTTGGAATCAGTCTGATCGCTGTGACGGTCAGTTTTGTGGTACTTTCAATGTCCAGGCAGGTCTTTACAAAAAATTACGGGGATTCCCAGGAAAAAGTTTTTGAGCAGATTGAAAAAGAGTTTAATGATTTTCATGATCATATTCAGAATGTTTTTGAGGCGATTGATTCTAGCTGGGCATTCCGGCTTTATTTTAATGAGACATCGGAACTGGATAACACACAGACATTTCAGAATGTTTATCAGATGGAGCAGGATTTAGAGAAGAGTAAGTCTGCAGATATGGAGCGTTTAAATATTCTTGTAGTGGGATATAATGGAAAACACTACCTGTCACGAACGGAAAATATCTGTGTTACGGATGCTGAAATTTTAAGATCCAAACCGGCAGAAAAAGCGGTGAGTGATCCGGATGTCATTCATTATACTTACACGAATGAGGCGTATACAACAACGTCAAGAAATACGGATACGCTGATCATTTCGAAAGCCTTATACTATCATGAAAGCAGAGAAATTTATGCGATTGCTTTTGTTACGCTGACAATGGAAGAGTTAAAGCAATATTACAATTATTTTGTATCAGATACGACGTCGTTTTATCTGGTGGATGATAATGGAATCGTTCTTTGTTCGGACAGACCGGGAATCACAGGCACCTGTTTACGGGAATCGTGGTATGAAAAAATAAAAAATTCAAATGAACTGCGCATGGAACTAAAACGTGACAGTACCGTGTATACACTGATGAAACGGATGCTGCCGTATCAGAAGTGTACGATCTATGCGCTGATCGATAATGACGTGGCATTGCAGGATCTTTATAATATGCCGCTTCTGATCGCAAGCTGCATTGCTATAGGTATTTTTATTCTGATCGCATGCCTGTTTTATACGCATAAGACCATGCGGCCTTTAGCAAAACTGGTTGGAAAAATGTCTGCAATCAGGGAAGGAAATTTTTCGGAATATATGACGGTAGAGGGAACCACCGAAGTACAGGAACTTGCAGCCACTTATAATTATATGTTAGATGATCTGAAACATTATGTGGATGAGCTGGTGCAGACGCAGAAAAAGCAGAGACAGGCGGAGATCAGTGCATTGCAGATGCAGATCAACCCACATTATATTTATAATACGCTTGCGAGTATCAAGTGGCTGGTGTATCAGAATGATACGGGAAAAACAGTACGGACGATCGATGCATTTATCAGTCTTTTGCGTAATACGATCAGCAATTCGGATGAATTTATTCCGGTGAGACAGGAAATGATCAATATCCAGAACTATATTTTGATCAATCAGACAAGATATGGGGAGAGCATCCAGGTAGAATATTATATTTCCGGGGCATGTGAGGAATGTCTTCTGCCCAAAATGATTCTGCAGCCATTCATTGAAAATACGTTTTTCCATGCATATCCGGAAGGCAGATGTGGAACGATCCAGATTGTCGTAAAACAGAAAGATGAAAAATTAACAATCCAGATCATTGATGATGGTGTGGGGATGACGCAGGAAAAAGTTTTAAAAATTATGAATGAACCGACCGGAAAGGAACATTTTTCAGGAATCGGAGTCCATAATGTCCAGGAGAGATTAAAACTTCTCTACGGAGATGATTATGGAATCAATATTATTAGTGAGGAACAAAAGGGGACAACGGTGGTGATTGTTTTACCGGTGAGTTATCGTACAGAGGCGGACGAAAAATGAAAAGATTATGTTTTAGCTTTATAACGGGTTTATTTTTCGCACTGTTATGCGGCTGCGGACAGCAGAATGTAAAATCGGCAAATGAAACAGAACGGATTGAAATATGGACCTGGGATGATACTTTTAATGTAAAAGCTGCAAAACTTGCAGCGAAAGAATATAAAAAAACGCACAAAGACATCCAGATTATTGTTGAGACAAAAGAGAGGGAAGAGATTTTAGCAGATACGAAAAATATGCTCGCATCGCAAATGTATGATGAACTTCCAGATGTGATCATGATCGAAGATTATGATATCCAGGATGTACTTTCACAATATGAGGATGAGTTTGTAGAACTTACGGACAAAGTTGATTATGAAAGGTATACAGATTATAAGAGTAAGCTTTGTTCAAAGGAGGACCGGTTTTACGGAATTCCGTTTGACAGCGGAACAGCAGCCCTTTTTTACCGGCTTGATATTTTAGAACAGGCGGGATATACAGAGGCGGATATGCGAAATCTCACCTGGGAACGTTACATTGAAATCGGTGAGGATGTCTATCAGAAACTGGGAATTCCTATGCTGACGTTAGATCCGACCGATTCTCCGTTGCTGCGCATTATCATGCAGAGTGGCGGACACTGGTATGTGGATGAAAAGAATCAGGCTGATATTGAAGAAAATAAATATTTAAAAGCGGGTCTTAATACTTATCAGCAATTATTGAAAAGAAATGTCGGGGTGAGTGTGAATGGATGGAATGAGTTTATCTCCGCTTTTCAGAATGGAAGCGTTGCAAGCGTGATCAGTGGGGGCTGGATAGTTTCAAGTATTAAAAGTGCAGAAAAACAAAGCGGTCTTTGGAGAGTTGCGCCGATTCCTGCGTATGATGGGGAGATTAAGACAGTAGCGGCATCAAATGTCGGAGGAAGTGCATGGTATGTGTTAAAAAATGCAAAGAATCCGGATACTGCAGTAGATTTTTTGGTGGAGATGTTTGAGAAAGACTCCGGTTTTATGAATGAGCTGATGGAAGAAATCGGCTTGATTCCGGCAGTGAAGGATATGTCGGGATATGAAAATTACCTTGCTGAGGATGATTTTTTTGGAGGACAACAGGTTACAAAGATTCTGACAGATATGTGTGCGGATATCATAACTGTGAATTATGGAAGCAAAACATATGAGATAGAGGGAATTGTAGAAGATGAGTTCAATAATTCCCTGACGCAGAATGATTTATCAGATTGTCTTTCAAATATACAGGCGAAGGCGGCAGCGGTGGTTCGTGAATGAACCGCCGCTGTTTTTTTACTTTATAGGAAATTACGTCCTGTGAATTTAAAAGAATCCTTCCCCAAATAAATTAATGCAAATTTCTAAAAATAATCCTACCATGTGAAAGAACATCCCAAAATATGAAAAATTAAGGTAAAGATAATCCTAAAGAAAATGGTATGACAGATGGTATGATTTACCTGTAACAAAGATAAGCACTTGAAAAAAGAAACTTATCAAAAAGTTTAAAATGGAGGGTTACAGGATGAAAAAGAAAGTGATGACTATGGTGTTAGCAGCGTCTATGCTGTTTGGAATGGCAGGATGCGGGAATGCAGCAGCCAATGGAAATGCAGCTGCAAAAGGGGAGCAGGCTGCAACTGGAACAGAAAAAAGTGATGCGGGCAGCGGTTCAAAAGAAGAAACCCTGACAGTCTGGTGCTGGGATTCATTTAATGTAGATGCAATGAAGGAAGCCGGAAAACTGTATCAGAAAGATCATCCGGATGTAAATATTAATGTAGTCGAGACAGTATCTTCCGATATCCAGACACTGGTTCAAACCTATGCAATGAGCGGTGAGCTGGATGCGCTTCCTGACATTTTCTTAATGGATGATCAGGTGTTTGCAAAATATCTTCAGAATTACCCGGATGTATTTGCAGACCTGACGGATTCCGGAATTGCATTTGCAGATTTTGCAGAGGCAAAAGTTGCCAATTCCGTAAAGGATGGAAAAAATTATGGTGTCCCATATGACAGTAATACCGTAATAGCCTGCTATAGAACTGATTACTTAGATCAGGCAGGATATACGATAGATGATCTGACAGATATCACCTGGGACAGATTTATTGAGATAGGAAAAGATGTATTAGATAAGACAGGTATGCCGATGCTTACAAATGTGCAGGGCGAGCCGGATTTATTAAATATGATTTTACAGTCTGCAGGAATTTCCGTATTCGATGAGGATGGAAAAATCTCTCTTGTAAATAATGACGGATTAAAAGAAGCTATGAATGTATATATGGATCTGATTAATGCAGGAATTTTACAGGAGCAGACAGACTGGTCAGGTTATCAGGGATCTGTTAACAACGGTACCGTAGTTGGAACAATTAACGGTTCCTGGATCTGTGCAACGATCACATCTACAGATCAGGCAGAGCAGGAAGGCAGCTGGGCTGTTACCAATATGCCGAAATTAAATGATTATCCGGGTGCAACAAATTATTCTGCACAGGGTGGTTCTACCTGGGCAATATCTTCTTCCAGCAAAAATTATGATCTGGCAGTGGATTTCTTTAAGACAACATGGGCAGGCAGTACTGAATTTTACGATAACATTCTTTCACAGTTAGGTGCGATTGCAACATATCTTCCGGCAGCAGACAGTGATGCTTACAATCAGGTTTCTGATTATTTTGGCGGAGAGGCAATTTATTCTAAGATTGTATCCTATGGAAGCAAAATTCCTACGATCAACAAGGGTATTTACTGGTCAGAGGAAAAGGAAGCACTTGGAACAGCTTTGACAAATGTATTAAATGGTTCGAGTGATCTTGACAGTGCAATTGAAGAGGCACAGGCAACCATCGAATTTAACATTGGTCAGTAAAAAGGTATAGATCAATCCTCCCTGTATTTATACTTTTTGAAAACAATAGACTGCGCGCTCTGCGGGCAAAAGAGAAAGCTGCCGCAAAAGGTATCTTATGTGGCAGCTTTGTTTATCAAAGACAGACGGTTATAGAAAGTGGGATTAATATGAAAGCAAAAAAAAGTGTCAGTTTATATAAGAAACAAAGTATTACGGGATGGGCTTTCCTGCTGCCGGCAACATTGCTGATATTTGCAATGAATTTTTATCCGATGCTCCAGGCGTTTGTTCTGTCGTTTAAAACAGGTATTGGAAACAATCAGACATGGGGCGGTCTCAGTAATTATGCAAGACTGTTAAAAGATGGTGTGTTCCGTACCGCGATCACAAACAATTTTTTCTATCTGATCATTCAGGTACCGGTAATGCTGATTCTTGCCATTTTTCTGGCGTGTCTTTTAAATAAAAAGGATCTGCGCGGAAAAGGAATTTACCGGACGATGATCTTTTTACCATGTTGTACAGCACTGGTATCCTATTCGATTATTTTTAAGACATTATTTGCTTATGATGGTTATATCAATACGGTTTTATTGAAATTAGGCCTGATCGGTGAACGCATCAACTGGCTTGGTGATGTTCATACGGCAAAAGCGATCATTATTCTTGCACTGATCTGGCGCTGGACCGGATATAATATGGTATTTTATTTAGCTGGTCTTCAGAATATTGATGATTCCTTATATGAGGCAGCAAAAATTGACGGGGCAAGTCCATTTGCTATTTTCCGTAAGATTACGATTCCGCTGTTGCGGCCAACAATTTTACTTACAACGATTATGTCAATCAATGGTACACTGCAGCTGTTTGACGAGTCTGTCAATTTAACAGGCGGCGGTCCTGCAAATTCAACACTGACCATGTCCCATTACATATATAAAGCAAGTTTTGAATACAATCCACAATTTGGATATGCGGCAGCAATGTCGTATGTGATCTTTATTATGGTAGCGATATTATCCTTTATTCAGATGAAAGTAGGTGACAAGCGATGAGAGGAAAATTTAAAAATGCAGGTACACATATCATATTGATCATAGCTTCTTTTATATCGGTGTTTCCACTTTACTGGATGATCGCGGCAGCGACAAACAACAGTACGGACGTTTTGGGTGGAAAATTAAGCCTTGGAATGAATTTCATACAGAATCTGACAAAACTGACAGAGATGCAGAATGTATCAAGAGCTTTTTTTAACTCACTGTTTTATTCAACCATTCTGAGTGTTTTATCATTGTTTATCTGTTCAATCGCGGGATATGGATTTGAGATTTACCACGACAAAGTAAAGGACAGACTGATGAATATTTTACTTCTTGCGATGATGGTTCCGTTTGCTGCAACGCTGATTCCATTATTTAAATTGTTTTCCGGAATGGGGTTGTCGAGCACCTGGATTGCATATGTTCTGCCGACGATTTCCACCCCATTTTTGATCATGTTGTTTCGACAGAGCGCAAGATCTTTCCCAATGGAAATTATTGAGGCTGCAAGAATTGATGGCTTGAGTGAATTTAAAATTTTCTTTACTATTTTCATGCCGACCATGAAATCAACTTATGCGGCAGCTCTTACCGTGACTTTTATGAATGCGTGGAACAATTATCTCTGGCCGAAGGTTATTATGATGTCAGATACTTCACAGACGATGCCGATGTTAGTTGCAAATCTTTCTGTTGGTTACAGTATTGATTATGGCGTGCTGATGCTTGGTGTGCTGATTTGTTCACTCCCAACCGGAATTCTGTTCCTTGTGCTGCAGAAGAGCTTTGCAAATGGAATTGTTGGTGCAGTGAAAGGATAATATTTCCAGATAGCAATGTATAAAAAAGAATCTTGTTTAGGCAGGGTTCTTTTTTTCATTCATAGGATTCGGGTGTCAAAAGGTGGTTTTCAATTTTGGGTCTGTCAAATTGCACAAAACCGAACTTGTTTTGTTCCGTTGTCCGAAAATAAGAAAATAAAAGCATAAAAAGTTTGAAAATCAGGGGAGAAAATATTAGAATTATTAGATAATAGGACCGTATGACAAGGTGAGTGCAGATCATGGTCAGAAAATGCTGCATCACAATAAAATAATAAAAAATGACAGGAGTATTTATGGATTTCAAATATAAAACAGCTACACAGGAAGATATAGATATTTTAGTTACAACAAGAATCGAAGTTTTAAGAGCCGCAAATAAGTTGGATGATCAGACAGATATGTCAGAAGTTGCGGTACAGTCAAGAGATTATTATGAAAAAGCCTTAAGAAATGGCAGTCATACTGCAATTTTAGTCTACGATAAAGATCAGATCGTTGGTGCGGGCGGTATCAGTTATTTTAAGGTTATGCCTACTTATCATAACCAGACAGGAAAGAAAGCGTATATTATGAATATGTATACAAATCCGGCGTACCGGAGAAAAGGGATTGCTTATCACACACTGGAAATTCTGGTGGCGGATGCAAAGAACAAAGGAATTGATGCGATTTCTTTGGAGGCTACCGAGATGGGACGTCCATTGTATGAAAAGTTCGGATTTGTGAGGATGAAAGATGAGATGGAGCTGAAGTGAGAATGGCATACAATAGATGTGAATATTGTGTTTAGGATTTGGTTATAAAACAGAGGATTTCCATACCACGGTTTTTACAATGATTTTACATGGATCAAAATAGAGAAAATCGGGATATCCTATATAAAAAGATAAATATTTTTACTCAAAATTTACATAAATTACATGGTTGGATGATAGAGCAGGATGACTTTGTCTGATATATTCAATATAAGCTTTGAGGGTAAATGTAAAGGAGAGTTTGAATATATGATAAAAACCTATGTAATAGATACGAATGTATTGATTCAGGCACCATATGCTCTTGAATGTTTTGAGGATAATAATCTGGTATTGCCACTTGTAGTGTTAGAAGAACTGGATGGCTTGAAAAAAGCAGAGGGCGAAAAAGGGGCAAATGCAAGAGCAGCTGTTCGAAAATTGGAAGGGTACAGACAAAAGGGAGATTTATTACAGGGAGTGAAACTTGATGGCGGAGGTATTTTAAGAATAGAAAAAAATTTTGTAAATGTAGAATTGCCATCTGATCTTCCGGATGATAAGCCGGATAACCGGATATTGAAAGTATGTATGGGGCTTGCCGATACAGCAAAAGATAGTCAGGTTATACTTGTCACAAAAGATATCGTATTGCGTTTAAAAGCGCAGATACTGGGAATGAAAGCAGAAGATTTTGAAAGAGAACGGGTTTCAGATGATGATGCACAATATACTGGCAGAACAGAAGTATATTTTCCTGAGGATATAATTAAAGAATTTAAAAAGAAGGGAATCTCTCTTGATGACACTTATCAGAGTGATGAGGACGGAAATCGCAGTACACCCCAATTTCATGAAAATGAATTTGTAATTTTAAAACCTGATCAATCCTCTAAAAAGACGCTTCTTGGAAGAGTATCAGGTGGAAGAGTAGTTCCGTTGGTGTATAAAAAAAGCAAACCATATGGAGTTTCACCGAGAAATGTCGGGCAGTATTTTATGCAGGAAGCACTTATGACAGATGCAGATACGGCACCACTTGTGATTATTAAGGGGATGGCTGGAACTGCAAAAACATTTTATGCACTTGCAGTCGGAATGGAAAAAGTATATAACAATCCATCAAAAGAATATCGCCGTATCATTGTATGCAGGCCAAATGCACAGTTTGATGATGATATTGGTTTTTTGCCAGGTGATGAAAAAGAAAAAATAGCACCATTGATGCGGCCGGTAATTGATAATTTAGAGCAGATTCTCGATTCAGATGAGAAGGAACGATATGAAGACGAAGCAGAATTAAGTGACAAAATAACAGAGGTGTTTGAAAGAGGAATTATTCAGACCGAAGCGTTAAATTTTATTCGTGGAAGATCCATTGCAAAGACGTATTTAATTATCGATGAAGCACAGAATATGACACCGAATCAGGTAAAAGGTATTATTACGAGAGCAGGAAAGGGAACCAAAATCATACTGCTTGGCGATCCAAATCAGATTGACAAGCCATTTTTGGATGAAAGAACAAATGGTTTAAGCTATGCGGCAAAGTATATGATGGATAGTGCTCTTTGCTGGCAGATCACATTATCAGCAGATGAATGTGAAAGATCTGCACTTGCAATGGATGCAATAAAGAGATTTTAAAGATAAGGGAGATAATGGTAATTGCGGTATAAGGAAATAGAAAAAAATAAAGAAATAAATGCATATCTGACAAAAGGGAATGCGAATCTTGGACAGCTAGGATTTACGGATCATTCACAGGCACATTGTGTGCAGGTTGCGCATCAGGCAGGAAAAATTTTAAAAAGGTTTGGGTATTCCGAACATGAGATTGAACTTGCTAAAATTGCCGGATATATGCATGATATTGGAAATGCGATTAACAGAACACATCATGCAGAATACGGAGCACTTCTTGCGAATGAACTGCTGAAAGACACGGATATGTCATTAGAGGACCGGATAACGGTTGTATCAGCCATTGGCAATCATGATGAGTCAACGGGGAGTCCGGTAGATGTGATATCCGCAGCACTCATTATAGCAGATAAAACAGATGTCAGAAGAAGTCGTGTGCGGCAAAAAGAAAGATCTGCTTTCGATATTCATGACAGGGTAAATTATGCGGTTACAGATTCAAAATTAAAGATTGCGGAAGATAAATCTGTGATTGCGCTGAATCTTCAGATTGATGAAAATATCTGTTCTATGTATGACTATTTTGAAATTTTTCTTGAGCGTATGATGTTTTGCAGAAAATCAGCGGAAATATTAAATACGGCTTTTAAGCTGACAGTAAATGGACGTAAGGTTCTGTAGAGAAATAATCTATGGATATATGATTAATTTTTTGCATACTCTGCCAACAGCCCCTCAATCTGAAGATTGATATTTTCCGGGAACGTCCCCACATTGTCATGGGTGATTTTTACCAGAAAATCAAGATTTTTATATGTCCCGGCAGGATGGTTTCTTTTCCGATCCTGCGTGGCTGAAACCTCAATCTTTACCTGTGCGCGTTTCTGCTCAAAAAGCGGAATAATAATATAATACAGACGGTCATCCCGAAACGATACATATCCGGCATTTTTGCCGGATTTTGTTGTTAAAAAGAGCCTGTGATCCCGGATGCGGGACGGATATAAAGTCATGCCAGAGCGGAGCACGGGTGCATCCGCGGCGAGCTCTAACATCGAGGCGATAGAATAAATGTCAGCATCGGGGAGAACTTCCGGTGTTAAAAGCCGTTTGAGCGTCGATGTCGCGTCGATAAACTGCTGGGCTAACAGATAGGAGAGCTCTGCCTGAAAATTCAGCCGTTTTGGACAGACGTTTTCCCGATGGATCTGTGTGTCGATATGATCGAGCAGGCGTTTGCTGCATTCAAACATACTTTTTAAAAACAGGGGAAAATCTTCTTCTAAGATCCAGAGATATTTTCCTGTCGCGGCAGGAAAACTGCCGATGATCCCACCGTCCGCATCTTCAGCGTAATGATAGACTGTGCGCGCGGTATAGGCATTTTCATTGAGCGGAGCATCCCATTTCATCTGCTTTGCAGTGGAGCCGGTGGTGGCATTTTCCTCCCAGTAAGACTGGTGGTAAGTGGTTTTTCCGTGTTGTTTACTGCCTGAGGCGGTATTTTTAGCATCTTTTTTAAAACGATTATCCGTCATAGGCATATTTTTGCGCAGAAAATCATAAGCCTCATTGATCTCCTGTGCAGTAAAATCATAGGCTCTGGTAGAAAATGCTTCCGTGTCAGGATGAACCTGGTGCATCAGTTGTCTGTATTTCTTTTTAATCTCTGTAAGATCTGTCCCGGGAGTGATTCCAAGAATTTTGTACGCCATTGCTTTTGTCATAAATTGAGTATATCATAAAAATAAGAAAGCGACAGTTAAAAAATCAGGAGGAACACACATGAGAATCATAATCGTAAGACACGGCGATCCAAATTACGAACTGGACACACTGACAAAAACCGGATGGAGAGAGGCAGAGCTTGCAGCCGAATACCTGGAAAAACTGCAGATAAAGGCGTTTTATGTGTCTCCATTGGGACGGGCACAGGATACTGCCGGATGTACTTTGAAAAAAATGAACCGGACGGCAGAGACATTAGACTGGCTTCGTGAGTTTGAAGCACACATTGACAGGCCTGACGTGAAAAATGAAAAGTCGATCTGCTGGGACTGGTTGCCACAGGATATGGAAAAGGAGCCGGAACTTTATGACAGGGAGCGTTGGGATAAGACGGATATTATGCAAAATGGAAATGTGGAAGAAGCCTGCCAGTGGGTCTGTGATGGTCTGGATGCATTATTGAAAAAGCATGGTTATGAGCGGGACAATCTGTATTACCGTGTAAATGAGGCAAATCATGACACGATCGTTCTGTTCTGTCATTTTGGGGTGGAATGTGTGATGTTAAGTCATCTGTTAAACGTATCTCCAATGGTTTTGTGGCATGGGCTGTGTGCGGCACCGAGCTCGATCACCAGTATTTACACGGAAGAGCGCAGAAAAGGGATCGCAAGTTTTCGTGTGAATGAATTTGGCAGCACGGCGCATCTGTATGTGGCAGGGGAAAAACCATCCTTTGCAGCGCGGTTTTGTGAGTGTTATGGGGACGGAGACAGACAGGATTAAAATTTTGAATAGCTATTGACAAAACCTTTCCATTGCCTTATTATCCACTTAACATATGGAAATAGTAGGAAATAAAACGGGGTGAGGTTTTGTCTATTAAGAAAATTGCAAAGGAAGCGGGAGTTTCCACAGCGACTGTCTCGCGAGTGTTGAACAATCCCGGGTATAAATGTTCTTCGGAGGAATTGCGGGAGCGAATCTGGAAGATTGCCAGAGAACTCAATTACATGCCAAATGAGGCGGCGAGAAATTTAAAAAAGGGGATTACGGATATGAAATTGCAGAACAGTTTGATTTTAAACTGCCGGATGCTATTTTATATCCGACCGGAGGCGGAGTCGGGATCATCGGAATCTACAAGGCGTTTTTAGAGATGCAGGAACTCGGATGGATACAGGGAAAACTGCCGCGGCTGATCGCCGTGCAGGCAGAAGGCTGTGCGCCGATCGTAAAAGCATTTGAAGAAGGAAAGAAGGAATCCGAGTTTTTTGAAAATTCAGATACCGTTGCATTTGGAATCAATGTGCCGAAAGCACTGGGCGATTTTCTGGTCTTAAAGGCATTATACGAGACGGAAGGCGCAGCTGTGGCAGTGTCGGATAAGGAAATATTAGAAGCAGTCCAGTCACTGGCAAGCTGGGAAGGAACTTTTGTGTGCCCGGAAGGAGCATCCCTTTATGCGGCTGCAAAGAAACTCAGGGAGTCCGGTTTCTTAGGTCAGGACGACCGGGTAGTACTTTTAAATACAGGTGCGGGAATTAAATATCCGGATTCTGTCCATCGGGAAATTCCGGTATTGAAAAAAGATGCAAAGTTAGGATAGCGGCTGTTTTTAGAAACCACATAAAAATCACATATCCTTCTGCTAAGATCAAAAGAAAAAGCAGGAGGAGCCAAAAAAATTGGATATCAGAAAAAAGCGGCTGTATATAGACGGTATGTCATGCATCAGCTGTCAGAATAAGATTGAAAAAAGATTAAAACGGGAAAAGGGAGTACGGACCGCAGAGGTGAACTATGCCGCAAAAACGGCAGATATCACTTATGCTGCAGATGACCGGGATCTTAAATTTACTGGTTCCCGGACAGCTTGCCGAGACCGGGATGGGATACGGGATGCTCTTTGTGATCGGACTACTGACCTCTGTGCATTGTGTTGCAATGTGCGGGGGCATCAATCTGTCCCAGTGCCTGCCGGATCAGGGAAGAAAAACGGAAAAGAAACATATGCTGCGCCCGGCATTTCTTTATAACCTTGGGCGGGTGTGCTCTTATACAGCGGTGGGATTTATTTTAGGAACAGTTGGAATGCTGATCGGCGGCGGGGGAAGTACTGGACTGCCGGTGGTATTCCAGGGAATGTTAAAAATATTTGTCCGGTACCCGCAGAAAGTATTTACGAGAGAAGAACTGATCGCAGCCGCCTTTGATGATGCCTTTGACGGGTATGACCGGGTCATAGATACACACATCAAAAATCTGCGCAAAAAAATAGAAACAGATCCGAAAAAGCCGGTTTATATCCGCACGGTGCATGGAATTGGATATGGGTTTGGAGGAAATGAGCCATGAGACGAAAACTCAGCGTGCAGCTTACGTCGGGAATTGTCTGAGACGGTGCGGATAGCATTTGAACCGGAACTTAAAAAAAAGCATCTTGAGTGTACCGTAGAGGGACATGCTGTAGTGATATGGGGCGACCGGAAACGTTTGCAGCAGGTCATTTTTAATCTTCTGTCCAATGCAGTAAAATATTCCTTAGAAGGTGGAACAATCTGTATCTGTACAGATGAAGACAGCACGGAAGCGGTGTGGACGATCAAGGATCAAGGAATCGGCATCTCAAAAGAAGATCAGCCGATGATCTTTGAACGTTTTTACCGGGCAGACCGTTCGCGGAACCGCAAAACAGGCGGTGTTGGGATCGGGCTGGCGATCGTTAAGGCGATTGTTTTTGCGCACGGCGGGAAGATATCTGTCGAGAGTGAAGAGGGACATGGGGCAAAATTTATTGTCACACTGCCAAAATATTAGACCTTGACGTTTCCGGTAAATTGCGCTATATTACTCTCTACTTTGCAAAAAACAGTGTAGAAATGGAGAGGACTATGACATTTTATCAGGAGCTTCAGCTCAGTTCGACAGGTTCAAAACAACTCATCAAAAATACGACGGACAAAAAAGAAAAAGGGCGTCATATCTTAATCTATAACTTTAAGGTATATCTGGTGATGGTATTCTGTGTGGCGGTTGTGACCTTATATAGTAAATTGATTGGATCGGAAAACAGTGTGGTCGGAGTGACCGTTCTTTTGGCAGTGCTGGTGCTGCGCCAGGCAGATTTTGGAATCAAAACCACGCACGGACTGCTCTCGATTGCCGGTATTTTTGGAATACTGATCGCTGGACCGCGGCTTAGCAATATGCTTTCGCCCATCCCGGCATTCGTTGTAAACGTATTCTGTATCATGTTTCTGATGATCCTGGGATGTCACAATGTGATCATGTACAACCATTCCACGTTTGTGCTCGGGTATCTGTTGTTACAGGGATATGATGTGAGCGGACATGCGTATCTGCTGCGTGTGGAGGGACTGCTTGCCGGAATGGTGATCTGTATGGCGATTTTCTATAAGAATCAGAAAAACAGACCGTACCGGAGAACTTTTTTGGATCTGTTCCGGGAATTTGATCTTTCCTCTGTCAGAAACCGCTGGTATGTAAAACTGACTTTCATTGTTTCCTCCGCGATGCTTGTGATGTCTCTTCTGGGACTTCCAAGAGCAATGTGGGCGGGGATCGCCTGTATGTCAGTCTGTCTGCCGTTTACGGATGACTGCATGGGAAGGGCAGAGAAAAGAGGTCTTTTTAATATCGTTGGAAGCCTTATTTTTGTGGCATTATATCTGGTTCTTCCGGAATCCATGTATCCGTATATCGGAATGATCGGAGGAATCGGAGTTGGTTATTCTGCCGGCTATGCATGGCAGACGGTGTTCAATACGTTTGGGGCGTTGTCGATCGCGGCAGGATTGTTTGGACTGCAGAATGCAGTGATTCTGCGTATCGGGGCAAACATTTTTGGAAGTGTATATACCGTGCTGTGCAATAAGGGACTGGACCGGCTGGCACAGGTGGCGGAACAGCGGAAAAAAGTAACTGCATAGAGGGCACTCACAAAACATAAAAATCAAAGAATGAATCAAAGAAAATCCCCGTATACTGGAACAAGGGCATCCGTATACGGGGATTTTAGTGTGCTATGCAAAAAATCAGTCAGTTTGCTGCCACGGGGCAGATCCTGCTTCTTCTTGGGACACATCTGTATTTTACATTTCGTCTGCGTTTTATCCAGCGTAAGATTCCGAGTGGGATCAGGCTTAGTTTTTCCGGGAAAAATAATGCTTCCTACTCGGCGCTTGCAACGGCGTTGGCGGCGACGATCGGGACGGGAAATATTATCGGCATCTCCACGGCGATCGCAGTCGGCGGGGCGGGCGCAGTGTTCTGGTGCTGGATCACCGGTGTGCTTGGAATTGCAACCTGTTATGGAGAATGTTTTTTGTCCATGAAATACCGCAAAACGGAAAAAGATGGGAAGAGGATCGGCGGTCCGATGTATGTGTTGGAGAGAGGCATGCAGCAGAAAGGGCTTGCGGTCTTATTTTCCGTGTTTACGATATTAGCGTCGCTTGGGATCGGCAGCAGTGTGCAGGCACATTCGATCAGTGCGGCAGTTACGGAACAGATACCGGTATCGCCGCATATCATCGGTATGGCAGCAGGTGTGCTTGCGGGAAAGGTGATCATCGGCGGCAGCCGTCAGATTGGAAAGGTATGTACCTGGCTGGTGCCTGTTATGAGCGCATTTTATTTAGGCGGATGTATTTTTATTCTGATAAAAAATTACATGGTGATCCCGGAGGCGGTAAAAATGATCGTAACTTCTGCGTTTGTGCCGAAGGCTGCAGCAGGGGGCGTGATCGGGACGACGGTGATGGCGGGTTTAAGAACCGGGATTTCGAGGGGACTGTTTACAAATGAGGCGGGACTTGGTTCTATCCCCATGGCGGCGGCGACCGCGCAGTATGCCTCGCCACAGGATCAGGCACTTGTCTCTATGACAGGACCGTTCTGGGATACGGTCGTCATGTGTGCAATCACAGGGATTGCGTCAGTTTCAAGTATGATTGCCCATCCTGGCAATTATGCGGGGGTGCCGGGGGAGCGGATGTGTTTTGCTGTATTCCGGGAACTGCCGGTGTGGGGCGATGAAATGCTGTCGGTTTCACTGGTCTTGTTTGCATTTGCGACGATCATCGGATGGAATGTCTATGGTGAGTGTGCCGTGCGGTATCTGTTTGGGGAAAAGGGCGTCCGCGTTTATCAGGTCGTTTATATGATGTGCGTTTATCTTGGCACTGTGACTACTCTCGATGTGGTGTGGGGCATTTCGGATTTGTTTAATTTTCTGATGGCAGTGCCAAATCTGATCTGTCTTTTGGGGTTGCGCCGGGAAATTGAGATAAAAGATATAAAAAAGAAATATTAATGTTTACGATACTAGACAAAACAGAAGCCAAAAGACTATAATAGGCAGTATGGTGTGCAGATGGCACATGTAAATATTAATTAAGAAAGAAAGAGGTAACCGTATGTACATAATACAGTTTATCAGAGGTTTTTGTATGGCTCTCGCAGACAGTGTTCCGGGAGTATCCGGTGGAACCGTGGCATTTCTGCTTGGGTTTTACGATCAGTTTATCGATTCAATCGATGATCTGATCACCGGAAATATGGAAAAAAAGAAAACAGCGTTTTTCTTTTTGATCAAGCTCGGTATCGGCTGGGTAACAGGAATGGTTCTTGCGATTCTGATTCTTGCAAATGTTTTTGAATCCCATATTTATGCGATCAGTTCATTATTTATCGGATTTATTATTTTTGCGATTCCAATCGTAGTCCGTGAAGAATTGGACACACTAAAAGGGAAGTATGCATACTGTCCGTTTGTACTGGCCGGGGCAGCCATCGTGTGTGCTATCACCTATTTTAATCCGGTTGGCGGCGGAAACAGTGTAAATCTGGAACATCTGACAGTCACAACAGGAATTTATGTATTCATAGCAGGCGCAGTTGCAATCTGCGCAATGGTGCTTCCTGGTATTTCCGGTTCCACACTGCTTTTAATTATGGGACTTTACCTGCCAATCGTGACGGCGATTAAAGATATCCTGCATTTAAACTTAAAAAGTTTTCCGACGGTATTCGTATTCGGATGTGGTGTGTTAGTCGGTATTTTCAGTATTGTAAAGCTGATCCGTAAGGCATTAGAGCGTTTTCGGGCGCAGATGATCTTTCTGATCGTCGGACTGATGCTTGGTTCTATTTATGCTGTGATCATGGGACCAACAACACTGGATACCCCACAGCCTGCAATGACGATCCACAATTTTTCTATCCTGTTTTTTATTATCGGTGGGGTAGTGATCTTTGGTTTGCAGCAGATGAAAAAAATTAAAAAATAAACATTTTGAGGGAAACATGAAAAAGTTACTGGTTTATTTAAAAGACTATAAAAAGGAAAGTGTATTAGGTCCGCTTTTTAAACTGCTTGAAGCAACTTTTGAACTGATCGTTCCGCTTGTTATGGCAGCGATCATTGATACCGGTGTTGCGACCGGGGACAAGTCCTATATTATGAAAATGTGCATGGTGCTGGTACTGCTTGCAGTGATCGGTCTGACCTGCTCGGTCACAGCACAGTATTTCGCGGCAAAGGCGGCAGTCGGGTTTGCAACAAAACTGCGCCATGCGCTGTTTGCACACATTGAGAGCCTCTCTTTTACAGAGATGGATACGGTTGGAACGGCGACACTGATCACGAGAATGACAAGTGATGTCAATCAGGTGCAGAACGGCGTGAACCTTGTGCTGCGTCTGTTTCTGCGTTCCCCGTTTATCGTGTTCGGTGCAATGGTCATGGCATTTACCATCGATGTCAAAGCGGCACTTGTATTTGTCGTTACGATCCCGCTTCTTTCCGTGGTTGTTTTTGGTATCATGCTGATCAGTATTCCGCTTTATAAAAAGGTACAGTCAGCCCTTGATAATGTACTTGGGATCACAAGAGAGAATTTAACAGGAAGCAGGGTGATCCGTGCTTTTAATAAGGAAGAAGATGAAACGGTACATTTTAATGAAAATAATGATCTTCTGACAAGGGCACAGATTTATGTCGGAAAGATTTCCGCACTGATGAATCCGCTTACCTATGTGATCATCAACGGTGCGATCGTGGTGCTTGTCTGGACCGGTGCAGTCCGTGTTGACAACGGCTATATCACACAGGGTGAAGTGGTCGCGCTGATCAACTATATGTCACAGATCTTAGTGGAGTTAGTGAAACTGGCAAACCTGATCATCAATATCAATAAATCCATTGCATGTGGAAACCGTATCCAGTCCATTTTTGAGATGCATCCATCCATCATGGACGGATCAGGCCGGAAAGTGGATGAGGTGCAGACGGATGCCGCTGACAGATCAGAAGAAGCAGAGTATGCCGTGGAATTTTCACATGTAGGATTAACCTATGCGGGTGCCGGAGACGAATCCTTAACGGATATTGATTTTAAAGTAAAAAAAGGCGAGACGATCGGTATCATCGGAGGAACCGGTTCCGGAAAATCTTCGGTAGTCAACCTGATCCCGCGGTTTTATGACGTGACGTCCGGTTTTATCAAAGTGGACGGAAAAGACGTCAAAGATTATCCTCTTGAGGAGCTGCGTGGAAAAATCGGTACAGTTTTACAGAAAGCTGTGTTGTTCCATGGCACGATCCGCGAGAACTTAAAATGGGGAAACCCGGATGCGACAGAAGAAGATCTGAACCGTGCCATCACAGTTGCGCAGGCAAAAGAGTTTGTCGACAACAAAGAGGGCGGACTTGATTTTGAAATCGAACAGGGCGGAAAAAACCTTTCCGGCGGACAGCGCCAGAGACTGACGATCGCCCGGGCCGTTGTCAGAAAACCGGAGATACTCATTTTAGACGACAGTGCATCCGCACTTGATTTTGCAACGGATGCAGCTCTTCGAAAAGCCATCCGCGAAATGGAAGGAGAGACGACTGTCTTTATCGTTTCCCAGCGAGCTGCTTCAATCCAGCATGCAGACCGCATCGTTGTGCTTGATGATGGAAAGATCGTCGGACTTGGAACCAGTGAAGAACTGTTAGAAAGCTGTGAAGTATATCAGGAAATCTACAACTCACAGTTTAAAAAACAGGAAGGAGGTAAGACGGCATGAAAAAAGTAGTGACAGACCAGCAGAAGACAACAGTAAAAAAAGTGCTTGATTACATCCGAAGATACTGGTTTTACCTTGGGTTATCGATCGTGCTTGCGGCAGTTACCGTGGCATTGACTCTTTATATCCCGATCCTGACAGGACGCGCGGTTGACCTGATCATTACAAAGGGACAGGTTGATTTTGCAGGAATCCTTGTGATCTTAGAGCGTATGGCGGTGGTGATTTTGCTCACGGCAGCCGCGCAGTGGATCATGAACGCATGCAACAACAAGATTACTTACAATGTGATCCGTGATATCAGGAAAGAAGCGTTTGAGCGGATCGAACATTTGCCGCTTAAGTATATTGATTCCCATTCTTATGGAGAGGTGGTCAGCCGTGTCATCGCGGATGTTGATCAGTTTGCAGATGGTCTTCTGATGGGATTTACACAGTTTTTTACCGGAATTGTGACAATTTTCGGTACACTGATCTTTATGCTGACGATCAGTGTGAATATCACGGTTGCGGTCGTGGTCATCACACCGTTATCATTGTTTGTTGCAAGTTTTATTGCAAAAAAGACATTTTCCATGTTCAAACTGCAGTCTGAGACGCGGGGCGAACAGACTGCTTTTATCGAAGAGATGGTTGGAAACCAGAAAGTCGTGCAGGCATTCTCACATGAGGATGAGGCGTTAGGGCAGTTTGATGAGATCAACGGAAGACTGCAGAAATATTCACTGCGCGCGATCTTCTTTTCAAGTATCACGAACCCGGCAACACGTTTTATCAACAGCCTTGTCTATGCGACAGTCGGTGTCGTCGGTGCATTTCTTGCCATCAAAGGAAGCATTACAGTCGGACAGTTATCGAGTCTTTTAAGTTATGCGAACCAGTATACGAAGCCGTTTAACGAGATCTCCGGTGTCATCACCGAGCTGCAGAATGCACTTGCCTGTGCTGCCCGGGTGTTTGAACTGATCGAGGAGCCGGTCGAGAAGCCGGATGCCGGGAATGCGAAAGTGATAGAGAAAGCGGACGGAAGCGTAGAACTGTCCCATGTATATTTCGCTTACACGCCGGAACAGAAGCTGATCGAAGATTTCAACCTTTCCGTACAGCCGGGACAGCGCGTGGCAATCGTAGGGCCTACGGGCTGTGGAAAGACGACACTCATCAATCTTCTGATGCGTTTTTATGATGTAAACAGTGGAGAAATCCGTGTCAGCGGAACACCGATCGATGAAATGACCAGAAAGAGCCTCAGAAGCAATTATGGTATGGTATTGCAGGAAACGTGGTTAAGGAGTGGAACGATCCGTGACAATATCACGATGGGAAAACCGGATGCCACGGAGGAAGAGATCATCGCAGCAGCAAAAGCATCTCATGCGCACAGCTTTATCAAGCGTCTGCCAAAGGGATATGATACCGTGATCTCGGAGGATGGCGGAAGTCTTTCGCAGGGACAGAAACAGCTCCTTTGTATCACGAGAGTCATGCTGTGTCTGCCGCCGATGCTGATCTTAGATGAGGCGACATCCTCGATTGATACGAGAACTGAGATCAAGATTCAGGAAGCATTTGCGCGTATGATGAAAGGACGTACCAGTTTCATCGTTGCACATCGTCTCTCCACGATCCGGGAAGCAGATATCATTCTTGTCATGCGGGATGGAAATATTGTGGAACAGGGAAAACATGAGGAACTGTTAGAGAAAAACGGATTTTATGCAAAACTGTATAACAGCCAGTTTGCAAAATAAAATGTAAGAAAAATAAGAACAGCCGGATTTTGAGGTGACCTGTGATCGTCAGATAATGAAGCAGCGGTCAGAATGTCTCAAAGTCCGGCTGTTTTTATGAAGTTCATTTGAAAGTGTTCAAAAAAGCATACAAAAAATAAGTGATATTTTTTGACAATTTATGACAAAATGCATATAATAGAACTATATCAGAAAGAAGAGAGAGAGGATTGCCGATGAGGTCTTTACAGTCTAAATTTTTGGCTTTGACGGTAGGATGTGTACTTCTTTCAGCGCTGGCGCTTGGATATGTTGGTTTTATATATACGCATAAACTTGTAAATGAGAATTCTGCGCAGTTCATGAATCTGTTTTGCGAGGATAAGGCAGAGGAGATCAATGCAACGCTGACAAGTATTGAACAGTCCGTGAATATGATTCAGGATTATACAATAGAACAGTATAACGAACTTGAAAAAAACGGGATGGACAAAGACAATACCGATGCGCTGGTAAAGAAAGTGCAGGAGGTTGCCTTACATACTGTGAAAAATACAGAAGGATCACGCGGAGTCTATATGAGAGTGAATCCGGAGCTTGCCGGTCCCCAGACGGGATTTTTCTGGTACAAGGATGAAAATGGCGAAGTTACGGAAGATTCCATTGTCGATTTTTCAAAATATGCACAGGATGATAAGGAGCATGTCGGCTGGTATTATGAGGCACTCGAAAAAGAAGAGGCGTTCTGGATGGAGCCGTATGACAATAAGAATAAAAATGACTGGATTATTTCTTATGTGGTGCCGATATACAGGGATGAAGACTTTATCGGTGTTTTAGGCATGGATATTGACATGGCACTGCTGAAAGAAAAGGTGGATTCTGTACAGATTTATGAGAGCGGTTATGCTTTCCTTGCAGGAGCAGATTATGTTATTTATTATCACCGTGATTACCCGGAAGGACTCGATGCAGCCAGTGTACATGGTAAGATCCGGAAGGTCTTAAATTTACTGTACAAAAAAGGAACACAGGATAATCTTGTCAGTTATAATCTTGATGGCATAAAGAGGAAAATGACTGCCAGACAGTTGGAAAATGGTATGCTTTTTGTTGTTATCGCACCGGCAAAGGAGATCAATGCGGCGAGTAACCGTATTATCCGATTGTTTTTGTTTTCAACGCTGTCTATCATGTTTATATCGGTTTTGATCACAATCCATGTTACCAGGAAAATGACGCGTCCGCTCAAAGAACTTACGGAAGCTGCACAGAAGGTTGCCGGTGGTGATCTTGAGGTCAATATCGACTGTGAATCCAAAGATGAGGTTGGTGTACTTGCAGACAGCGTGCAGCAGATGGTAAATCACCTGCGGCATTACATTGACTATGTGAATGAGCAGGCGTATACGGATGCCTTGACAGGCGTTGCAAATAAAGCTGCATATAAAGAGTATGTGGATAAGTTAGATAAACGTGCGGCTGATGAGAAGATCAAATATGCGGTTGTGGTCATGGATATCAACAATCTGAAAAAGATCAATGACAATTTTGGACATGAGTTCGGTGACATGCTGATCAGGGATGCAAGCAGACTGATACAAAAAGGATTTGAAGATCATATTGTATACCGTATCGGAGGAGACGAATTTGTGATCATTATCGAACAGGCCGAAAAGGCAGTATGTGATGAATTGCTGAAAAATTTTGATGACGGCATTGTGGTTTTCAATAAAAACAATACAAAGTATGAACAGAAAATACAGATTGCGAGGGGAATCGCATTTCATGAGCCGGACTGCATAGATTCTTTTATATCCGTATTCCGTGAAGCAGATCATGCAATGTATGAGAATAAGGTTATGCAGAAATCAATGCAGACTGCGCCGCCTGCTGCGGGACAGTCTTAGGTAATAAAAACAGATGGAGGATAAAAAAATGGGCGAGGATAAAAAGATGGCATGGAAAAAACTGCTAAGCGTTTTTGGTGTGTTTTTCCTGATTATGGCAGTATGGCAGATCGTTGTACTAGAGCTGTTGAAAAATGGAGTGATCGGCACAATGGTTGCGATGATACTGATCTGTGCTGCAACAGTAATCATTTTCGGGTTAGTGTTTGCATCGATCAGGACACTTTTGGATGTTTTCAGACAGCTTATGGGCGAAGGTACAGAGGCAGGAGGTTCCGGTGGTGTTGCAGAGAAGGTCAATAAACTTGCGGAGAAAGATAGTGAGATCGGACAGCTTGTACGTACATTTCAGGAGTCGGTCAGTTCGTTTTCACAGGTTGTGCTTGGAATCAAAAAAGCGACAAAGGAACTCGGAGAGGTTTCAGAGGATTTTAAACATATCTTTAAGAGCATGACAACTTCCCTGGATCAGACAGGAAAGGCAGTGACTGCCATTACGGACAATACAATCTCCCAGGCAGATCACACCGTTGATATGAAAGACAAGATTGATGCTATCAGCAGAACGATTGATGAGATTGCTGAAAATGTATCTATGTTAGCACAGAGTGCCGAGCATATGAAAGAGAGCAACAAAGCAGCAGAAGCAATCATGGAGGAACTTGTAAATATCAGCAAAGAGAGCGGCATTGCGATTGAAAATGTAAGACAGCAGACAGATCTGACCAACCAGTCAGCGCAGGAGATCCGTACGGCAACAGAGATCATAGCCGGAATTTCTAATCAGACAAACCTTCTTGCATTGAATGCAAGCATTGAGGCTGCAAGAGCAGGGGAACATGGAAGAGGATTTGCAGTTGTTGCGGAAGAGATCCGTACGTTAGCAGATCAGTCAAGAGAATCAACAGAGCAGATCAACCAGATTGTCAATACATTGATTGACAATTCAAATATCAGTGTAGAGATCACGCAGAAGGTATCAGAAGCGTTTGTAAAACAGAATGAAAAGATTCATGATACAGAAGAGATTTTCCGTTCACTGAATGAGGAAATCAAGAATACAAGCGATGCGGTAGATGGAATCAGTGAAGAAGTAAGTGCGTTAGATGATCATAAGACTGTGATCGAGAGTGGAATCACATCTCTGACAGAGTTTGCGGAGCAGAATGCTGACAGCGCCAAAGTAACGACCGAGAATATGGAAGAATTCCAGCAGATCGTTGACCAGTGCAATCAGGCGACAGAGCGGATTGTGACAGTATCAGATGAGCTGGTAGGTTACCTCGGAAAAGTAAACGCAAATGTAAAAGATAAAATAGGTGGACGTAATTAAAAAATAAATCGGAAATGGAGAAAAGAGTACCGCATGAGCAATTGTGCGGTATTTTTCAATACTATGAGAACAGAACAGAAAACATCAGTAAAAAACAGCATAGGAAGACTTGTCTTTGTCGGAATCAGTGTCTTGCTTCAGGTGATATGGATCATCAACCTTTTCTTATGGCTGAACCGTTATTCAGCGGCAATTTCCCTTTTTTCCACGCTGATCGCAGTCTCAGTTGTCTTTGCAATATACGGAACGCATGGAAATATGGCATTTAAAGTGCCATGGATGCTTCTGATTGCAGCTTTTCCGATTTTTGGACTATGTGTGTTTCTGCTATTCGGGCGCTCGAATCTGACGAGGAGCATGAAAAAACGTTATGAATTGATCGATAAGGAGCTTTTTCCTTTTTTAAACAGTGATGAGGAGGTTACAAAAGAACTTCAGAAAAAAGATTTGTCGATTGCAAATCAGTCAGATTATATCTGGAAATACGGGCATTATCCGGTATACCATAACACGGATGTGGCATTTTATGCGGATGCGTCACAGGGGCTGGAGGCACAGCTTGCAGAACTGAAAAAAGCAGAACATTTTATTTTTATGGAGTACCATGCAATCGAGCAGGCGGAATCGTTTGAGCGGATTTTAAACGTTTTAAAAGACAGAGCTGCACACGGTGTGGAGGTGCGTATTTTTTATGATGATGTCGGAAGTATCGGTTTTATCAATCGTGATTTCCGCAAACGCATGGAAGAAAATGACATTGCATGCCGTGTATTTAATCCGATTATTCCGGTATTGTCCGTATTTATGAATAACCGGGATCACAGAAAGATCACGGTGATCGATGGAAAGGTGGGATTTACAGGGGGATATAACCTTGCAAATGAGTATTTTAACATTACCCACCCGTACGGACACTGGAAGGATACCGGTATCCGCTTAGAGGGGGATGCGGTAAAAAGCCTTACCATCATGTTTCTTGAAATGTGGAATGCCGTGAAAAAAACAGATCAGGATTATCAGAAGTATCTGCCAGAGACAGATTATCAGGCGAAACGGGATGGTTTTATCCAGCCATATGCGGACAGTCCGTTAGATGACGAGCACGTCGGAGAGAGTGTTTATATGAATCTCATTGCACATGCAAAAAAGGAGATTTATTTCACAACACCGTATCTGATCATCACAGATGAGATGAACCGGGCACTGGGACTTGCAGCAAAACGTGGGGTGGATGTGCGGATCGTCACACCGGGAATCCCGGATAAAAAACTGATCTACAAAGTGACACGTTCTTATTATGCAGGACTGGTGCGTCAGGGGGTGCGTATTTATGAATACACACCTGGATTTATTCATGCAAAACAGTGTGTCTGCGACGGGGAAGCGGCAACCTGTGGCACGATCAATATGGATTATCGCAGTTTGTATCTTCATTTTGAAAATGGGGCTTTTTTGTACAACTGTGATGCGGTGAAGGAAATGCGGAAGGATTTTGAACATATTTTTGCCGAGAGTACGGAAGTGACAGAAAAATATAAGAGCGGGCGATCCGCTGTTTTGCGTGAAACCCAGTGCCTTCTGCGGTTGTTTGCACCTTTGATGTAAAAAACGTTTGTTTGAAATCTTCACAGAAGTTTAAATAAATTTTTGGTAAAAGTATGGTAAAATAGTAATTAGAAGGTAACCGGTCAGGAGAAGCCGTTACAAAATAATGTTTCTAAGGAGAAAGTCAAATGGAGTACATGGATATTGAAACAGTCAAGGAACTAGATCATGTTTTTGGGGACATTGAGGAGTTGCAGAAGTTTCGCTGTCTGATGATGCAGTACGAATGTGCGATGTTAGAGGTAAAGACAAAGCTGGATGTATTAAATACAGAGCTGTCGGTCCAGAACAGCAGAAACCCGATCGAGTCGATAAAATGCAGGATCAAGGAACCGGACAGTATCATGAAGAAAATGAAGCGTCAGGAAATCCCGTTTTCAGTGGACAACATTGAAAAAAATTTAAATGATATCGCAGGTGTCCGCGTTATCTGCTCTTTTCCGGATGACATTTATACATTAGCGGATTATCTGGAAAAGCAGGATGACATCAAACTCATCAAGAAAAAAGATTACATCAGCCATCCGAAGCCGAATGGCTACCGCAGCCTCCATTTGATTCTTGAAGTGCCGATTTTTCTGACCAACGAGAAAAAGATGATGCGCGTGGAAGTGCAGTTCCGTACCATTGCAATGGATTTCTGGGCGAGCCTGGAGCACAAGTTAAAATACAAAAAAGATATAGACAATGCACAGGTCATTTCACAGGATCTCTGTTTCTGTGCGGAGCTGATCTCACAGTTAGACGGCAGGATGCAGCAGATCAGGGAGCGGCTGGAGGAGAAGAAAGATGATACACAATCCAATATTACCGGGGTTTAATCCAGACCCCGGATACTGAGAAAGTCGATTTAAAGAAACTGCCGGGTGCAAAGGGAATCCAGGCGCCGTGGAGTGAGCCGGTTTAAACAGATCAGTCCTGAAACTCCCTGTAATGTTTCAAAAACAGATCCGCAAGATTTCCCTGAAGCGTTACCCCAAGATCGGTCAGAGCAGCGGAGAGTGCTTCTAAAGCAGGAACCATATGTTCTAATCTTGCGTTTTCACCCATGTGTCCGATACGGATCACTTTTCCGGACAATTCATCAAAGGAGCCGGCAAGCATAATGTTATATTTTGTGCGCATCTCATCTAAGATGGATTTTGCATCGGTACATTCCGGAATATCAAAAACCGTTACGGTGTTGGAGTAACCGCTTTGCAGATGAAGTTTTAATCCTGCCTCTTTGACGGCTGCCCTGGTGGCGGAACCGATCCTTGCATGGCGTTCATACAGGGTTTTATCACCAGCGATCAGGTTAAATGCAGCGCGCAGACCGTAGATATCGCTGATCGGCATGGTGTAAGGAAACCATTTCTTCTCATAGTAACCGTCGAAAGCCATCAGATTTGCATAGAAAGATGCAATCGGAGTTTTACGGTTTTTCATTTTTTCTTTTGCATCATCACTCACCACAACAAAAGTAAGACCAGGAGGTGCGGAAACTGCTTTCTGGGAACCACCGCAGAGAAGATCGATCTGAAAGTCATCAACGCAGACTCTCTCACCAAACATGCCGGAAACGGAGTCGACGACCGTTAAGATGCCATACTGTTTGAGCAGCGGACAGATTCTGCTGATATCATTTAACATCCCACTCGGTGTGTCACAGTGGACAACGGTGGCATAAGCGTAGTCGTGATGATCTTTTAAGTATTCCGCGAGTGCGTCCACATCCAAAGTGTTCTCGTAATCGGCATGGTAAAGTTCCGGGATGCCGCCATACATGCTGACAAAGTCAGCAAATCCTTTACCATAGATACCGTTGTCAATGACAAGTATTTTATCGTCCGGCTCTGTCAGGGAAGCGCAGGCAGCTTCCAGTCCTAAAATTCCTTCCCCGTCTAAAATCAGCGTCTCATTTTTCGTGCCAAGAAGGCTGCTGATCAGCTCGCAGGTCTCTTTGTAAAAATCATAAAATTCTTCATCCAGATCAGGATTTGTGCAGGCAAAACTGCGCGCACGTCTTACTGTTTCCGGAACCTGGGTCGGTCCGGGAGTCATGATCTTGTACATACGAATCCTCTTTTCTGAAAAATAAATTATTTAAAAATAATCTTGTTTGCTGCTTTGCGAAGCGGCTCGATAACGATCAGAACCACAACGGCTGCAACACCGATCTGTACCAGATTTCCAGGAATGGAAGTAACCGGTGTGATCCAGTTTCCATAGATAATTCCTTCTGCGATATAGTAGCCGGCTACTTTGATCACGCAGGCAGCAGCGATTGCAAGTGCATCAAAGCCAAGACCGTGATGTTTTTCTGTAATTGCGCCGACTACATAACCCATGATGGCTACGATCACAAAAGTGAAAGGTGCCCATGCAGTCCAGCCGGAGAGCAGATCAAAAAGTCCCATGCCAATGCCGCCGGCGAGTGCACCACTTTTTTTGCCAAATAAAATCGCGCAGATGAAAAGTGGAACGTTGCCAAGGTGGATCAGTCCGCCGTTTGCGGTGATCGGAAGTCTGACATTGACGAATGCGGTAAATACATAGGTCAGTGCGATGAAAAGTGCCGTGATAGTCAGAAACTGTACCTGACCGATTGAATTTTCTGCTTTTGCAGCTGTTGTAGCTGTTGTAGATGTTGTGCTCATATTCTTTTCTCCTCATTTGTTTCGTAGGACCGATTTTTAACAGTCATTTGTTTATGCCTATCTTAAACGCACACTGGTTTATTTTAAAATGCCAGTTAAGTGAAAAATGAGCAGACCAGTTTGGATGAGTTTTGCGCAAGTTGTCAATCGTTACATTTTGGTACACCTTTTTATGCCCAGCTCCAATACAACATAAAAAAGAGTGCCGGAAAGCCGACACTCTTTTTTAAATCCATTGTTTACAATATCTTAATCTAACAAATAAAAACTGGTTCTATTTAAAAAGAAAAAGGTACATGTGAAACTACTGATTGTGCTGGTAGTAATTATTTTACTACTGTAACGTTGGTTGCCTGAGGTCCTTTAGCGCCTTCTACTACTTCGAATTCTACAGCAGCGCCTTCTTCCAGGGATTTGAAACCATCCATGTTCAGACCTGAGTAGTGTACGAATACATCGTTGCCCTGCTCGTCAGAGATGAATCCGTATCCTTTTTGGTTGTTAAACCATTTTACTGTACCTTTGTTCATTGAAAAGTACCTCCAAAAAATATTACTGGCTGTATTTACAGCTAGTTAGAGCATATCATAACAGTTTTGAAAAGTAAAGGAAAAAAGAGGATATTTTTTAACCTAATTTCTCAATAACAATATTGTGGTTTTTGAGAAAAATCTCAACCAGTCTGTCCCATTCGTGCTCTAAGGATTTATCGGTGGAAAAGATACGATAGGATACGCCGGTCGTGAGCATAAGATTTCCATTCTGGAACTTCAGATTCAAAAACATGCCGGTCACATCCTGTGGTGTAAAAGGCGTCTGCACACTGGCAAGCGTGCGGGATAAATTGTCCGGTGAGAGCAGAAAAACAAACTTAAAATAAGAAGGTGTCCGTTTTCCCTTGATCAGGTCAAAGCAGTGCTGACGCACTCTTCCGTAGGGCAGAAACGCAAGACCGGATAACCCCTGTTCTTCTAATTCTTCACTGGAATAAAAGTCCGGTGTGACCGTTCCGTCAAAATTCCATACGGCCTCTTTCTGGATCGTGGCCTCCTTTAATAAGAAATGATCGAATGTATCAGAACATAGAAGCTGGTTCATAAAATTTTTAAGTTCCGGGATATTGAGCGCTAACATGCGGTATACCTCTTTCATAAGCTGATGGTGTGGTGCTGGAGTTTAAGATCCACCTTTAAACTCCAACATCACATCCCCATTGTACCATAAAACACCTGGAAACAAAATAAAGGATGTAATCTTTTTGATTTTATAGTAGAATAGGGTTACTGGAACAAGGTACGAGTGAACAGTAACAGAATAGGAGTAGTTTTAATCAGTATGACAGAAAAGAGGAAATACAATGAACGAGAAAACAGTTTTATTTGATTTATTAAAGGAGGGAGTATCTCCGGCACATGTGGTAAGATCATGTGAAAAACGTTTAGAGGATGCCGGATTTGAAAAGATAGCTTATGAAAAAGAATGGAATCTAAAAGCGGGTGGACGTTATTATGTGGATCACCACGATACCACATTGTTCGCATTTACGATTCCGGAAGATGAGATGAAAAAAGAGGGAAAACCTGCAGTGCGCATTGCAGCGGCACATACAGATTTTCCGTGTCTGCGCATCAAGCCGTCCTGTGATGTCGTGACAAACCGCTATGCACAGGTCAATATCGAGGTATATGGAGGTGCAATTTTAAATACCTGGTTAGACAGACCGCTCGGTGTGGCAGGACGTGTGGCAGTGAGGGGCAATGATCCGTTTGTACCGGAAATGAAATATTTTGCATCCGAAAAGAATCTGTTGACAATCCCGAATCTTGCGATCCATATGAACCGCGAAGTGAATAAGGGCGTGGAGTTAAATAAGCAGATCGATATGATCCCGGTTGCAGGTCTGCTTGCAGAAGAAGAGGAGAATGCCGATTATTTCTTAAGTTTTCTTGCAAAAGAACTGTCTGTTGCAAAAGAGGATATTTTAGATTTTGAGCTGTCGGTGTACTGCAGGGAGCATCCGGAGTATGTTGGGTTAGAAGATGACTTTATCTCCTCGCCGAGACTGGATAACCTGACATCCTGTGCAGCCTTAGTGTCTGGTATTTTAGATGCGGAAAGAAAAGACGGTATCAATCTGATTGCCTTATTTGACCATGAGGAGATCGGAAGCCGCAGCAAACAGGGAGCAGGTTCTATCTTACTTCACGACATGCTGCTTCGCGTTTTAGCGGAATGTGGTGCGAAAGAGAGTGCGCAGGAGCTGCTGTATCAGAGTATGCTGTTATCGGTAGACGTTGCACATGGACTTCACCCGAATCAGGCAGGCAAAATGGACATTACTAATAAACCAGTGCTCGGAAGCGGCTTCTGTATCAAGGAGGCATGTTCCCAGTCTTACGCAACGGACTGTGAGGCGATTGCGATCATCCAGCAGATCTGTGATCTGAAGAAGATCCCGTATCAGAAATTTGTAAACCGTTCCGATATGGCAGGCGGCGGAACACTTGGTTCTATCGCATCTGCGCTGTTACCGGTGAAAACAGTGGATATTGGTATTCCGCTTCTGGCAATGCATTCGGCAAGAGAATTGATGGGGGCAGCAGATCAGGAGGCACTGACAGAGCTTGTAAAAGTATATTTTTCACTTTAAGGAGGAATTTTGAAAAGAAGAAAAAGGCATACACTGCTTAAGTTTATAATTTTTGCAGTGATAGCAGGAGGAGTGGTTCAATATTCCGGAATACTTAAGGATACAGGGGGAATTCCGGAGAAAATCACAAGTCAGCTCCAGACAGAGCAGAAAAATGCGAAAACAGAAACACTTTTCGGTATGGCAGAGGAACAGACGGTAAAGAGTACCGAGATAAGCACGGAAAATGAAACCGCAGATACTGAAGTGCCGCATGGATATGCTTATGAAACGCTGACGGCGGAGCAGAAAACGGTCTATGACGAAGTGTACCGGATCATTCAGGCACATGATTCAAAGGTAAAAGTAAGTACTTGTGATGAAAAAGTTTTAGAGAAGGCATATCGTTCTGTGATAGCAGATCATGGGGGCATTTTCTGGGTATCCGGTTATAACTACACACAGTATACGATGGGAAAAAAGATTGTCAGCATCGATTTTTCACCAAGTTATACGATGGAGCGCACAGAGCGTGATTCCTATCAGAGCCGGATCGACGCAGTGGTGGATTCCATATTAAAAAATGTGGATCCATCCTGGGGAGATTATGAAAAGACAAAATATGTGTTTGAATATCTGGCGGGAAACGTTGAATATCAAATGGGGACGGAACAAAATCAGAATATCATCAGTGTTTTTTTAAATAAGAAAACAGTCTGTCAGGGATATGCCAATGCCACACAGTATCTTCTGACACTTCTGGGAATCCAGTCTGTTGTTGTGACAGGAACAGCGGAGGGGGATACGCACGCATGGAATCTTGTGCAGCTTGACGGTGCATATTATTTTATGGATACGACATGGGGGAATTCTTCCTATAACAATGGTGCGAGCGGTATGGGGACTTTTATCAATTATAATTATTTCGGGGTGACTACGGCTGAAATCAGCAAAACGCATCAGGCGGACGGTACACTGCTTTTGCCGGAATGTACGGCAACGGCAGATAATTATTATGTAAGAGAAGGAAAATATATCACCGGGTGGGAACCGGATGTGATCGGACAGATTTATGGTGCTGCTTATCGCAATGGAGCTGTCACGGAGGAGATTCGTTTTTCGGATACATCTCTATATGATCAGGCAAAAGTTTATCTGATCGATGAACAGCATATCCGCGATTATTGTGAGGGAATTACAGGATTATCGTATATTGAGGACAGAGATCAGAATGTACTGATCCTGAAATTTTCGTAGAAAAGATATCAGATAAAAATATATAAAATATAACAGAAACCTCTATACAAAACAAAGTTTTTGTGCTAATGTTATGTAGTAATTAATACTACATGTAATGGAAAAAAATAACATATAAAAAGTTTTTGAATATCAAATTGTCGGACTAGACTATGGAGGTTATAAGATATGTACAAGATCGTGATTGACAGTTGTGGAGAACTGCCGGAAGATTTAAAAAAAGATGGACATTATCAGAATGTGTCGTTAGAGTTGGAAGTGGATGGATGCTATATCCGCGATGACGAGACATTTGACCAGAAGGATTTTCTTCGCAGGGTAAAGGAAAGTGTTACCGGGCCAAAGTCTGCATGCCCGTCACCGGATGAATATATGCAGTCCTATGAAGGGGATGCCGATCATGTATATGTGGTAACTTTATCCGGCAAGCTTTCAGGATCTTATAACAGTGCAGAACTTGGCAAAAATTTATTTGAGGAGGAACATCCGGGCGAGAAGAAGATCTATGTATTCAATTCCCGTTCCGCTTCCGTCGGTGAGACACTGATCGGCATGAAAGTGCAGGAGTGTGAAGAGGCAGGTATGAGTTTTGAGGAAGTTGTTGCGGCAACAGAGAAATATATCAGCTCCATGAATACATTTTTTGTACTTGAAACATTAGAGACTCTGCGAAAAAACGGACGTCTGACAAATCTTAAGGCATTTATTGCAAATACATTAAATATCAAGCCGGTAATGGGTTCTACAGAGGAAGGATCAATCTGTCAGCTTGGTCAGGCGCGTGGCATGAACAAAGCGCTGGATAAGATGATTCAGAATGTGATTGCAAAGACAAAAAACTGTGAGAACAGGGTGCTTGCAATTTCACACTGTAATTGCCCGGAGAGAGCAAAAGCAGTAAAGGAAAAAATTGAAAAGCTGGCAAAATTTAAGAAAATCATTGTTACGGATACAGCGGGTGTCAGCACGATGTATGCAAATGACGGCGGTGTTATTATCGCGGTTTAATACAGCGGAATAAGTGTCTGTTACCGATCTGCCGGCATATGAGGACTGCAGCATCCGTCAGGGAAAGGACAGTATATGAAAGAACTGACATATGAGGAAGTATTAGATCGGATCGAACATCAGAGACGGTTTGGAAATCGTCCGGGGGCAGAGGTATCTGCACTGATGCTGGAAAAGTTAGGCAGACCACAGCAGAATATGAGTGTGATCCATATAGCGGGGACGAACGGGAAAGGTTCCGTCTCTGCTTTTTTGTGCTCAATTTTAAAGGAAGCAGGGATTCGTACCGGAATGTTTACCTCACCGCACCTGGTTGATTTCAGGGAGCGGATCTGTGTGGATGGACAGATGATATCCCATGAAGAAGTGACAAAACTTGGAAATATGCTGATTGAGGAGGACTTTGGGACAGTACCGACGATGTTTGATTATTGTCTGGCAATGGCACTGCTCTATTACAGGGACAGACAGTGCCAGGCTGCCGTGATAGAGACCGGACTTGGGGGAAGATTAGATTCGACCAATGCAATCGGCGTGCCGGAGGTTACGGTAGTCACGAAAATCGGGTATGACCATATGACGGTTTTAGGTGATACATTAGATAAAATTGCGGCGGAGAAGGCGGGAATTATCAAAAAGGGTACAAAACTGATATTAGAGAGCCAGGAAAAAGATGCAATGGATGTTTTGATGGAAACCGCGGAAAAAGAAGCAGTTACTGAGATAAAGATTGCGGATATGCATGACGTGGCCGAATGCCGATATGAAAATGGCAGACAGTATTTTTCCTATCAAAAATACAAAAATCTTGAGATGGCAATGCTCGGTGTCCACCAGTATGAAAATGCGGCTGCTGCGATCCTTGCCGCAGAAATTTTTTTGAAAGACAGAGGAATTTCAGATGAAAAGGCAGAATACTATATCAGAGAAGGAATCAAAAAGACAAGATGGGAAGGGCGGATGGAGATCTTAAGCCGGAAACCGTTTTTCATGGTGGATGGTGCACATAATGGCAACGGAGTGGCGGCATTAGCGGAAAGTCTTCGTACTTTGTTCCCGGGAGAGAAATTTCATTTTGTCATGGGAGTTATGGCAGATAAAAACTATGAGGAAATGATTGAAGAATTACTGCCGCTTGCACTGGATTTTAAGACGGTAACGGTAGAATCAGAGAGGGCACTGGCGGCACGGGAGCTGTTGGGGAAGATCCGGGCAAAGGGAATCTGCGATGCCGGACTTTTACACTCTTTTGACGAATTGAAGCCGGGACGGCTGGATGTGTCATGCAAAACGATCGCATTCGGATCGTTGTATTTTGTTGGGGAAATCAAAAGATATTTCTTAGATGTAACAAAAAAATTACAAATTTACTAACTTTGCTTAACAGGTGGTTATAAGGAATTTTTTTGGCTATAATAATCGGTGTTGAAAAATAATGTGGATTAGAAAGAGCCGATAAGATGGTATTTAGCAGTTTTGAATTTTTATTCCGGTTTTTGCCGGTTTTTTTACTGGTATATTATATGACACCGCAGAAATGGAAAAATGCGGTATTATTTGCGGGCAGTATTTTATTTTATACGGCAGGTGAGGCAGAATATGTAGTGCTTTTACTTGCTTCTGTGGTGATCAACTATGTTTTTGGCAGGCTGATGTACCGGGATACTTATGAGGGAAGAGGGAAAAAACAGCTGATTTTGCTGATCGTGGCGCTGTGTTACGACTTTGGTGTTTTATTCCTTTTTAAGTATAGCGGTTTCATGGATAAGCTGCCGCTCGGTATTAGTTTTTATACGTTCCAGATTGCAGCCTATATCATCGATGTTTACCGGGGAAGGGTGCCGGTGGAAAAATCGTTTATCCGGCTTGGAACGTATGTGACGATGTTTCCACAGCTGATTGCCGGACCGATCATCAACTATTCGGAGGTCCGTATGGCTTTATGCAGCAGAACCGTTACTTTCGAACAATTTGAATCCGGATTAAAAACACTGATACTGGGACTTGGTGCAAAGGTGATCGTTGCAGACCGTATTGGACTTTTGTGGAATAACATCCAGGCAATCGGCTTTGAAAGTATTTCAACACCGTTGGCATGGATGGGAGCGTTTGCATATTCGATCGAACTTTATTTTGATTTTTCCGGTTATTCTCTGATGGCATTGGGACTGGGACGGATGCTTGGATTTGAATTTCCGAAAAACTTTAAACATCCTTATATTTCAAGATCGGTATCCGAATTCTGGAGAAGATGGCATATTACGCTTGGACGATGGTTCAGAGAGTATGTTTATATTCCGCTTGGCGGTAACCGGAAGGGAAAAACGCGCACGATATTTAATTTATTTGTGGTCTGGAGTCTGACTGCCATCTGGCATGGGGCAGAGGGACATTTTCTGGTCTGGGGTGCATCGTTACTTTTACTGCTTGCTTTGGAAAAAGCATTTTTGCTGCAGTTTTTAGAAAAAAGCAAAATACTTTCCCATGTATATCTGGTGCTTGTAGTGCCGCTTACCTGGGTGGCATTTGCGGTTGCGGATGCAGGACAGCTTGGTGTCTATTATGCAAGGATGTTTCCATTTTTCGGTGTGGGAGAAACGGTCAGACAGATGGATTTTTTGCAGTATCTGAAAGATTACGGTTTACTGTTTCTGATGGGAATTGTTTTTTCCACTCCATATCCGGCAGCTTTATATAAGGTATTTGAAAAAAAATGGCTGGGGAGTCTGGCGGTGATCGTGGTGTTAGGATTAAGTCTTTATTATATGGCAGTTTCTACGAATAACCCGTTTTTGTACTTTAATTTTTAGGACTGGTGAATAAGCGTGAAAAAAATAATGAAATGCAGGGTTGCAGTCTTTTTGATCATTGGCTGGGTGGTACTTTCCCTGATCGGATATTTCAAAAAAGACGGAATCTATAAAAATTATTCCATCGATGTAAAAAAAACTCCGTATTTTGTATTGGTGTTGGATGGAATTCATGATAAAATTTATCCTTGGAGTAAAGAGCTGCCGGATCTGTTGCCGGATGGAACAAAACCACAGAATCAGGAAAGTGTCATTGCAAGTACAGAAACGACGGATGAGGAAAACGTGGCAGGGCAGACGGAAACAGTAATGCAGGATACAGAAACGGCGGCTGCAAAACCAAAGGAATTTATACTGGTGGATGACAGTTATTTTGATGACGCAGTTTTTATTGGAGATTCGAGAACGGTAGGTCTGCATGATTATGGTGGACTGGATCATTCCGATTTTTTCGCAACTGTCGGTATGAATATTTATGATCTGTGGAAAGATGCATTCTGTGAGGTCAACGGGAAAAAGGTGACATTAGAGGAAGCCTTGAAGGCAAAGCAGTATAAAAAGGTGTATTTTCAGATCGGTATCAATGAGATGGGGCGTGGAACACTGGACGGGTTTATGAATGAGTATCAGAATGCAGTGGAGAAATTCAAAACACTGCAGCCGGATGCAGTCATTTATGTGCAGGCGATCATGCATGTGACCCAGAAAAAATCTGATTCGGATCCGATTTTTAATAATCCGGGCATTGATGCGAGAAATCAGCGCATACAGCAGCTTGCGGATGGTGTTCGTGTGTTTTATATTGATGTCAATGAAGTGTTGTGCGATGATCAGGGTGGATTAAAACAGGAGCTTACGTTTGACAATCTGCATCTGTACGGGTCGAAATACAACATCTGGGTAGATTTCTTAAAGACCAGGGGAATCGGGACAGAATGATGAAGTTTTGGGAAGACTGGAAAGAAAAACTGAAAAAATTTTTGAAAGCGGATGTGCTGGCATTTTACATGTTATGGAGAAAACAGGCAGACTATTACCATGAACATATGTGTATTTTATATACAGCATTGTTTCTGATTTTACTGTTTGTTTCCTTTTATTCAATTTATTTTGCCATAAAAAAGTTATAAATGATTCCCCGATTACACATACTACGGAAAAAGATTGTGTGAAAGGGGAATTTTTTATGTCATTAAAAATTAAGATCACAGATGTGCATGCAAGACAGATATTGGATTCAAGAGGAAATCCGACGGTGGAGGTCGAGGTGACTGCCGAGACAGAGACAACCGGCAAAAAGATCACGGCGAGAGAGTCTGTTCCTTCCGGTGCAAGTACGGGAAGATTTGAGGCAATCGAATTGCGTGATGGGGACAAAGATTATTACGGACTTGGTGTACAGAAGGTCGTTGACCATGTAAATACAAAGATCCGGGAAATGCTGCTTGGAATGAATGTGTTAGAGCAGGCAGAGTTAGACCGCGCGATGGTGGAACTTGACGGAACTGATAATAAGGGAAATCTTGGGGCAAATGCGATCCTCGGGGTTTCGCTTGCCTGTGCAAAGACGGCTGCAAAAGCACTGGATATGCCGTTATACCGCTATCTTGGCGGAACCAATGCCAAAACGCTCCCGATTCCAATGATGAACGTGATCAACGGCGGTGTTCATGCAAAAAATACGCTTGATTTTCAGGAATTTATGATCATGCCGGTCGGAGCATGTGGTTTCTCACAGGCTCTTAAAATGGGTGCAGAAGTATATCATTTTCTGCGCCAGATCTTAAACGAAAACGGTATGAGTACAGCAGTCGGAGATGAGGGCGGTTTTGCACCGGATTTTAAGGATACGGGAGAAGTATTTTCTTATCTCTCAAAAGCGGTGGAAAAGGCAGGTTATCG
Source organism: uncultured Roseburia sp. (assembly GCA_934317215.1). Taxonomy (GTDB): domain Bacteria; phylum Bacillota; class Clostridia; order Lachnospirales; family Lachnospiraceae; genus Roseburia. Next base: position 45,310 of record CAKREH010000004.1, read on the forward strand.
TGTCGGGGAGGATATTGTTTATGCGATGGATGCGGCGGCGAGTGAACTGTATGACGAGGCGCGCGGTGTCTATGTATTTCCGGGAGAATCAAAGGGAAATGGGGAAGAACAGGAGATCTCAAGAAGTTCTGAAGAGATGATCGCCATGTATGAGGATCTCATGCAGCAGTTCCCAATCGTTTCCATTGAGGATGGTCTGTTTGAGGATGACTGGGACGGCTGGCAGAAGCTGACGAATAGACTGGGCGATAAAGTACAGCTTGTCGGGGATGATCTGTTTGTGACTAATCCAAAGCGGATCCAGTGCGGAATCAAACTTGGTGCGGCAAACGCAGTCCTTGTCAAAGTAAATCAGATCGGAACCGTGACGGAGGCATTAAATGCGATCGAGATGGCGAAGTGTGCCGGATATCATACGGTCATTTCCCACCGATCCGGAGAGACAGAGGATGCATTTATCGCAGACCTTGCGGTGGCGGTCAATGCCGGACAGATCAAAACGGGTGCGCCGTGCCGTGCGGAGCGGACCAGCAAGTACAATCAGCTTTTGCGGATCGAGGAAGAGTTAGCAGACAATGCAGTGTTTGTGCCGGAAGAAATCACGGAAATGCAGAAAGCAGAAAAAATGGGTTGAAAAAAGGAAACGTCTATGTTACAATGATTAAAGTTGTGAGTTTGTAACCTAGGAGGGAACGATCGTGGCAGTTGTAAAAACAATTTTGACTGTAGTTTTTATTATAATCAGTGTAGCATTGACAGTTATCATCTTAATGCAGGAAAGTAAATCCGCAGGACTTGGAGCAATCGCAGGTGCAGCAGACACATACTGGGGCAAGAACAAAGGACGTTCCATGGAAGGTATGTTAGTAAAGCTGACAAGAATTTTTGTTATCTTATTTATCGTGATTGCAGCGGTATTAAATATGAGTATTTTTTAAGATGAATGGATGGCTGTCGCAGATGCGGCAGTCATTTTTTTCATAAGATTAGAGTGTCAAAAGGTGGATTTTAATTTGCCAATCAAAAATTTAAGAGCCATCTTTTGACACCTGAATCTTCATAAGAAAAAAGGACGGGGTTTATGGAGAAAACAATTTTAGAAGAACGGAAAAAAACAATTTACCAGTTTATCTGTGACGAGTTTTATGTACCGATGAAAGCAAAGGAGATGGCAGTCGTTTTATCAGTACCGAAATCCCAGCGCAGTGAACTGCAGGAAGTTCTTGACGCGCTTGTGATGGATGGCAGGGTCGAGGTGACTTCCAAGGGAAAATATATCAAATCAGAAGGAAAATACTTGATCGGTACATTTACGGCACATGCAAGAGGCTTTGGATTTGTCAGTATCGAGGGGGAAGAGGAGGATATCTTCATTCCGGAATCACAGGTGCACGGTGCGTTTCATATGGATACGGTTCAGGTGGCGATTACTTCTGAGAGTAGTGGAAAGCGCAGGGAAGGTACGATTACAAAAATTATATCCCGCGGTACCACACGAATCGTATGTACTTATGAAAAAAGTAAGACGTTCGGATTTGCCGTACCGGATAATCCAAAGTTCGGTTCTGATATTTTTATTCCGCAGGAGCGATCAAAGGGGGCTGTCAGCGGACATAAGCTCGTAGTCGAGATCACGGATTACGGCAAAGAAGGAAGAAAACCGGAGGGAAAAGTGGTCGAGATCATTGGTCATATCAATGATCCGGGGACAGACATTATGTCTATCGTAAAAGCTTATGATCTGCCGGTAGAATTTTCGGAAAAGATCATGCATCAGGTGGAAAATGTCTCGAACGAAGTCAGTGCCGCAGATATGGCAGGACGTATGGATTTCAGGGACTGGCAGACGGTCACGATCGACGGCGAGGATGCGAAGGATCTTGATGATGCGATCACACTGACAAAAGAGGGAGACAATTATAAACTTGGCGTGCACATTGCGGATGTTTCAAATTATGTGCAGGAGCACAGTGCGCTTGATGTGGAGGCATTGTCACGCGGCACATCTGTTTATTTAGTTGACCGCGTGATCCCGATGCTGCCGCATAAGCTGTCAAATGGAATCTGCTCTTTAAATGCAGGCGAAAACCGTCTGACCTTAAGCTGTGTGATGACGATCGATGCAAAAGGAAATGTGATCGATCACACGATTGCAGAGTCTGTGATCAAAGTAGACCGACGTATGAGTTACACCAGTGTGAAAAAAATCCTTGAAGATCATGATGAAAATGAAATCAGAGAATATGAAGAACTGGTTCCGATGTTTGAACTGATGCAGGAACTGGCTGCAATTCTGCGAAAAAAACGTATGAAGCGCGGCTCGATCGACTTTGATTTTCCGGAGACGAAAATCATGCTTGATGAAAAAGGAAAACCAATTGAGATCAAACCTTACGAGCGGAATGCTGCAACGAAGATCATCGAAGATTTCATGCTGATCGCCAATGAGACGGTGGCGCAGGATTATTTCTGGCAGGAACTGCCGTTTGTATACCGTACACATGACAACCCGGATACGGAAAAAATCAAGAAGTTATCGACATTTATCAATAATTTTGGTTATTCCATCCATATCGGACAGGATGAAGTACATCCGAAAGAACTGCAGAAGCTGCTGCAAAAGATCGACGGTACGCCGGAGGAGGCACTGATCAGCCGTCTGACATTGCGTTCGATGAAGCAGGCGAAATATACGACTATGAGCACCGGCCATTTTGGACTGGCAACGCCGTATTACTGTCATTTTACATCACCGATCCGCAGATATCCGGATCTGCAGATCCATCGAATCATCAAGGACAATCTGCGCGGACGGATGAATGCAAAGAAAATAGAGCATTACGATAAGATCCTGCCGGAAGTTGCGAAACATTCGAGCGAGATGGAACGCCGTGCAGATGAGGCAGAGCGTGAGACTGACAAACTGAAAAAAGTGGAATATATGTCAGAGCGCATCGGTGAGGTGTTTGAGGGTGTGATATCCGGCGTGACAGAATGGGGATTTTATGTGGAACTTCCGAATACGGTAGAGGGATTAGTCCATGTGACAACACTTACGGATGATTATTTCCATTATAATGAGAGTACTTACGAGCTGATTGGCGAGGTGACAAATATTCGTTATAAACTTGGACAGCGTGTACATGTCATGGTGACAGGAACTGACAAGATCCTGCGTACGATCGACTTTCGTGTGGTACAGGGGAACGAAGAGAAATAAAAAATCATCTTGCGTTCCCCTGCGTTTCGGGGTATACTGTATAGGCTGGATATTGGATAAGAAAGGAAGGGCATGATGGCAAAGACAGAAAAAAAACTGATCGCGAATAACAAAAAAGCCTACCATGACTTTTTCTTAGAGGAGCGTTATGAAGCTGGCATTGAGCTGCATGGCACGGAAGTAAAGTCCATGCGTATGGGAAAATGCAGCATCAAAGAGGCGTTTATCCGTATCGAGAACGGTGAAGTCATTATTTATGGCATGCACGTCAGTCCTTATGAAAAGGGAAATATTTTCAACCGCGATCCGCTGCGTCCGAAGAAACTTCTGATGCATAAGTCAGAGATCCGCAAGCTGGTCGGAAAAATCGCAGAAAAGGGTTATACTTTAGTGCCCGTTGAGGTATACTTTAAAGGAAGTCTTGTGAAAGTTGACATTGCGCTTGCCAAAGGTAAAAAGCAGTACGATAAGCGTCAGGATATCGCAAAGAAGGATATGCGGCGTGAGGCAGAGCGTGATTTCAAAGTAAAGAATCTGTACTAAACAAATTTGTATCAAAAGAATGGATGATGTGGTCTTTTTGATTCACAGGAAATGATATCTTATGAGTGAAGGGACTGCATCTGAAATATATATTTATGGGCTTGTAATGGTTTCGACAGGGATCATGAAGCTGGAGAAGCGAGTCGCACGGGATGCGTCAAATTCCAAAATTAAAATTAAACGCTGAAGATAATTTAGCATACGCTGCCTAATGGCAGCAGTCTGACCTAGAGCACTCACACTTTAGGATTCAGGCTTCGACTATGTGAGAAACGACGCAGGCAAAGCTTTGAGCCTGCGGGCGTATGATGAAGCTACTGAAATCAGAACTGTGCCTACGCAGGTCTGGCAGAGGGAATGTCAAAACATAGGATACACTCGTAGAAGGACAGGGGATTGGTTTTTGGACACGGGTTCGACTCCCGTCAGGTCCACTCGTAAAGTGCCGTATTTACGGCACTTTTTAAATTTCGTGTTGCATTTGGTGACATATTTTATGTCATACTGATATAAAATAAGGACCACCATTGAAGGAAGTCCTGATTTATTCATGACAATAGAATGTTCGCAGAGCGTGTATTCTATTGCTTTAACAGCTCTGTAATGTTGATCGTCAGATCATCGTAAATACATACCTGTATATCGTCATCAAAACTGTACAGATCTGTCAGTTCTTCTTTTTCTAAATCATAAACATTTACTGTCCTGGTCAGTGGATTTACGATCCAGTATTCACGTACACCGGCAGAGTGGTATTTGAATAACTTCACACCGTAATCAATTCGTTTCGTACCTGAAGACGCAATCTTGATGATCCAGTCCGGTGCACCATTATATCCACGATCATCCAGCTTAGACTTGTCACAAATAATGCTGATATCAGGTTCAACGTATGTTTTATCATCCTTATTCAGAAAAACGGCGAATGGGGCAGGATAGACCTTACAAAATCCATTGTTTTTCCTGATATACTCACGGATTTCTGCGGATAAATTCATAACAAGTTCCTGATGCAATCTGTTTGGTGGTGCCATATCATAAATAACACCAGCGATCAGTTCTGCACGCTGTCCTTCCGGGAGAGAATAGATGTAATCGGTTGTGTAGGTGTTTTCTTTTGAAAATGGCATAGTGTATACCTCCTTTACATTTTGATGATGGCTGTTTGACAAAAAAATATATATGACATATAATATATTTAACGAGGCAGCCGGAAGGTGAGTGCACTTCACCCGACCCGGCGAATTTAATACTAAGTTATCAAGAGATAGCCGTTCCTAAACTTTACCAGAGAGCAGGACGGCTATTTCTTATGTTTTCTGTGGGTATCTATGTAAGTCAGAATCGCCATCAACATGATGACAAAAGTAAATAAGTCATTCCATGAAACCATAATAATCATCCTTTCCGTAAGGCTCGGATCAGATGAGAGCACGTCCTCCAGCTGCCTGGGTAAGCATATTATGTTGTCGAGAGGCCATTGCAAATATAGTATCGATAATAGTATAACTTGTGTTAATGTTGTCTGTTGAGATAAATATATAAATTTCTCCTTTATATTTAACTTGTAGTATTACGTTGATTTTAACATATTTGTAATAGCCAGGCAATGATATTATACTAATTGTAGTGATATGAGAATAGTGTGAAAAAAATATAGAGGGTTTGCACGTTGAAGAATGTTGTAGTATGATAGCGTTGCCATGAAAGGAGTGATAAAATATATGAAGAAAGTTCAAAAAAATAGCTTTGAGAAGATGTGCGATAGACTTGAAGAAAATTTTGTTTTGAACGAGAATGAAATTAAGTATGTAAAAAAACATCTTTACCCAATAAAAGAGGATAAGGATATGCTTTTAAAACTTAAGGCAGAGGCATTAGAGGATGATTATATAGCTGTAATGTCGTTTGCAATTACAATGTTGGCATTGATGGTAGCAGTAATAACTCTATGCGTTACTATGCTATAAGAAATAGGAATGCCGGCTAGGTGGGTATTATTCCTGATTTATAGTGTGTTACTAGTGTATTGTTTTGTTACTATAAAAAATAAAATGCGATACTTTAAAAATGTAAATAAATGGCGACAGTATATTTTGGTTTGCATAGATGAAATGGTAAATGAGCAAAATAAAAAGAAAAAGAAGAGGCATAAATAGAGTCAGATTTATCTTAACAGCTCTGTAATGTTGATTGTAAGATTATCGTAAATACATACCTGTATATCGTCATCAAAATTGTATTGATCTGCTGGGGATGCAATCTCGATGATTCAGTCCGATGCACTGTTGCATCTGTGGTCATCCAACTCAGACTTGTTACAAATAACGATGATATCAGGTTCAACGTATGGTTTATCATTCGTATTTAGAAAGACAGCGAATGGTACCGGAAACTGCCAGGATAAAAGAAACGCCGGTTCCTGAAAAATCAGGAATCCGGTGAATTTGTTTTTTCACAGACAGCATTTCTAGCGGCGATATTTGCCAGCATGTCACTGAGCACAACCAGATCAGCGGCAAGGATAGCAAGATCATCCTCCGACAGGCAGTCAGCCAGCTGGCAGGCAATGGTTGAAAGAAGATAGAGATTTGAACAGTTTTGCATGGAATTACCGGAAGAGTTTTTTATAGTTTATGCATGTATTGTGAAGCTGTGCGAAGAATCTTTGAATTTTAGAATCAGATAACAAAACCAGGCAATCATCAGTTCACCTCCCGCAATAGTATATGCGCGTGGGTGAAGAATGATACAAAAAGATCTCGTTCTTATAGTACAAATGGACAACTTCCTTTTTTCTCTTCAATCACTTATCATAATAACGGAGAAAAATAAAAGGAAAACAGTTCGTTATGAAAAAATTAAGAAAAATTCTTCCTGTCATTCTGATGGCCTGGCCATATCTTTTTGTGATAAGTTTCTTGGTCGCATGCGATATGGGAGATAATGGGTTATCCTGGTTTACGGGATTGTCAATGATAGGAACAATCGCCGTTTACGGACTCAACATTGTCAATGCATTTCGGGGATTTGATAAGCAGGAAGGGGAGAAACTGGCATTTTATGACATGCTGATCAAGCTGATACATATTCCATTTTACATACTGGTATTTGTATTGGGAATGCTGCTGGCTGCCGTGATGGTAGTGCCGATATTTGTAATGCTTACACCGTTTTTGATCCTGATGCTGGCGATAGGAGATTTTTTCCTGATGATCACGTCTTCCATGTACGGAATCAGTGCTGCCCTGCGGCTGGGAAAAACAGGGGAGATATCTAAGACAGCTTCCGTGATCTATTTTATTTTGCATTTCTTTTTTGTGGCGGATGTGATCAGTGCAATCCTGCTCTACCGGAGTGCAAAAAAGAAAAAGGAAAGAAACACAATCTCCTAAAGATTCTCCGCTATTTTAATGCTTAGATCCATGTAAATGCAGCGGTTTTCCGGCAGATTTCCGGTCAGCAGATAATCTACCAAAAGGGAGAGGGAGCGAGCACCTTGCTCATCCGGCTGTTGGCAGATTGTGGCAGAGATTACGCCGTTTCGTATCATTTCACAGGTCGATGGAACTGCATCAAACGTAATAACCTTAAGAGGACGTTGTAAGGCAGCATTTAAAACGGCACGGCATCCACCGTAGACGCCGGCTGCTGTAAAATAAAGCGCAGACAGATCCGGGTGGCGGGTTAAAAGATCAGAAACAACTTCGTAACTCTTATAATCATCATCGTCATTTTCTACAATGTCCATAATGCGGATATTTGGGTGTTTTGTATGAAGATGGGAGGAGAAACCGCTGATACGTTCTTCGTGACAGAGGACATTGTGGGAACCTGTCACGATCCCGACGCTTGCATAATCCCCGGAAAACAGATGCAGTAACCCTGCGGCAGTCTGCCCGCATTTGTGATAATCACTGCCGACATAGGCAAGCCTTTTCGATTCAGGCATGTCGGTGTTGATCGTGATGCAGGGAATGCTGTTTTCCCAAAGTACATCTATCTTTTCCTGTATGGCAGGATCATTGTAGGGAGAGAGAATCAATCCATGGATCTCTTCTTTTACCAGATCGTCAATGGTCTGAAGCTGGCTTTGCAGATCAAAAGAAATACGGCGTTCGATCACAGTACATCCGTAAATAGACAGTTCTTCAAGTTTTTTGTGAAGTCCATCCATAACTTCGTCAAAAAACGGGTTTTCTGCACCAAAAAGCAGGACACCGATCTTTAACTTTTTCTTTTGTGCAGCAAGCGCAATGCCAGCCTTGTTCGGCTGATAGTCTAATAGCTTTGCAATTTCTAAAACTTTCCGTTCTGTCTCGGCGTTGACAATGCCGCGGTGATTTAATACACGGTCCACAGTGCCGCGTGAAACTCCGGAAAGTTCTGCAATCTCTTTCATGGTAGCCATAGAAAAACCCCTTTTTATTTCAATTGATTCATTTGATGCCAACATCATTCATACAAATAAAGATAACATAAAAAACAATACATTGTCAACTTGTGTGCATGTGCACATAGATGGAAACAGGAAAAAGAAGTGTTCCACGAATCGGATGGAAGTGCACATGGCTGAAATAATGTGAAAAATGAACGTATAAGTAAATATAGACAAAAATAAATTAGAAAAAATGTATAAAAAGTATATTGCAAAATGGCAATCCGGGATGTATGATAGTTAAAACGTGCACGAGCACACAATGATGTGAATTGTAAAAGGAGAGCAGTATGCTGTACATAGGAATTGATCTTGGAACATCTTCCGTAAAGCTGCTATTGATGGATGCAGCCGGCAATGTGAAAAATATTGTATCAAGAGAGTATCCTCTTTATTTCCCGAATCCGGGCTGGTCGGAACAGAAACCGGAAGACTGGTACAAAGAGACAATGCAGGGGTTAAAAGAACTTTTGGAAGGTTTTCCGAAAGAAGAAGTTGCCGGAATCAGTTTTGGAGGACAGATGCATGGACTGGTAATTCTTGATGATAAGGATGAGGTGATAAGACCGGCAATCCTGTGGAATGATGGCAGGACAACAGAAGAGTGCGATTACTTAAATAATGGGATCGGAAAAGAAACATTGTCAAAATATACGGCAAATATTTCATTTACCGGTTTTACCGCACCAAAGATCCTCTGGGTAAAAAACAAAGAGCCGGAGAATTTTGCAAGGATCAAAAAGATCATGCTGCCAAAAGATTATCTGGCATATAAGCTGACCGGGGAGCATTGCACGGATGTTTCGGATGCGTCCGGTATGCTGCTTTTGGATGTGAAGAACCGCTGCTGGTCGAAAGAAATGTGTGAGATCTGCGGTATCACGACCGACATGCTGCCGAAGTTATACGAGAGCTATGAATGTGTCGGCACGGTTTTGCCGGAGATTGCAAAAGAACTTGGTTTATCTGAAAATGTGAAAGTGGCAGCCGGTGCGGGAGATAATGCAGCAGCCGCAGTTGCAACCGGAACCGTCGGAGATGGAAAATGCAACATTTCACTTGGAACAAGTGGAACGATCTTTATTTCTTCCGCAAAGTTTGGTGTGGATAAAAACAATGCACTTCACGCATTCTGTGATGCAAATGGTGCTTATCACCTGATGGGATGTATGTTATCTGCAGCGTCCTGCAATAAATGGTGGATGGATGAGATCGTCGGAACCAAAGATTACAAAAAAGAGCAGGAAGCGATCACAAAACTTGGCGAGAACCATGTGTATTACCTGCCGTATCTGATGGGTGAGCGTTCCCCGTACAATAACCCGAATGCGAGGGCCACTTTTATTGGCATGACGATGGATACGACAAGAGCGGATATGACACAGGCAGTGTTAGAGGGTGTTGCATTTGCACTTCGCGATTCTTTCGAAGTGGCAAAAACACTTGGTATTCCAATCGAGCGCACAAAGATCTGCGGAGGCGGGGCAAAGAGTCCTCTCTGGAAAAAGATCATTGCAAATGTATTAAATATCAAAGTAGATGTGCTTGAGACGGAAGAGGGACCATCTTTAGGAGGCGCAATGCTTGCAGCCGTTGCATGTGGTGAGTACAAAGATGTGGAATCTGCAGCAGCCGCAATCGTAAAAGTGGTCGATACGGTGGAGCCGGATCCTGAACTTGCTGCAAAATATGAGGCACGCTACCAGCAGTTTAAAAATATTTATCCGGCATGCAAAGATCTGTTTGACAAGATCATCTGACGGACAGGAAAGGGTATTGTTCCTGACTGTTTTGAATAGTAACAGCCGGATACCAGAAAAAATTTGCTTATGCAGGATAGAAAACCTGCGGGGCAAATGAGATAGAAGATAAGAAAAGAGGGAATAGAGCATGCAGATTTATGAAGTTACGGATGCGCGTTTCCGCAAATACGGGAAAGTGATCCGGAATATTGATTTTTCAGCATTGACGGAGGCAATGAAAAAGACGCCGGTTCCATCCGATGTAGTTTATGAGCCGTCGATCGCGGAATTAGAGGCATTGCCGGTGGCAAAGGAGATCGAGAAAGTCTTTTACGGAGAGCTGCCGATCCAGATCGGATACTGTAATGGACACAATGTGCTTTTAAATGCAGTGGAATATCACCGCAGTTCAGAGATTAATCTTGCGGCAACCGATGCAGTCTTAATATTAGGTTCAGAGGCAGATGTGACCGATGATTTTACCTATGAGACATCGAAAATGGAAGCATTCCGCATCCCGGCAGGAACAGCCGTGGAGGTGTATGCGACCACACTGCATTATGCACCATGTCATGTGGACGATGCAGGATTCCAGGTGGCAGTCATTCTGCCGAAGGGCACCAATTATCCGTTGGATGAGGCACACGCCGGCGGGGAGGATGCACTTCTTACAGCAAAGAATAAATGGCTGATCGGTCATGCCGAGGGCGGGCTGCCGGAGGGAAGCCATATCGGACTCATCGGCAAAAATTTAAATGTCAGAGAATAAATTTTTATAGAAAAAATGAAGTATGTACAGAAAAAAAGAAAGCGGAGGAAAACAAAATGAATAACATTCCAGAAGTAAAAGTTGGTATCGTGGCAGTCAGCCGTGACTGCTTCCCGGAGTCATTATCTGTAAACAGGAGAGAGGCATTGGTAAAGGCCTACACAGATAAATACGGTGCAGCAGATATCTATGAGTGCCCGATCTGTATCGTGGAGAGCGAGATCCACATGGTACAGGCATTAGAGGACATCAAGAAAGCAGGATGTAACGCACTCTGTGTATATCTTGGCAACTTTGGACCGGAAATCTCCGAGACATTGCTTGCAAAACATTTCGAGGGACCGAAGATGTTTGTCGCAGCAGCGGAGGAGACACAGGACAACCTGATCCAGGGACGTGGTGATGCATACTGTGGTATGTTAAATGCAAGCTACAACTTAAAATTAAGAAATGTACATGCATATATTCCGGAATATCCGGTAGGTGATGCAGCAGACTGTGCAGATATGATCCATGATTTCCTGCCGATCGCAAGAACTGTTATTGGATTATCCGAGTTAAAGATCATTTCTTTCGGACCAAGACCGTTAAACTTCCTTGCATGTAATGCTCCGATCCAGCAGTTATACAACCTTGGTGTTGAAATCGAGGAGAACTCTGAATTAGATTTATTTGAGGCATTTAACAAACATGCAGGAGATGCGCGTATCCCGGAAGTTGTTGCAGATATGGAAAAAGAGCTTGGCACCGGAAATAAAAAACCGGAGATTCTTGCAAAACTTGCACAGTATGAGCTGACACTGACCGACTGGGTAGAGGAGCACAGAGGTTACCGCAAATATGTAGCCATCGCCGGAAAATGCTGGCCAGCATTCCAGACACAGTTTGGATTTGTACCATGCTATGTAAACAGCCGTCTGACCGGACGCGGAATCCCGGTTTCCTGTGAGGTTGATATTTACGGAACACTGAGTGAATTCATCGGAACCTGCGTGAGCCAGGATGCAGTAACTTTACTTGATATCAACAACTCTGTACCGAAAGATATGTATGAAGAGTCCATCAAAGGAAAATTTGATTACAAACATACGGATACATTCATGGGATTCCACTGTGGAAATACCTGCTCTAAGAAACTTTCAAGCTGTGAGATGAAGTACCAGATGATCATGGCAAGAAGCCTTCCGATCGAAGTGACAAACGGTACCTTAGAGGGAGACATTGCACCGGGCGATATCACATTCTACCGTCTGCAGTCTACATCCGACAATAAGATCCGCGCATACGTGGCACAGGGCGAAGTACTTCCGGTAGCAACACGTTCCTTCGGTTCCATCGGTGTATTTGCGATCCCTGAAATGGGAAGATTCTACCGCCATGTACTGATCGAGAAAAACTATCCGCATCACGGAGCGGTTGCATTCGGACATTACGGAAAGGCACTGTTTGAAGTATTCAAATATCTTGGAGTTCCAATGGAAGATATTAACTACAACCAGCCTGCATCCCTGCCATACCCGACAGAGAATCCATTTGCATAAAATGTACATAAATTAATATATTACCTGAAAACCCGTGCGTCTAAAACGTAACATACCGTTTTGGATGCGCGGGTTTTTGTGTGGAAGGAGTTGTGTGTCAAAAGGTGGTTCACAATTTGTCAGTCAAAAACTTGAAATCTACCTTTTGACATCGCCCTCTGCCAATAAACTGGAAATATCTACTTGTAGAATCGCACATCATCCTCTGTTACAATGCAGATACATAAAAATGAAACAAATATGTAATATTTACTTAATAAAAAGTGAATATCTGTGAATGGAGGATTTCTACATAATGAAAAACAGAAACAAGATCGTAGCATTTTTACTGGCAGGAGTGATTGCAGCCGGGCATGGAAGTGTGGTGTATGCGTCAGGGTATGGAAGTGTGGTGTATGAAGATGTGGCATGGGATCTGTGTGCGCTGAATGAAGAACGCATGAAACTGGAAGTACAGAAAGATGTTACAGACAGTGATGCAGCTGATGATACAAACGCAGATATCGAGGAGCATGAGACGCCACAGACAAAATCGGAATATGCCGACATCGGTATTGCGTCTGTGTTAAATTATGTGAATTTACGCGCAGAGCCGTCCGTGGAGAGTGAGGCACTCGGAAAACTTTATAATAACAGTGCGGCAACGGTGTTAGAGACAGTTTTGGATGAGGCAGGAGAGGAATGGTATCTGGTCAGTTCCGGTTCGGTGGAAAATGCCTATGTGAAAGCGGAATATGTAAAAGTCGGAGACGAGGATCTGGCGCGGGGGGTCAGCACGCGCTATGCAACGGTAACGACAACGACGCTGTTTGTGCGCACGGAACCGGGAACCGAGGCATCTGTGCTTACCATGCTGCCGGAGGGCGAGGACGTGGTCGTCTATGATGCGTTGGATGAGTATGGGTGGTACCGCGTGTCGACGGAGGAAGGATTAGGGTATGTTTCTGGAGATTATGTGACGATCCGGACAGAATTTCGTGTGGCAGAGTCGAAGGAAGAAGAAAAAGAGAGATTAGAGCGTGAGGAGGCGGAGCGCCAGGCGGCAGCGGCTGCGGCGGAAGCGGCAAGAAAGGCACGTGAAGAGGAAGAGAGAAAGGCAGCGGAAGCAGCGAAAAAGGCACAGGAGGAAGCGGCGGGAAAAGCGCAGGCAGGAGCAGCAAAGGCAGCGCAGCAGACACAAAACGCGCAGCAGAGTGCAGAAAAAACACAGCAGCAGACACAAAATTCGCAGCAGAGTGCAGAAAAAACACTGCAGCAGACACAAAATTCGCAACAGGAGCAACAAAAAAATGACAAAGTACAGGGAAGCAGTCAGGGACAAAGCAGCAGTTCATCCGGCAGTAATACAACAGCGAAACCGCAAACGGTATCAAATGGTCAGGCGGTCGTGAACTATGCAGCTCAGTTTGCGGGAAATCCCTATGTTTATGGTGGCAGCAGCCTGACAAACGGAGCGGACTGTTCCGGATTTGTGATGAGCGTATATCAGGCGTTTGGAATCAGTCTGCCCCATTCTTCAAGTGCACTGCGCAGTGTTGGATATGGTGTCAGTTTAGACGCGATACAGCCTGGAGATATCGTATGTTACAGCGGACATGTGGGAATTTATGCCGGAAATAATACGCTGCTTCATGCAAGTTCACCAAGTACCGGCATCAAGTACACGTCTCCTGTTACCTACCGCGAAATTCTGGCGATAAGAAGGATTTTTTAATGATCTATAGAAAAATTTGGATGCGCAACCGATTGAAAAGAATTGTGAAGAATTTAAAAATAAAGGTGAAAAAAAGGGTAAATCATGTATTTTTGCACAAGTATAAATATGCATTTTTTACAAGAGAGAAAAATAGATGTTAAAAAATTGTCATACTGTGTCGAAATAAAATCCATTATTGTCATTATGCTCAGAAACCAAAAAGCAAAAAATAGTTTCCATAAATTGACAAATGAAAAAAAATGTGCAATAATCGCAAACTGATAAGAAAAAATAATGTTTTTTGTTTTCGATGTAGGAAGGAATGAGTCGAATGATTGAAAGAAAAATCAAATTATCTGACACAGAGGAAGTAAAGGATTTTGTGAATGCTGCCGGAAAATGTGATTTTGAAATTGATGTATGTTACAGCAGAGCAGTCATTGATGCAAAATCTTTGCTTGGAATGCTTTATCTGGGCGTGTGCAAGGAACTTACGATCAAGTATGGCGAAAAAGATGCACGTTTCGAGCAGGTCGTAGGAAAATACGCAATAGCTTAAAGCAGAGGTGTCCCCACAGATTATGATTTGTGGGATGATGTATAACAGAAGATAAAGGGATAGATGGTTATTGTTCACAGGCAGGCATTTTCTGAACTGAAAATGCCGTATGATACAGTGGTGGCAGCAGATTTTGCCGATTTGGAATGCGAAGCATCGGCAAAATCCGTTACTGGAACGAGGTACGAGTGAACAGTAACGATAGATGGGAAGACTGATTTTATATATCTGGAAAGGTATATGGAATCAGTCTTTTTTTGTGATATAATCCATATATGGGCAAAAAGATTGAAAAGAACGAAAAAGGTATCATAAAAATATCAGTCCGTGATCTGGTCGAATTTATCCTGCGGGAGGGCGATATCGACAACCGTCATGGACGCGGTGCTTCCGCGGAGGCGATGCTTGCCGGGGGAAGGATCCACAGAAAGATCCAGAAGCGGATGGGCAGCAATTACCATGCGGAGGTTCCACTGAAAATTGCAATCGAGGAAGACGAATATCAGCTTGTGATCGAGGGACGTGCGGATGGAATCCTGATCGAGAGCGCGGAGGAAGAGATTACATTTGCGGATAATTTTAATCACATGACGATGCCAGGAGACTGTAAAGTCACGATCGACGAGATCAAGGGCATGTATATGAAACTTGATCTGTTAGACGATGCAATCGGCGTACACCGTGCGCAGGCGATGTGTTATGCCTATATCTATGCGCTGCAGCATGATCTTGACGCCATTTCAGTGCAGATGACGTACTGTAATTTAGATACCGAGGATATCCGGTATTTTCATTATGATTATGCGTTTGAGGAACTTGCGGACTGGTTTGAGAGACTGATCACAGAGTATAAAAAATGGGCGGATTTCCAGTTTGCGTGGAAAAAACTTCGTCAGGCATCCATCAAACCGCTGCAGTTTCCGTTTCCTTATAGAGAAGGGCAGAAGGAGTTAGCTGCCGGTGTATACCGCACGATAAACAGAAAAAAGAATCTCTTTATCCAGGCACCGACCGGAGCGGGAAAGACGATATCGACTGTGTTCCCGGCGGTCAAGGCGGTTGGGGAGAATTTAGCAGATAAGATCTTTTATCTGACGGCAAAGACGATCACGGGGACGGTGGCGCGTGAAGCATTTGAGCTTTTGCGTAAAAACGGATATCAGGCAAAGGTGCTTACGATCACGGCAAAAGAAAAATTGTGTCTTTGCGAGGAGATGGAGTGCAATCCGGTAAATTGTCCCTGTGCAAAAGGGCATTACGACAGAGTAAATGATGCTGTTTTTTCCCTGCTGCAAAAGGAAGATGTGATCACGAGAGAGGTGATTTTAGAACAGGCAAAGGAATACAATGTCTGTCCGTTTGAAATGTGCTTAGATACGGCGACCTGGGTGGATGATATCATCTGCGATTACAATTATGTATTTGATCCGAATGTCTATCTGAAACGTTTTTTTGCAGATGGAACAACAGGAGATTATATTTTTCTGGTGGATGAGGCGCACAACCTGGTCGAGCGCAGCAGGGAGATGTACAGTGCTGCTATATATAAGGAAGATTTTCTTCTGGTAAAAAAGATTTTAAAGAAATATGGTCAGGCAAAACTGATGCGGGAACTGGAAAAATGTAACCGCGTATTGCTTTCCTATAAGCGTGAGTGTGAGAAATATGTGATCTATGAATCGATGGGAAATCTTGCGTTTGACTTAATGAACGTGGCGTCGGATCTCGATGAATTTTTACAGAAGGCGCCGGAGTTCCCGGAGAGGAAAGATTTGAGCGAGTTTTATTTAAACCTGCGCAATTTTTTGAATATTTATGAGCTGTTGGATGACCATTATGTCATTTATGCGGAACACGAGCAGGATGGACGTTTTAAATTGAAATTATACTGTGTGGATCCGTCGAAGAACCTGCAGGAGCGCATTAATAAGGGAAATGCGACGATCTTCTTTTCCGCGACGCTGCTTCCGGTGGGCTATTATAAGAGCCTGCTCTCGACCGAAACGGATAATTATGCAGTTTATGCAAAGACGGCATTTCGGGAAGACCAGAAATTGCTGCTGCTTGGAAATGATGTGAGCAGTAAGTATACCAGACGGAGTGCAGGGGAGTTTGAGCGGATCGCTTCCTATATAAAGAAGACGACGGATGCTAAAAAGGGAAATTATATGGTATTTTTTCCATCCTACAAAATGATGGAGCAGGTCTATAATGTCTTTCTGGAAAAATGCCAGTCAGATCCATCCTGTGAAACGGAAACTTTGATCCAGCAGCCGGGGATGAAGGAGGATGAGAGAGAGTCTTTCTTACAGGCATTCTCAGAAGAAGTATCGGGAGGGAGAAATGGATCACTGGCTGCATTTTGTGTAATGGGTGGTATTTTCGGGGAAGGGATCGATCTGAAAAATGAACAGCTGATCGGTGCGATCGTCGTCGGCACGGGACTGCCCCAGATCAGTAATGAGCGGGAGATCCTGATGGGATATTTTGAAAAAAGGCTGGGTGCCGGGTTTGATTATGCCTACCGGTATCCGGGAATGAACAAGGTGTTACAGGCGGCGGGACGAGTGATCCGGACGGTGGAGGATGTCGGAGTCATAGAACTTTTAGATGAGCGTTTCCTGCAGGGTGAATACCGTGCGCTGTTCCCAAGAGAATGGGAACAGAAGACGGTATGCAGGATAGATACGGTGGAAAAGTATTTGGAAGAATTCTGGAACCGTTCTTAAGTCTGAGTCAGATCGTAGGCAGCAGTTTTAAGAATTCCTCGGTGGACTGTGAAACCGGGAGCGTCGGATTGATGGCTGCGACCATCTGTCTCGACGGCAGCTTTTCCTTTGTTTTTACGATAAACAGATCTTTGGATTCCCGGCTTAAACAGTAGTCCGGTATAAATGCAATACCAAGACCGATGCGCGCAAGATCGATCAGAAGGTCGTTACTGCTTAATTCAATCTGTGGGATCAGCTCAAGCTGATGCTGTAAAAACAGGTTGTGCAGGAACTGGCTCGTCGTACTCTTGCGGTCGAGCATGAGGATCGGGTACTGTTTTAATTCCTCAAATGGGATCTCCTGCTGTTTCAGATTAAAATATGCCGGGTTTGCAATGAATACGTCGGTAAAATTGCATACGGTCTTCTGAATGTAGGAGTGATTCAGGTTCGAGTTCGGGAAGTTGGTCACGATCAGATCGACTTTTCCCTGGTCGAGAAGATCCACGCAGCTGAGGGATGTCGCGTTCGTCACCTTGATCGGCACATTCGGAAACTTTTTGTGGAACTGTTTTAAATAAGGAACTAAAAAGTAACGGCAGATGGTATCACTTGCACCAATGTGAAGCTGGCCAAGTCCGAGACTGCCGGAGTCTAAAAGCTGGCTCTCACCGCGCTGGATCAGATTCATTGCCGGTTCGATGTGTTTTAATAATACTTTTCCGGCAGGAGTGAGCTGCACTTTTTTCGTGCTGCGGATGAAAAGTGGCTGGTCTAATTTTTTCTCAAGTGTTTTGATCGACTGGCTGACCGCTGACTGGGAAATAAAAAGCTGCTTGCTTGCCTCGGAAAAACTTAAGGATGTTGCCACATAATAAAACACCTTGTATAATTCGTAATTGATATCCATGAAGTCCTCTTTCTGCGGGCTGACCGCATATCATCTGAATGAAAAATGTTAATTAAAATAACTATCATGATTATAAGACGGGCTTATAAATCTGTCAATAAAAACTGATAATGGAGATGCGTGAAAGAAAATGATTCAGGAGTAAAAATAAGAACACGTCTGCAACATAGCAGATATGATTCATGACAATAGAAATATTAATAAAATTAATAAATAAGATTAAATATATTAATTATGCTTATTTTACAACCTATGTTATACTTTGAAAAGACAAATGGAAACTGAGAATGGAGGTTACCACATGAGCAGTGTAAAACGCGTATATGTTGAGAAGAAACCGGAATATGCAGTCCGGGCAAAAGAATTGCAGTCTGAAATCAGAAGTTATCTTGGAATCAGTGGTGTGACAAAGGTCCGTGAGCTGATCCGTTATGATATTGAAAATATTTCCGGGGAAACTTATAAAAAAGCCTTAGTAACCGTTTTTTCCGAACCGCCGGTAGACGATATTTATGAGGAAGAGTTTGATTTAAACGGAGCAAGAACATTTTCCGTAGAGTTCTTACCGGGACAGTTTGACCAGAGAGCAGATTCCGCAGAACAGTGCGTGAAATTATTAAATGAAGAGGAAGAGCCGATCATCCGCACCGCAGTGACCTATGCAATCGAGGGAACGGTCAGCGACGATGAGTTTGCAGCGATCAAAAAACACTGCATCAACCCGGTCGATTCCAGAGAGACAGGCTTAGAGAAACCGGAGACTTTAGTGCAGAGCTTCCCGGAGCCGGAGGATGTCAGGATTTTCGACGGTTTCCGTGGTATGCCGGAGACAGAGTTAAAAGCATTATACGATTCTTTGAACCTTGCGATGACCTTCAAAGACTTTTTACATATCCAGAATTACTTTAAGAATGACGAAAACCGTGATCCGTCCATGACAGAAATCCGGGTGTTAGATACTTACTGGTCCGATCACTGCCGTCATACCACATTTTCCACAGAACTTAAGAACGTGGCATTTGATGACGGCTATTACTGCGCGCCAATGAAAGAGACATATGAGGATTACTTAAATACCCACAAGAACCTGTATGCAGGACGCAGTGACAAGTTCGTATGCCTGATGGATCTTGCCCTGATGGCAATGAAACGTCTGAAAAAAGAAGGCAGGTTACAGGATCAGGAAGAGTCCGATGAGATCAATGCATGTTCCATCGTTGTCCCGGTAGAAGTGGACGGAAAGACAGAGGAATGGCTCGTCAATTTTAAAAATGAGACACACAACCATCCGACCGAGATCGAGCCGTTTGGTGGTGCCGCTACCTGTCTTGGCGGTGCGATCCGTGATCCGTTGTCGGGACGTACCTATGTTTACCAGGCAATGCGTGTGACCGGTGCCGCAGATCCGACGGTTCCTGTTTCCGAGACGATCTCCGGTAAACTTCCACAGAAAAAACTGGTGAGAGAAGCTGCACACGGATACAGTTCTTATGGTAACCAGATCGGTCTTGCAACCGGATATGTCAAAGAAGTTTACCATCCAAACTATGTGGCAAAACGTATGGAGATCGGTGCTGTCATGGGTGCTGCTCCAAGACGTGCCGTACAGAGACTGACCTCTGATCCGGGTGACATCATTATTTTACTCGGAGGAAGAACCGGACGTGACGGTATCGGTGGTGCCACAGGTTCCTCAAAAGCGCACAACACAGAGTCCACAGCAGTCTGCGGTGCCGAGGTGCAGAAAGGTAATCCGCCGACAGAGCGCAAGATCCAGCGTCTGTTCCGCCGTGAGGAAGTTGCCCACATCATCAAAAAATGTAACGATTTCGGTGCGGGCGGTGTGTCTGTAGCGATCGGTGAGCTTGCGGACGGACTTCGCGTACAGCTTGACAAAGTACCGAAGAAATATGCCGGATTAGACGGAACAGAACTTGCGATCTCCGAATCCCAGGAGCGTATGGCAGTTGTGGTATCTCCTTCGGATGTCAAGACATTCTTAGGCTACGCAGCGGAGGAAAACTTAGAGGCAGTGGAAGTTGCCGTTGTAATGGAGGAGCCGAGACTTGTTTTAGAGTGGAGAGGCAAAGAGATCGTAAATATCTCCCGTGCCTTCTTAGACACCAACGGTGCACATCAGGAGACCAACGTTGCAGTGGATATGCCGGTACCGGAGGATAACTACTTAAATAAGATCTCTACACCAAAAGTTGCAGATGCGGTTGCGAAAAACGATATGAAGGCAGCATGGCTTGCAGAACTGGCTGATTTGAATGTCTGTTCCCAGAAAGGTCTTGTGGAGATGTTTGACGGTTCCATCGGTGCAGGAAGCGTTTACATGCCATTCGGTGGAAAATATCAGCTCACAGAGACACAGTCCATGGTGGCAAAACTTCCGGTTGCACATGGAAAATGTGATACCGTAACCATGATGGCGTATGGTTTTGATCCGTATTTAGCAAGCTGGAGCCCGTACCATGGTGCGATCTATGCAGTATTAGAGTCCTTATCAAGAATTGTGACCGCAGGTGGTGATTATAAAAAGATCCGTTTTACATTCCAGGAATACTTCCGCAGAATGAACGAAGATCCGAAGCGCTGGAGCCAGCCGTTTGCAGCACTTCTCGGAGCTTACAATGCACAGATCGGTTTTGGACTTCCATCTATCGGCGGAAAAGATTCCATGTCCGGAACATTCAATGATATCGATGTACCGCCGACACTGGTTTCCTTTGCAGTGGATGTGGCAAAAGAGCAGGATATCATCACACCGGAGTTAAAGGCAGCAGGAAATGAACTGTTATACTTTACGATCGACAAAGATGAATATGACGTGCCGGTTTACGCACAGGTCATGAAACTTTATGATGCAGTTCATGCGCTGATCCAGAAAGGTGCGATCGTTTCCGCATATGCGCTTGACGGAAAAGGTCTTGCAGCAGCACTTGCAAAGATGGCATTCGGTAACAAACTTGGCGTGACTGTTGATACTGATGTGACAACCGATACACTGTTTGCTCCGGGCTTTGGTAACATTGTGGCAGAAGTTCCGGCAGGCAAGACAGCAGAAGTTTACGAGGTACTGCAGAATGCCGGTTTATCTGCAAACGTAAAGAGAGCAGGTGCTGTCAATGAGGAAGCAGCATTTATCTGCGGCGATATGAAACTTGCGGTCGACGAGGCATTGAACGCATGGACAGGCACTTTAGAAAAAGTATTCCCGACCCGTGCAACCGAGGATAAAGAAGAAGTAAAGACAGATCTTTTCCATGCAGATACTGTCTATGTATGCAAACATAAAGTGGCAAAACCGACCGTATTTATTCCGGTATTCCCTGGAACAAACTGCGAGTACGACAGTGCAAAAGCGTTTGAGCGCGCGGGCGCAGATACGATCGTAAAAGTATTCAAAAACTTAAATGCAGAGGACATCCGTGAGTCCGTAGATGAATTTACCAAGGCGATCGGCCAGGCACAGATTATCATGTTCCCGGGTGGATTCTCCGCCGGTGATGAGCCGGAAGGATCTGCAAAATTCTTTGCAACTGCATTCCGCAACGCAAAGATGACAGAGGCAGTCATGAAACTGTTAAATGAGAGAGACGGTTTAGCCCTTGGTATCTGTAACGGATTCCAGGCACTGATCAAATTAGGACTGGTACCTTACGGCGAGATCCGTCCGCAGGCAGCAGATTCACCGACACTGACCTACAACACGATCGGACGTCATATCAGCAAGATGGTATACACCAAAGTTGTCACGGACAAGTCCCCGTGGTTAGCACAGGCAGAGCTTGGAAAAGTATACTGCAACCCGGCATCCCACGGAGAGGGACGTTTTGTTGCACCGAAAGAATGGCTCGATAAGCTGTTCGCAAACGGTCAGGTTGCAACCCAGTACGTCAATGAGGCTGGTGTTCCGACCATGGACGAAGAGTGGAACGTCAACGGTTCCTACTGCTCCATCGAGGGTATCACAAGCCCGGATGGACGTGTGCTCGGCAAGATGGCTCACTCCGAGAGACGTGACAGAAGCGTGGCAATGAACATTTACGGAGAACAGGATCTGAAGATCTTTGAGTCCGGTGTGGCTTATTTTAAATAAGAGATAGTATTTCTATACAAAAAGCAGACCTTGCAGAGGAGGAGAAATCCTTCCTGCAAGGTTTTTTTGTGCGACAGATTAAAAAAATGCAGTAACACATTAAAAAACATACTCTGTTTTCTATTTTTCCTATGCTATCATCAAAACAAAAAGGTAGATGTTAAAAACGGGGGGAGTATCAATGATGATCGAAAATCCAATTTTGAGAGGATTTCATCCAGATCCGTCTATTGTGCGTGTGGAAGATGACTATTATATTGCCACTTCGACATTTGAGTGGTGGCCTGGCGTGAAAATCAGCCATTCAAAGGATCTGGTTCACTGGGAGACATTTGGCTATGCATTGACAGACAGCAGGACACTGGATTTGCGGGGAGTTGGCGCGTCACAGGGAATCTGGGCGCCCTGCCTGACTTATGACAAAGGGGTATTTTTCCTTGTTTACACAGTTGTAAATTCATTTTACTGCAATATGTATGATACTAAAAATTATCTTGTCACAGCAGAAAATATCAGGGGACCGTGGTCTGCACCAGTTCCGCTGAACAATTTTGGATTTGATCCGTCCCTGTTCCATGATATGGACGGTAGGAAATATATGGTCAGCATGGTCACGGATCACAGGGTTCCGAAAAAATATGCGGGGCGGATCATTTTACAGGAATACGATCATGTCCGCAAAGAAATGGTGGGACCGGCAAAAGAAATATACAAAGGGGAAAAAATTTTTTTGGAGGGACCACATATTTTTAAAAGAAACGGATGGTATTATCTGTTTTCGGCAGATACCGGGACAGGTGAGGGGCATGGGCAGACGATCCAGAGGTCAAGATCTGTCTGGGGACCTTATGAGATGTACAAGAGTGACATCATGGAACGGGCATCTGAAAAGGAAGCGTATTCCATTATCACATCGAGACATCATGAAAAATACCTTCTACAGAAATCAGGTCATGCAGACCTGGTGGAAACACAAAATGGCGAGTGGTATGCAGTCCATCTCTGCGGCAGGGCACTGGAAAACAGAAATGAAAAAGACAGAAAAAAATTTCCAGATTGCCGCAGGTATACGTTAGGACGTGAGACAGCGATACAGAAAATGCGCTGGACGAAAGATGACTGGCTGGTATTGGAAAACGGGACAACACTTCCTGATGTACTTGTCCCTGCACCGGCATTAAAGGAGTGTGTTGGTAAAAAAATAGAGGAAAGAGAATATTTTAACGAAAATAGTCTGGATTCTGAGTGGCAGTCACTCCGTATTCCGATGAAAGAGAAATATATTTCATTTACAGACAGGGCGGGATGGCTCAGAATGTATGGGCGCGATGGGCTGGCGTCGAAATTTGGGCAGAGTCTTATTGCAAGACGCTGGACGGAATTCCGGTTTGAGGCGGCTGCAAGGATTGAATTTCACCCAGAGGTATTCAAACAGATGGCAGGTCTGATCTGCATGTATGATACGGATAATTACCTTTATCTTCATCTGTCTTATGATGAGGAGATCGGAACTTGTATCAGCATACTCCGTGCAGAAAACAAAAGTTATTCCTATCCGGTTGGATTTCTTGCACTTGACCTGTCAGAGCCGGTTTTGTTGAAAGTAACGGTCGACCATGATAAACTTCAGTTTTTCTTCAGCAGAACAGATGAAATGCATTATGAAAAAATAGGAGACTGTTTTGACTGCAGTTTTTTGTCAGACGAAGCCTGTGAGGAAGGGTGGTTCACCGGCGCCATGACCGGCATATGCTGCCAGGATCTGACTGGTTTTGGAAAACATGCAGATTTTGAATGGTTTGAATATAAAATATGAAAAAGTGCGTGGAGGATGGATCAGAACATGCAATATGGTGTGAGAAAATATGGGGGCAGCAGGAGATGGCAGAACAGATGATACCGCATCCGTACAAAATTGTATAGATTTATGCAGGAGCAAAATATGAGGATGAGAGAAAATCGTATTATATCGAGCAGAGCTGTATTTTAAAACAGGAAATTTTTATCGAACATAAGGAAATGGAGAGGAAAAAAGATGAGAAAAGAATATAGAGCATGGGCGGAAGAAGTGCAACAGAAGATACGGGAGAAAATGGACTGGGTCAGTGAAAAAAATGCTGATAAGATCCCGTACACCACGGATGAAAATGGAAATTATGATGACCGTTCCAACGAGAGTGTGGACTGGAATATGGACGACGGATTAAACTGGTGGACTAATGGTTTCTGGGGTGGAATGATGTGGCTTTTATATCAGGATACCAAAAACGAAAAATATCAAAAGATTGCAGTAAAATGCGAAGAAAAATTAAAAAAATGTTTTGATGGATATTACGGTCTGCACCATGATGTGGGATTTATGTTTGTCCCTACGGCAGTTGCGGATTACCGGCTGACGGGAAATAAAGAGTCAAAAAGGACAGCGCTTCATGCTGCAAATCTGCTGGCGGGGAGATTCAATCCGGCGGGAAAATTTATCCGGGCATGGAACGAAGTGCCGGGAGAGGATACGAGGGGATGGGCGATCATTGACTGCATGTTTAATATTTCGCTGTTGTACTGGGCCTCGAAAGAGACGGAGGATCCGAGATACAGACAGATTGCGATGATGCATGCAGATACTGTGATGGAACATTTTATCCGGCCGGATGGATCGGTTATTCATATCGGGGAGTTTGATCCGCAGACGGGAGAGTTTCTTACCAATCACGCCGGACAGGGATTTTCAAAAGAATCATCCTGGACGAGAGGACAGGGATGGGCTGTTTACGGTTTTATAAACAGTTATACCAATACCGGAAAAACAGAATATTTAGAGACAGCAAAACGTGTGGCACACTACTGTATCGCGAATATACCGGAAAACGGAATCATCCCGGTGGATTTCAGACAGCCCAGAGAGCCTGAGTGGGAGGATTCCTGCGGTGCATGTGTTATTGCCGGGGGGCTGCTTGAAATTGCAAAATATGTCCCGGATCTTGAAAAAGATATGTATGTGAGGGCAGCAGTAAAAATATTAAAGGCGATCGATGAGACGAGAGCAGACTGGACGAAAAACTGTGATGCCATTGTACAGAACTGTTCTGCATCTTATCACAATCCGGTTCATCATACGACGATGAGCTATGCGGATTATTATTTTATGGAAGCGATTTATAAACTGACAGATACAGGTATTTTACTGTGGTAAAAAAGGTGAATGGGATATGAGCTGCGCTAGGAGAAGTACTGTGCGGAGCGGCAAAGGGATACCGGAATGTAGTTATGCTGACGCTCGGAAGCTGTGATCCTTGGCGGTGGTGTATCAGCGCAGAAAGAGTATCTGACAGATGCATTACAGAGAATGGTTGAACCGATGTGCTTTGGAAGAACACTGACAGAGATACCACGGATTGTAACTTCACAGCTGGGAAACGATGCAGGGATCGTAGGTGCTGCATATTTATGAGATGAGAAAGTGAGGATTATATGCAGGAAATTGCAAAAGGAATCTGGAAAATAACGTTTGGTGAGCCGGAAAAATTTACACCGGTTCATTTCAAAAAAGAAGCGGTAAGAAAAGATGAGATCGAACAACTGGGGATCAGCCAGAAAGTTCCGTGGAATGAAGATGACATCCACTGGAGACAGTCAAAGCGTGGAATTGAGATAAAAATTCCCATGAATACGGATGAAGATATCTATGGTTTCGGACTCCAGCTCCAAAGTGTGGATCATGCAGGACGGAGAAGATTTATTAAAGTAAATTCAGATCCGCCTGCAGATACAGGAGAGTCACATGCGCCGGTACCGTTTTACATATCAACGGCAGGATATGGACTGTTTGTGGATACCTACCGGTATACAACTTTTTGTATGGGAACCAATTCTGCAAGAGGAGTATCACAGAACCTGACCGCAGAAAATGAAAAACATGAGGAATTTTCAGAATCTGCTCTGTACGCATTAAAGCGTGCAAAAGAGATGAGGGAGATCATCATCCAGATCCCATTTGCAGAGGGCGTGACCGTGTATCTGTTTGAGGGAAATGTAAAAGAGGCTGTGCAGCGTTACAACCTTTTTTCAGGTGGAGGATGTGTCCCACCGATGTGGGGACTTGGAATGTGGTACCGTGCATACGGCGGCAGTACGGAAGCGGATATTTACCGGTATGCCGGTTTGTTCCGAAATGAAAAAATGCCGGTGGATGTACTTGGAATCGAACCGGGATGGCATTCCCACAGTTATTCCTGTACCTATAAATGGGCAGACAATTTTCCACATCCCGATCAAATGATAGAGGATATGGGAGAAAAAGGGTTCCGGCTCAATCTGTGGGAGCATGTTTTTGTGTATCCGATGGCACCTTTTTACAGGGAACTGATGCCGTACAGCGGTGATTACGAGGTGTGGAATGGACTGGTTCCTGATTTTGCATCCAAAGAGGCGTGTGAGCTGTTTGAAACGTACCATAGAGATATGTTCGTAAAAAAGGGGATAGCTGGATTTAAACTGGACGAGTGCGATAATTCCGATTATAATCCGTCAAACTGGTCTTTTCCGGACTGCACAGAATTTCCGTCCGGCATGGACGGGGAACAGATGCATATGGCGATAGGAACCCTGTATCAGAAACTGATCTATGATATTTACAAAAAGGAAAACAAAAGAACTTATTCGGAGGTGCGCTCTTCAGGGGCACTTGCAGCACCACTGCCGTTTGTTTTATATTCTGACTTGTATGATCATAAACAGTTTATCCGGGGTGTGGTCAATGCAGGATTTTCCGGTTTACTATGGTGCCCGGAGGTGCGAGACTGTAAAAATGGGGATGATCTGTTAAGACGTCTGCAGACGATCGTTTTTTCGGGACAGGCGCTGATCAACAGCTGGAGAATTCCTAATCCGCCATGGAAACAGACAGATATAGAGAAAAATCTGGCGGGTGAGGAGATGAATACAGCAGAGTTTTATACGGTGGAGGCAAGAAAACTGTTTGAACTTCGGATGAGCCTTCTTCCATATCTGTACAGCGCTTTTGTCAGGTATCATAAAAGCGGACTGCCGCCGATCCGCGCACTGGTCATGGATTATCCAGAGGATGAAAATGTGCGGATGATCGATGATGAATATCTGTTTGGTGAGAGCATGTTAGTGTGTCCGTTGACCTATGAAGATGGTGAGGAAAAAACAGTGTATCTGCCGGAGGGAAAATGGTATCAGTTTTTTACCGGAGAGCGATATAAAGGAAAAAATACCTATACATTATCCGTGCCGTATCATGAGATACCGGTATTTGTAAAGGAAGATTCCATTATTCCGCTGGCAGAACCGGTACAGTCCGTTAATACGGATACGGTGTTTAAAATGCATATAAAATCCTACGGGGATGGAGCCGCCCGATTTACCCTGTATGAGGATGATTTTGAAACCTTTAATTTTGAGAAAGAACAGGGCACCGTTACGATACAAAAAGATGAAAACGGACGGATCACGGTGGCGAGAAGTGGTGAAGCAGCACCAAGATACCAGATCGTGATGTGATAAAAATTTATTTCCGGGGGGAAAAGAAAATGGATAAATTCTGTATCAAAATATTGAACAAAGATATGGTTACGCTCGCGGTCGCACGTGGTGAGGATGAGGTTAATCTTGTATACAGCAGAAAGTACGAAGCGGGAGACAGGATACTGATTGAGACCTCAGAAAAAGGATGTTTTATTTGGTTACAGTTCGATGATGCGCTTGGAAGATCACTGGTATATCTGACAGGAAACACAACCTATAAAATTCCGTTTGGAGAAAGACGCATCAATCTTTCCCCGAAAGTTTTCTGGGGGGAGAAACATTTAATCTGTATCCGGAAGGCGCAGGACTATGAGGTAAATGCCTACCGGAATCTTACGTTTAATGTAAATGACCAGCATATGATAGAAAATTTATATCCACACGCGGATGCAAATGTGGAGACGAGAGGTGAGGCGGTATTTGCAGCGCAGAATGCGATTGACGGTGTGACGGTAAATCACTGTCATGGAGAGTGGCCGTATGAGTCATGGGGAATCAACCAGCAGGACGATGCCAAGATACGCATTGACTTTGGCAGGGAGGTGGAAATTGACCGTATCGTGTTATACACACGGGCAGATTTTCCGCATGACAACTGGTGGAAACAGGTCAGATTCTGTTTTTCTGACAAAAGTGAACTTACCATGAAAATGGAAAAGAGTTCCCTGCCGCACGAGATGGTATTTGAAAAAAAGAAAGTGCGCTGGATGGAAATGAACCGTATGATCAAATCAGGGGAACCATCTCCGTTTCCTGCTTTATCGCAGATTGAAGTTTATGGGAAAGGATGAAAAAGAACTAAAAAATTTGTATTTATACCTTAAAAAACCATATTTTTTTTGAACATATAAATTGCTATATTATAGTCACAGAAACAAAAGCGGATGGCCATCCACCAAATGAAAAAGTTTAGGAGAATGATGAATATGAAGAAAAGAATGATAGCAGGGGTTTTAACAGCGGCATTAACAGCATCCATGCTGACTGCATGTGGAAATACGAACAGCCAGAATACGTCAGATCAGGCTGCTGCAACCAAGACGGAGACCGCAGATGCGACAGATGCAGCAGACACCACAGAGACAGGAAGTACGGATTCGGTTGTCAGTGCTCCGACAGAGCTTACATTTATCTTTGCCGATGGTGATGATGGCGCAAAGACATCCATGAACACGATCGTGGATCGCTTTAACGAAGCATACCCGGATATTACCGTGACGATCGAACCTGGAAACGGTGGAGCATACAGTGAATTTATCAAAACGAAAGACAGTGTCGGCGAGTTCCCGGATGTCATGGAGATGAGGGACACCGCATTGTATGTAAGAGCTGATAAGTTGGAGGTACTCCCGGACGATATCGTGAATCTGTTTAAGACGACAACGGATTTTAATGGTTCTGTCTATACGGCACCACTTGCTGGAGAAAACACAGACGGTATCTTTTACAATAAAAAATATTTTGATGAGAATGGTCTGACAGAGCCGGCAACCTACGATGAGTTTTTAGAACTTTGTGAGAAAATCAAAGATTTAGGGGATATGTCACCGCTTGTTGTCGGAGGACAGGACATCTGGCATATGGGATTCTGGTTCCATAAGGCATACGCAGATCAGGTCCTCAGCCAGGACCCGGATTTTATCAAACACTGCTATGAAGGAACCAAAGATTTCTCAGATGAGACATTCAAGGAAGCTTTTGAGGAGTTAGAGGACATTTTCCAATATGCACAGGACGGTTGGATCTCTACACCGGATGCACAGATCACAACATTCCTTGTAAATAATATGTCTGCAATGTTGTTTTCTGGAACACATATGATTTCACAGATTCAGTCCGCTGATCCGGATTTTGAAATTGGATGGTTTGCAATCCCAAGCCCGGATGGAAAAACACGTCTTGTAGGTGGCGGCGGTGCCGGTGGTCTTGCAGTGTCCGCAGAGGCAGCAAAAGACCCGGACAAAAAAGCAGCGGCAGAAGAATTTATCCGTTTCTTCTACCAGCCGGAGAACTATAAGGTATATTGTGAAGCGTTAAGTGCAGTGCCTTCTACCGTGGATGAGCCGGATCTGGATGTGACACCTGTATTTCAGGAGATTATTGATGCGACAAACAGTGCAGATGAATTATCACCTATGTGGAACGGTTTACAGGGAGAAAATGAATTGCCGCCTGACTTTAGAAACTTCACTTATAAAACGCTGATCGAAGTACTTCAGGGAACCAAAGATATTGATTCAGCCTGTGAAGAACTGAACAAAACATGGGAAGTAAGCATGGAAAGTTTCAATCCGGTTACAGGAGTTGGAATAGAATAGGAGAAAAAAGCAGGCTGCCGGAAAATGAAAATATTTCGGTAGCCTGTTACATAGAAGGTGTCTTACGGCACGGAAAGGAACGATCTTATGAATCAGAAAAAAGGGTTTGACAAAACAGCATGTGCCTTTATTGCACCAGCGTTTATCATATTTACACTTTTTATCATCGTGCCTACGGTATCAAGTGTATATTACAGTTTTACTTCCTGGGATGGCATAAGTCCCAACATTAAATTTATCGGGCTGGCAAACTACAAAGAGATATTTACCAGTGCAAGATTTGGAAATGCCTTAAAAAATACGGTGATTCTGACCATTTTTATCTCTGTCCTGGAAAATCTGTTCGCATTGGCTCTTGCACTTATGGTCGACAATGTCAGATGGGGAAAAAATGTATTCCGGAGTGCATTTTATATTCCGGTATTAGTCAGTGGTATTGTATCCGGTTTTATCTGGAAGATCATGTACAATTATAATTTTGGTACGATCAACACGATGCTGCAGGACATCGGCATGGGAAATTTTAAACAGGACTGGCTTGGAAATACGGCACTCACACTGTTATGCATCGGTGTGGTTCTGGTATGGAAGGGAGCCGGTTATTATATGATCATTTATCTGGCTTCCCTGCAGAGCGTTTCAATGGATCTGATCGAGGCGGCACAGATTGACGGGGCAAATCCATTTCAGAGATTCCGTCATATTACGATGCCGCTCATCTCCGGGGCATTTACAATCAATTTTACATTGTCATTAATTAACGGTTTAAAAGTATTTGACCAGATTAATGTTATGACAGACGGAGGCCCGGGATTTACATCAGAGACACTGGTGTATCTGCTTTATAAAGTAGGTTTTAATGAAGGAAGACAGGGATTTGGAACTGCTGTTGGCATCATGCTTTTATTTATCATTATCCTGTTAAATACGATCCAGCAGAAGTTCTTAAGAAGCAGGGAGGTGCAGATGTAATGGAAAGAGGAAAGAAAAAGGTAAAACCGACAGATATTATTTTATTTATTGTGACAGTATTACTGGCAGTCCTGTTTATTTATCCGATCATTTTTGCACTGATGTCCGCCTTTAAGAGCAATGGCGATATTTTAAAGAATCCGGTTGCATTTCCGACATCTTTGTATCTGCAGAATTTTAAAGATCTGTTCGCACAATCCGATTTTGGAACAGCCATTATTCATTCGATCGTTCTTACTGTGATATCTGAGGTGCTGATCGTGTGTATCGTTCCTCTGGCGGCATATGGGATCGAGCGGAGAAAAAGCAAACTCACAGGGCTGATTTATACTTATTTTCTGGCAGGAATGATGATCCCGTTTCATCTGTATATGTTTCCTTTATTTAAGGAATTAAAAATGTTTCACTTATTCGGAAATATGGTGGGACCGGTACTAGTCTATATTTCAGGCTCGATCGCCTTTGGAACACTTTTATACAGTAGCTTTTTAAAAGGAATCCCATTAGAGATCGAGGAGGCTGCACAGATCGATGGATGCACACCATTTCAGACTTTCTGGAAAATTACATTTCCTTTGCTTGGACCTTGTACCGGTTCTATGGTAATATTAAATGGACTGGGAATCTGGAATGATTATCTGATGCCATATCTGGTGCTGCCAAGTGGAAAGGCAAAGACCATTACAGTTGAGATTGCAGCGTTTGTGGGACAGTATTCCGCCAGATGGGATATTGTTTTTGCCGGAACAGTGATTTCAATCGTACCGGCACTGATCATTTTCTGTATGTTCCAGAAATATTTCGTAAAAGGAATTACTGCGGGGGCAGCGAAAGGATGATGGGATGTCCGTTCAGAAGATTCGACATAAAAGTTTCAGTTTGTATCACAAGTTTGCAGTGGCGATCATTCTCATTGGTCTGGTACCGATGATGCTTTTGTCGACATTGATTACAAAACATATGATAGAAGAGTATAGAAATGCGTTAAGCACACAGTATGAACAGGCGGCTGGATATGTTTCCAGCAGCCTTTCTTCTATGTTTGAAACCTATAACACGATCTCAAAAATGCCATATTATTATAATCTGTCGGCAGATGAAACGACCTACAATAATTATCTGTCTTTTGATAATTTCCGCAAGATCGTGTATGGGGAGGAATGGGAACCTGAACTGAAAGACGGGCTGCGGGAGAAAGAGATGAATGAATTCTTAAACTATCTTGGAAGTACGGACAGTAATATCGTGAGCACACATTTTCTTGCGAGGGATTTAGATGGAACACAGCTTGCATTTCATCATAGCATGAATGGAACCTATTTCAGAAATGAAGTATTGTTTGAGGAGGTGACGGGATATGCAGGATTTGATACCTCCTCGAATAAAATGATCCTGATACCGACGCATAAGACCGGATATTTTAACGGAATATCTTCTCCGGTATTTACGATTGCGAGAAACTATTTTGATCTGAGGGGAGAGATTGGAAAGACACCGTACGTCGGAACCTTATTTATAGATGTCAATTTAAACAAGGTAGAAAAGATCTTCCGGAGTGTGAAGTTCAGCGGAAATGAAAAAATCTATGTGACAGACCAGAATGGAGCATGTTTTTACAGCAGTGAGAAAGGAAAAACAGGGACAGATATCAGTGCAGAACTCTCGGAGTTTGTGAACACAGACCGGCAGCTCGTCATCCGAACAGAAGAAAATGTGTATGGAATATCTGTCATTGTTGTCATGGATACATCAGAGGCATTTCGCAGCATAAAAAATCTGCAGAAAATCATTTATATGATACTGGGGTGTTCAGTGATAACACTTCTTGCCGCATCCATTTATTTTTCGAAACGCTTAACGAAGCCGATCCATGAGATGATGGAACAGATGGATCAGATCGAAAATGGAAATTTTGATATACAGCTTCCAGTCTATTCAACCGATGAGATCGGAATTTTGTCAGAGCGGTTTAATCAGATGAGCAGCGCATTGAAAAAATATATCAATGAGTCTTATGTTGCGAAGATCAGACAGAATGAGGCGGAACTGACTGCATTAAAATCACAGATATATCCGCATTTTTTATATAATACCTTAGAGATCATCCGTATGACTGCACTGGAAGATGACGAAAAAAAGGTGCCGGAAATGATCGAAGCACTCTCGGAACAGATCCATTACCTGATCGGACCGGTGCAGGATATGGTTCCATTAGAAAAAGAGATCGATATCGTGCGCAAATATGTATATCTGCTCAACTGCAGGATCACGGGAAAAGTCCAGCTGATTGTCCACGCAGAAAATGCGGAAAAACAGATGGTGCCGAGACTTATTTTGCAGCCTATTGTGGAAAATGCATATGTACATGGGATTAAACCCAAAAATGGAAAAGGCAGTGTCATGATCGAGGTAAAGGAGGAAGATCAGATATTAGAGATCAGTGTTATGGATAATGGAACCGGAATGGACAGCGGTACGCTTGATGGTATCCGGAGACTGTTAGAGGGGGATGAACCAGGAGTAAAAAATGAAAATGACTGGCAGAGCATCGGGCTCAAAAATGTACATGACAGGATCCGGTTTCTGTATGGAGATGATTTTGGAATAGAAGTGACAAGCACACCAGGTGTGGGTACGATGGTCAGGATCACAATTCCTGAAAACCTATAAAATGTATATGCAATCGGAAAAGGAGTAGGATCACATGATAAAAATGATTTTGGCAGATGACGAGCCTGTCATTACAAGAGGAATTCAGAAACTGTTAGACTGGAATTCACTTGGAATCGAGATTAGCGGAGAATTTGAGGACGGAAAAGCAGCATTTGAAGCGATCATAAAACAACAGCCGGATATTGCGCTGCTTGATATATCCATGCCCAAGATGTCAGGCGTTGAGATCTTAAAAGAATGCCATAAACTGGGACTGCCAACAAAAATTATTTTTGTCAGTGGATTCCAGGATTTTGAATATGCAAAGGAAGCGGTCAGTTATGGTGCTGTGGAGTATCTTTTAAAGCCGGTCATCCGCGAGGAACTGGTAAACGCAGTGGAAAAATGTATAGCCTGTTTGGGAAAAAAAGAAGAAACGGATATGACCATGAAGCATCAGGCGGCGGATGACTATGGAAAGCTGATCACGTTAGAGGATACGTCCTATACACCGGTCTATGCTGATCTTCTCTATCCCAAAGAGTGCATGGAACAGATGAAACGCCTCATGATGTTTTCATTTCAGAGTTTCTTAGAGGAATATCTTGATAAAAAATCTGTTGGCATCACATTTAACCGGAAAAATAACATTGTCATTGTGTTAAAAGAAAGCAGCCAGCAGGAAAATTACAGTGTACTTAAGAAAATACGGGAGGAAGCACAAAAGGAGATTGGACAGCAGACGGTATACATTATGGGGCGCATGGTAGAAAACATGAGTGAAATACCGGCGTCTTATGAGGAGTGTCTGAGATGCCGGGATGCAATTTTTTTTGCGGATGAAATGGCTGTGCCAATTTTGGAATGTGGAAAGCAGTTATTTGGCACTGAGGTGAGCAGGGAACATTTTGACCAGACCAGAAAAGAACTTATAAAAGCAGTTACAGAGCAAAAAAGAGAGAAATATCAGAAATATTTTGAACAGTTCAGAAGACTGGTGGCGAAAAGAGCAGACGGAAAAAAGGAGGATGCATGTTTTTATTTCTGTAACGCGATCCGTATGGTGGAAGAAGAACTGGTAAAACTCGGTGTTCCAATCAAAAGCATAGATATGAAAAGTCTGTTGGAGGACGGGAGAAAGTGTGAAAGTTTTAAGGAACTGTCGCAGTGCTATCAGAATATCTTAAATGGATATGCCGATTGTATCCAGAAACAGAATATAACTTCGGAAACGCAGACGATTGCAATTGCAAAAAAATATATTGCAGAGCATTATCAGGAAAACCTGACATTAAATATTCTTGCGTCCGAAGTACATATGAATCCATATTATTTCAGTGCATTTTTTAAAAAAAATGCAGGTGAAAATTTTAAAGATTACGTTGGCAGAATACGGGTGGAACATGCAATGACGCTGCTGGTTTCGACCGATAAAAAGACATATGAAATTGCAATGGAAGTTGGTTTTTCCGATGCGAGGGCATTTGCGGATGCGTTCCAGAAACTGTATCATGAGACACCAAATGCCTACAGAAAACGGGTGAGTGGAAAAATCCAGTGACAAAGTTCTAAAAAATATGGATATACAGCTAAAAAATATGCAGTTATTTCTTCTGGTAAAATGTTAGACTTCCTTATAAAGAATGATGAAAGTGACAAGGGAGGAAAAGTGATATTATGGAAGTCAGGACAGCTGTTTCACCCAAAGATGTGAAACATTATACGACAGAGAGATTGAGAGAAGAGTTTTTGATACAGGAATTGTTTTGCCTGGATCAGATTAAGATGGTATACAGTCATATAGATCGCATTATTGTAGGTGCTGCAGTTCCGGTAAAGAAAAAACTTGCACTTTCGACAGGTGAGGAGCTAAGAGCATCCTATTTTCTGGAAAGAAGGGAATTGGGGCTGATTAATATTGGTGGTGATGGATTAGTAACTGTAGATAATCAGGTCTATGAAATAAATGCAAGAGAAGGAATGTATATCGGAAAAGGTGCAAAAGATATTTCGTTTGAAAGTAAGGATGAAATGAATCCTGCAAAATTTTATTTAAACAGTGCTCCGGCACATACAAGCTATCCTACTGTGCATATTAAACCGGAAGGAGAAGCAGAAAATGGAGTAGTTATCATTAAGGGCGAAAATAAAGTTGAATTGGGATCCTTGGAAGATGCAAATCACAGAATCATCAATAAATATATTGTAACCGGACAGGTTGAAAGTTGTCAGCTGGCAATGGGACTTACAAGATTGATGCCAGGAAGTGTCTGGAATACGATGCCGGCACACACGCATGACAGGCGCATGGAAGTGTATTTTTATTTTGATATGGGGGAAGAAGATTTCGTAATGCATTACATGGGAGAACCACAGGAGACAAGACATATCGTGATGCATAATGAAGAAGCTGTTATTTCTCCGAGCTGGTCGATACATTCAGGATGTGGATCAAAGGCATATACTTTTATTTGGGGAATGTGTGGGGAAAACCAGAATTACAGTGATATGGATAACATTGAAAATAAAGATTTAAAATAACAGGGAGGAAAAAATGGTTAATTTTTCATTGGAAGGAAAGACTGCACTTGTAACAGGTGCATCTTATGGAATTGGATTTGCAATTGCATCAGCATATGCAGAAGCGGGAGCAACGATTGTTTTTAATGATATCAAACAGGAATTAGTTGATAAAGGCCTGGAAGCATATGCACAAAAAGGAATCAAGGCACATGGATATGTCTGTGATGTCACAGATGAATTACAGGTTCAGGAAATGGTTTCTAAAATTGAACAGGAAGTGGGTGTGATTGATATTCTGGTTAATAATGCCGGGATTATCAAACGTATTCCGATGTGTGAGATGTCTGCAACAGAATTCAGGAAGGTGATCGATGTAGACTTAAATGCACCGTTTATCGTGTCGAAAGCGGTAATACCATCCATGATAAAAAAAGGCCACGGTAAAATTATCAATATCTGTTCCATGATGTCAGAACTTGGACGTGAGACAGTATCTGCATATGCGGCTGCAAAAGGCGGATTAAAAATGCTTACAAAAAATATTGCCTCTGAATATGGACAGTATAATATCCAGTGCAATGGTATTGGACCAGGTTATATCGCTACACCTCAGACGGCTCCTTTACGTGAAAAACAGCCGGATGGAAGCAGACATCCGTTTGACCAGTTTATTATTGCCAAAACGCCTGCTGCGAGATGGGGTAATACTGAAGATCTTCAGGGTCCTGCTGTATTTTTAGCATCTGAAGCATCTGATTTTGTGAATGGTCATGTTCTGTATGTGGATGGCGGTATTCTTGCTTATATTGGAAAACAGCCGTGAAAGATATTATATGGAATTGTAGAAAAATAAGAAATAAATAGAGTGACAGAACCCGTTAATGATTATATTACGGGTTCTGTTTTTATCTAACGTAAATTTACCATGTCATTTTATCCGGGCTTTCCCCATTCCGTTCCCATGTAGGACGGTAATCTTTATCTCCTGTTTTATACCCTTTTGTCAGAGTGCAGAAAGAACCATTGTCTGCCGGGCATCCCTCGCAGCCGCGGATCTCAAGATTGGTTCCCTGATATGCACCGTGGTCTGGTTTGTGCCAGGTTCCCTGTATGTAAATACTTTTACATACATCTGCATCGTCATTGCCATCGCCGCTTGCGAGATAGACGCCTTCGCATAAATCTTCCTGACAAAATACCTGTGGTCGTTCGTAGTTTCTCATAAAAATACACCCTCCATTCTTGAATCTATATGTCCGCTTTCAGCATACTATTGTAAAGGTTCCGGGTACATGGATAAATGTGTCATTTTTTATTCAGGTGTGTTTTTTATATGATTTTCTGCGTTTTTATAGACAAAAATGAATTTGCCGCCAGTAATGTGTTATAATTGAATAATCCAGAAAGTGAACGGAGGAAAACAGAGTGTCAGCCAATCAGGAAAAACAGCAGTCCAAAACATTGTTAGATATTCTGAGAGAAGAAAAAGCAGATAAGTATCAAGGCGGTATCTATCATAAAACACAGATTGATTTAACCTATCATCCAAATCATATGAAAGGAAGCCGTCTGACTTTAAAAAATGGAACCAGTGATTCCAGAAAAGACTGGTTTGCTGTTGGAGATTATAAAAAGATGCCAAATGGGGTCGGGGGTATGGAGATTACATTACCGGAGCAGGTATCCGGTAAAATAAAAAAACTGCTGGCAGAATATAATGCGAAAGAAGAAAAGTCTTTGGAAGATATTTTGGATTTTCATGTGAAGTTTGAAAGAATTCATCCGTTTCAGGATGGCAACGGACGTGTTGGCAGGCTGATCATGTTTCAAGAGTGTATGAAATATAATATTGTTCCATTTATTATCGAAGATGATTTAAAAATGTTCTACTATCGGGGACTGAAAGAATGGGACAATGAAAAAGGATATTTGACAGATACCTGTCTTACGGCACAGGACAGATATAAAGCGTATCTTGATTATTTCCGAATTGATTATTGATCATTTTAAGAAAACTCACAGAAAATAAAAATCCTTTCAAACTGATCAAAAGATAGATATAATATGTTCAGGCAGTAGAGAACGTCAAAAACGTGTAAACATAATTACACGATAAACAGGAAAGTATAGGTAAAATATGAGCAGAATCATCAGTATTGGGAAGCAGGATTTTGTATCTTTAAGAAAGAACCATTATTTTTATTGTCAGCTTTGCGGATGTAAAACAGAACAATTATAAGGATGCTGTTCAAAAGATAAAAAATATTATTGTGGATGTTTATAGACAACACCGCTATCTAAATGAACAGGAATGTTTTACAGAGAATGAGGAGCGGCAGATCCTTTCCATAACGGAAAGAATGGATGATGTGACAGCGCAGGATGCGCTTAAAAATCTTTGTAGTTATCTGAATCTCTTATATGGAAAAAAAGTTTTGATTTTTTTAGATGAATACGATACACCCATGCATAGTCTGCTGACGAGATCAGCAGACCTTAGAAGTTCGCAAAAAGCATGCGAACTTCCCGAATGTAATGAAGGGGATGAATTTACCGGATTTATGAGAAGTCTTTTTAATGGGACATTTAAGACGAATCCATATCTGGAAAGGGCTGTCATGACAGGGATTACCCGCGTTTCAAAAGAGTCTGTTTTTTCGGATCTGAATAATCTTACGGTAATTACAACAACGTCAGACCGGTATGCGGATTGTTTTGGATTTACAGAAGAAGTGTTTGATGTTTTAGATGAGTTTGAAATGTCTGAAAAGAAAGAAATTGTAAAAGAATGGTATGATGGATTTGCATTTGAAGGAAAAATGTGTTGATCGGATCGTGAGAAGATATTAAAGAAAATGGAATATTCTCTTTCCACCCGGTATAAAACATGATACGATGAGAAAAATAAAACCAAACAAAACAAAATGGAGATGAACATGAAAAAATATATTACATTAGTCCTTTCAATTTTTCTTGCAATGTCACTTACTGCCTGTGGAAATAAAACAGACAGTCCAGATTCAGCCGGAAAGACAGAGATCAAAGATGCCAAAGAGCTTCTTACCACAGTCTGGAACAGCTACGAAGAAGACGGGAAATTCGCCATCGCAGGCGGAGATATGACGGAAGAAAATATGACAGAGGATGCGCCGGGAACATTTGGAATCACGGATGCGGATGAATTAGACCGTATGCTTGGTTTTCCGGCATCAGATGCAGACAAGATCGACGGCGCAGCGTCCATCATGCACATGATGAATGCCAACACATTTACCTGCGGTGCCTATCATTTGAAAAATGCAGATGACGTAAAGAGCGTAGCTGCAGACCTCAAGGAAAATGTGATGGGCAGGCAGTGGATGTGTGGATTCCCGGACAAGCTGGTAGTAATTTCGGTGGATGATTACCTGGTATCTGTTTTTGGAGATGAAGAACTGGTAAACACGTTTAAAGACAAACTCACACAGACTTACGAAAATGCAAAAGTCATCAGTGAGGACGGGATCGTATAAATGTTATTTTCGAGTATCACGTTTCTGATTTATTTTCTTCCGTGTATGGTGCTGGTTTATTTTCTAGTTCCGGGGCGGATGAAAAATACAATGCTTCTTTTGGGGAGTCTGATCTTTTATGGATGGGGAGAACCGAAATACCTGCCGGTGATGGCAGCAGTCATCCTGGCTGGTTATCTGTCTGCCCGCCTGATCGGTATATGTCAGAATAAACGGCAGTCAGAAATTCTTTTGGCTGCCGCTGTTTTATTGGAAATTCTGCCGCTCGTCTATTGCAAATATGCCGATTTTTTTATCCGGAACTTCAATGTGCTGACAGGGCAGAAAATACCGCTGCTTCGTATCGCAATGCCGCTTGGCATCAGTTTTTATACATTTCAGGTCATCAGCTATACGGTGGATGTATACCGGGGAGATGTCCCTGCGCAGAAAAATCTGCTCACGTTTGCTGCCTATGTTGCAATGTTTCCACAGCTCGTTGCAGGGCCGATCGTGCGCTATTCGGATATCAGAAGTCAGCTTGAAAACCGCACGCATAGCGTGGAGAAATGTGCATACGGCATTCGAAGATTTGTGACCGGACTGTCAAAAAAGATACTGATCGCAAATGTGCTTGGGGAGCTGATCGGACAATTTCAGGCTTCGGAAGAAAAATCGGTTTTATTTTTCTGGATCTATGCGATAGCGTTTATGCTTCAGATCTACTTTGATTTTTCCGGGTACAGCGATATGGCGGTTGGGCTGGGAGCCGTTTTGGGATTTGATTTTCCGGAAAACTTCCGCTATCCTTATTGTTCCGCGAGCATTACCGAATTCTGGCGCAGATGGCATATTTCACTTGGTGCATGGTTCCGGGATTATCTTTATATCCCGCTTGGCGGCAGCCATGTAAAACCTGTGCGGTGGATCTTTAATATTTTTCTTGTGTGGATGGCAACCGGATTCTGGCATGGGGCGGCATGGAATTTTATTCTGTGGGGACTGATGTATGCGGTGCTTTTATTGATTGAAAAAACATGGCTTTCATCTTATTTAAAGAAACATAAGATCATCGGACACCTGTATGTGCTGTTTTTTGTGCTGATCGGGTTTGTACTTTTTGATGCATCCTCCGTGGCGGATTTTTGGGATAGCATCGTATCTATGTTTGGCGGGGGACAGATAAAACCGGTTACGACAGAGAGCCTGTATTATCTGAAAAGTTATGCAGTGGTCATCCTGACCGCGGTGATCGGGGCGACACCGTTTCCTGTGAGATTATATGGAAGATTGCAGAAAAAGAAATGTTTAAAGCAGACACTTGACATTACAGAAATCATTTTGCTTGTAATGTTGCTGCTTCTTTGTGTGGCATTTCTGGTAGATGGTTCATTCAACCCGTTTTTATATTTCAGATTTTGAGGACGATTATGGAAATAAAGCGAAAAGACAGAATCACCGTTATCATGATGGCATTGATCCTGTTTGGATTTTTAACAGGAAATATTGTGAAAAGTGATGAGAAGATTTCTATCTCAGAACGCAGAAAACTTGCACAGTTTCCGAAAATAAGTGTGGAAAACATCAAAGATGGTACCTTTATGAGTGGATTTGAGCCATACGCAAAAGACCAGTTTCCGCTGCGGAAGCAGTTTCGTGCGTTAAAGACGGCATTTTCTCTGTATGTACTTGGGCAGAGCGACCAGCATGGACTTTATAGCAAAGATGGTTACATTGCAAAAATGGAATATCCGCTTCATGCGGATTCACTGCAGTATGCCACAGCACGTTTTGGGGAAGTCTATGAACGTTATCTTTCAGGCACAGACACGGATGTCTATCTGACGATCGTGCCGGATAAAAGTTATTTTCTGGCAGATGAAAATGATTATCCGTCCATGGATTATGATGTACTGGCAGAGCAGGTGAGAGATGGGATGGAATATGCACAATATATTGACATA
This sequence comes from uncultured Roseburia sp., assembly GCA_934317215.1. Classification (GTDB taxonomy): domain Bacteria; phylum Bacillota; class Clostridia; order Lachnospirales; family Lachnospiraceae; genus Roseburia. Next base: position 87,011 of record CAKREH010000004.1, read on the forward strand.
TTTGGAGATCTGCAGATTTCGGACTATTATCACACAGATGCGCACTGGAGGCAGGAACAGATCACGGATGTGGTACGGCATCTTGCAGGGGCTATGGGGGTAGAGTTAACACAACAATATGAGACAAAAGAATTAGAAAAGCCATTTTATGGTGTCTATTATGGACAGCTCGCACTTCCTGTAAAGCCGGACACGTTATATTATCTGGATAATGATATGCTGGATCACTGTACGGTGTATGATTATGAGGATCATGTGGAAAATAAGATCTATGACCTGACAAAATCAGAAGGAAATGATTTGTATGAGATATTTCCTGGGGGATCAAAGTCCTTGCTCTCGATTGAAAATCCAAATGCAAAAACAGACCGGGAACTGGTTATGTTCCGGGATTCCTTTGGAAGCAGCATCGCCCCGCTCCTGGCAGAAGATTATGCGAAGATCACACTGGTGGATATCCGGTATCTGCCCGTGGAGCGGATTGGAAACTATATTAATTTTAAAGATCAGGATGTGCTGTTTTTATATAGTACGTCGGTGTTAAATCACAGTGAGACGTTAAAATGACAGGAGGCTGGGGCGCGGTCTTGTGCAATTTACCGATCAATAAACTTGAATGCACTATTTGCCCCGGCATTCCTGTCAGCGGATTCAATCAGGGAATCGGGATAAATTCCGGTTTCCGGTTCCGAAATACCGTGTAATGCGTAAAGCCGGCTTCTTTTAATATAGAAGGGACTTTTTCAAAATCAAAAGCGACGTGCTCCGGCTGATGTGCGTCGGCACCGATCGTGATGATCTCCCCGCCAAGTTCATGATAGCGCTTAATGATGTCCTCGGTCGGGTTCGGGTGGCCGAGTCCGTATTTGAAACCGCCGGTGTTGATCTCAATCCCTTTGCCCTTGATAATAAGAGCCTTTAAGATCTCATCGATGATGCCGGCATATTTCTGATAGGAATAACTGGCATTTTTATTTGGACCGTATCTCACCACATAATCGATGTGTCCGTAGACGTCAAAACCGTCAAATGCGGCAATGTTTTCCAGGATCGACTCAAAATATTCCCGGTAGCCTTCCTCCTCCGTGTGGTTTTCCCAATAAGCCGGGTAATACGGATCCACACCGTGCATGACGTGGGAGGAGCCGATCACAAAATCAAACGGGTATTGTGACAGGATGTCGGCATGTATGCCGGCAAGATGCGGCTGTAACCCAAGTTCAATGCCGAGTCGAACCGGAAGAACTTCCTTATATTTCTCCTGCATTGCATCCACGGAAGAGACATAATTCGGCAGATCCAGCAAAAATGTCTCCGGTTCGTCCGGATAGTCAATGTCAAGATGGTCTGTAAAACAGATCCCTTTTAAATTTTTTTGTCTAGCAGCAGCGATCATGTCTTCCTGCGGTGTGTGGCTGTCGCCGGAAAACTGGCTGTGCATATGCGTGTCCCATAACATATTGATCCTCATACCTCCAAGTTATATACAGTATAGCCTATCTTATAAAAGAAAAGAAGACACCTTTGTATATTTTGTATAAAATTCATGAAAAAACGACCGGAAAACTGCATATAGTGAAAAATTTAACAAACACAGAATAAAGTCGAGAAAAAGGCTTGAACTTTCAAAAGAAATTGGTTAAAATAAAGGAAGCTTGGGACGGGCATAAGTCCCATCAAGTTATCACATTTACAAATTCTAGGAGGAATTAAAAATGGCAGTAAGAGTAGCAATCAATGGTTTTGGCCGTATTGGTCGTCTTGCTTTCAGACAGATGTTTGGAGCAGAAGGATATGAAGTAGTAGCAATCAACGATTTAACAAGTCCTAAAATGTTAGCACACTTGTTAAAATATGATTCATCTCAGGGTAAATATGAGCATGCTGATGAAGTTTCCAGCACAGATGATTCTATCATCGTTTGCGGTAAAGAGATCAAAATCTACGCATTCCCAGATGCAAACAACTGCCCATGGGGAGATTTAAAAGTTGACGTTGTATTAGAGTGCTCCGGTTTCTATACAAGCAAAGAAAAAGCACAGGCTCACATCAATGCAGGTGCTAGAAAAGTTGTTATCTCTGCTCCAGCAGGAAATGACCTTCCTACTATCGTTTACAATACAAACCACGAGACATTAAAAGCTTCTGATACAATCATTTCAGCAGCTTCCTGTACAACAAACTGCTTAGCACCAATGGCAGATGCATTAAACAAATATGCTCCGATCCAGTCTGGCATCATGGTAACAATCCATGCTTACACAGGTGATCAGATGACTCTTGACGGACCTCAGAGAAAAGGTGATTTAAGAAGATCCCGTGCAGCAGCAGTTAACATCGTTCCTAACAGCACAGGTGCTGCAAAAGCAATCGGTCTTGTTATCCCAGAGTTAAACGGTAAATTAATCGGATCTGCTCAGCGTGTACCGACCCCAACAGGTTCTACAACAATCTTAACAGCAGTTGTTAAGAAAGCTGGCGTAACAAAAGAAGACATCAACGCAGCTATGAAAGCAGCAGCTAACGAGTCCTTCGGTTACAACGAGGATGAGATCGTTTCTTCCGATATCGTAGGAATGAGATATGGTTCATTATTCGATGCAACTCAGACAATGGTTAACCAGGTATCTGATGACCAGTACGAAGTTCAGGTTGTTTCATGGTATGACAACGAGAACTCTTACACATCTCAGATGGTTCGTACAATCAAGTACTTCAGTGAGTTAGCATAATCGACGGGTTACGATAACTATATGCGACTTTTAGCAGGTCCGGTCCTATTGGACCGGGCCTGTTTTTATACCTCAATTATATAAAAGGAGGACATATTTTATGTCATTAAACAAAAAATCAGTAGACGACATTAATGTAAAAGGAAGAAGAGTACTTGTAAGATGTGATTTTAACGTTCCGTTAAAAGAAGGAAAGATCACAGATGAGACTCGTATCAATGCAGCTCTTCCTACCATCCAGAAATTAATCAACGATGGTGGAAAAGTAATCCTCTGCTCTCATCTTGGAAAAGTAAAGAACGGACCAAACGAGGGTGAGTCTTTAGCTCCTGTAGCTGTAAAACTTTCCGAGAAACTTGGCAAAGATGTAAAATTCATCTCTGATTACCATGTAACAGGCGAGGAAGCTGCCAAAGCTGTTGCTGAAATGAACGAGGGAGATGTGATCTTATTACAGAATACACGTTTCCGTGGCGCTGAGGAGACAAAGAACGGCGAAGAGTTCAGCAAAGAGTTAGCTGATCTTGCAGATGATTATGTATGCGACGCATTCGGTTCTTCCCACAGAGCACATGCTTCTGTTGCAGGCGTTACAAAATTCATCACTGCAAAGGGTGGTTCTAACGTAGTTGGTTACTTAATGCAGAAAGAGATCGATTTCCTTGGAAACGCTGTTGAGAATCCGGTAAGACCATTCGTAGCAATCCTTGGTGGTGCAAAAGTTGCAGATAAATTAAATGTTATCTCTAACTTATTAGAGAAATGCGATACATTAATCATCGGTGGTGGTATGGCATATACTTTCTTAAAAGCACAGGGATACGAGATCGGTAAATCTTTAGTAGATGATACCAAGATCGATTACTGTAAAGAGATGATGGCAAAAGCAGAAAAACTTGGAAAGAAATTACTCCTTCCGGTAGATGCTGTAACCATCGCAGATTTCCCGAACCCGATCGACGCTCCGGTAGAAGTTACTGTATGTGACGTAAAAGATATGCCGGCTGACAGAGAGGGATGTGATATCGGACCGGAAACTCAGAAATTATATGCTGATGCAGTTAAGACAGCAAAGACTGTTGTTTGGAATGGACCGATGGGTGTATTCGAGAACCCGACATTAGCAGAAGGTACGATCGCAGTTGCAAAAGCACTTGCTGAGACAGATGCTACAACGATCATCGGTGGTGGTGATTCCGCAGCAGCTGTTAACCAGTTAGGCTTCGGCGACAAGATGAGCCATATTTCTACCGGTGGTGGAGCTTCCCTTGAGTTCTTAGAGGGTAAAGAATTACCAGGTGTTATGGCAGCCGACGATAAATAAGAGATTGTCAAAGTGTAAATTCGGCTGCCATAACGCCTTGGTGTGGCAGCCGACGATAAATAAGATCAACAAACTTTAAGATGGAAAAAGAGGATAAGATCATGGCAAGAAAGAAAATTGTAGCCGGTAACTGGAAAATGAACATGACTCCAAGCCAGGCTGTTAAATTAGTAGAGGAATTAAAACCATTAGTGGTAAGCGATGATGTAGAAGTTGTTTACTGTGTACCTGCAATCGACATCGTACCTGTTGTTGAGGCTTTAAAAGGAACCAACGTAGCAGTAGGTGCTGAGAACATGTACTATGAGGAGAAAGGTGCTTACACCGGAGAGATCGCTCCTGAAATGTTAGTAGACGCAGGCGTAAAATACGTTATCATCGGTCATTCCGAGAGACGTGATTACTTCAAAGAGTGCGACTGCATGTTAAACAAGAAAGTGAAAAAAGCTTTCGAGCATAACTTAACACCAATCCTTTGCTGTGGTGAGACATTAGAGCAGAGAGAGATGGGAATCACTTTAGACTGGATCCGTATGCAGATCAAATCTGACTTAAAAGATGTTACTGCAGAGCAGGTTGCTTCCATGGTAATCGCTTATGAGCCGATCTGGGCTATCGGAACAGGCAAAACTGCAACCACAGAGCAGGCTGAGGAAGTCTGCAAGGCAATCCGTGACTGCATCAGAGAAGTATATGGTGCTGACACAGCAGAGAAAGTTCGTATTCAGTACGGCGGATCTGTAAATGCAGGTAATGCAGCAGAACTGTTTGCACAGCCAGACATTGATGGTGGTTTAGTTGGTGGAGCTTCCTTAAAAGCTGATTTCGGAAAAATCGTAAACTACAAATAAATCATAATCAGGTTAAGGGGATTCTATCTGGGAGTGAAAGCAGAAAGAATCCCCTTTTCACTTGATAGTGCGGAAAATGTGAAATATATGAAAAAGAAAATAGCGGGGATCCTGATTTGTGTCCTGATCGTGTTCTGCGGCTGGAATGTGACCGTAAGAGAATTAAATCAGGCAGGAAAAACGGATCTGGAATATAAAGAAAATAATGCCAATGCAAGGGCACAGAGCTCTGATGGGCAAAATGTCACGCTGGAGGATGTTTTGCAGGAAGCAGAGAACGTTGTGTATGATAGAGAATCAGATATTGAATCGGAAAATGGGAATATAACAGGTGATTCCGGAAATTCATTGAAGCAAAACGAAAATGCCAATGATGATAAAAAAACGGATACCGATGACAATATAAAAACAGATTTGACAAATGGTGAAACGGATGTTACGGAAAATACGACCGCAGAGGATATGATAATAAAGGATCAGACGGCATCAGATGAGACGACGGTAAATGAGACGGCAGCAGCCGAAGCTGAAACAACCGAAGTTGAAACAGCCGAAGATTCTTATAAATATGAAACGGGATATATTTTTCTTGGAGACTCCAGATTTTATCTGATGAATGAGGAGTGTAAAATCGAAGATATACCAAATTTTTTTGTGGTATCCTGTCCTGGAATAGGATATGCATGGCTGGCGGATACGGCATTTCCAAAAGTACAGTCACTGCAGAGACAGCATACGGAGATCAAAAACTGGGTTGTGATCTGTGGTCTGGGTGTTAACGACCTGACATCTGTCCGCTCCTATCTGAATAAATACCGCAGATGGCCGGACAGTTCAAGGCTTTATCTTCTGTCTGTAAATCCGACAAAGACCGGGGCTCCGGCAAGATGCAGCAACCAGAGGATTGAGGCATTTAATAACCGGATTAAAAAGGTAGAAAACGCTGCATATATTGATTGTTACCGGTATCTGACGAGACTCGGGTTTGGAACAAAAGGAGACGGACTTCATTATGATGCGGCCACGAACTGGGCAATTTATTCCTATATATTGGAGAAACTTAATAAGGATGCCGGAGGTGATCCGGTTACGGAAACGGAATGTCAGGCAAGGGCGAAAAAGTATGAAAAACAGCTGAGCCAGAAAAACTATTGAAAACAGATGAGGTTATCAGTATAATGATTCTGGATTATGAGAATCGTATACTTTTGATAAATGGAAAGAGAATAGAAAGTGAGGAAACAAAACATGAGTAAGAAACCTACCGTATTAATGATCTTAGACGGATTTGGACTGAATGCAAAAACAGAGGGCAATGCCGTAGCACAGGCAAAGACACCGGTGATCGACGGACTTATGAAAGACTATCCGTTTGTAAAAGGAAATGCAAGCGGTCTTGCAGTTGGTCTTCCTGACGGACAGATGGGTAACTCTGAAGTAGGACATTTAAATATGGGTGCCGGAAGAATCGTATATCAGGAGCTGACAAGAATCACAAAAGAGATCAATGATGGCGATTTCTTTAAGAATCAGGCATTATTAGATGGTATGGAAAACGTAAAGAAGAACGGTTCCGACCTTCATTTATACGGACTGTTATCAAACGGTGGTGTACACAGCCACATCACACACCTTTTCGGACTGCTTGAAATGGCAAAAAAAGAGGGCGTTGAGAATGTATATGTACATTGTTTCTTAGACGGACGTGACACTGCTCCGACTTCCGGTAAAGAGTTCATTGAAGAACTGGAAGCTAAGATGAAAGAGATCGGTGTTGGTAAGATCGCATCTATTTCTGGACGTTACTACGCAATGGATCGTGATAACAGATGGGACCGCGTGGAGAAAGCATATAAAGTGCTGACCACAGGCGAGGGAGAGGCTGCTGAGAGCGCAGTAGCAGCTATGGAAGCATCTTATGCAAAAGATGTGACAGATGAGTTCTTCGTTCCAACTGCAATTACAGAGAACGGTAAACCGATCGCTACGATCAAAGACAACGATACGGTTATTTTCTTTAACTTCCGTCCTGACCGTGCGCGTGAGATCACAAGAACATTCTGCATGGATGATTTTGACGGATTTGACCGCGGCGCAAGAAAGAATGTAAAATATATCTGTTTTACTGAATATGATGTGACCATTCCGAACAAGGAAGTTGCATTTAAGAAAGTAGAACTGAAAAATACATTTGGTGAGTATTTGGCAGCACATAATATGACACAGGCAAGAATCGCTGAGACAGAGAAATATGCACATGTTACCTTCTTCTTCAATGGCGGTGTGGAAGAGCCAAACAAAGGTGAGGACCGTATCCTTGTAAAATCTCCGAAAGTAGCTACCTACGATTTACAGCCGGAGATGAGTGCACCGGAAGTATGTGACAAGTTATGTGCAGCGATCCGTTCTGAGAAATATGATGTCATCATCATCAACTTTGCAAACCCGGATATGGTTGGCCATACCGGAATCTTAGACGCAGCGATCAAAGCAGTTGAGACAGTAGATACCTGTGTTGGAAAAGCAGTTGAGGCATTAAAGGAAGCAGACGGACAGATGTTCATCTGCGCAGATCACGGAAACGCTGAGCAGCTTGTAAACTACGAGACCGGCGAGCCGTTAACATCCCACACAACCAACCCGGTTCCATTTATTCTCGTAAATGCAGATCCTTCCTACACCTTAAAAGAGGACGGATGCCTTGCTGATATCATTCCGACTATGATCGAGCTGATGGGAATGGAACAGCCGGCAGAGATGACAGGAAAATCTTTACTGATCAAAAAATAAAAGAGCGATATAATATAGCCGTATAAAAAGATGCCACAGACTGGTATATTTATTTTTGGACAGGCAGGGCAGCTGCTGTCAGAAAGAAATTTATCAGTTTGTGGTACTTTTTTTGAAAGGAAAAGGATCATTTTCCGGTAAAATTCATGCAGGAAAGAAGCTGAGAAAGTGAGAATAAGAGAATATAAACAAAAATATAAGTGTAACTTATAATATGATTAAAACTATACAAAAATACTAATAAAAAGAACTGATTTTTCTATATCACATATCGATGTCCATACGGGCAAAATCATTGACTTTCCAAAAGACTATGTATTATAATTTTTGAGTAACATCAGAAAATGATATGGTGCTTATAACACCGGAAAAGAGGACAAAGAGGATGAGTAGCAAAGTATTTCAGCCAATTAAAGAGGGAAAAGTACGTGAAGTATATGATAACGGCGACAGCCTGATCATTGTAGCGACAGACAGAATTTCTGCTTTCGATCATATTTTGAAGAACAAAGTCACAAAAAAGGGTGCGATTCTGACTCAGATGTCTAAATTCTGGTTTGATTTAACAAAAGATATCGTTCCAAATCATATGATTTCCGTTGATGTAAAAGATATGCCGGAATTTTTCCAGGAGGAGAGATTCGACGGCAACAGCATGATGTGCAAAAAATTAGAGATGCTTCCGATCGAGTGCATCGTTCGTGGATACATCACAGGAAGCGGCTGGGAGAGTTATAAAGAAAACGGTACTGTATGCGGCATCAAACTGCCGGAGGGATTACAGGAGTCCGATAAACTGCCTGAGCCGGTCTTTACACCGAGCACTAAGGCTGAGATCGGTCTGCATGATGAGAATATCTCCTTTGAGCGCTGCAGAGAGATCTTAGAGAAAGAGTATCCGGGAAAAGGAGCTTCTTACGCAGAACAGATCAAAGATTATACGATCGCATTATATAAAAAATGTGCAGAATATGCACTGACCAAAGGTATCATCATTGCAGATACCAAGTTCGAGTTTGGCTTAGATGAGAATGGCAATGTTGTATTAGGTGATGAGATGCTTACACCGGACAGCTCCAGATTCTGGCCGCTGGAGGGTTACAAACCGGGACAGGGACAGCCTTCTTTTGACAAACAGTTCGTAAGAGACTGGTTAAAAGCAAATCCGGACAGCGACTATCTGTTACCGGATGATGTTATCGAAAAGACCGTGAATAAATACAAAGAGGCATATGAGCTTCTGACAGGTAAGAAATTTGCTTAATGGAGATACATTTATGGACAACAATGGATTTGTGAAAGATACACCATGGCAGACGAATGGGGACAGTGGACTGCACGAGGAATGTGGTGTATTCGGAATGTACGACTTTGATGGCGGAGACGTTGCGTCTACGATCTATTATGGTCTTTTTGCATTGCAGCACCGTGGACAGGAGAGCTGTGGTATTGCAGTCAGTGAGACGAACGGACCAAAGGGAAAAGTGACCTCATACAAAGGCATGGGACTTGTCAATGAGGTATTCACACAGGATAATTTAGAGCCTATGCATGGCGATATCGGTGTCGGACATGTCCGTTATTCGACGGCAGGAGCTTCCACCCGTGAGAATGCACAGCCATTGGTTCTTAATTATGTAAAGGGAACGTTAGCACTCGCACACAATGGAAACCTGATCAATGCAATGGAACTGCGTAAGGATTTAGAGTATACCGGAGCAATTTTCCAGACGACGATTGATTCTGAGGTCATTGCCTATCACATTGCCCGTGAGCGTTTAAATTCAAACAGTGTGGAAGAAGCAGTGGGACGTGCCTGCCAGAAAATCAAGGGTGCGTTTGCACTGGTAGTGATGAGTCCGAGAAAATTAGTCGGAGCGCGTGATCCGTACGGTTTTAAACCGCTCTGTATTGGAAAACGTGACAATGCCTACATTTTGGCATCCGAGACCTGTGCACTTGATACGATCGGTGCGGAGTATGTCCGCGATGTACTGCCGGGAGAGATCGTTACGATCACACCGGAGGGCGGCATTCAGTCTGACCTTTCTTTAGCACTGCCAAAAGAAAAAGAGGCGCGCTGTATTTTTGAATATATTTACTTTGCAAGACCGGACAGCCATATCGACGGTGTCAGTGTCTATGCATCCAGGATCAAGGCAGGACGTTTCCTCGCCATGGATTCACCGGTGGATGCAGATCTTGTTGTCGGTGTTCCGGAGTCCGGAAATGCTGCAGCACTCGGTTATTCCCTGCAGTCGGGGATCCCGTATGGCACTGCGTTTGTGAAAAACGGCTATGTCGGAAGAACTTTCATCAAGCCGAAACAGAGCAGCAGAGAGTCCAGCGTGCGTGTAAAATTAAATGTTTTAAAAGAGGCGGTTGATGGAAAACGTATCATTATGATCGATGATTCCATTGTCCGCGGTACAACATCAGACCGCATTGTAAAAATGCTGCGTGATGCCGGTGCAACCGAAGTGCATGTAAGGATCAGTTCCCCGCCATTTTTATGGCCGTGCTACTTTGGAACAGATATCCCGGAGAGAGAACAGCTCATCGCATACAATCGTTCCATCGAGGATATCCGTAAGATCATTGGTGCGGATTCCCTTGGATACCTTGGAGTTGAGCGTTTAGAGGAAATGGTCGGCGGATTAAGTATCTGTAAAGGATGCTTTACGGGTACCTACCCGATGGAACCGCCAAAAGAGGATATCCGGGGCGATTTTGAGAGATAGATAATAACAAATGTTAAGGAGAACAGAAATGAGTACAGATAGATATACAAGTCCATTATCTGAGCGTTATGCCAGCAGGGAGATGCAGTATATTTTTTCCCAGGACAAAAAGTTCCGTACCTGGAGAAGATTATGGATCGCATTAGCTGAGACAGAGATGGAGTTAGGACTTTCCGAGAACGGAAAGCCGGTCATTTCACAGGAACAGATTGATGAGTTGAAGGCACATGCCGAGGACATCAACTATGATGTCGCAAGAGAGCGTGAGAAACTTGTCCGTCATGATGTTATGAGCCATGTATATGCATATGGACAGCAGTGCCCGAAAGCAGCAGGAATCATCCATCTTGGAGCAACATCCTGTTATGTTGGTGATAATACCGATATTATTCTGATGCGGGAAGCATTGGAGCTGGTTCATAAAAAACTGGTCAATGTTATCGCAGAACTTGCAAAATTTGCAGATACTTACAAAAATCTGCCGACACTGGCATTTACCCATTTCCAGCCTGCACAGCCGACGACCGTTGGAAAACGTGCAACACTCTGGGCACAGGAATTTATCATGGATCTTGAGGACTTAGAGTATGTCATGGGATCTTTAAAACTGCTCGGTTCCAAGGGAACGACCGGAACACAGGCAAGTTTCTTAGAGTTGTTTGACGGGGATCAGGAGACGATCGACAAGATCGATCCAATGATCGCTGCAAAAATGGGATTCAAAGAGTGCTATGCAGTTTCCGGACAGACTTATTCCAGAAAAGTGGATACACGTGTTGCAAATATCCTTGCAGGTATTGCGGCAAGTGCACACAAGATGTCCAATGATATCCGTTTATTACAGCACTTAAAAGAAGTGGAAGAGCCGTTCGAGAAGAACCAGATCGGATCTTCTGCCATGGCATACAAACGCAATCCGATGCGTTCCGAGCGTATCGCATCCTTATCACGCTATGTCATGATCGATGCCTTAAACCCGGCGATCACTTCCGCAACACAGTGGTTTGAGCGTACCTTAGATGACTCTGCAAACAAGAGACTTTCCATTCCGGAAGGATTCCTTGCCATTGATGGCATCTTAGACCTGTGCTTAAATGTAGTGGATGGATTAGTCGTATATGACAAAGTCATTACCAAACATTTAATGGCAGAGCTTCCGTTTATGGCAACAGAAAATATTATGATGGATGCTGTAAAAAATGGAGGCAACCGTCAGGAGTTACACGAGAAGATCCGTACCTTATCCATGCAGGCAGGAAAGACTGTCAAAGAGGAAGGCAGGGACAACAATCTGTTAGAACTGATCGCTGCAGATCCTGAGTTTAACCTGACATTAGAGGCACTGCAGTCCACGATGGATCCGGCAAAATATGTTGGCCGCGCACCAATCCAGGTGGATAAATTCATTGCAAATGTGGTCAGACCGATCCTGGATGCAAATGAGACAGAACTTGGTGTAAAAGCTGAGATCAATGTATAATAATGCATCATAACATGACCTGTATCAGTAATTTGCTGATACAGGTTTTTTTTGTTACAATTTTGCTGTTTTGTCACTTACGAAAACGATAGGATCCTGTTACAATCAAAGTATCATAAGTATTGGAAAAGGAGAAGGTTATTATGGCAAACAGAATTATGTTAAACGAAACATCTTACCACGGAGCAGGAGCGATTGAAGAGATCGCAACAGAGGCAAAGGCGCGTGCTTTCAAAAAAGCATTTGTATGTTCTGATCCGGATCTGATCAAATTTGGTGTTACAAAAAAGGTAACGGATATTCTTGACAAAAACGGACTTGCTTATGAGATTTATTCAGATATCAAGGCAAACCCTACGATCCAGAATGTACAGCATGGTGTTGAGGCATTTAAAAAAGCGGGAGCTGATTACCTGATCGCAATCGGTGGAGGATCTTCCATGGATACCTCAAAAGCGATCGGAATCATTATTGCCAATCCGGAATTTGAGGATGTCAGAAGTCTTGAGGGAGTTGCACCTACGAAAAAACCATGTGTACCGATCATTGCAGTACCTACGACCGCCGGTACGGCAGCAGAGGTTACGATCAATTATGTTATCACGGATGTGGAGAGAAAGAGAAAATTCGTCTGCGTCGATCCACATGATATGCCTGTCATTGCGATCGTGGATCCGGATATGATGTCTTCCATGCCAAAAGGACTGACAGCTTCTACCGGTATGGATGCCCTGACACATGCGATCGAGGGATATACAACCAAAGCTGCATGGGAAATGACAGATATGTTCCATCTGAAAGCGATTGAGATTATTTCAAGATCCCTGCGTGATGCAGTTGACAACAAGAAAGAAGGACGTGAGGGAATGGCACTTGGACAGTACATTGCCGGAATGGGATTTTCTAATGTAGGTCTTGGAATTGCTCATTCCATGGCTCATACCTTAGGTGCTGTTTATGATACACCGCATGGTGTTGCATGTGCCATGATGCTTCCGATCGTTATGGAGTACAATGCGGACTGCACCGGAGAGAAATACCGTGAGATCGCCCGTGCAATGGGAGTCAAAGGTGTGGACGATATGTCTGTGGAGGAATATCGTAAAGCAGCAGTTGATGCCGTACAGAAACTCTCTGTTGATGTGGGAATCCCGACAAAACTTGAGGCATTAAAAGAAGAAGATCTCGATTTCCTTGCAGAATCTGCCCATGCAGATGCATGTGCTCCGGGTAACCCGAAAGATGCAGGCGTGGAAGATCTGAAGAATCTTTTCCGCAAACTGATGTAATTGCAGCGGTAAAATCATAGAATGTACGCTTTATGATTCGTATATTGTCATAAGTAAAAGAAAACCTTTCAGGTATAATTGTCTTGCCTGGAAGGTTTTTAGATTCATAGGATTCGGGTGTCAAAAGGTGGTTCACAACTTAGTGGCTGGCAAATTGCACAAGGCAGAGAATGCTTTTGTGACTTTGGTAGAAAATTAGAAAATCTTAGTCTGCCCGTCAATGTATAGTGTTTTGCTGCCATGGATGGCAGCAAAAGTCTTAATGCCCCATGGACGGGGCATTTAAGACGTACACGTCACTTTGAAAAAATTCAAATCGGGCGGACTTAGATTTTCTTATTTTCGTACAATGGAACAAAACAAACACTGCCTTGTGCAATTTGACAATCAAGAAATTAAAAACCACCTTTTGACACCCGGATCTTCATAGGATTCTTTTTAAACCAACCCGTATTTATGAAATACAGTCTGCAGTTCTTCCGGCATGGCAGATGCAAGGGCATGTGCGAGTTCTTCGGCAGAACATTTGCGATAGCCAAGCACCCACTGTACGGTCATATAAATGGAACCCTGGCAGTACATTTCTAACTGAAACTGCAGCTGACGGGAAAGTCTGCACGCCATGCGCGTCTCAAGCTGTTCGGTGTAAAATGCACAGATCAGTTGAAAATCATGATCTCTCAGACAATTCTGATCGTCATTTTTAAAAGCTGCTTTAAAAAAGAGTTTTTCCTGTTGGATATAATGAAATTTATTCACCAGTCCTTCATACACAGTTTTTCCTTCCCCCATATGTTCGAAAGATTCCAGTAAAATTTTATCAAAATACCAGTTGATAAGGTCATACTTATCCTTAAAATTCCGGTAAAAGGTCTGGCGTGTCACGCCGCAGGTCTCCACGATCTCCGTGACGGTGATCTTCTCTACGGAGGCTGATTTCATGCATTCTTTCATTGCGGCGGCAAGTTTGTATTTGATGGTTTCATTTGTTTTATGTTCTGATGGCATGGGAAAATCTCTTTCTTTTTGCGTTGTGATTAGTTTGTGCCTGTCTGTATTTTATTCCACAGTGTCCCTTCTTATCTGGCACTGCTCATGGCTTAATACATTGTACCATACATGGTCAGAAATAAAGCAAATTTACAGAGATTTTATAAAGTGATATTTTAAGAAAAAAACAACTTGTTAACACATGCATACAAGTTGTATGCTGAAAGTATAGAAGAAGTGGTTTACATCTGAAAGGAGAAGGGATAATGAGTAACGCAAAGCAGACGATTGAAACCGGAAAAGCAGTACTTGGTATTGAATTCGGTTCAACCAGGATCAAGGCGGTTCTTGTAAATGAAACGGGGGAGCCGATCGCATCCGGTGCGCATGACTGGGAAAACCGTTTGGAGGATGGAATCTGGACATACAGTCTGGATGATATCTGGATGGGACTTACCGACTGTTATGGCAGATTAGCAGAGGATGTAAAGGAAAAATACGATACGGTGGTCACATCACTCGCGGCAATCGGATTTTCCGGAATGATGCACGGCTATATGGCATTTGACAAAGACGGGGAGTTACTTGTACCGTTCCGCACCTGGCGCAATACGATCACGGGGGAGGCTGCGGCAGCACTTACAAAGGAGTTTTCCTTTAATATTCCGCAGCGCTGGAGCATCGCACATTTATATCAGGCAATCTTAAATGGGGAGGAACATGTAGGAAACATTTCGTATTTTACAACCTTAGCCGGATATATTCACTGGAAACTGACTGGAGAGAAAGTACTTGGTGTCGGAGAGGCATCCGGTATGTTCCCGATCGACGCAAAGACAAGAGATTACAATCAGACAATGATCGATAAATTTGACGCACTTGTCGCACCAAAAGGATATCCGTGGAAACTGCGTGAGATCCTGCCGAAAGTTTTAGCTGCAGGAGAGGCAGCCGGAACATTGTCCGCCGAGGGAGCAAAATTGCTGGATAAGAGCGGTAATCTTTCCGCAGGCATTCCACTCTGTCCGCCGGAGGGAGATGCAGGAACCGGTATGGCTGCGACAAATTCCGTTGCTGTCCGCACAGGAAATGTATCCGCCGGGACATCCGTGTTTGCGATGGTCGTTCTCGAGGAAGATTTAAAGAATGTACATGAGGAACTTGACATGGTAACCACACCGTCCGGTGACACCGTTGCGATGGTTCACTGCAATAACTGTACATCAGACCTGAATGCGTGGGTCGGACTTTTCAAAGAATTTGCAGAAGCCTTTGGCATGAAGCCGGATATGAATGAGCTGTTTGGAACACTTTACCGGAAGGCATTAGAGGGAGACAAAGACTGTGGAGGCCTGGTTGCCTGCAATTATTTCTCCGGCGAGCCGGTAACCGGTTTAAATGAAGGCCGTCCGCTTTTCGTGCGCAGACCGGATGCACATTTTACACTGGCAAACTTTATGAGAAGCCATCTCTATGCATCACTTGCCACGTTAAAGATCGGTCTGGATATCCTGTTAAAAGAGGAAAAAGTAAAAGTAGACCGCATTTACGGGCATGGAGGACTGTTTAAGACAAAAGGAGTCGGACAGGGAATCCTTGCAGCGGCTATGGATGCACCGGTAGCAGTTATGGAAACTGCAGGTGAGGGCGGTCCATGGGGCATGGCACTGCTTGCCTCATATATGGTACACAAAGCAGAAGGCGAAACATTAGAGCAGTATTTATCCGGTAAGATCTTTGGCGGGGAAACAGGAACTGTCATGGAGCCGGATCCGGCGGATGTGGAAGGATTTGATGCTTATATTGAAAGCTATAAAAAGGCACTGGAAGCGGAAAAGGCAGCGGTAGAGACGATGCCGATCTTATAAAAAATATATCAGGAACGGAAAAGGCAGCGGTAGAGACGATGCCAATCTCATAAAAAATATATCAGGAGGGAATTTACACATGTTAAAAACAAAAAATTACAAATTCTGGTTTTGCACCGGATCACAGGATTTATACGGGGATGAATGCTTAGAACACGTGGCAGAGCATGCAAAGATCATTGTTGCAAAGTTAAATGAATCGGGGGTACTTCCTTATGAAGTCATCTGGAAACCGACACTGATCACAAACGAGCTGATCCGTAAAACGTTTAATGAGGCAAATATGGATGAAGAGTGTGCAGGTGTCATCACATGGATGCATACATTTTCACCGGCAAAATCCTGGATCTTAGGTTTACAGGAGTACAGAAAACCATTATTACATTTACATACACAGTTCAATGAAGAAATCCCATATGATTCCATCGATATGGATTTCATGAATGAAAACCAGTCTGCGCATGGTGACAGAGAGTACGGTCATATCGTGACCCGTATGAGAATCGAGCGCAAAGTGGTTGTTGGACACTGGTCTGATCCGGTGGTACAGGAAAAGATCGCTTCCTGGATGCGCACCGCAGTCGGCGTGATCGAGAGCAGCCATATCCGTGTGATGCGTGTCGCTGACAATATGAGAAATGTTGCGGTAACTGAGGGCGATAAAGTAGAAGCACAGTTAAAATTCGGCTGGGAAGTGGATGCATATCCGGTCAACGAGATCGCAGAGTCCGTCGCAGCAGTATCCGAGTCTGATATCAATGCCCTTGTAGACGAATACTACGAGAAATATGACATTTTATTAGAGGGACGTGATCCGGAAGAATTCCGCCGTCATGTTGCAGTCCAGGCACAGATCGAGCTTGGTTTTGAGCGCTTCTTAGACGAAAAGAATTATCAGGCGATCGTAACCCACTTTGGAGATCTCGGTGCATTAAAACAGCTTCCGGGTCTTGCAATCCAGCGTCTGATGGAAAAAGGTTACGGATTTGGAGCAGAGGGCGACTGGAAAGTTGCTGCCATGGTCCGTCTGATGAAGATTATGACCGAGGGCAAAAAGGATGCAAAGGGAACATCCATGTTAGAGGATTATACCTATAATTTTGTCAAAGGTAAAGAGGGTATCTTAGAGGCACATATGTTGGAAATCTGTCCGTCCATCGCAGATGGCCCGATCAGCATCAAGTGCCAGCCGCTCTCCATGGGTGACAGAGAAGATCCTGCAAGACTGGTGTTTACATCCAAAGAAGGAAAAGGTATCGCAACTTCACTGATCGATCTTGGCAATCGTTTCCGTCTGATCATCAATGATGTCGATTGCAAGAAAGTGGAAAAACCGATGCCGAAACTTCCGGTAGCAACCAATTTCTGGACACCACAGCCGGATCTCTACACCGGTGCAGAGGCATGGATTCTTGCAGGCGGTGCGCATCATACCGCATTTACCTACGATCTGACTGCAGAGCAGATAGGTGACTGGGCAAATGCAATGGGCATCGAGGCTGTTTATATTGACAAAGATACGAAAATCCGTGATTTCAAACGTGACTTACAGATTGGGGAACTGTTTTATCGTTAAATACTGGAAAAGCATGTGCATATTTTGAGGCAAAAACCTGTTTTGTGAAAAGTGTGCACATGCACGCAAAAAAGTTGTGCAAAATCATGAAAACGCAAAAACACGGTTGAATTTTTAAATAAAAGAGACTATCATAAGTAAAACAAATTATGTGCACGGGCACACAACGAAAAGGAGAGGTATAGTATGAAATTTTTTATTGACACAGCAAATGTAGAGGATATCCGTAAAGCAAATGACATGGGAGTAATCTGTGGTGTTACCACGAACCCATCCCTGATCGCAAAAGAGGGAAGAGACTTTAACGAAGTGATCAAAGAGATCACATCCATCGTAGACGGACCGATCAGCGGCGAGGTAAAAGCGACAACCGTTGATGCAGAGGGCATGATCAAAGAGGGACGTGAGATCGCAGCGATCCATCCGAACATGGTTGTAAAGATTCCGATGACAGTAGAAGGCTTAAAGGCAGTAAAAGTTCTCTCTGCAGAGGGCATCAAGACCAATGTAACACTGATCTTTACTGCAAATCAGGCACTCCTCGCAGCAAGAGCAGGTGCAGCCTATGTTTCTCCATTCCTCGGAAGATTAGACGACATCAGCACAGCGGGCATCGACCTGATCCAGGATATCGTTCAGATCTTCGATAACTATGGACTTGAGACAGAGATCATCGCAGCATCCATCCGTAACCCGATCCATGTCACAGACTGCGCATTAGCAGGTGCACATATCGCAACCGTGCCGTACAATGTAATTGTCCAGATGACAAAACATCCGCTCACCGACGCAGGAATTGAAAAATTCCAGAAGGACTATAGAGCGGTTTTCGGTGACTAAGGTTCTACAAAAAGACTATAGAAACCGCTCTGCCGTCTTCGGAGAGTAATAAAAATCATTGCGAAACCCGTCAGCAACTTAAGACAGTTGGGAGTATGGACAGATTTATAAGAAGGTGCTGGGGAGCCGCCGGTACTTAGCGAGTGTATTTTACTCGCTTAGTATCCGTTGCGAGCGACACGCAGCGAAAGCGTGCCTTCGTTAAACCTGTCCATACTTCCAACGTGAGAAGATTTAAAATCGGGTTTCGCAGAGTTTATATGACACTAAAGGAGGGAATCAATGACTATCACAGAATTGAAGCAGACTGCAGTTGAGGTGCGCAAGGGCATTGTGACTGCAACGCATGCTGCGAAGTCGGGGCATCCGGGGGGATCGCTTTCGGCGACAGAAATTTTTACATATTTATATTTTGAAGAGATGAATATTGATCCGATGAATCCGAAAATGGAGGATCGTGACCGTTTTGTCTTATCGAAAGGACATACGGCGCCGGGACTTTATTCTGCGCTGGCAAACCGCGGATATTTTCCGGTGAAGGATTTGGAGACACTGCGTCATACCGGTTCCTATTTACAGGGACACCCGGATATGAAACATATTCCAGGCGTGGATATGTCATCCGGTTCTTTGGGACAGGGAATTTCCTGTGCGGTCGGAATGGCACTTGCAGGAAAGATGGACCACAAGGATTACCGTGTCTATACGCTGTTAGGTGACGGCGAGATCGAAGAAGGCCAGGTGTGGGAGGCATCCATGTTTGCCGGACACCGTAAGCTTGACAATCTGGTAGTGATCGTCGACAATAATAATATGCAGATTGACGGAACATTAGATGAAGTCTGCTCACCGGATCCGATCGATAAAAAGTTTGAGGCTTTTAATTTCCATGTGATCCATGTCGCAGATGGAAATGATTTTGCACAGCTTGCGGAGGCTTTTAGAGAGGCAAGGGAGACAAAAGGCATGCCGACAGCAATCATCGCACATACCTTAAAAGGAAAAGGTGTTTCTTATATGGAAGGCCAGGTAGGCTGGCACGGAAAAGCACCGGACGATGAGGAATATGCGATTGCAATGGAAGAACTGGGAAAGGCGGGTGAAGCATTATGTCAGAAGTAAAAATGATCGCGACCAGAGAAAGCTATGGCAATGCACTGGCTGAACTTGGAAAAGAAAAAGAAAATCTGGTTGTGCTGGATGCGGATCTTGCGGCAGCTACCAAGACAGGTATTTTTAAGAAAGCATTCCCGGAACGCCATATTGACTGTGGTATCGCAGAGGCAAATATGACGGGAATCGCAGCAGGACTTTCCACCTGTGGAAAGGTACCGTTTGTCAGTACATTTGCCATGTTTGCAGCGGGACGTGCCTACGAGCAGGTGCGCAATTCAATCGGTTATCCGCATCTGAATGTCAAAATCGGGGCAACACATGCAGGCATTTCTGTCGGTGAGGATGGTGCGACACATCAGTGTAACGAGGATATCGGACTGATGCGCGAGATCCCTGGCATGGTCATCATCAATCCAAGCGATGACGTGGAAGCAAGAGCAGCCGTGCGGGCAGCTTATGAGTATGTAGGACCGGTTTATCTGCGCTTTGGACGACTTGCGGTTCCGGTCATCAATGATAATCCGGAATACAAGTTTGAGATCGGCAAAGGTGTGGAGCTGCGGAAAGGAAAAGATATCACGATCTTTGCAACAGGTCTTTGTGTATCGGAAACATTAAAGGCAGCAGAAACACTGGCAGAAAACGGTATTGATGCACAGGTTATCAATATCCATACGATCAAACCGTTAGATGAGGAACTGGTGCTAAAAGCTGCAAAACAGACCGGTCGTGTGTATACTGTGGAGGAACATTCCATTATCGGAGGACTCGGCAGTGCAGTGTCAGAACTGCTCGGTGAAAAATGTCCGACAAAGATTACGAGGATCGGCGTGAAGGACGTATTTGGAGAGTCCGGGCCGGCAAAAGAATTGCTTCATAAATATGAGCTGGATGCAGAGGGCATTGCAAAACGTATTATGGAGGAACAGAAAGCATGTTAGAAGAATTAAAAAAACAGGTCTATGAGGCAAATATGGAACTGCCGCGCCGCGGTCTGATTACCTATACATGGGGAAATGTCAGCGGAATCGACAGAGAGAGTGGATATTTTGTAATCAAACCAAGCGGTGTGGATTACGATGCATTATCCCCGGATGATATGGTTGTCATGGACTTAGAGGGCAATAGGATCGAGGGGAGATACAAGCCGTCATCCGACACGGCAACACATATTGAACTTTATAAAAAATATGAAGAGATCGGCGGAATCGTACATACCCATTCGCCGGAAGCTGTCGCATGGGCGCAGGCAGGAAGGGATATTCCTCTTTACGGAACCACACATGCAGACTACTTTTTCGGTCCGATCCCTTGTGCAAGAAACCTGACACCGGAGGAGATTGAGGAAGCCTACGAGAAAAATACCGGATTAGTCATCATCGAGACCTTTGAGACAAGAGGAATCAAACCGATGTATACACCGGCGGTACTCTGCAAGAATCATGGACCGTTTACCTGGGGAAAAGATGCAGCAGAAGCAGTCCACAATGCGGTTGTGTTAGAGGAAGTCGCTAAAATGGCAAAGAACACAGAACTTTTGAACCCGAAAGTACTTCCGGCGCCGGATTGCATCAAAGAAAAGCATTTTTACCGTAAACACGGCGCAAATGCATATTACGGTCAAAATTAAAAACAGTGGCGGAAATAAAGATGCGCGGAAATGAGGATTAAGATGAGTGGTATTGAGTTTGGAAAAACAAAAGAAGGAAACACAGTTACAAAATATCTGCTGAAAAATAAAAATGGTATGGAAGTTACTGTGATGGATCTTGGGGCAACGATCGTATCCGTGCTCGTGCCGGATAAAAACGGTTTGAAGCGCGATGTCGTGCTTGGATATGATACACCGCAGGAATACCAGGATCACACCTGTTATTTTGGGGCAGTGATCGGACGTAATGCAAACAGGATCGGCGGAGCGAAAATTGTTTTGGATGACAGGGAGTATCCGCTTGAAAAAAATGATAATGGAAACAACCTGCACAGTGGAAAAAATGGTTTTAATTCAGTCATCTGGAATGTGGAACAGCAGAAAGAAGATGAGATTACATTTTCTTATCTGAGTAAGGATTTAGAACAGGATTTTCCGGGAAATATGACAGCAAAGGTTACTTATACGGTGACAGATGACAATGCGCTTTCAATTGCTTATGAGGCAGTTTCCGATCAGACCACAGTTGCTAATTTTACGAACCACGCTTATTTTAATCTGAATGGTCATGATTCCGGATGTATGGAAGATCAGGAGCTTGAGATTTTAGCATCCTATTATACACCGGTAAAAGATGGCGAAGCGATTCCGACCGGTGATGTGGAAAAGGTTGCCGGAACACCGATGGATTTCCGCAAGATGAAAAAGATCGGTCAGGATATCGGCGCAGACTTTGAGCAGCTTAAGTTTGTCGGCGGATATGACCACAATTTTGTACTGGACAAGGCTGACGGGACAATGCAGCTTGCAGCCCGTGCAAGATCAGAAGAATCCGGTATTTGTATGGACGTTTATACAGACTGTGTCGGTATTCAGCTGTATGCCGGAAATTTCATTGGAAAACAGACCGGAAAAGGCGGTGCATCTTATGATTCCCGCCACGCATTCTGTCTGGAAACACAGTATTTTCCGAATGCAGTGAATGAACCGAATTTTAAATCCCCGGTTTTACATGTGGGAGAAACTTATCATTCTCAGACAAAGTATTGTTTTTCTGTGAAGTAACAGGCAGTATGCTCAGACGTAGATCTGTCAGCATGAATAAAAGATGATGTATAAAACAGTGCTGCATCTATTTGAAGAATTCGATGACTGCCAATGCGTTCGAGGAGGATCGCAAGCGTGCACTTGAGGTAGGTATGGATGGTTATATCACAAAGCCGATCCACATGGAGAGTGTGTTAGATGCGCTGCCGGAGGGGGTTGCAGGGAAACATTGAAAGAAAACTGATTGATACGAATTGACAATGGTTATGTATGGTTATATTATGAATATAACCGTGCATAACCATTTTTGATGCATAGGAGTATGAGATTGCAGATGGAGGAATAGAATGCGAAATCCGAAAAATCGTATCAGAGAGATAGATAACCGGTTAGAACAACTGCCGAAGGGAACACTGACTTATAAGAATATTAACGGTAAAAAACAGCCGTATATCCAGCGGACAGTGGAGGGAAAGTCAGTCAGCTGTTATGTTAAGCTATCACAGCGGGAACAGGTACTGGCAGAGTTTGAAGAACGGGGAAAGCTTTCGGAAGAGAAAAAGCGGCTGCTTGCGTATGTGGATGGACTGCAGAATATTTTAAAACGAAATCCATATCTGAATGCGGGAGTCGGGTGCGGATATCAGGATTTTAAAGATTTTGCATGTGGCAGACAGTTTTATGTGGATAAGACACATTTTATTGCAGAATGGGTTTACAGGGATGCAAAAGTCACGCTGATCACGAGACCAAGAAGATTTGGCAAGACGACGCTTCTTAGTACAGTTGAGACTTTTTTTGATCCGAGATTTGCAGACCATCCGGAATATTTTGAAAAGTTAAGGGTCTGGGGGGATAAAGAGATTCGAAAACTGTTTGGAATGGTTCCTGTTATTTCCATCAGTTTTGGGAACTGTAAGGGAGCAGACTATAAACAGGCGGTAAAAGGAATTGCAGACAGTTTTTATAATATGTATGAAGCACACAGATATCTGCTGAAAAGCACCAGACTGGAAGCGGAGGATCTAAAGGAATATAAGAGTCTGAGAGAACTGTTCCGTGCGGGAGATACCGGAAGAATTGAAATTGCAATACAGAGGCTGTGCCGTCTCGTCTATCTGCACTACCAGATCCTGCCGGTCATTTTAGTGGATGAATATGATACACCTCTGCTTGAAGCATATACGGATGGGTACTGGAGTGAGATGATCGGTACCTGTCGTCAGTTATTTCACAGTACATTTAAGGAAAATCCTTACTATGCGAGGGCTTTGATTACCGGAGTGACGAAGGTTTCAAAAAATTCGCTGTTTTCGGATCTGAATAACCTTGAAACGGATACGGTTACCTGCGATGCTTACAGTGATTGCTTCGGTTTTACGGAACAGGAAGTAATGGATGCATTAAAGTGCCAGAACATGGATACGATGCATGATGTGAAAGAAATGTATGATGGATTTATTTTTGGAAAACAAAAAGATATGTATAATCCGTGGTCCATCTGTAATTATATGAGGTCCGGGGAATTGCAGTCCTACTGGATCAATACCAGCAGTAACAAACTGATCGGGGAGATCATCCGCAGACATCCTGTGCGTAGCAAACATGAGATCGAACAGCTTATGGCAGGGGAAATCATTCATAAAGAGATCAATGAAAATGTCACGTTTCAATATCTTGACGGTGACGAGAACAGTTTGTGGTCACTTTTTCTGGCAGTTGGCTATATTAAAGCGGAAAATGTTATAAAGCAGGGAGAGAGCACATGGTGCGATATGTCGGTCACAAACCGGGAAGTGATGGGAATGTTCCGCTATGAAATCCTTGCGATGTTTGAAAATGGAAATGCCGTTTATAATGATTTTACAAAAGCACTGCTCTCACACCGCATGGAAGATCTGAATGATATTTTGCTGGATATTGCATACACTTCCATGAGTTATTTTGATGTTGGAAAATGTCCCCCGGAGCGTACACTGGAAAATTTTTATCATGGACTGGTGTTAGGACTCATCGTATCTCTGCGGGATCAATACCGGATCGTATCAAACAGGGAAAGCGGACAGGGGAGGTATGATATCGCAATGTATCCGTTAGAGAGAAATAAGGATGCATTTATCATGGAGTTCAAAGTGTTTGATGCGAAAAAAGAACGGAGTTTAGAGCAGACAGCCGCGAATGCATTAAAGCAGATCGAAGAGAAAAATTATGAGGCGGATCTGATCGCGGCAGGCATCGGACGGGGACAAATCTATAAACTCGGATTTGCATTTCAGGGCAAAGATGTGCTGGTGGTTTCAGGTGAAAATGGGGTATAATCCATATATACGAAAGAGGGGAAAAAAGGTGAACCAGCAGTTTATCCAGGGAATCAGTATCGACTGGAAAAAGATTGATGAGGATAGTTATCTGCGTAAGATCGGCGCAATCCGTGATATTGATACGCTGATGTTTGAGAAACCCATTATTTTTTTTGTCGGGGAAAATGGCAGCGGAAAGTCGACATTGTTAGAAGCAATCGCCGTTGCGTATGGGTTTAATCCCGAAGGCGGAACGAAGAATTATGTTTTTTTTACATATGATTCCCATTCAGAATTATGCAATGCGGTAAGAGTCATCAAGGGCATCCGCAGACCAAAGTCGGGATATTTTCTGAGGGCAGAAAGTTTTTACAATGTGGCGACCAAAGAGACAGAATATGCAGATATTGCGCATCCATCTGAAAGATATCATGAAAAATCCCATGGGGAGAGTTTTTTAGCGATCGCACAAAAATATATGAGACCGGATGGTATTTATATTTTTGATGAACCGGAGGCGGCACTGTCACCACAAAGGCAGCTGACACTGCTCATGGATATTTACCGGTGTGCGAAAGCGGGAGCACAGTTTATCATTGTGACACATTCGCCGATCCTGCTTGGAACTCCAGATGCGGAGATCTATCAGTTTGACAGCGGGGAAATAAGACGCTGTGAATATGAGGAGACGGACAGCTATATCGTGACGGAAATGTTTATCAATAACAGGGAGCATCTGCTGCACCGGCTGTTACAGGAACCGGAGTGAGAAAATAGAGGGTAGCACATAAGATTTGTGCTTACACACAAACTGGATCAGCAAAAACAATAAAAAAGAAATCGCATAGATACATGAGCTGTGGTATACTGTGTCTATGCGAATTTATAATAGTCTTAGGGCAGCTTAATGCTTATGTAGGATATTATAAGAAAAATGAGATGATAGAGGGAGATAATCCTCCAGTAGGAATACTGCTTTGTACAGATAAAGGTTCTCAGATGGTAGAATATGCCTTATCTGGAATGGATAACCAGTTATTTGTTTCAACCTTTTGTTTCATCATTATTATGGGAAATGACAGTGTAACTTCAAGTTTGGTTAAATATAGAGAGAAATGTTATACCTCGGCTAAAAAGATACAATATTAGATGTTTTATGAGCAGTATTTGAGTTTATTTTAAATTCAGGTATTGCTTTTTTATTTATGCAAAGTTTCACGGAGCCGCTGGTATTTTTTTTCATGTTCATTTATAATTGCTGATAGAGAAAACAGGAAAGAACACTCAATGAATCAGAAAGTAGAGAGTATAAACACATGAAAAAAAGAATTTACAGCATGATATTAATATTAATGACCGGACTTTGTGCCGGATGTGGCAAAGAAGGAGTAAAAAATAATAATACAGGAATAGAAAGCGAATCTTCCCAGGTGGAAGATTCGGTCAGTTTTGAAAATACAGAAGACACAGAAGACACAGAAAGCACAGAAAATACAGAAAACACAGAAAATACAGAATACAATGACGTCGTATTAAATGAAGAAACGGAAACGGATTTTACTTATGACTATTCGGAGGACATCAAAGCGGATGTTGACAATGTGGTATCAGGTTCCGCATCACTGCAGGACGAATTGGAGAATATTGAGAACATCGTAAAGAAGTATACGCCGCTGGCGCAGGCAGCCGAGACACAGACAGAAATGAATCTGTCATCCAGATGGTTTTTTGACATATGGGATACGGAATTAAATAACCTTTGGAGCAGATTCAGTGATCTGGCAGATCCGCAGACAAAGGAGAAGATCCTTACAGAACAGAGAAACTGGATCGACATGAAGGAAGAAGTGACCTTGCTTGACATTGGATCTTACGAAGAAAACGGCAGTATGTATCCGCTTCTTCAGAATTCTTATCTGGAGGAGATCACGAAGAACAGGGCTTATGTTATTGCAAATGAGCTGGCAAAGATAAAGGGGGAATCCTTTGTTATGCCGGAAAAATCAGCAAAGTACGGTCTGTTTGTGGACAATCAGGGGACTGGCAGCGTATACAGTTCCCTGATCACCAGACAGGGGCTGGAAGGAGAGGATGAAGCGCTTATCTCCATTTACAGAGAGGGAGAAACAAAAGGAACATTTGTTGACAATGGAAACGGGGAGCTGGCTTTCACATCAGATGACGGAAGTGTAAAAGGAACCATCAAAATCAACGGATGGGATGGCGCAAGTTTCAAGGTTACAGAGACATCAGGAGAGGCTATTTTTTCTGCAGGAGAGGAGGTCAATTTTCCGTTTGCATTTTGACAGCAGTGTTTGATATGCGGTTTGTAATGATTCAGCGATATAACAGACAAAGAATTATGAAACTCGTAAATTGGAATTTGATGGAGGGAAAGTTAATGGAAAAATTGTCGACAGATGCAGAAAAGATTATGATTGAAAGATTTGGAAAAGACAATATTATTGCATTGGCAACAACAGTAGATAATAAGCCTTATGTGCGTAGTGTAAATTCGTTTTATGATAAGGGTTCTTTCTATGTACTTACTTATGGACTCTCAAATAAAGTGAAACAAATTCAACAAAATCCGCTTGTTGCAATTGCAGGAGATTGGTTTACTGCTAATGGAAAGGGCATTAACTTGGGTTATTTTGGTAAAGAAGAAAATTTGGATATTGCAGAGAAAATGAGAGTTGCTTTTTCTGAATGGATAAATAACGGTCATAATAATTTTGAAGATGAAAATACATGTATCCTTCAAATTGAACTCACTGATGGTGTATTGTTTTCTCATGGAACAAGATATGACATAGATTTTACTGAATAGTTGTACAACTTTCAGTTTATAGAGGGCTTTATTATGAAAAAAAATATGACTGCAGCGCTTTGCCTTACAATGCTTCTTTTCTTTGTTGGATGCGGAAAAGGGGATATAGCAAAAGTACAAATTGATTATGGGACATCTTCCGTTTATTCAAAAGAGGAGATGGACTCTGCCATTGAGGTTATAGAAAAGCAATTCAGTTTGTTTGAGGGCTGTGAATTGCATAGTCTTTCTTATATGTCTGATGAAAAATGCAATAATGCCAATAACATTGAATGGATGAATGATTTAAGAACGGATGATAATAAAGAAGTCTTTACACAGTGTATTGCTTTTGACAGCAGTTTCCGTTCACCGAAAAGCGGTGGCGGTGCATGGGAGACTGATATGGAATACACTTGGTCATGGTGGCTTGCACGGAGTGAAGGTGGAGAGTGGAAGTTAATGACTTGGGGATATTGATAAGCGTAAGAAATTCCAGTTGCACGCCAGGCAAAGGGCAATTAACCTGAGATTTTACCAATCAGGTCGGCATATACATACTGGTGCCGTTTATGGTATATTATCTGGTCGCAGATATCGGAATGTCTGTGGTAATTGTCTATCTGATTTTTACCGGGCGGTTTGCATTACCGAAATGGATGGCTGTTTTTCAGCCGGTTGGAGGTTTACTGTTAAGTGGAATTTTTATGGAGATACCGTTTGTCTGGTGTAACGATCTTGCAGTTGCATTTGAAAGTATGGGGCATTTGCTGATGTTTCTGGCGGCATTTCTTTTATTACAGGATAACATTTTTCAAAAGAAATAATGTGTGATACAATATTTTAAGATTGAATTTTCAGGAGAAAAACAGATGTCCCTACAATTTATATTTGGCAATTCAGGCAGCGGAAAATCGGATTTTCTGTATGATTCCGTGCTGAAACAGGCAAAAGAGAATAAAGAGCAGCAGTTTCTGATCATTGTGCCGGAGCAGTTCACCATGCAGACACAGCGGGAACTGGTCGAGAGACAGGCGCAGCATGCAATTATGAACGTGGATGTGCTCAGTTTTGCGAGACTGGCATACCGCGTCTTTGATGACCTTGGAAAACAAAATGTGGTTGTGCTGGAAGAGACCGGAAAAAATCTCGTTCTGCGCAAGGTGGCGGAACAGAAAAAAGCAGAACTGAAAGTCCTTGGCGCGAACATGAATAAGATGGGGTATGTCGGTGAGGTAAAATCCCTGATCTCAGAGCTGATGCAGTATAATGTCCGTCCGGATGCGCTGGCAGAGTTTTTGGAGAAAGAACCGCTTGGGGAGGGACTGCGCTTAAAAATGCAGGATGTCCTTACGATGTATCAGGGATTTACGGAGTATTTAAAAGGCAGGTATATCACGGCGGAGGAAGTGTTAGAACTTCTTTATGATGTGGCAGAAGAGTCCGAACTGCTTCGTAATAGTGTGATCGTGTTGGACGAGTTTACCGGATTTACACCGATCCAGAACCGTCTGATGGAAAAACTGCTCATGCTGGCAAAAAAGGTCAGCGTCTCTGTCACAATGGATGTCAGGGAAGATTTTTATCAGTGCAGGGGTGTGCATGAGCTTTTTGCCATGAGTAAAAAAACGGTGGCATCACTGCTAAAAGTGGCAGAACTTTGCAAAGTTCCTGTGGAGGAGCCGCTGGTACTGCCGACCGGAAAAAAGAGGCGCTATGCCAATGCCGCCGACCTTTATTTTATGGAGCAGAATCTCTTCCGACCGGGTGCGGGAAGTTACAGATATAAAGCAGCGGAACGATCAAAAAGCAGTGTGGAAAAACAGGAAGAACAGATGGATCACAGGATAGAGGAAATATCACATATCCGCATCACGTCTCTGAAAAATCCGAGGGAAGAATTAAAATTTGCAGCCCGTGAAATCGTGCGTCTGACGAGGGAGGGAGGCTTCCGTTACCGTGATATTGCGGTCGTGACAGGGGATGTGCAGCAGTATGGCAATTATGTGCCGGAGATCTTTGAACAGTATCATATCCCGTACTTTATCGATCAGACGAAAAATATTTTGTTCCACCCGTTTATCGAGTGTATCCGCGCAATTTTAGAGACGATCGAGTATGATTTTTCTTATGAAAGTGTGTTCCGTTTTTTGCGGTGCGGGCTGGCAGCAAGGATCGTGAGCGGGGCAAAAAATTCATGCAAGAAGTCAGATCCGGCTGCGAAGCAGGAACGTAACGGAGACACTGGTGAAAATATTGCCATGCAGTCAGATACAATGGACTGCACAGCAGAAAATCTGATACATCAGTGTGAAACAGGATCCCATGGACTTACAGAACAGGAGATCGACCGTCTGGAAAATTATGTCCTCGCACGGGGCATCCGAGGTGCGTCCCGTTGGAGTAAACCGTGGACATTTGTAATGCCGGACGGAACATTAGAGGATATGGCACGGTTAAATGAGATCCGTGAGGCAATTTATGAGAATTTCAAGCTGCTGCTTGATGCATTCCGTGGAAAAGACAATACGGTCAGCACACAGACCTATGAGTTATACAGTCTGATCAGACGGCTTGACATGGAGCAGTTATTAAGGGAGCGTGGAAACTTTTTTGAGGTGCATGGCAATCAGGCGCGGGCAAAGGAATATGACCAGATCTATAAAATTGTGATGGATCTGCTCGATAAAGTGACATCCCTGCTTGGCGATGAGAAGATGACAGTCCGGGAATACAGTGATATCTTAGATGCCGGATTTGAGGCGGCAAAAGTTGGCATTATCCCACCAGGCAACGACACGGTGACAGTCGGGGATATCGAGAGAACCCGTTTGAACCATGTAAAAATCTTATTTTTTGTCGGTGTCAACGACGGAGTTGTGCCGAAGGCTGGAAAACAGGGTGGCATTATTTCCCAGTTTGAGCGCGAAAAGATGGCAGAATATCATCTGGAACTGGCGCCGGGCGCAAGGGAAAAGGTATTTATCCAGAAGTTTTACCTGTATCTAAATATGACAAAACCGTCCGAGCGGCTGTATGTGACATTCTGCCGTGTCAATTCCGATGGAAAAGCGTTGCGCCGTTCGTATCTGATCGGGACACTTTTAAAATTGTTTCCACAGCTTGTGGTGGAAGAACCGTCCGAGGAGGAGACATTAGAAGGTGCACTGACTGCGGAGAGTGCCCTGCCGTTTCTGATGGAAGGGCTGACAAAACCGGTAGAGGATGAAGAGGCATGGACTGCACTTTTGGCATGGTACCTGTCGGATGAGGGAGACCGGGAAAAAGCGCTGCAGCTTTTTGATGCGGCGTTTGGCGTCCATAAAGATGATGCGGTCAGCAAGGCAGTCACGAAGGCTTTGTATGGGAATACCCTGGAAAACAGTGTGACAAGGCTCGAACAGTTTGCTGCCTGTGCGTTTGCACATTATTTAAGCTATGGACTGCGGCTTAGAGAGCGCGAACTGCAGCAGTTTGCAAGCGTGGATATGGGAAATATTTATCATGATGTGTTAGAGCGCTTTGCAAAGGGCATAGAGATGTCGGATTATACCTGGTTTGACATCCCGGAGGAAGCGCAGGAAGCCCTGCTTTCCCAGAGTATGGAAGATGCGATCGCAGGCAGCGGAATCGGGGACGTGTTCGAGGATGCAAGAAACAGCTATCTGTTAAAACGGATGGAGGCAACGGCAAAGCGGACGATCTGGGCGCTGATGTTACAGGTGCGGAAAGGAAAGTTTGTGCCGAGCGGTTTTGAGGTGTCGTTTTCGCGCGCCGGGCGGCTGGATGCGGTGCAGTTTCAACTGGGTGAAGATGAAAAAATGCGTCTGCGCGGCAGGATCGACCGCATTGACACTTACGAGACAGACGATAAGGTCTATGTAAAGATCATTGATTATAAATCGGGCAACACCACTTTTTCACTTTTAAATTTTTATTATGGGCTGCAGCTTCAGCTTGTCGTCTACATGAATGCGGCGCTGGAACTCACAAAGAAAAAATATAAGGGAAAAGACACAGAGCCGGCAGGAATTTTTTATTATCACATCACAGATCCGATGGTAGATGCGGATGGCCAGGAGTCCGAGGAGGAGATAAGACGGAGTATTTTAGAACAGTTAAAAGTGGGAGGTCTGGTCAATGAGGATCCTGAGATCTACGGCGCGATGGATACCGATTTTTCAGGTTCATCGGCAGTGATCCCGGTAGCCTTAAAAGCGGACGGCTCCTTAAAGGCGACATCTAAGACGGCAAGCACCTATGAGTTTGGACTGATGTCCGATTATGTGCGGAGGAAGATCGAACATGTGGGAAAAGAGATCTTTGCCGGAAATGTGGCGGTAAAACCTTATCTGTTAGGAGACAGGAGCGGATGTGATTACTGCCCGTATCACACGATCTGCGGATTTGACGTGCGGATGCCGGGATTTTCCTATCAGCAGTTTGAAAAATTTGACAGCAGCGAGGAGATCCTTGCACATATCCGGGAAGAGATTGGAGAGCCAGGGAAAAATCCGGACAGTGAATAAACATGATGTGACAGGTGCAAAAAACAAAAAAGGCAGAAACGGAGCAAAATATGGGAATGACATGGACAGATGACCAGCGAAAGGTCATCGAACTAAGAGACAGAAACATATTAGTTTCCGCGGCAGCAGGTTCCGGTAAGACGGCGGTGCTCGTGGAACGTATCATAAAGATCATTACAGATAAAGAGCGCCCGGTGGACATCGACCGTCTTTTGATCGTGACATTTACCAATGCGGCTGCGGCTGAGATGCGTGAGCGAATCGGAAATGCACTGGAGAATGCCTTAAAGGAACAGCCGGACGACGAGCATTTACAGCGTCAGCTCTCCCTTTTACACAATGCCCAGATCACGACGATCGACAGTTTTTGTCTGTATGTGATCCGCAATCATTTTCATGAGATCGATCTCGAACCGAATTTCAGGATCGGGGATGAGGGCGAGTTGAAACTGTTAAAAGAGGACGTGCTCGCAAAGGTGCTGTTGAAAAATTATGAGGAGAGTGCGCCGGAATTCTTAGCGTTTGTGGACGGATATGCATCCGGCAGAAATGATGCTGCGCTCTCCGGCATGATCCTGCAGCTTTATGAGTTTTCAAGGAGTTATCCATGGCCGAAGAAGTGGCTGCTTGCGGCGGCAGAAAGCTATGGCATAGAGGATGAGGCATCTTTGGAAAGCGCATCTTTTATGCAGTCTTTGATTCAAAATTTAAAGCATGTGTCAGAGGATCTTGTGGCACTTTCTGAGCGTGCCTGTGGACTGACACAGGACGATGACGGGCCGGATATGTATGC
Source organism: uncultured Roseburia sp. (assembly GCA_934317215.1). Lineage (GTDB taxonomy): Bacteria > Bacillota > Clostridia > Lachnospirales > Lachnospiraceae > Roseburia. The sequence goes on from CAKREH010000004.1 coordinate 119,737, forward strand.
GAAAGCATTAGAGAGCGATCTGAAAAAATATAAGGAGATCGCTGCGAGTGAAAGTTTTGCGGATTTTTATCAGAATTACCGCAATTTATCCTATGACAGGCTTGCTTCCTCCCGTGGATTTGACGGAAACGAAGAAAAATTAGAACTGGTCAAAAAACTGCGAGAGATGGGAAAGGATGCGGTCAAAAAAATAAACCGCCAGTATTTTTTCACATCACCGGAGATCATGGCGGAGCAGATGAAAAAGACGGCGCCGATGGCGGCAGAGTTAGTGCGTCTGACATTGGAATTTGACGAGGCGTTTACGGCGGAAAAACGGCGGAAAAATCTGGTGGATTTTCATGACCTTGAGCACTTTGCATTAAATATCTTTGTCGATGGTGAGACCGGGAAAGTTAAAAAGACTGCCGAAGAGTTCCGGGATAATTTCAAAGAGATCATGGTCGACGAGTACCAGGACAGCAATGAGGTGCAGGAGACGATCTTACGTGCAATTTCACGGGAAGAACGCGGCGAATACAACTTTTTTATGGTCGGGGATGTCAAGCAGAGCATCTACCGTTTCCGCCTGGCCAGACCGGAACTTTTCATGGAAAAATATGATACTTACAGTCTGACAGATGCAAAAATGCAGCGCATTGACCTGCATAAAAATTTCCGAAGCAGAAATGAAGTACTCGATTTTTCCAATGATATTTTTTACCGTATCATGAAGCGCGATCTCGGAAATGTGGAATATGACGCGGACGCAGCACTTTATCCGGGAGCTTCCTATAAAGAAGAAACGGATATGTTCACACCGGAGATTCTGCTTGCCGATGGGGATGATGAACTGTTGGAGGATGCTGCAGCGGATGATAAGAAACTGTTAGAAGCGCGGATGATTGCAAAGAGGATCAAAGAGCTTATGAGAACGCAGAAGGTGACCGACAAGGCAACAGGGGAACTGCGCCCGGTGCAGTATTCGGATATGGTCATTCTGCTGCGAAGCTTAAGCGGATATGCAGACCGTTTTGCTGCTGTGTTAAATGATGCAGGAATTCCGGCACATACTGTTTCAGCAACAGGATATTTTAGTACGGTGGAGGTGCAGACCGTGCTCTCCATGCTTCGGATCTTAGACAATCCGAGACAGGATATCCCGCTGACAGCAGTACTTCGTTCCCCGATCGCGGGACTTTCGGATGAGGAACTTGCGAAACTGCGTTTAAAAGACAATGACGTCAGATTTTATGAATGTGTTTTAGAGGAATGTGAGCGTCTGAAGCAGGAAGCGGAGGAAGATTCTGAACAGAGCAGGGATGATTCCGAAGAAAAGTTATACCGGTTTTATGTTACCTACGAAAAACTCCGTCAGCTTGTGCCGGACACCCCGATCCATGAGCTGATCGAACTGCTGTTAAAGGAGACCGGTTATGGGGACTATGCCGCGGCAATGCCGGCCGGGGACAGGCGTCATGCGAACCTTTTAATGCTGGTGGAAAAGGCAATCGCCTACGAAAATACCAGTTACAAGGGACTGTTTCATTTTGTGCGCTATATCGATGAACTGCAGAAATATGATGTGGATTTCGGCGAGGCGGATCTGATCGGGGAAAACGAAAATGTTGTGCGCATCATGAGCATCCATAAAAGTAAAGGACTGGAATTTCCGGTCGTATTTGCCGCCGGGATGGGAAAAAACTTTAACCGTCAGGATACGAGAAGCCGTCTGGTATTACACCCGGAACTTGGCATAGGTCTTGACTATATGGATGGAGAGCGGCGTGTAAAATCCGTGACGATCGCAAAACGTGCCATCGCAAAGCAGATCGATATGGAAAACCTTGGTGAGGAACTGCGTGTCCTTTATGTGGCATTAACCAGGGCGAAAGAAAAGCTGATCTTAACCGGAAGTCTGAAAAAGGCGGAGGAGACGCTTCCTTATATGAATGCATTTCCGGAGGAAATGTTATCCTATCTGGGACGCGAGAGTGCAGCCGGTTATTTGGACTGGATCCTGCCTGCGGCTTTATCCTGTCAGGATAAATATCAGATACGTCTGATGCGGGCGGCAGAACTGGTACAGGAAGAACTGGAAACACAGATCAAAGATGACTGGAACCGGTCAGCCTGCATGGAAAAAGCCGCACAGGCAGATGCAGGGAAGGTAAAGCAGTTTTCAGAGCGTTTTCACAGACGGTATGCATTTGAAGATGATGTGCAGAGAAAGAATAAATATTCCGTGTCGGAGTTAAAACATCGTGCCATGCGGGAGGCATTTGAAAAAGAGGAGGAGGCAGTTCCTGTTTTTCAATCCGAGGAGATCGTGCCGTATGTGCCGGCGTTTGCAAGGGAGATCGGGCAGAAAAGTGAGGATGCCAGCCTTGGAGCACTCCGAGGAACGGCGATGCACCGTATCATGGAGTGCTACCAGTTTTCTTCCAATATGTCCGTAAAAGAGCAGGTCGCCGGGATGTTAGAGAAAGAACAGATCACGTCGGAAATGAATGAGCTTATCCGTATTCAGCAGGTAGCATATTTTGTAAATTCAGATATTGGAAAACGGATGGGAGCAGCCGAAAAAGACGGAAAATTATACCGTGAGAAACCATTTGTGATGGGATTTACCGATGGGCAGCTGCGGGAGTTTGGTTTTGATGGAAATATGGAACAGGCAGAAAATGCAAAAATTGTGGAAAGTACAGGGAATACAGTGACATTGGAAAAAATATCTGACGAGCTGACCCTGATCCAGGGAATTATCGATGTATTCTGGATTGAAAAAGACGGTATCGTCCTTTTAGATTATAAGACAGACCGCGTAGACACGGAGAAAGAACTAAAAGAGCGTTATGCGGCACAGTTAAAACTTTATGAAGAAGCGTTAAACCGTGTCTATGAAAATGAGAAAGATGCAGCTGGAAATCCGCTGAAAGTCAGGGAAAAACTGCTGTATTCCTTCCGGCTTGGGAAAGTGATCCCGGTATAAAAAGAAAGGAATTTTTAAACATGTCACAGATTATTTTAGCGTCCGCATCCCCAAGACGCCGTGAACTTTTAGAGCAGATCGGTCTTGCCTTTGAGGTCTGTCCGGCAAAGGGGGAGGAGATCATTACAAAGAAAGAGCCCAAAGAGGTTGTCATGGAACTTGCGGCACAGAAGGCGAGAGAAGTTGCATCCATGTTAAAAACATATGGAGATGAGCATCAGACGCTGATGACACCGCAGGATACTTTGGTTATCGGTGCGGATACCATTGTTGCTGCGGGCAGTGAAATTTTAGGAAAACCAAAGGATGAGGAAGATGCATTCCGTATGCTTTCTTTATTGTCCGGGAAAAGCCATTCGGTGTACACGGGAGTTGCGTTTGTGTTTATCGACCGGACCGGCAGGGCAGGGGAACATATCTTTTATGAAAAGACTGATGTTTTTGTCAGAGAGTTAAAGAAAAGTGAAATTTTGCGTTATATTGCGACAGGAGAGCCGTCGGATAAAGCCGGAGCGTATGGAATCCAGGGAAAATTTGCAATTTATATTGACAAAATCGACGGTGACTATAATAATGTGGTAGGACTTCCGGTCGCGGCGATTTACAGAGAGCTTGACCGGCTTGGAATTGACCCATATACATGGTAGATAAGCGGGAAAATACAGTGTGAAAAATGAGATTTTTACACTGCACAGAATGGAGGATTATTATGTACGATGAAACGGTAGTACAGTATTTTTTGGAACATCAGATGCAGCTTTTTAAAGAAAATGTTGCAGAATCGCCGGAGGAGGCCGAAGAATTTTTAGAGGACTGCATGGCAGTTGTCTGCAAAAATATCAAAGAAGTCCGCGCTTATTTTGAAGATGAGGGTGCTGATATTGCCGGAATGAGCAATGCGGATTTAGCAGAGGCAGAGGAAGTTTTTGCAATTCCGGACGGCAGATATCTGATCGTAGAAGCGTAGGGATGACGTTTTTTGAATAGGATGCACGAAAATGCAGATGTGCGTGAGAAATCAATAACCAGACAGGTAAGAGGAAAAACAGAATGAAACAATATGATGTGATTATTATTGGAGCCGGTCCATCCGGTATCTTTTGTGCATATGAACTGATCCATACAAAAAAGGATCTTAAAATTTTAATGATCGAGAAGGGCAGACCGATCGAAAAGAGGGAATGTCCAAAACGTAAGACGAAGGTCTGCGTGGGATGTAAACCATGCTCTATTACGACCGGATTTGCCGGAGCGGGTGCATTTTCTGATGGTAAACTGTCACTTTCCCCGGATGTCGGAGGAAATCTGCCGGAAATTTTAGGTTATGATAAAACCGTGGAGTTATTAAAAGAATCCGATGATATTTATTTAAAATTCGGTGCAGATACAAAGGTTTACGGTGTAGATAAAGAAAAAGAGATCCGTGAGATCCGCAGAAAAGCGATCAATGCAAACTTAAAACTGATCGAGTGCCCGATCCGCCATCTTGGAACAGAGGAAGGCTACAAGATTTATTCCAGACTGCAGGAGCATCTGTTAGAGCAGGGTGTTGAGATGGAATTTAACACCATGGTCAAAGATATCATCATTGATGACAGCAAAGTCAAAGGAATCGTTACCGAAAAAGACGAAGAATATCTTGCAGCAGAGGTCATTTCTGCAGTTGGACGGGAGGGTGCGGACTGGTTTTCCCATATCTGCGGACAGCATGATATTGAAACAAAGGTAGGTACCGTGGATATCGGTGTGCGTGTCGAAGTGCGTGATGAGGTCATGGAATTTTTAAATCAGAACCTCTATGAGGCAAAACTGATTTACCATACCCCGACATTTGATGATAAGGTGCGTACATTCTGTACCAACCCGTCCGGTGAGGTTGCAACAGAGTATTATGATAATGGACTTGCGGTGGTAAACGGCCACGCATACAAGTCGAAAGATTTAAAGACCAACAATACCAACTTTGCAATTTTAGTTTCCAAGAACTTTACCAAACCATTTAAGACACCGATTGAGTATGGTAAACAGATCGCACAGCTTTCCAACATGCTCTGCGACGGAAAGATTTTAGTACAGACATTTGGTGATTTCAAGAGAGGAAGAAGAACGACAGAGGAACGTCTCTGCCGGAATAACCTGATCCCGACTTTAAAGGATGCTGTGCCGGGTGATCTTTCCTTAGTATTCCCACATCGTATCATGGTCGATATTGAGGAAATGTTAATGGCACTCGATAAAGTAACACCGGGTATTGCCAGCGATGAGACACTGCTTTATGGTGTGGAAGTAAAATTCTATTCCAACAAGGTAGTGGTCAACTCTGATTTTGAGACAAGTGTAAAAGGACTGCGTGCGATCGGGGATGGTGCATCTGTGACGAGAGGATTGCAGCAGGCATCTGCAAACGGAATTTCCGTTGCAAGAAGTATCTTAAAATCAATGGAACAATAGGACTTTTCTATCAAATTGGGTAAATGGGATGAAGAGAAAATTTACAAGGGTGGCGGCTGTACTGTGCGGTATGTCGCTGTTATTGACCGGATGCCGGATCGGAAATAAAAATATTGTGGTTTCAAACATATTAAATGACCGTCAGGTATTCAAAATCGAAGGAACTGTCTGCAGTTTAAAAGAGGCGCGGATTTATCTGACCAATTATCAGAATATCTACGGAACAGCTTATGGCGTAGATCTCTGGAAGCATGATTTCGGGGATGATTCTCTGGTAAAATATATCAAAGCAGTCACAATGGAAGAATTAACCCAGGTGGTCAGCATGGATCTGCTTGCACAGTCAAGGGAAGTTGTGCTTTCGGAGGATGAACTCTCTGCGATAGCAGAGGCGGCAGCAGAATATTATGCATCACTTTCGAAAGAAGAAAATACTTATCTTGAAGTGACGGAGAGCGATATCAGCGAATATTATCAACATTACGCATTAGCGCAGAAACTTTATAATTCGCTGACAAACAGTGTAAATGAGGAAGTCAGTGATGATGAGGCGCGTGTGATCGAGATCATGCAGATCTTTGTCGCGGACAGTACAAAGGCGAGTGATGTAGCTGCAAAGTTAGAGCGCGGAGATGATTTCGCATCTGTGGCAAATAACTATAATGAGCTATCTTCCATACAGACTACGGTAGCCAGGGATGAACTGCCCAAAGAGGTCGAGGAGGTTGCATTCAATCTCGATAATGGTCAGACTTCTTCTATGATCCAGGCAGACAAAGGGTTTTATTTTATTAAATGCCTGAATAAATATAATGAGGAACTGACAGAGGCAAACAAGTCAAATATCGTGGAAAAAAGGGAAAAAGAGGCATTTGATGATGTCTATAACCAGTTTGTGGCGGGACTGAATTCCAGTATCAACAAAGATATGTGGGATGCACTCACATTAGATACCACAGATGGTATACAGACAGACAGTTTTTTTGAGATTTTTGAAAAACATTGTGGGGAAATATAAGAGAAAAGAGGATGAAATATGACAAAAGATATGACGAATGGTTCTCCGATGAAGCTGATTTTAGGTTTCTCCATTCCACTTTTGTTTGGATATCTGTTTCAGCAGTTTTATAATCTGGTGGATACACTGATCGTCGGAAGATTTCTTGGTGTGGATGCACTTGCAGCGGTAGGCTCTACCGGATCCTTAAACTTTTTGATCATCGGATTCTGCATGGGTGTCTGTAACGGTTTTGCAATTCCTCTGGCACATAAATTTGGTGCCGGGGATTACCGTGGACTGCGTGCATTTATGGTGAACGCTATCTATTTATCTGCAATTTTTGCAGTAGTCATGACGGCAGTCACTGTGGTATTCTGCCGCCCGATCTTAGAATTGATGCGTACACCGGATAACATTATCGACGGGGCGTATCTGTACATCGTGATCATTTTTGCCGGAATACCGGCAACGTATTTATATAATCTTATTTCTGCGATCATCCGGTCGATGGGAGACAGTAAGACACCGGTCGTGTTTTTAGTGATCTCATCTGTGATAAATATTGTGTTAGACCTTGTGTTTATCATAAATCTTCATCTGGGTGTAGCGGGTGCATCACTTGCGACGGTGATCTCACAGGCAGTATCCGGGATCGGATGTCTGATCTACAGCTGGAAAAAGTTTGAGATCCTGCATCCTGATGCAGAGGAACGAAGATGGAACAGCTCTTATATGAAAACACTCTGCGGCATGGGTGTGCCGATGGGACTGCAGTATTCCATCACGGCGATCGGAAGTGTTATTTTGCAGAGTGCAGTCAATACACTCGGTTCAAATGCAGTTGCATCAATGACCGCCGGAAGCAAGATAGGAATGTTTTTCTGCTGCCCGTTTGATGCGATGGGATCGACGATGGCAACTTATGGCGGACAGAATGTCGGTGCAAAGAAGATGGATCGTATTTCGAAGGGATTAAAGGCATGTTCCATACTTGGAATCGGATATGCGATCCTTGCATTTGGTATTCTGGCGCTGACTGGAAGAAATCTTGCACTGTTCTTCGTGGAACGCGCTGAGGTGGAAGTCATTGAGAATGTATACCTGTTTTTATTGATCAACAGTGCATTTTACATTCCGCTTGCGTTTGTCAATATCGTCCGTTTCCTGATCCAGGGTATGGGATACAGCAAGTTTGCAATCTTAGCAGGTGTCTGTGAAATGGTGGCGAGAACGCTTGTCGGATTTGCATTTGTGCCGGTGTTTGGATTCCCGGCGGCATGTTTTGCAAGCCCGGTGGCGTGGATCTTTGCGGACGCATTTTTGTTCCCGGCATACCGGCATGTGTACCGGAAGACGGAAAAGATGCTGAACGTGAGCATACAATAGTGGTTTTGCCGGAACAAAACGTGAGTACCATAGAGATAATAACAGAAAGTAAAGAGGAAAAATATGAGTATATTAAATGTTGAACATCTGACCCATGGCTTTGGCGACCGTGCAATTTTTGAGGATGTTTCATTCCGCCTGCTTGCGGGGGAACATATCGGGTTAGTTGGAGCCAATGGCGAGGGAAAGTCCACATTTATGAACATTGTGACCGGAAAACTGATGCCGGATGAGGGAAAAGTTGAGTGGGCGAAAAATGTGCGGACCGGATATCTGGATCAGAATTCTACCCTGCAGAAGGGGATGACGATCGAGAGCGTCCTAAAGTCGGCGTTTGCGTGGCTGTTTGAGCAGGAAGAGCGCATGAATGAGATCTGTGATCAGTTAGGCAGTGCCGATCCGGATCAGATGGATGCCATGATGGAAGAACTTGGTGTGATCCAGGATATGCTGACCATGCATGATTTCTATGTTATCGACAGCAAAGTGGAGGAGGTTGCGAGAGCACTTGGATTATTGGAACTGGGACTTGACCATGATGTTTCAGATTTAAGCGGCGGGCAGCGTATGAAGGTGCTGCTTGCAAAGCTTCTTTTAGAGAAACCAGACATTCTTCTTTTGGATGAGCCGACAAACTATTTAGATGCAGAGCATATTGCATGGCTGACGCGTTATCTGCAGGAGTACGAGAATGCGTTTATCCTGATCTCACACGATATCCCGTTTTTAAATGACGTGGTAAATATTATTTATCATATGGAAAATCAGAGACTTGACCGTTATGTAGGAAATTATGATAAATTCCAGGAAGTTTATGCAGTGAAAAAATCACAGCTTGAGGCTGCATACCGCAAACAGCAGCAGGAGATCAGTGAGTTAAAAGATTTTGTAGCGCGCAACAAGGCCCGTGTCGCTACGAGAAATATGGCGATGTCCCGTCAGAAAAAACTTGACAAAATGGATGTGATCGAGCTTGCCGCAGAGCGTCCAAAGCCGGAGTTTGATTTTAAACTCGGAAGGACACCGGGGAAATATATCTTTGAGACCAGAGATCTTGTCATCGGGTACGATGAACCGTTATCAAAGCCGCTTAATATTTCTATGGAACGTGGTCAGAAGATCGCCTTAGTCGGTGCAAACGGTATCGGAAAGACGACTTTGCTGCGCAGTATTTTAGGACTGGTTCCGGCTTTATCCGGGGAAGTCACTCTGGGGGAAAATTTGGAGATCGGTTATTTTGAGCAGGAGATCAAAGGGGAAAATAAAAATACCTGTATCGAGGAGATATGGGAGGAGTTCCCAGCATTTTCCCAGTATGAAGTACGCTCAGCGCTTGCAAAATGCGGACTGACCACAAAGCATATCGAAAGCCAGGTGCGTGTACTTAGCGGTGGTGAGCAGGCGAAAGTACGTCTGTGCAAACTGATGAACCGCACGACCAACATCCTGCTTTTAGACGAGCCGACGAACCACTTGGATGTGGATGCAAAAGACGAATTAAAACGTGCTCTAAACGAATACCGGGGAGCAGTACTTTTGATCTGCCATGAACCGGATTTCTATCAGGATGTGGTGAATGCCGTGTGGGACTGCTCAAAGTGGACGACGAAGATTTTATAAAAAATGTGGGGCTGGATTTCGAAAGGTGATTTAGTTTTTTGGCTTGGCATCCTGTACCAGGCGGCTATTCGGTAGGTTTTGAACACCTTATGAAAAACAGCTCCATGTTTTTTATTCATAAAGTAGGAGAGAAGAGAAATGCAGCCGGATTATTATGAAGATTTTACCTGTATAGCGGATCGGTGCAGTTTTACATGCTGCAGGGAATGGAAGATCGGGGTGGATGAGGACACTTTTGTAAAGTGGAAACACACTCTGACGCCGGACGGGATGTATGGTACAGATAGAGGGCAGCAGACAAAAAAAGAAAAGCTGAGTGGGTATGTAAGAAAGAAGGGTGGCAGCAGAGTCATCGGATTAAATGATAAGAAAGACTGTCCTTTCCTGAATGACAAAAAATTGTGCAGATTGGTTCTTACTTATGGGGACGAGATACTCTCACAGACCTGTCAGCTTTTTCCAAGAGAGATCCATACCTTTAATGAAGATGTCACAGAATATGCCCTGATGCCGTCTTGTCCGGCGGTCATTGATCTGTTGCGGAAAAGAGAACATATTTCATTTTCCGGGGAAATGGATACATCCGCTTATCGGGAACTTGCACCGCTTGTGAACTTGCGCGCATTTTTAATGAAGCTTATGGAGGATGGAGCGCATACGCCGGAGCATAATCTGATGAAGATTTTTTATGTGCTGCTCGACGTGTATGAGCGTGTGGAAGATGAGCAGGCAAAAGATGGGTGTATGGAAAATAAGCAGGTAAAAGATGAGGCAGAAGCTGCGTTGGTACCGGATTTAGCAGATCTGGTAAAAATGTATCCGGGTGGATTCCTTTTAGAACTTTCAGAAACGATCGATGGAATTGAACAGACACTGCAGTATTCCATCGAGGAGCGCAATGAACTGTTTTTGGACCTTGCAGAGAATTACCGCAGGGAAAATTTGTATGAAAAATACTTAGAGCCTGTGGCACAGCTTGCAGAACAGTTATCCGAACAGGGAATCAATGAGGAAGTCATAAAAGAATGGCAGGAGTTTGAAGTACAGTTTTTGAAATACCAGCCGTTGATGCGGCGGTTCCTTTTGACAGAGTTGTATGCAGATTCTTTAAAACCGGAGGGGGATTTAGAGGAGATGGTCGTACAGGTGCAGTGGATCGCAATGGAATATGCCACAATAAAGCACGCGGTTTTTCTGCATGGGCTGTTAAGTCAGGGGGAGGGAAGCTTCTGCGAAGAAGGAACTTCAACTTCCTGCCGAAGAGGAATTTCCTACGAAGATGTGCGTGATTATATGGTTGTGGTCTCCCGCATGACGGGATATGAGGAAGATGATATTTACGAATATTTGGAAAACAGTTTTGAACATATCATCTGGGACTGGGGATATTTTGCGTTGATTTGTGGTTGACATATTCTGTTGAATGTATTATTGTATTAATTAGATAATACACAAAGGGGGCAAAAGTTATGAAAAAGGAACATCGAAACAAAATGATCGCTCCAATTATCATTGCAGCAGTTCTGATCGTGTATTATGTTGCAATTGCTGCGGTATTTATGCTGATCCCGGATCTGACTGTCATCATGAAATTATTGATGGTAATTGTTCCGCTGGCACTGGCAGGAGTAGCATTTGCAGTAACCGTAGAACGTGTGCAGGAGATAAGGAGTGGAGAAGAAGATGATCTTAGTAAATACTGATTATATCAGCGGCAAAAATTTAGAAATGCTTGGTCTGGTAAAGGGAAGCACGATCCAGAGCAAAAATATTGGAAAAGATATTACACAGAGTTTCAAAACATTAGTTGGCGGAGAGTTAAAGGCATACAATGAAATGATGAATGAGGCTAGAGCACTTGCAACAAAGCGCATGGTGGAAGAGGCAGAGAGCTTAGGTGCTGATGCGGTTGTAAATATCCGTTATGCATCTTCTGCAGTTATGCAGGGGGCAGCAGAAGTCATTGCATATGGTACGGCTGTAAAATTTACAAACTAGTGTACTGTATCATTGATATTTAGTATATCTGCCACTTTAATTAAAAAGTGACAGATGATAGTGTCGGATACA